>NZ_JAVYJG010000006.1:0-538909 GCF_032621675.1 Pseudomonas sp. zfem003 | reverse complement strand
CCCATGCAGATCACCGAGCAGCAGCTGCTGCAGATCCTCCCGAACGCCCGCACTGTTGCGGGCGTTTTCGTTTCCGCCATCAACCGAGCGGCGGCCCGATACGACATCACCAGCCGCGTACGCCTGGCCGCGTTCCTGGCCCAGGCTGGTCATGAGAGCGCCGAGCTCACCCGGCTGGTGGAGAAACTGAACTACGGCGCCGCCGGCCTGGCCAATACCTGGCCCGGCCGTTTCGCCGCGGATCCGACCGCCCGCCAGCGTGTGCCCAACGGGCTCGCCCTGCGCCTGGAGCGCCAGCCCGAGGCCATCGCCAATGCGGTCTATGGCAATCGGATGGGCAACGGACCGGCCGCCTCCGGTGACGGCTGGCGGTACCGGGGCCGGGGCCTGTTCCAGATCACCGGCCGCGCGCAGTACCAGCGGTGCGGCCGTGCACTGGGCCTGCCCCTGGTGGAGCAGCCTGAGCTGCTGGAGCGGCCTGAGCATGCGGCGCTGTCGGCGGCGTGGTTCTGGGCGGACGCCGAGCTGAACGCCTTGGCCGACGCCGGCCGGTTCGACGACATCACCCAGCGCATCAACGGCGGCCAGAACGGCCGCGCCGAGCGGCGCCTGCTGTGGGATCGCGCCCGGGCGGTGCTGGCATGAGCGCCGTGATCCCGCTGCGCCTGGTGCTGGCCGGCGTGGCGCTTCTGTTGGCCGCTGCCGGTGGCGCCTGGCTGGCTGCCCGGCACTATCGCCCGCTGCTGGACGAAGCACAGGCCCAGGCCGTGCGGTGCCAGCAAACGCGCCAGGGGCTGGAGAGCGCCGTGGGCGAGCAGAACGCCCGGGTGGCCCAGTTGCGCGCCGAGGCTGAGCAACGGCAGCAGGCCGCCGCGCAGGCCCAGCAGCAGGCGCGCCAGGCCGCTGCCGGCGACTACGCCGCCGCCCAGCGCCTGCAGCAGGAGGGGATCGGTGGCGACCAGTGCGCCGCGGCCGAGGCAGTGATCAACCGGGAGCTTGGTCTATGAGGCTGGGAATCGTGGTGGGGATGGTGTTCGCGCTGGCGGGGTGCGCCGGCCGGCAGTACGCCGAGCCGCGCATTGTGCGCGTAGAGGTCCCGGTGGCTGTGCCGTGCCGGGTTGAGGAGGTGGCCGTGCCGCCCTGGGCTGCATCGACGCTGCGGGCGGGTGACTCGCTGGAGGTGAAGGTGAGGGCGCTGCTGGCAGAGCGCCGGCAGCGGATCGGCTACGAGAGGGAGCTGGTGGCGGCGATCAAGGCATGCCAGTGACTGTCTAAAACTAACTGCCTCTACCGCGATTTATCTGGCCTGTACGGCGCCTATCTCGAGATTTCGTTTTAGACGAACGAAAGGTGATCCGCAGAATTACCGAGACCCTGAGCAGCATTTCCCCGCTACTGCTGCATCATGGGCGTGTGTTCGGAAAGGTCCTGGGTATCTTTGGCCATCGGTGCTTCGCGATTCTGAAGGTGGGGCCGGGCATTCCGATTGCCATGAACCGATGCCCGGTCTTGCATGGGAAGGGCGCTAGTGTACGGTATCCGGCTTGCCTGCTTTAACCCCGGAGTTGCACATGCCCGACACCGATCTCTCCCTGACCGAACTTGCCGCCCGCCTTGGCAAGGCCCTGGCGGCCATAAAAGCGCAGGTCACCACGGCGGAGTCCTGCACCGGAGGTGGCATCGCCGAAGCGATCACCCGTATTCCGGGCAGCTCCGCCTGGTTCGAAGCCGGCTATGTCACCTATTCCAATGCTCAGAAGACGGCGCAACTGGGTGTACCGGAAGCCCTGTTCAGCCATGTCGGTGCGGTCAGCCGCGAGGTGGTCCTGGCCATGGTCGAAGGCGCGCAGGCCCGCAGTGGCGCGCGATTCGCCGTCGCAGTCAGCGGCGTTGCGGGGCCTGATGGGGGCTCGCCCGAGAAGCCGGTCGGTACCGTCTGGATCGCCTGGGCCGATGGAGACGCGCGCCATAGTCGTCGCTACCAGTTCGTGGGCGACCGCCAGCAGGTGCGTCGGCAAACGGTGGAAACGGCCCTCCACGGTGTCATCCGACTAGCTGCAGGAGAAAAACCGTTCGAGGGGTAGGCGAGCGAAAGTTTCCTGTGAAATAATACTGTCTACTTATACAGTTGTTGGTGGCCGTCAGGCCCTCTTGATGAGCGAGGACTTCAATGGACGAGAACAAGAAGCGTGCTTTGGCGGCTGCCCTGGGCCAGATCGAGAAGCAGTTCGGCAAAGGCGCGGTCATGCGCATGGGCGACCATGAGCGCCAGGCCATTCCGGCCATTTCCACCGGCTCCCTGGGGTTGGACATCGCCCTCGGCATCGGCGGCCTGCCCAAGGGTCGTATCGTCGAGATCTACGGCCCGGAATCCTCGGGCAAGACCACCCTGACCCTGTCCGTGATCGCCGAAGCCCAGCGCATGGGGGCCACCTGCGCCTTCGTCGACGCCGAGCACGCGCTGGACCCGGACTACGCCGGCAAGCTGGGCGTCAACGTCGATGACCTGCTGGTTTCCCAGCCCGACACCGGTGAGCAGGCCCTGGAAATCACCGACATGCTGGTGCGTTCCAACGCGGTCGACGTGATCATCGTCGACTCCGTTGCCGCCCTGGTGCCCAAGGCCGAGATCGAAGGCGAGATGGGCGACTCCCACGTCGGCCTGCAGGCCCGCCTGATGTCCCAGGCCCTGCGCAAGATCACCGGCAACATCAAGAACGCCAACTGCCTGGTCATCTTCATCAACCAGATCCGCATGAAGATCGGCGTCATGTTCGGCAGCCCGGAAACCACCACCGGTGGTAACGCGCTCAAGTTCTACGCTTCCGTACGCCTGGACATCCGCCGTATCGGCGCGGTGAAGGAAGGCGAGGAAGTGGTGGGCAGCGAGACCCGCGTCAAGGTCGTCAAGAACAAGGTTTCCCCGCCGTTCCGCCAGGCCGAGTTCCAGATCCTCTACGGCAAGGGCATCTACCGCAGCGGCGAAGTCATCGACCTCGGCGTGCAGCAAGGCATCCTCGAGAAGTCCGGCGCCTGGTACAGCTACCAGGGCAACAAGATCGGCCAGGGCAAGGCCAATGCCGCCAAGTACCTCGAGGACAACCCGGAAACCGGCAAGGCCATCGAGAAGCTGATCCGTGAGCAACTGCTGAATCGCAACAACGGCAAGCAGGACTTCGTCCCCACCGCCGAAGAAGCCGCTGAAGCCGACGCTGACGCCTGATCCCGTGCCCGTCGTGCTCGACAGCCCCGCCGCCGTGCGGCGGGCCGCGATGGACCTGCTGGCGATGCGCGAGCACGGTCGCGTCGAGCTGACGCGCAAGCTGCGTCAGCGCGGCGCCCCGCCTGAACTGATCGAAAGTGCCCTCGACCGGCTTGCCGACGAGGGCCTTCTCGATGAATCCCGTTACCTCGAAAGCTTCATTGCCAGCCGTGCCCGCTCCGGTCACGGGCCTGCCCGTATCCGTGAAGACCTGGCCCAGCGCGGCTTGCCCCGTCCGGCCATCGAGGCGGCTTTGCGTGAAGCCGACATCGATTGGGGCGCGCACCTGCGTGAAACCTGGACGCGCAAGTTCGCGCGATTGCCCCTCGACGCCAAGGAGCGCGCCAAGCAAGGGCGCTACCTGGCCTACCGGGGGTATTCGATGGAGATGATCAGCCGCTTGCTGAGAGGCTCGTCGCTGGACGATTGAGGTGTTGTACGTACTGAAAAGCCCTGCCAGGCATACCTGGCAGGGCTTTTTCATTGGGCGTCAGCGCACCCAGTGTTCCGGCAGGTTGATGAAGTCCACCAGCTCCCGCAGGCGCCCGTGGTCGCGGCCGTTGAAGCGGAACGCCAGGCGGATGAGGTGGCAGAACTCCGGCTCGTCCCGCTCAGGCTCGCAGTAGGGGCGCTGTTCGAAGCCGCCCTGCAGGCACAGGCCTTTGAATTCTTCGTGCAGGGTGTGAAGGGCCGACTCTGTCAGCGGGTGGTTCATGCGAATGACGAAGTCGCTCTTCAGCCAGCGGCTGGAGTGGAAGTTGCCGTAGAAGCGGGCGATCTCCATGGCCGCGTCTTCCGCGCTGTGCACCAGCCGAACCAGGCGCAGGTCGCTGGGCAGGATGTAGCGGTTCAGTTCCAGATGGCGGTGCAGGAAGTCCAGCGCATCCTTCCAGTAGCTGCCGCCGGGCTCGTCCAGCAGTACCACCGGCACCAGCGGGCTCTTGCCGGTCTGGATCAGGGTGAGCACTTCGAGGGCCTCGTCCAGCGTGCCGAAGCCCCCCGGGCACAGCACCAGGGCATCGGCTTCCTTGACGAAGAACAGCTTGCGGATGAAGAAGAAGTGGAACGACAGCAGGTGGTCGGTGCCCGCCACCGTGGCGTTCGCGCGTTGCTCGAAGGGCAGGGTGATGTTCAGGCCCAGGCTGTTCTCCTGCCCGGCGCCTTCGTGGGCGGCGGCCATGATGCCGCCCCCGGCACCGGTAATGACCATCATGTCGAGCCGGGAGATGGCCTCGCCCAGCTGGCGGGCCAGGTCGTACAGCGGGTGCTCCACGGGCGTGCGTGCGGAACCGAACACGGTGACCTTGCGACGGCGCTTGAACTGCTCGAGGACGCTGAAGGCGTGCTCCATCTCGCGCAGGGTCTGCAGCATGATCTTGGCGTCCCAGCGGTTGCGATCCGCCTGGGCCATGCGCACCACGGTGGTCACCATCTCGCGGTAGAGGGACAGGTTGGGGCTTTCGTGCGGAACCACCAGCCCGACCAGTTCGTCGACCTTTTGCGCCAGGTCGATCCCGCTGGTCTGGAAGTGCCGGGAGAGGTAGTCATCCGGTTCGAAAGGCATAGCGTTCTCCTTGCTCAGCAACTGCAAGGCACGCCCGGGGTGGGCGCGCCAGAGCCCTGCCAACGGGGCATTCGACCCGGATGCAGGACGCTGGGACAGCTTGCGCGAGTGCCTCGGGCTTTTCCAGCCGCAAGACGCAGCCTCGACCCCAGCCCCCTGTAGGACACGGGGGCCGACAGCCGCAGGCAGGAGGGGAAGGCGGTGTTACTTGGCCGTGGAGGCCTTCAGGCCGCAGTCGCTGGCAATGAAGCGTTCGTTGGTGACCGGGCGATTGCTCTTGTACTCGGTGAAGGCGTAACGCAGCGCCGCGCCACGGGCCAGCAGCTGGCGGTAGCCGTTGTTGCGGCACACGCTGTTGGCCAGCTGGGCGCGAACCGAGTCGGGGTTGGCACGCATCTGGGCCGCGTGGGCGGGGCGGACGCTGAGGTGGTTGATCAGCTCCGTACCTTCCACCGTGTAGCCCTGGTCGAGGATGTCCTCGTTGATGGCGCGGGGCGTGCCGACGCTGCTCTCCTCAGCCACTTTCTCCAGCATCTTGGTCAGCTCGAAATCCTTGAGCGAGGCCGCCTGCACGGCGATGGGCGCGAGAAGGACGAGGGCGGCGAGGGTTAGGCGTTGCATACGAATCTCCGAGGGTGGGGCAGCCTTTGACTCTGGCTGCGGCCGAGTGTTCATGGCCCGGGAGCCTGGTGCGCGCATCCTGAACAAGCGCCGCCCGCAGATCAAGGTCCGTCGGCGTTCCCAACGCAGGACCGTGCCGACGAGCGGTCCCCCGGTGCTGGCGGCCTGCCAGCCTGTGGTCATGCGTAACAACCCGCCCTACCTGAACGAACCCCGTCACAAGGGGCGCGGGCCAGATTGCCGCTTCGCTTGGCCCCTGCGTCGTGGCTGCGTTCTGTTACCGGCAGATGACCACGAGGCAGGGCCCACCTCGACTTAAGGATGGGGATCGACGGCAAAACACGAACTGTCCCAAAACCCGTGATGCCTTCCGGTGTCCAGTTAGGAATGACCCGGCCACCCCAGGCCTTGCGTGCGGGTCATTGAAAACAAAGGGCGGGGCCATGTTCCCCGCCGCTACAGTTCGGAGTCGAGAACAATGACAACAACTCGTCCTGCCGGCTGGCTGACCGCATTCTGCGGCGGCAGCCTCGTGCTTGCCTTCCACGCCCCTGCATTGGCCTCGGGCTACCACTTCGGATCCCAGTCGGTGTCCGCCCAGGGCACCGCACACGCCAATGGAGCCGAGGCAGCCGACCCCTCGGTGATCTTCTACAACCCCGCCGGCCTGGCGCGTCTGAAGGGTACCCAGATGACCACCGGCATGAGCATCCTCATCCCCCGTGGCGAATACGAGGACAAGGGCAGCACCGACGTTTTCGGCAACCCCACCGGCAGCGGTGACGGTGATGCCGGTTCCTACCTGCCGGATGCCGCTGCGGCGCCGAATTTCTACTTCTCCCGGCAGATCAACGACCAGGTCACCGTCGGCCTCGGCATCTTCGTGCCCTACGGCGCCAAGCTCGACTACGAGGAGGACTGGAGCGGCCGCTATGGCATCCAGTCGGCCAGCCTGGAGACGGTCAACTTCAACCCCAGCATCGCCTACCGCTTCAACGAGCATCACAGCATCGGCTTCGGCGTCTCGGCCCAGTACATCAAGTCGGTCCAGCGTGGTGCGGCGGATGTGAAGGGCGCGTCCCGCCAGTTGGCCGGGCAGTTCGTCGCGGCCAACCAGCAGGTCACCGAGCTGGCCGCCTCGCCCCTCGGCCAGGCCGCGATCCCATTGCTCTACGGCGTCAGCGTGCCGGAGGAAATCACCCGCTGTAACGGCCAGAGCGGCGATGCCTTCGTCGACTGCGTGGCCTCGAACTTCGCCGATAACGTGCAGGGCGACGGCTACTTCCGCGCCAAGGGCGACGACTGGGGCTTCGGCTGGAACATCGGCTACCTCTGGGAGCCCACCGAGTCGACCCGTTTCGGCATCGCCTACCGCTCCCACATCAAGCACACCCTCAAGGGCGAGTCGAAGTGGAGCTTCGCCGATGTTCAGGGCGCCGTGCCCTCGCCGACCGCGGACCTCAGCGGTGGCATCGACCTGGGTGTGATCACCCTGCCGCCCAAGGACCAGCTCGAACTGGTGCTGGACCCGGCCAACTGGGTCAACCCGGGGGATTTCGCCGCCACCCGCCTGCACCCCAACTCCAAGGCCAGCACCTCCATCGACACCCCCGAGTCGCTCTCCATCAACGCCTTCCACCAGCTCAACGACAAGGTCGCGCTGATGGCCGACGTCACCTGGACCCGCCACTCCCGGCTCGGCACCATCGGCGTCGGCCTGGACCAGGTGGCCGGCTACCCCTACTTCAACGGCGTCACCGAGGGCGACCTCAACGTCCGCCAGGACTGGAACGACACCTACAAGATCTCCCTGGGGATGAACTACCAGTACAGCGACGACCTGCTGCTGCGCACCGGCATCGCCTACGACAAGAGCCCGGTGAGCGGCGCCAGCACGCGCCACCCCGGCTTCCCCGACGCGGATCGCTACTGGCTGTCGTTCGGTGCCAACTACCAGCTGTTCAAGGACACCTCGGTGGACCTGGCCTACAGCTTCGTGCAGTTCGACACCGGCAAGATGGACTACACCGACAACTGCTCCCCTGCAGGCTGGGTACCCGGCAGCGGCGGCCTCTACGTCGACAGCGGCCAGCGTTGCACCGGCAACGGGGGCAACTACAAGGGCGAGTACAAGACCCAGATCCACTTCATCGGGCTGGCCCTCAACCACACCTTCTGAATGGGGCGATGGGCAGTGGGCAACGGCTCGTCCGGCCCGCTGCCCATCGATGACCGGGCGGGGGTACACTGCGCGCCGTTTCCGCACAGCCCTGGTTTCCCGCCTTCCATGACCCACGCCGTCTTCCGCTTGCGCGCCGAATGCCTGGCCCGCGCCACCCGCCCGTTCGTTGCCCGCGGCTCCCGCGCCCCCCGCTGTCCGCGTTGCCGGGTGATTCCCGCCTACTGCTTCTGCGACCAGCGTCCGCAGGTGCCGGCCAACGCCGGGATGTGCCTGTTCATGTACTACTCGGAGCCGCTCAAACCGAGCAACACCGGCTGGCTGATCGCCGACGTGGTGGCCGATACCGCCGCCTTCGAATGGTCGCGGATCGCCCTCGACCCGGCAGCCGAGGCCCTGCTGAACGATCCCCAGTGGCAGCCGTACGTGGTGTTCCCGGGGGAATACGCCGAGCCGGAGCGGGTGGTGGAGGAGGTGGCGGTCGAGCCAGGCAAGCGACCGCTGTTCATCCTGCTGGATGCAACCTGGACGGAGGCTCGCAAGATGTTCCGCAAGAGCCCGTACCTGGACCGTTTCCCGGTGCTGAGCCTGCGCCCGGAGCAGATCTCCCGCTACCGCCTGCGCCGCTCCAAGCGTGACGAGCACCTGTGCACGGCCGAGGTGGCCGCGCTGTGCCTGGAACTGGGCGGTGACTCACAGGCCGCCGGCGCGCTGGATGCGTACCTGGACCTGTTCACCGAGCGTTACCTGGGCGCCAAGCACGCCCTGCCGCTGGACCTGGAGAGCCCGGCGCACCAGGCGCTGCGTCCTTACCTCTGAGCCTCGTGGCGCTGCGGCCAGAGCTGCGCCACCAGCATGCCGACGAACATCAGCGCACAGCCCAGGTAGCCCCGCGCATGCAGGGACTCGCTGAGCATGAGGGCACCGGCGATGGCGGCGAACACCGCCTCCAGGGACAGGATGATGGCCGCGTGGGAGGCAATCGCATGCTTCTGCGCCACCACCTGCAGGGTGTAGCCGATGGCCACGGCGATCACCCCGCCATAGAGGATGGCCGGGCCGGCCGAGACGATGGCGTCCAGGCGGATGTCTTCCAGCACCAGGGCCAGGGCCAGGCTGATCACCGCACAGGTGATGAACTGCAGGATGGCCAGTCGCACCGGGTCGTGGCGGCTGGCAAAGAACCCCACCAGCAGCACGTGCACACCCCAGACCACCGCACCCGCCAGTTGCAGCCAGTCGCCCCGCGCCACCTGGAAGTTGTCACCGACGCTGAGCAGGAACATGCCGCCCACCGCCAGCAGCGCGCCGATCCAGGTGCCCATGCCGGTGCGATGGCCCAGCAACAGCCCCAGCAGCGGCACGATGATCACGTACAGGCCGGTAATGAAGCCGGAGTTGGTCACGCTGGTGAACAGCAGGCCCACCTGCTGCAGGTTGATGCCCAGGGACAGGGCCAGCCCCATCAGCACACCGCCCAGCAGCAGGCCCCGGTTCATCGGCTCATGGTGTTCGCCACGTGGCAGCAGGTAGAGCAGCGGCAGCAGCACCAGGGCACCGAGTGCGAAGCGCAGGCCGGTATAGAGGAAGGGGCCGATGGCATCCATGCCGAGCCGTTGTGCCACGAACGCAGCGCCCCAGATGGCGGCGGTGATCAGCATCAGGATGTCGGCGCGCAGGGCTTGGCTTCGCATGGGACTTCTCGGCAGTCAAAAGGCCAAGACTCTGACGCAAAGATGGCCGCTTGACCACCCCGCCGAGGGTCGGCATGCTGGGCGCCGCTCCACGGCCGCCCATTAGCCGCCAGGGCCCTCCAATCGCCGCCAGGGCGGTGGGGCCCGCCAGAAAAGGACCCCTCGATGGCCGCTTACGACATCCTCATCGCCGACGATCACCCGCTGTTTCGCAGCGCCCTGCACCAGGCCCTGACCCTGGGGCTGGGCCAGGATGTGAGTCTGGTGGAAGTGGCCAGCATTGCCGAACTCGAGGAGCGCCTGGCGCAGAAGAGTGACTGGGACCTGGTCCTGCTGGACCTGAACATGCCCGGCGCCTACGGCTTCTCCGGCCTGGTGCTGTTGCGCGGCCAGTATCCGCAGATCCCGGTGGTGATGATCTCCGCCCAGGAGGAGGCATCGGTCGTGGTGCGGGCGCGGGAGTTCGGCGCCAGCGGCTTCATTCCCAAGTCCAGCCCGCTCGAAGTCATCCAGTCGGCCGTGCGTGCCGTGCTCGATGGCGATGCCTGGTGGCCGCCGCAAGCAGACGAGGCGGTGGTCGTGTCCGACGAGGCCCGTGCCGCCAGTGCCGGCCTGGCCAGTCTCACACCCCAGCAGTTCCGCGTGCTGACCATGGTCTGCGAAGGCCTGCTGAACAAGCAGATCGCCTTCGAGCTGAATGTGTCCGAGGCCACGGTGAAGGCCCACGTCACGGCGATCTTCCGCAAGCTCGGCGTGCGGACCCGTACCCAGGCCGCTTTGCTGCTGCAACAGATGGAATCGATTCCGCCGGCCTGACGCCGGCCTTTTCACGCAAATTTGAGACGCGCCGCGCTAGGCTGCGCGCTCCTTTCAAACAGCCAGCCTTCCCATGTCGCCATTCAAAGGCCAGACCGGCCTCAAACGTATCCTCAACGCCGCCGGCTATTCCTTCGATGGCCTGCGTGCCGCCTTCACCGGTGAAGCCGCGTTCCGCCAGCTGGTGCTGCTCAACGTCGTGCTGATTCCGGTGGCGTTCTTCTTCGATGTCAGCCGCGGCGAGCGGGCGCTGATGATCGGCGTGTGCCTGCTGGCCCTGATCGTCGAGCTGCTCAACTCGGCGGTGGAGGCGGCCATCGACCGCATCTCCCTGGACCGCCACCCGCTGTCCAAGAACGCCAAGGACATGGGCAGCGCCGCCCAGTTCGTCGCCCTGACGCTCATCGGCTCGGTCTGGGCCACCATCCTGCTGGGCTGATCAGGGGATCTCGGGCAGCACAATCTCGTCGCTGCGCCGTACCCCCACCGTGAGTTCGCGGCACTGTTCGAGGAACTCGCGCATGGCCGCCGTCTGGTACTTCTGCCGGTGCCAGATGAAATAGAACTGCCGACGCAGGTCGATCCCCGGGGTTTCCAGCGGCACCAGGCTGCCCCGGCGGAAGGCATCGCGCAGCGCCAGGCGCGAGATGCAGCTGATGCCCAGTCCCGACTCCACCGCGCGCTTGATCGCTTCGGTGTGCTCCAGCTCCAGGCGGATGTTCAGTGGCACCGGGTGATGACGCATGGCCTGGTCGAAGGTCAGGCGCGTACCGGAGCCCTGCTCGCGGAGGATCCACGCCTCCCGGCACAGCTCGTCCAGGCTCACCGGCTGCTGTTGGGCCAGGCGATGGCCGGGGGCGCAGAACACCACCAGTTCGTCCTCCACCCAGGGCAGGACCTCGATGTCCGGGTGCTGGCAATCGCCTTCGATTAGACCCAGATCAAGTTCGTAGTGGGCGATCTGCTGGACGATATTCGCCGTGTTCTGCACGTGCAGGCTCACCTGGCACTCCGGGTGACGCTGCATGAAGCTGCCGATCAGCAGGGTCGCCAGGTAGTTGCCCACCGTCAGGGTGGCGCCTACCGCCAGCGAACCGAAGCCGCTCTTGCCGTTGAGCAGGTCCTCGATCTCCCGGGCCTGATCCAGCAGGGCGACCGCCTGGGGCAGCAACTGGTGGCCCAGCGCATTGAGGCTGAGGCGCTTGCCGACACGGTCGAACAACTGGCAGCCAGACTGCCGCTCCAGCTCGGTCAGCGAGGTGCTGGCCGCCGATTGTGAAAGGGACAGCGATTCGGCTGCGCGAGAGACGCTGCCTTGCTGGGCGACGCTGACGAAAACCTGCAATTGACGGAGTGTGAAACGCATATCGATATAACCGATAACCTATATCTTGATAATCCAGTTAACAGATATTGTGGCGATCACTACAATGCCGCGCAATTGCGCCCAAGCGGCGCTGGCGACATTCCCTCTTCGGAGCTTCCGGAAACATGAGCAACTTCAACTCCGAGCGCGTCCTCAGCGTTCATCACTGGAACGACACGCTGTTCAGCTTCAAGTGCACCCGCGACCCGGGCCTGCGCTTCGAGAACGGCCAGTTCGTCATGATCGGCCTGCAGCAGCCCAACGGCCGTCCGCTCATGCGCGCCTATTCCATCGCCAGCCCGAACTGGGAAGAGCACCTGGAGTTCTTCAGCATCAAGGTGCCGGACGGCCCGCTGACCTCCCAGCTGCAGCACCTGAAGGAAGGCGACGAGATCATCATCAGCAAGAAGCCCACCGGCACCCTGGTCCTCGATGACCTGAACCCGGGCAAGCACCTCTACCTGCTGAGCACCGGCACCGGCCTCGCGCCCTTCATGAGCGTGATCCAGGACCCGGAGACCTACGAGCGCTTCGAGAAGGTCATCCTCGTGCACGGCGTGCGCTACGTGAACGAAGTGGCCTACCGCGAATTCATCACCGAGCACCTGCCGCAGAACGAGTTCTTCGGCGAGGCGGTGAAAGAGAAGCTGATCTACTACCCCACCGTCACCCGCGAGCCCTTCGAGAACCAGGGCCGCCTGACCGACCTTATGCGCAGTGGCAAGCTGTTCCGCGACATCGGCCTGCCGCCGATCAACCCGCAGGACGACCGCGCCATGATCTGCGGCAGCCCGAGCATGCTCGACGAGACCAGCCAGGTGCTCGACAGCTTCGGCCTGAAGGTATCGCCGCGCATGCGTGAGCCGGGTGACTACCTGATCGAGCGCGCCTTCGTCGAGAAGTGATCCCGCGCCGCGCCTAACGAGAAGCCCGCCATCCGGCGGGCTTTTTCGTTTCAGCCCGGCAGGCTGAAGCGCTGGCCGGACAGGGCAGGGTGGTAGATCGGCTGGACCTTGTTCCCGGCCGGGTCCAGCAAGTGGAAGCTGTGGGTGCCGTCGCCATGGGCGAAGGGGCGGTCCAGCAGCGTGACGCCCTGGTCCTTCAGGTAGCGGTACCAGGCCTCCAGGTCTTCCAGGCTGTCCACCACGAAACCGAAATGGTCCACCGCCTGCGCGCCGTGGCTCGGCACCGTGGCGCGCCCCAGGGACAGGTTGTCGTTGCCGCAGGTGAGGTAGACCAGGTCCTCGTGGGCACGGTGCAATACCTCCATGCCCAGGACATCGACGTAGAAGCGCTCGCACGCCTCGAGATCCGGAACCAGCAGGGCGATGTGGCGCAGGCCGTTGAGCCGGGCAGGGCGGTTGGACATGTGATGGCACTCTTTTTTGTATACAATTTTTCGAGAATATAAGACAAAAAGGACTCACCCATGTACTGCCTGCTGCTCAAGACCCAACTGAAACCCGGAAGCCTGGAGGCCTTCATGGAAGCGATGCGCATCAATGCCGCCGCCTCCGTGCGGGATGAACCGGGTTGCCTGGTGTTCGACGTGCTGCGTGACCGCAGTGATCCGGATCGGGTGTGGCTCTACGAGGTGTACACCGACGAAGCGGCGTTCGAGGCCCACATGCAGACGCCGCACTTCCTGGCGAGCCGACCGCTGGTGGAGCCGCTGATTCTCCGGCAGGACTGCTTCGAGGCCGATGCGCTGGCCCTCAACCCCTTTCGCTGAGTCGCCTCAGGCGTCCGCTCCGCGTGCGATCTCCAGCACGCGGATGCGGCCAGCCTCGGGGTAGTGCCAGCGCACGTCCACGTCCCACAGGCGCGCGCCATAGCGGCGCTCCGGCTGGGGCTTCTGGTAGGCCGGGCGGGGGTCCTGGGCCAGGCACTGCTCCACCAGCGCCACCAGCGGCTCACCCAGGCGCTCGCCTTCGAGTCGGGCCTGGGCCAGGGCTTCGGGCGTCCATTCCACCGGAATCAGTTCCGGCGGGGCCGCAGCGATGCCGTTGCGTGCGTCCAGCTGGCAGTCGGCGTAGGGCACGTAGGGCTTGATGTCGAGCACCGGCGTCCCGTCCAGCAGGTCAATGCCCGACAGCCAGAGCCGGCCGGCTTCCACCTTGTCCAGCTTCACCACCGACTGGCCGATGCCGTTGGGGCGGTGCGTGGCGCGGCTGGCGAAGACCCCCAGGGTCTGGTTGCCGCCCAGGCGGGGCGGGCGCACCTTCAGGCGCGGTGTGTCCTCCAGCGCCTGATGGAAGAGGAACAGCAGCCACACATGGCTCACCTGCTCCAGGCCCGCCACCGCCTCGCCGCCATCGAAGGGTGGCAGCAGCTCCAGCACGCCACGGGCGGCCGGGGCGAGCTGGGGCTGGCGGGGAATGGCGAATTTTTCCTTGAAGCAGGACCGCAGGATGCCGACCGGGGAAACCAGGTGCTGCATGGCGTGTGACTCAGCGGCTGCGGATCGGTGCGCCCTGGGGCACCCGGCACCCGGCGTCGCGGTAGGGGCCGCTGTGGCGCACCCAGCCCTCGCCGGGCTGCACCTGGGCGCAGGTGAAGCGGCCGTCCAGCGTGCTCTGCCAGACATAGAACGGCGCCGGCGCGGCAAGGGCCGGCAGGGCAGGGAGCAGGGCGAGGCACAGCAGCAGGGCACGCATGGTGGGGTTCCGGGAAGAATGCGCGGCTACCCTAGCAGGTTGTTGAAACACTGGCCACGCCGCCGCTGCAGCGCTGAAGGCGCCCTCAAGTGGCCCATTTACTCCACCTGGACCAGGCTTTTTTCGTGCTTCGCCTTCCTGCCTGCGCCGGCATTCGCCAGGTGCAAGCCGTGGGCGCGCGCAGGTGCGCAGCGCCCGGCTCGGGCCTCAGAGGTGGAAGCCGCCGTCGATGGGGATGATGGCCCCGGTCATGTAGGCCCCGGCGGTGCCGGCCAGGGCGATGGCCAGGGCGCTCATCTCCTCTTCGCGGCCCCAGCGCTGCATGGGGATGAGGGCAACGTCCGCCGCCAGGGCATCGTCGTCCTGGGCGATGAAGCGGGTCATTTTGCTCGGGAAGCGGCCGGGGGCGATGACGTTGACGTTGATGTGTTCCTTCACCAGCTCATGGGCCAGCATGCGCGACAGTTGGTGCAGCGCTGCCTTGCTGGGGCCATAGGCGTAGGCCTGCTCGCCCATGGCGGTGATCCCCGCCACCGAGCCGATGTTGATGACCCGCGCCGGGCTGGCCGCGGTGCCGGCCTTGCGCAGCAGCGGCAGCAACTGCTGGATGCAGCTGAAGACGGCCGTCACGTTGAGCTGCATGACCTTCTCCCAGCCCTTGACCGGGTAGCTTTCCAGCGGCGCGCCCCAGGTGGTACCGGCGTTGTTGACGAGGATGTCCAGCTGCCCGACCTGCCTGCCCAGGGTTTCGGCCAGGGCACGCGCGCCTTCTTCGCTGGAGAGGTCCGCCGCCAGCCCGACGCATTCGCCGAAGGCCGAGAGTTCGGTGGCGGCTTCCGCGCACGCCTCGGCGTTGCGGGCGCAGATGAACACGCGGGCGCCGGCTTCCAGCAGGCCCTGGGCGATCATCCGGCCGATGCCGCGGGTGCCGCCGGTGACCAGTGCCGTGCGGCCTTTCAGGCTGAAGTACTTCTCCATGGGGTGAGCCTCGTCAGTGGGTGAGGGCCTTACCCTAGCCGCTGGCGGGCGGCGGCAAAGCCATCATCGAGACGGGGAATGCACGGCCATTCCAGCCCCCATGGAAACGAAAACGCCGCGAGCCCTGGGGGCGTCGCGGCGTTTGTCAGCTGATCGCGGGGGTCAGATGCACTCGGCCCACAGGTCGTACTCGTCGGCGTCCACCACCCGCACGCGGACCTTCTCGCCCGGCTTCAGGTTGGGGTTGTCGATGAACACGCTGCCGTCGATCTCCGGGGCATCGGCCCAGGAACGGGCCACGGCGCCTTCGTGGTCCACCTCGTCCACCAGCACGTCCATCTCCTGGCCGATCTTGCGCTGCAGGCGTGCAGCGGAGATGGCCTGCTGGTGCGCCATGAAGCGGTCCCAGCGGTCCTGCTTGATGTCGTCCGGCACCGGCTCCAGGCCCAGGTCGTTGGCCGGGGCGCCGTCCACCGGGGAGTACTGGAAGCAGCCGACGCGGTCCAGCTGGGCTTCGGTCAGCCAGTCCAGCAGGTACTGGAAGTCCTCTTCGGTCTCGCCGGGGAAGCCGACGATGAAGGTGGAGCGGATGGTCAGCTCGGGGCAGATCTCGCGCCACTTCTTGATGCGGGCCAGGGTCTTGTCCTCGAAGGCCGGGCGCTTCATGGCCTTGAGCACGTTCGGGCTGGCGTGCTGGAAGGGGATGTCCAGGTAGGGCAGCAGCTTGCCGGCGGCCATCAGCGGGATCACGTCGTCCACGTTCGGGTACGGGTACACGTAGTGCAGGCGCACCCACACGCCCATGGCCGAGAGCGCCTCGCACAGCTCCAGCATGCGGGTCTTCACCGGCTGGCCGTTCCAGAAGTCCAGCTTGTACTTGAGGTCCACGCCGTAGGCGCTGGTGTCCTGGGAGATCACCAGCAGTTCCTTCACGCCGGCCTTCACCAGGCGCTCGGCCTCGGAGAGCACGTCGCCCACCGGACGGCTGACCAGCTTGCCGCGCATGGAGGGGATGATGCAGAAGCTGCAGCTGTGGTTGCAGCCTTCGGAAATCTTCAGGTAGGCGTAGTGGCGCGGAGTCAGCTTGATGCCCTGGGGCGGAACCAGGTCGATCAGCGGGTTGTGCTCGGTCTTCGGCGGCACCACTTCGTGCACGGCGTTGACCACCTGCTCGTACTGCTGCGGGCCGGTCACGGCCAGCACGCTCGGGTGCACGTCACGGATGCTGTGCTCGGCCACGCCCATGCAGCCGGTGACGATCACCTTGCCGTTCTCCGAGAGTGCCTCGCCGATGGCGTCCAGGGATTCGGCCTTGGCGCTGTCGATGAACCCGCAGGTGTTGACCACCACGACGTCGGCGTCCTGGTAGGTCGGAACGATCTCGTAACCCTCCATGCGCAGCTGGGTGAGGATGCGCTCGGAGTCGACGGTCGCCTTGGGGCAGCCGAGGGAGATGAATCCGACTTTGGGTGTTGCGGTGGTCATGGGGGCTAACCTCGGAAGGGCACCTTGGGGGCGCCTCTGATCAAAAAGTGCGCAATTCTAGCGGCGGCCTACACACTTGAACAGCCTCTCCGAGGCAAGTCGTCGCAGGTGCATGCCCAGGCCCTGCCAGCGGGCGTCCCGGGGAATACGGCCTATAGTCAGCGGGAATGAAAATGACCGGCTCTTGCAACCCGATTGGGGTGAGAGCAGGATGCGCCGAATTTTGTCTGAGGGATTTTGTTACATGTCCGATGCAAGCACCGGGACCGCTGAGCAGGAACAACACCCCCACTCGAGCTCCGCCGTCGGCCTGATGGTCGGCGCCGTCGGGGTGTGCTACGGCGATATCGGCACCAGCCCGCTGTACACCCTCAAGGAAGTCTTCATCGGCGGCTATGGCGTGCAGGCCAACCACGATGGCGTGCTGGGCGTGCTGTCGCTGATCTTCTGGTCGCTGATCTGGGTGGTCTCCATCAAGTACGTGATCTTCGTTCTGCGGGCCGATAACGAAGGCGAGGGCGGCGTCATGGCGCTTTCGGCGCTGGCCCGTCGTGCCGCCACCGGGCGCCGCCGCCTGCAGGCCATGGTGGTGGCGGCCGGCCTGATCGGCGCTGCGCTGTTCTATGGCGACAGCATGATCACCCCAGCCATCTCGGTGCTCTCGGCCATCGAGGGCCTGGAGATCGCCTTCGACGGCCTGGAGCACTGGGTGGTGCCGCTGTCGCTGGTGGTGCTGGTGGGCCTGTTCCTGATCCAGAAGCACGGTACGGCGCGCATCGGCATCCTCTTCGGCCCGGTGATGGTGGCCTGGTTCCTGGCGCTGACCGCCCTGGGCATCTACGGCGTCGCCCAGCAGCCGGAAGTGCTCAAGGCGATGAACCCGGCCTGGGCGGTGAATTTCTTCATCTCCCACCCGGGCATCGGCGTGGCCATCCTCGGCGCCACGGTGCTGGCGCTGACCGGTGCCGAGGCGCTCTACGCCGACATGGGCCACTTTGGCCGCAAGCCCATCGCTCGGGCCTGGTTCGCCCTGGTATTGCCGGCGCTGGTGCTGAACTACTTCGGCCAGGGCGCGACCATCCTGGTCAACCCGGAAGCCGCGCGTAACCCCTTCTACCTGACGGCGCCCAGTTGGGCGCTGGTGCCGCTGGTGGCGCTGTCCACGGCCGCCACCGTCATCGCCTCCCAGGCGGTGATCTCCGGTGCCTTCTCCCTGACCCGCCAGGCCATCCAGCTGGGCTACGTGCCGCGCATGTTCATCCAGCACACCTCCAGCCAGGAGCAGGGGCAGATCTACATCGCCGCCGTGAACTGGGCGCTGATGGTGGGCGTGGTGCTGCTGGTGCTGGGCTTCGAGTCTTCTGCGGCCCTGGCCTCGGCCTACGGCGTGGCGGTGACCGGCACCATGCTGATGACCACGCTGCTGATGGGCGTGGTGATCTGGCTGCTGTGGAAATGGCCGATGTGGATGGCCATTCCGTTCTTCCTGATGATGCTGCTGGTGGACAGCCTGTTCTTCGCCGCCAACCTGCCCAAGGTCATCCAGGGCGGTGCCTTCCCGGTGATCGCCGGCATCGCGCTGTTCATCCTGATGACCACCTGGAAGCGCGGCCGCCAACTGCTGGTGGAGCGTCTCGACGAGGGTTCGCTGCCGCTGCCGCTGTTCATCGCCAGCATCCGCTCGCAGCCGCCGCACCGCGTACAGGGCACGGCGGTGTTCCTCACCGCCCGCTCCGATGCGGTGCCCCATGCGCTGCTGCACAACCTGCTGCACAACCAGGTGCTGCACGAGCAGGTGGTGCTGCTCACGGTGGTCAACGAAGACAGCCCGCGCGTGGCGCCGGAGCGGCGCTTCGAGGTGGACGCCTATGGCGAGGGCTTCTTCCGGGTGCTGCTGCATTTCGGCTTCATCGAAGACCCGGACATTCCCCAGGCGCTCAAGCTGTGCCACCTCAACGACCTGGACTTCAGCCCGATGCGCACCACCTACTTCCTCAGCCGCGAGACGGTGATCCCTTCCAAGCTGATCGGCATGGCGCTGTGGCGCGAGGCGCTGTTCGCCTTCCTGCTGAAGAATGCCAACGGCAACCTGCGCTACTTCAACCTGCCGCTGAACCGGGTGATCGAGCTGGGTACCCAGGTGGAGATCTAGCCGGCGACGAGGTTCGCCACAACGAAAAAGCCCGGGCATGGCCCGGGCTTTTTCATGGGGTGACGATCAGCCGCGGCCGGGCAGCATGCGCCGCACGGTGTCGTCCTTGCTGATGAAGTGGTGGAACAGCGCGGCCACCGCGTGCAGGCCGATCAGCCAGTAACCGAGAACGGCCACGGTCTCGTGCAGCTCCTTGATCTGCCCGGCGAGGTCGGGGTTCTTGCCGATCAGCGGCGGCAGTTCCAGGCCGAAGAAAGGGATCGGCTTGCCGGCGGCGCTGAGGATCAGCCAGCCGGCGAACGGCAGGCCCAGCATCAGGCCGTACAGCGCCAGGTGCATCAGCTTCGCCAGGGCGTTCTGCCAGGCCGGCGGATTAGGGGTGATCGGCGGGGTAGGCGAGAGGAAGCGTGCGGCGATGCGCACGAACACCAGGGCAAATACCGAAAGGCCCAGCATGAAGTGCCATTGCTTGAGCAGTTCGCGGGTCTCGCTGCCTTTGGGGAAGTTGCCCTTCAGCTCGATGGTGGCGTAGACGGCGGCGATCAGCAGCAGCATCAGCCAGTGCATGGCGATGGAAAGTTTCCCGTAGCGGGAGGTCTGGGTGGTCATCACGGCTCCTTGTTGTCCCGCATCGTGGTGGCGGGCTTGTCCTCAGCTTAGCGGCTGGGCCTTAAGTGAAAATGAAGCAGGTCAAAGAACGGGGGATTCGCCGCCCCTGGGCGGGGCGGCGGAGGGGTCAGGGCTTGGCCTGGCGCTTGGCGATGGCCTTGACCAGGCGCTCGGCCAGGGCCGGGTAGTTTTCGTCGTAGTGGTGGCCGCCGGGCAGGCCCAGCACTTCGCCGATGGCGCCGGGCTGGGTGCAGCCGCTGTCCTTGGCTTCGTCCTTGCCGTACACGCAGAGCACCTTCTCCGGCGGCAGCTTGGCCAGTTCCGGGCCGGTGGCCGCTTCCTGGCCGGCCTTGCCCAGCCAGCCCTGCACTTCGATCTCGAAGCTGCCGCTGCGGGCCAGGGCCAGCAGCAGGATGGCGTCCACCTGCTGCTGGTCGGTTTTGGGCAGGCGGTTGTAGAAGGCCGGCAACACGTCGGCGCCGAAGGAGTAGCCCGCCAGGACGAAGCGCTTGGCGCCCCATTGCTCGCGGTAGCGCTTCATCAGGCGGCTGAGGTCGGCTGCGCCCTGCTCGGGGCTCTTGTGCTGCCAGAAATAGCGCAGCGCGTCGATGCCGACCACGGAGTGATCGAGCTTGGCCATTTCTTCGGCCACGGCGCGGTCCAGGTCGCGCCAGCCGCCGTCGCCGGAATAGAACAGGGTGACGGTGTCGGAGGGATGGTCCGCCGGCACTTCCACCACCGGCATCTGGCTGCCACCGCCTTCCAGCAGGCTGCGCAGGCGCTCGTTGAGCAGCTCGGGCAGGCTGGTGTCGTAGTCGCTGATGCCGGTATCGGCGTTGGCCTGGTCACGGGCGAAGGCCGCGCTGGGGTCGTCCGGGTTGTCGTTCCAGGCGATGGTCCAGTGGCCGTGGGGCGCTGCCTTGGGCAGCGGGGCGCTGCAATCGGGCTGGTCGAGGCTGAAGTCGATGGATAGGGCGCGGGCCTGGTCGTTGCCCTGGCCGGCCAGCCAGCGCCAGGCGAAGGCTGCACCCGGCCCGATGCCGGCCACCAGGGTCGGGTCGCCTTCCAGCACGGTGCGGGCCAGGCCCAGCAGGTGCTGCTGGGCATCGCAGTTGTCAGCGGGCAGTTGCAGCTGGACGAGGCGTGCGCCGCCGTCCTGGGCCAGGGTCAGCAACTGGGCCTCGTTCAGCTGTTGCTTGGCGTCCACCACCAGCAGCACGCGGGCACGGGTCTCGCCCGGGGGCAGGGCGATGGTGGCGCGGCTGCCGTCGGCCAGGGTGCGTTGTTCCACCCGGGCTTGCGGCGAGGGGCGGCCCCACAGCAGCAAGGCGGTGCCCACCACGAGCACGAGGAAGATGATCAGCAGGCGGTGCCAGTGGCGTTTGAGCATGGGTCCCTCAGCGTTTGACCAGTCCAGTGAAGCCGCCCGCGATCAGGGCTGCGGTATCGGCCAGTGCCACCAGGGGGTCAAGGCCCGGCGGTACGGCCATGTAGCGGGGCTCCCAGTCCGGCTGGAACTTGTCCTTGAAGCGGCGCAGCCCCTGGAAGTTGTAGAACTGCTCGCCACGGCGGAACACCAGGGCGCCGAGGCGCTGGGTCAACGGCGCGCCGCGACGGGGCTGCAGGCCGGCCAACGGCACCATGCCGAGGCTGAAGCGCTCCACGCCCCGCTCCTTGAAGTGCAGCAGCAGGTTGAGCATGAGGAATTCCATGGTCAGCTTCGGCGCTTCCGGGTGCACCCGCATCAGATCCAGGCTGGCCAGCTCCTGGCTGTCGGTCTCCAGCAGGTTGGCAAAGGCCATGGGGCGGCCTTCGAAGGACACCACGGCGATGCGGAAGTACTTCAGGTAGTCCGGGTCGAAGCGGCCCAGGGAGAAGCCTTTCTCGCGCACGTTCTTGCCCTGCATCCAGGCATCGGAGATTTCCCGCAGCGCTTCGATGGGCGCTTCGCCCGCTTCGTGGAAGGCCAGGGTCAGGCCGTCGCGCTGGCCCCGGCTGAGGGTGTAGCGCAGGTCCTTCATGGCCTTGTTCTTGGCGTCCAGGTCGAAGCGGCGCAGGTCCACGCGGGCCTCCTCGCCGAGCTTCAGGGCGCTGAGGCCGATGTCCATGTAGTAGGGCAGGTTCTCCGCGCGCACCTGGTAGAACACCGGACGGGCGTGGTGCACGTCGCACAGGTCGCGGAACTGCCAGATCAGCTCGGCGCGGTGGTTGGCCTTGCCGATGGGGTCGAATAGCGCCACCAGGCTGCGGCCACGGCGGGCGAACATCAGGAAGGCGTCTTCCTCCGGGTGGAACAGCAGGGCCTTGTCGCCGGTCAGCACCAGGCCGCCATCGGGCTGGGCGGAGCCACGGACGATGCGCGCTGCCTTCAGCAGCTCTTCCTCGGTGGGTTCGTGGATCACCAGGGGCACCGGACGCAGCAGCCACACCAGGCCCAGGCCGGCCAGCAGCAGGCCGCTGCCCAGGGCGGCGCGCAGGGTGCGCGGCGCGTCGGCGTCCACGGCGAACTGCCAGAACAGCTCGCGGCTGTAGGGCACGTCCTGGTAGGCGAAGAACATCAGCCAGATCGACGCAGCCAGCACGCAGGCGGCCGCAGCGAGGTTCACCGGGGAGAACGGCACCTCCAGCAGGCGGCTGGGGCGGTAGAAGGCGCTGCGGAACATCGCCAGCAGCGAGGCGGTCAGCAGCAGCAGGGTGGCCTCTTCCCAGTCCACGCCCTTGAGCATCGACAGCACCGCGCCGGTCACCAGCAGCACCAGGGTCAGTGCCCAGGCTGCCGACAGCCGCCGGCGCAGCCCGTGGGCCAGCAGCAGGCAGAGCACGCCCACCAGGCTGGCGGCCAGGTGCGAGGCGTCGATCAGGCGGTGGGGGATGAGGAAGCTGAGGTCGTCCAGGCGGGTGTCGATGGCCGGGGTGGCGCCGGAGAACAGCAGCACCACGCCGGAGAGGAACACCATCAACGACAGCACCGGCGCCGCGAGGCCCGAGGCACTGCGCATGGCCTGGCGGCCAGCCGGCAGGAAGCGCTGGGCTTCGTTCACCAGCAGCAGCATGCAAGCGACTACCAGCGGCAGCCCCACATAAATGAGGCGATAGAGCAGCAGCGCAGCGGCCAGCGGGGCTGCACCGAGCTGGCCGGCGAAGGCGGCCAGCAGCACCGCTTCGAACACGCCGACGCCACCGGGCACGTGGCTGAGTACGCCGGCCGCCAGGGCCAGCAGGTACACCAGCATGAAAGCGCCCAGGGGCGGCGCCTCCGGCAGCAGCAGGTAGAGCACGCTGGCGGCTGCGCAGACGTCCACCAGGGTGATCAGCAATTGCAGGCCCGACAGGCCCAGGCCGGGCAGGCGTACCCCACGGCCCAGCAGGCGCACGCTGATGCAGCCGGGCACCGGGGCTTCGGGTTCGCGCAGGCGCGAGAACCAGAACACCGCCAGCAGGGTGAGGCCGAGTACGGCGCCGGCGATCAGCGCCACCATCGAGGGGGCCAGGCGCAGCGCCTGGGAAGCCGCGTCCAGGTTGCTCAGCGCGGCAACGGCTGCCAGCGGCGGCAGGGCCGAGCCCAGCGCCAGGCTGGCGAACACCGTGACCCGGGCGATATCGGGCGCACTGACGTTGTCGCGGCTATAGAGGCGGTAGCGCACCGAGCCGCCGGTGACCACCGAGAGGCCGATGGCATTGCCGATGGCCGAGGCACAGAAGCTGCCCAGGGCCATGCGTGGCAGTGGGATGCGCACGCCGGCGAAGCGCAGGCCGGACCACTCGTAGCCCACCAGGGCCATGAAGCTCACCGCCGTGGCGCCGACGGCCGCCAGCAGGCTGCTCACCGGCACGTCGTGCAGGGCACCGCGCAGGGCGTTGGGGTCGAGTTCGCGCAGCAGGTGCCAGCAGGCCACCAGGCCGATGGTGAAGAGAAGGAGGGTAAAGGCCAGCCCCAGGGGTTGCCGGTAGGCACTCAGGCGGTCGAGCCAGCGCAACTGGTTGGCGTCGACCGGTTGCTCGTCATCAGGCAGGGCGGATTCGTCGGGTGTAGCGGGGCTGGCGCGCATCGAGCACCTCATGGAAATTTGCGCCACAGGATGTGGGCTGGACGTTCAAGTTCCAAGCCCCGGCGTGCAATTTTTCCCTGGCGCTCCTGGCGGTAGAGGAAAACACCCCACAAAAGAAAAGGCCACTCGTTTGAGTGGCCTTTCTTTGTTTGGTTGCGGGAGCTGGATTTGAACCAACGACCTTCGGGTTATGAGCCCGACGAGCTACCAGACTGCTCCATCCCGCGTCTGTGGGTCGGCATTCTAGCGATTAATCTGGCCCTGTCAACAACTGATTTCTGAAAAAGTGGTTTTTCATCAGAAACTTAGCGCGTCGAAACGGCTCCATCCCGCGTGGTACATGGCCTGCAGCTGGGAGAATTGTTTACTCAAGGGGGTAGGAAAGACCTCGAGGCCGGTACGGGGTAGGGACCGGCCTCGAGGGTGCCGGTCCTTCCATTACCAGGCACCCGAGCAGGCTAGCGGGAGGCTGGCTGGGAAAGTTGTCAGAAAAGGGTAGGAGATTTCTGATTGGCGATCCGGGCGTTGAAGCGTGTCCGGCGGTGGGGATACTGGCCGGGCGGTCGTACCCGGTACGGCCGTCGCCTCTCCCGGCGAGCCCCACTCCTTGAGTGGGGCTTTTTTCGTCAGGGTTGGCGGTTCTTGCCCAGCCCGACTGCGTAATCGTTCCGGAGGACTCCTCATGCTCGATGCGATCCGTCGCACCATCCTGCACCCTGCATTGGCCCTGCTGCCCGAAACCCTGTCCGGGCGCGAGGCGGAGGTGCTGCTGCTGGCCAGCGGCCTGGCCGCCAGTGGCTTCCAGACCCGGCGGGATGCCCGTGGCCCGGGCCGGGGTTACTGGCGGGCCTTGCCCGACGGGGTGATGGTCGGTGGCGTGCTGCGGGCGGCGCAGACCCGCGACCTGGCCGTGGCGGTGTGCGATGCCCGGCAGGTGCCGCCGATTGCCGAGCGGGTCTACAGCGCGCTGGAGCATGACGATGTGCTCGCCGCTGCCCTGGCGCGCCTGCTGTTATGGAGCGACCCGGCCAGCCTGCCGTCGCTCGGGGATGAGGCCGGTGCCTGGGCCTGCTACCAGCGCCACTGGGCCGTCGACGAGGTGGCTCGCCGGGACTGGCCCGCCCATTACCAGCGCGCGCTGGCTGCCTGCCCTGCCTGACCCCGCCGGCCCGGCCCTCACGCGGCCGGGCCGCCTTGCCGCGAATCCGCTAGAATCCGCCTCCCTTCATATGGACGTGCGCCCCGCCTGCGCAGCCGTGACCCGTGCCGCCTCCATGAGCCAGCGGAAGATCATCCACATCGATTGCGACTGCTTCTACGCCTCCATCGAGATGCGTGACGACCCCAGCCTCGTGGGGCGGCCGCTGGCCGTTGGTGGCTCGGCGGATCGTCGCGGGGTGATCGCCACCTGCAACTACGAGGCGCGGGCCTATGGCGTGCGCTCGGCGATGTCCTCGCGCCACGCGCTGAAGCTGTGCCCGGACCTGCTGATCGTCAAGCCGCGCTTCGAGGCCTACCGCGAAGCCTCGAAGGCCATCCACGGCATCCTCCGGGACTACACCGAGCGCATCGAGCCGCTGTCCCTGGACGAGGCCTACCTCGACGTCACCGACAGCCCGCACTTCAGCGGCAGCGCCACCCGCATCGCCCAGGACATCCGCCGGCGGGTCTGGCAGGAGCTGCGCATCACCGTCTCCGCCGGGGTGGCGCCGAACAAGTTCCTCGCCAAGATCGCCAGCGACTGGCGCAAGCCCGATGGCCTGTTCGTCATCACCCCCGACCAGGTGGAGGCGTTCGTCGCCGAGCTGCCGGTGGCGAAGCTGCATGGGGTGGGCAAGGTCACGGCCGACAAGCTCGGGCGCCTCGGCGTGCACCTCTGCTCGGACCTGCGGGAATGGAGCCTGACGGCACTGGCGCGGGAGTTCGGCAGCTTCGGCGAGCGCCTCTACAACCTGGCGCGTGGGCACGACGAGCGCCCGGTGCAGGTGGACAGCCGGCGCCAGTCATTGAGCGTGGAGAACACCTACGACCATGACCTGCCGGACCTGGCGGCCTGCCTGGAGCGCCTGCCGGCACTGCATGAGGAGCTGGAACGGCGCCTGGCGCGGCTGGATGCCAGCTACCGGCCGGACAAGCCGTTCGTGAAGCTGAAGTTCCTCGATTTCACCCAGACCACCCTGGAGCAGGCGGGGGCCGGGCGGGACCTGGACAGCTATCGGTTGTTGCTGGGCGCCGCCTTCGCGCGGGGCGAGCGCCCGGTGCGGCTGATCGGCATCGGCGTGCGCCTGCAGGACCTGCGCGGCGCCGCCGAACAGCTCAGCCTGTTCTGACGCCGACTCAGCGCTCCGGCCAGAGGCGCAGGGCCTTGCCTTCGGCCGGCCACAGGCGCAGTTGCTCGGTGGCCGAGAAGTCCCAGCGCTGCACGTTGGGGAGGAAGTCCAGGAAGCGCTGTTCCTGTTCCATCAGGGCTGGGGCACAGGCCTTGCGGGTGCTGCCCACCGGACCGAAGCTCAGGCGCTCGCCCTCCAGGGTGTAGGGGGCGAACCAGTGGTTGCAGCCGGCATTGCCGTAGGCGCGGCCATCGTGGCCCAGGGTCAGCGTCAGGTGGCTGCGGTCGATCAGCGGGCGCTCACCGATCCACTCCACCTGGTAGGTACGTTCGGTTTCCAGGGTGGGGCCTTCGGTGGCGCAGCCGGCGAGGGTGGCGCCGACCAGGGCCAGCGGCAGGGCGAGTCGTTTCATCACACGGTCTCCTGGCAGGTGGGGCAGAGGTGGCGACCGTCACGCTTGGCCCAGCCCAGCTCGGCGATGCGCGCTTCGGCGGCGGGTGTCTCGGCGGGCTTGCCCAGGCTGGCGTCCACGGCGAATTCGAAGTCCAGGCGCTTGCCGCAGGCGTCGCAGTCGACCTTCCACTGCAGGATCGACAGCTCCTTGAACGCCGGCCCCTTGGCCACGGCCAGCCACTGGCCGGGCGGGTTGATCAGGTGGCGGACCTTCTCCACCTCCAGGCGCATGGACAGCTCGCGGCTGCCGCGCAGGGTGACCAGCAGGGTGTCGCCATCCTTCACCGAGCCACCGACCCCGGTGACCTGGTAGCGGCCCGGCGCGAGGGCGCGGCATTCGTTGAGGGTGTGGGCGGGGTTGAGCAGGGTGTAGCGGAAATCGTGTTCGGCCATGGGTCCTCCGGAATCGACGCGCATGCTAACAGACTAGGCGTCTTCATCGGATTGCGAAGGCGCGCCGCGGCGCCTTCGCACAGGCTCAGGCTTCGACCCGGTTCACCGGCGCGCCGCTGGCCCAGGCGCTGATGTTGTCCAGGGTGGTGCGGGCGATGGCGGCCAGGGCCTCGCGGGTGAGGAAGGCCTGGTGAGCGGTGACGATCACGTTGGGGAAGGTCAGCAGACGGGCCAGCACATCGTCCTGCAGCGGCAGGTCGGAACGGTCCTCGAAGAACAGGTTGGCCTCCTCTTCATAGACATCCAGGCCCAGGTAGCCCAGTTGGCCGCTCTTCAGCGCCTCGATCAGCGCCGGTGTCTCCACCAGCGCGCCGCGCCCGGTGTTGATCAGCATGGCGCCGCGCTTCATGCGCTGCAGGCTGTGGCTGTTGACCAGGTAGCGGGTGCCGTCGTTCAGCGGGCAGTGCAGGCTGACGATGTCGCTCTCGGCCAGCAGCTCGTCCAGGGGCACGTAGCGCCCGCCCAGGGCTTCCACCGCCGGGTTGGGGTACGGGTCGTAGGCCAGCAGGGCGCAACCGAAGCCGGCCATGATGCGGGCGAACACTTCGCCGATCTGCCCGGTGCCCACCACCCCGACGCGCTTGCCCACCAGGTCGAAGCCGGTCAGCCCGTGGAGGCTGAAATCGCCCTCGCGGGTGCGGTTGTAGGCGCGGTGCAGGCGCCGGTTCAAGGCCAGGACCAGCGCCACCGCATGCTCGGCGACGGCGTGGGGCGAGTAGGCCGGCACCCGTACCACCGTGAGCCCCAGCTGCTGGGCGGCGTGCAGGTCGACGTGGTTGTAGCCGGCCGAGCGCAGGGCGATCAGCTGGGTGCCGCCTTCGGCCAGGCACTCCAGCACCGGGGCGGAAAGGTCGTCGTTGATGAAGGCACAGACCACCGCATGGCCCTGGGCCAGTGCGGCGGTGTCCAGGGTCAGGCGGGCGGGCTGGAAGTGCAGGTCGAGGTCGGACGAACAGGCCTGGAAGCTGTCGCGGTCGTAGGTCTGGGTGCTGAACAGGATGGTTCGCATGGGCGCTCCTTTATAGGTGCCCGGAGTCTAGGAATCCCTTCCCGCCGGGGCCTTGCCCCAGGTCAGCTCAGCCGGCCTCGGCCGCCAGGCGCTCGATGGCGCGGTCCAGGTCGTCCAGGGCTTCGCGGCTGGTCGGGTCGTTCTTCTTCAGCAGGGTCTCGCTGCGCTGGCAGGCGGCCCGCAGCTGGGGCACGCCGCAGTAGCGCGTCGCGCCATGCAGGCGGTGCACCCGCTCCAGCAGCGTGGCGCGATCATCCGCCTCCAGCGCCTGGCGGATGGCCTGGCGGTCGGCGTCCAGGGAGGCCAGCAGCATGCCCAGCATGTCGGCGGCGAGGTCGGCCTTGCCGGCGGCCAGGCGCAGGCCTTCCTCCGGGTCCAGCACCGCTGGCTCCTCCTGGGGCGCGGCGGGCTCGGCGGGGCGCTCCGCTACCGGGCCCTGGAGCGCCAGGCCGGTCCACTTCAGCACCACCTGGGCCAGTTGGCGCTCGCCGATGGGTTTGGTCAGGTAGTCGTCCATGCCGCCCTGCAACAGGGCGCGCTTCTCGTTGGCCAGGGCGTGGGCGGTGAGGGCGACGATGGGCACCGGGCTGGTTTCGTGGTTGGCCTCCAGGCGGCGGATTTCCTCCGTGGCCTGGCGCCCGTCCATGCCGGGCATCTGCACGTCCATCAGCACCAGGTCGAAGGTCTGCTGGCGCACCGCGTCCACGGCACCGTAGCCGCTGTCCACCGCCGTCACCTCGGCGCCCATGTCGCCGAGCAGGGTCTTCACCAGCAGCAGGTTGGCCGGGTTGTCGTCCACGCAGAGGATGCGCGGTGCCCGCTGCACCACCGGCATCGGCGCCTCCACGCGGACCGGGCGCGGCCCCACCAGGCTGCTGAGGGCACGGTGCAGCTTGCGGGTGCAGGCCGGCTTGGCCTGCAGCTGGTTGTGGGAGTCGGGCAGCACCGGGTGGTACAGCGCCTGGTCGGTGGTGGGGCAGAGCACCAGGCTCTTGCAGCCCAGTTGTTCCAGGTCCCAGATGTATTGGGCGAGGCGCTCCGCCGGCAGTTCCGCGGTGCTCGCGGCCAGCACGGCGAAGCCGATGGCCTGCGGCCCCTGGCGCTGGGCGGCGACCTGCTCCAGCAGGGCCTCCAGGCTGGGCGCATCGAGTACTTCCAGGCCGCAGTCCTCCAACTGGTGGCGCAGGGCCTGGCGGGTCAGCTCCTGGGGCTCGAAGACGATGGCACGACGCCCGGCCAGGGTGGCCTTGGGCAGGTCGTCGGCATCGTCGCGGGCCTTGGGCAGGCTGATGCTGATCCAGAACTCCGAGCCCGCGCCCGGGGTGCTGGCCACACCGATCTCGCCGCCCATCTGTTCCACCAGGCGCTTGGAGATGACCAGCCCGAGGCCGGTGCCGCCGGCCTGGCGCGAGAGCGAGTTGTCGGCCTGGGTGAAGGCCTGGAACAGCGCCCGCAGGTCCTCGTCGGAGAGGCCGATGCCGGTGTCCTGCACGCTGATGCGTAGCTGTACCAGGTCCGGCTCGCTGTCGTCCTCGAGCATCGCCCGCACGGCGATGGTGCCCTCGCGGGTGAACTTGATGGCGTTGCTCACCAGGTTGGTCAGCACCTGCTTGAGGCGCTGAGGGTCGCCCATCAGGTGCACCGGGGTGTCGCGGTACACCAGGCTGACCAGTTCCAGGCGCTTCTCGTGGGCGGCCGGGGCGAGGATGGTCAGGGTGTCCTGGATCAGGTCGCGCAGGTTGAAGGGGATGTTCTCCAGCACCAGCTTGCCGGCCTCGATCTTCGAGAAGTCGAGGATCTCGTTGATGATCCCCAGCAGGCTCTCGGCGGACTGCTCGATGGTGCCCAGGTAGTCCTGCTGGCGCGGCGACAGCTCGCTCTTCTGCAGCAGGTTGGTGAAACCGAGGATGCCGTTGAGCGGCGTGCGGATCTCGTGGCTCATGTTGGCGAGGAACTCGGACTTGATGCGGCTGGCCTCCAGGGCCTCCTTGCGCGCCAGGTCCAGCTCGATGTTCTGGATCTCGATGGTCTCCAGGTTCTGCCGCACGTCCTCAGTGGCCTGGTCGATGTTGTGCTGCAACTCTTCCTGGGCGCTCTGCAGGGCCTCGGCCATGCGGTTGATGCCGGCGGCCAGCTCGTCCATCTCGTGGTTGCCCAGTTGCGGCAGGCGGGTTTCCAGGCGGCCTTCCTTGAGCAGCGCGACACCCTGCTTGATGCGCCGCAGCGGTTCGTTGATGGAGTGGCTCATGCGCAGCGCCAGCAGCGCGGTGACGGCCAGGCCGGCGGTGATCAGCATCAGGCTGGCGAACAGGCTGCGGTAGCCGCGCAACAGGGTGCCGTGGTGGGACATCTCCAGTTCCACCCAGCCCAGCACCTTGTCACCTTCGCCGGGTGGCGCGTCGCCGGCGAGCACCCGGTGGCGCTCGAACACCGGCAGCATGAAGCGCGTGGCATCGGTGTTGCTGATCTGGCTGGTGTGGCTGCCGTCGTTGTCCGGGCTGCCGTTGAGCATGCTCGGCCCGGCGTGGGCCAGGCGCACCCGGTCGAGGCTGAGGAAGCTCACCGCGCGCACGTCGGGCTGGTCCAGGGCGTTGTCGGCGATGCGTTCCAGCAGCAGGCCGTCGCCGCGCACCAGGGCGGGGGCGGCCAGGGGCGCGAGTTGCTCGGCGATCATCTGCCCGCGCTGCAGGAGCTGGGCCTGCATGTCGGAAAGCTGGGCCCAGATGAAGTAGCCGCCCAGCACCATGGCCAACAGGCTGGTGGGGAGCAGGGTCAGCAACAGCACGCGACCCTTGATGCCGAGATCCTTGAACACGCCGGAATCCTTTAGACGAAAGTGCCCGAAGTGTAGCGACTCGCCCGGTGGGAATCTGCCTGCCGTTTTGACAGAATGCGCGCTCTTTTAGGAATGCTTCGTATTCGCTGGTGCAAGTCATGAACAATTGCTCGCCGGGGGCCGCCCGCATCCTGGCCATCGAGGACGACCCGGTGCTGGCCGCCCACCTGGCCGACCACCTCGGGCGCCGAGGTTTCGAAGTGGTCCTGCAGCACGACGGCGAGGCCGGCCTCGGGCTGGCCCGTCGCGAGCCCTTCGACCTGATCCTGCTGGACATCCTGCTGCCCGGGCGCAACGGCCTGGAGGTGCTCGGCGAGCTGCGCCGGGAGCGTGGCGTGCCGGTGATCCTGATGTCCGCCCTGGGCGCCGAGCAGGACCGCATCGCCGGCTTCAGCCGGGGCGCCGACGACTACCTGCCCAAGCCCTTCAGCCTGGTGGAGCTGCAGGTGCGCGTCGACGCAGTGTTGCGCCGGGTGGCCTATGAGCGCCGGGGCGCGGTCACCGCCGCAGCGCTGGAGGAGCCAGGCCTGCAGTTCGATGACGTCAAGGGCGATGTCGCCTGCGAGGGCAACTGGGCCGGGCTTACCGGCACCGAGTACCGCCTGCTGGAGACCCTGGTCCGCCACGCCGAGGAGGTGCTCAGCAAGGCCTTCCTTTATCAGCAGGTGCTGCACCGGGCCTATTCCCAGCACGACCGCAGCCTGGACATGCACGTCAGCCACATCCGCCGCAAGCTCGTTGCCGCCGGCTACACCAACGGCCGTGTGGAAACGGCCTGGGGCAAGGGCTACCTGTTCACCCGGCAGGACGCCTGACATGCCCGGGCGGCGTTCGCTGTTCTGGCCCCTCGCGGTGTTGCTGGTGGCCTTCAGCGTGCTGGTGATCTGGCTCGCCCGCGCCTGGGGCGAGTACGTCGAGTTGCAGAGCTACCACCTCACCGAGGCTGCCCAGGCCCGGCTCAACCACTACGCCGCGGAGGCCGAGCAGGCCTGGCGGCGCGACGGCCGGGCCGGTGTGGACCGCTGGCTGGAGCGCCACCAGGCCCGCGAACCGGATTGGGCCGTGGTGGTGGGGCCCGACCTGCGCAGCCTCGGCAGTCGCCCGCTGAACGCAGAGGAGTATGGGCGCCTGACCTTCATGCGGCGCGTCGACTGGCCCATGAGCAAGCGCAGTGGCGGGCTGCCGATCCTCAGCCTGCCGTTCCCCGAGGCACCGGATGCCGGCCAGCTGGTGATGCGCCTGCCCGAGCGCTACCTGCCCGGCGGGTTCAGCCTGCTGGCGCGCTTCGTGATCCACGGCGTGGTGCCGGGGGCCCTGGCCTTCCTCCTCTGCGTCGGGCTGTACCGCCTGCTGCTCGCCCCGTTGCGTCACCTGCGCGAGCAGGCCAACGCGCTGCGCGGCAACCACCTGTCCACCCGGGTTTCACCCGAGGTCAGCCGCCGTCGCGATGAACTGGGCGAGCTGGCCCGGGCCTTCGACCACATGGCCGAGCGCCTGGAAACCACGGTGGAGCACCAGCGCCAATTGCTTTGCGACCTCTCCCACGAGCTGCGCACGCCGCTGAGCCGGCTGCGGGTGGCGGGGGAGAGCGAGCTGGAGATCGGCCAACTGCGCCAGCGCCTGGAGCGCGAGGTGCAGTGCATGCAGAAGCTGGTGGACGACACCCTGGAGCTGGTGTGGCTGGACACCGAGCGCCCGCAGCTGCCACGGGAGGTGATCGACGTGGCCTCGCTGTGGGCCGTGCTCAGCGAGGACGCCTGCTTCGAAAGCGGCTGGCCGCCGGAGCGCCTGCGCTGCGAGCTGCCGACGGACTGCCGCGTCCACGGCAACCTCAACGGCCTGGCCCAGGCCCTGGAGAACGGCCTGCGCAACGCCATCCGCCATTCCCCGCCGGACGGCACGATCCGCCTCGGTGCACAGCGCGGGGATGAGTACTGGCAGCTGTGGCTGGAGGATGAGGGCGGCGGCGTGGACCCGGCCCAGCTGGAAGCCATCTTCCGGCCCTTCACCCGCCTCAGCAGTGCCCGGCCGGGGGGCGAGGGCTTCGGCCTGGGCCTGGCCATCGCCCGCGGCACCCTGCGCTCACAGGGTGGTGACCTGTGGGCGGAGAACGGCGCGCGGGGCTTGCGCCTGTGCCTGCGTTTGGAAAATGTATAGTTTGTAAATGATCTTTACTGTCAAATAAGAATAAATACCATTTGCGCCGACCCGCGTCCGACTCGGGCCTGCCAAATGAAGACTAGCGCGGTCGCTCCGCCTGCATCGGCATGCCCCGTCCCACGTGACTGCCCGATTGCCCAAGGAGTGCCCCATGACGCAGCCGCGATTCACCCTCAACCCCTTCGCCCTGGCCCTGCTGGCCGCCTCTGCGCCGGCCTGGGTCCAGGCCGAGACGCTGGAGCTGGCCGACGACGTCGCCGAGCAGGCCCGGGCAAAGGTCGGTGAAGCCGCCGAGCAGGCGCTGGAGCTGCAGGAAACCCGCGTGATCGGCACCGCCGAGCAGGAGCTGAAGCAGGCCCCGGGGGTTTCCATCATCACCGCCGAGGACATCCGCAAGCGTCCGCCGGCCAACGACCTGTCCGACGTGATCCGCCGCGAGCCGGGGGTCAACCTCACCGGCAACAGCACCAGCGGCAACCGTGGCAACAACCGCCAGATCGACCTGCGCGGCATGGGCCCGGAAAACACCCTGATCCTCATCGACGGCAAGCCCTCCACCTCGCGCAACGCCGTGCGCTACGGCTGGAACGGCGACCGCGACACCCGTGGCGAGACCAACTGGGTGCCGGCCGAGGAAGTCGAGCGCATCGAGATCCTCCGTGGCCCGGCCGCTGCCCGCTACGGCTCCGGCGCCATGGGCGGCGTGGTCAACATCATCACCAAGCGCCCCACCCAGGAGCTGCACGGCTCGATGACCGTGTTCACCCAGCTCCCCGAGGACGATGCCGAGGGCGCCAGCCGTCGCACCAACTTCAACCTCAGCGGCCCGTTGAACGACGCGCTGGCCTTCCGCGTTTACGGCGGCATGAGCAAGACCGATGCCGACGACGCCGACCTCAACGCCGGCCACCAGAGCGACCCCACTTCCCTGGTGGCGGGCCGTGAAGGCGTGCGCAACAAGGACGTCAACGGCCTGCTCAGCTGGCAGCTCAACCCCGAGCAGAGCCTCGACCTGGAGGCCAGCTACAGCCGCCAGGGCAACATCTTTGCCGGCGACACCATGCTCAACAACGGCGGCGCCTTCGTCAGCGGCCTGGTGGGCTCGGAAACCAACGTGATGCAGCGCAGCGCCTATTCGCTGACCCACAACGGCGACTTCGAATGGGGCACCTCCAAGGCCAGCCTGGCCTACGACTACACCCGCAACTGGCGCCTCAACGAAGGCCTGGCCGGCAGCTCCGAAGGCGCGCCTGCCAACGGCGCCGGGGCCTTCACCTCGCGCCTGCGCAACACCCGCGCCAGCGGCGAGGTGAACCTGCCCCTGAGCCTGGGGTTCGAGCAGATGCTCACCCTGGGGGGCGAGTACCTCTACGAGGTCCTCAACGACCCGGGCTCCCTGCGTGCCCAGACCTTCGACCCGGGCAGCGCCGGTGTACCGCCCATCCCCGGCTTCAGCCGTGGCAATACCAAGACCGACGCCCGCAGCTACGCGCTGTACGCCGAGGACAACATCGAGCTGGACAGCCGCACCACCGTCACCCCGGGCCTGCGCTACGACCAGCACGAGGAGTTCGGCGGCAACTGGAGCCCGAGCCTCAACGCCTCCCACAAGCTCACCGATGAGCTGACCCTGAAGGGCGGCATCGCGCGCGCCTACAAGACGCCCAACCTCTACCAGTCCAACCCCAACTACCTGCTCTACAGCATGGGCAACGGCTGCAACGCCGGGCAGACCAACAGCGGCGGCTGCTACCTGGTGGGCAACCCGAACCTGGAGGCGGAAACCAGCATCAACAAGGAAATCGGCCTGGCCCTGGACATGGGGCAATGGCGCGCCAGCGCCACCTACTTCCGCAACGACTACAAGAACAAGATCGTCGGCAGCAACAACTTCACCTACCGCCTGGCCAACGGCCGTCGCGTGCAGCAGTGGGAGAACGCCGGCAAGGCGGTGGTGGAAGGCATCGAGGGCAACCTGTTCATCGCCCTCGACCCGAGCCTGGAGTGGAACACCAACCTCACCTACATGATCCAGTCCGAGGACCGCGACACCGGCGAGCCGCTGAGCATCATCCCCGAGTACACCGTCAACACCACCCTGGACTGGTACGCCACCGAGCAGCTCTCCCTGCAGGTCAGCGGCACCTACTACGGCAAGCAGGAAGCGCCCTCGCTCAACCAGCGCACCAATCAGGCCTACGCCACCACCGCGCAGAAGGACGTGGACCCCTACGGGCTGATGGGCGTCAGCGCCGGCTACGCGTTCAGCGAGAACTACAGCGTGCGCCTGGGCATCAACAACCTGTTCGACAAGCGCATCTACCGCGAAGGCAACGCCAGCGACGCCGGCGCCAACACCTACAACGAACCGGGCCGGTCGTACTTCGCCTCCGTCACCGCCTCGTTCTGACCTGGGCTCCTGGCCTGCCGGAAACGGCGGGCCCATGCCCCGCCGGGTGCTCCGGCGGGGCCTTTTCATGATGGATGCAGCGCATGAGCCTCTGGCACGACGGCTACCTGGCCGATGCCCCTTATCCCCACCTGGTCCAGCCGGAACTCGCACCGAGCTGGATGGTGGCCACCCTCACCGCCCTTGGGCGCAGCGCCCCGGACATGTCCCGGGGCTTTCGCTATTGCGAGCTGGGCTGCGGCCAGGGGCTGGGCAGCCTGCTGCTGGCAGCGGCCAACCCGGCTGGCGAGTTCGTCGCGGTGGACTTCAACCCCCGGCACATCGCCCACGGACGTGACCTGGCCACCCGGGCCGGGCTCGGCAACCTGCGCTTCGTCGAGGCGGCGTTCGACGGGCTGGCCGGGCAGGACCTGGGCGAGGGCTTCGACTTCATCGTCCTGCACGGCGTCTATTCCTGGGTGTCGCCGGCCAACCGGGCGGCCATCCGCAGCTTTATCCAGCAGCGTCTGCGGCCTGGTGGCGTGGCCTACCTGGGCTACATGACCGAGCCGGGCCTGTCGGCGTTCCGTGCGGCGCAGCGCTTCATCTGGCAGCACGCCCGGCAGGCATCTGGCACGCCGGCGCAACGCCTGCGCAGTGCCTTCGCCGCCCTGCGTGGCTGGCAGGCGGCGGGGGCCGGCTACTTCGTCGAGCACCCTGACGTGGCCCGGCGGCTGGACGCCGGCGAGCCGGAGGACCTGGCCCAGCTTGCCCATGAACTGCTCTGCGAACACTGGGAGCCCCTGCCGGTGGCCCAGGTGATGGGCGAGTTCGCGGCGATCGGCCTGGACTACGCCGGCAGTGCCGTGCCGCTGGAGAACATCGACGCGCTGTCGGTGCCTGGCGCCTGCCTGCCGCTGCTGGAGGCGCTGCAGACGACCGAGGCCCGCGAGACGGCCAAGGACCTGGCGCGCAACCAGTCCCAGCGGCGCGACCTCTACCAGCGCACGGGCCAGGCGCTGGCGCCGGCGGCCCATCGCCAGGCCTTGCTGGAGGGCTGCTGGGCGGCATTGCCGGGGGCGCCGACCCGGGGAGGCCTGCGCTTCGACACCCGCATCGGCCCGGTGGAGGGCGAGGCGTCGCTGTTCTCGCCGTTGCTGCAGGCCCTCGCCGAAGGGCCCCAGGGCTTCGCCGAGCTGGCCCGGCGGCCGGCATTGGCGCCGCAGCTCGGCCAGCTCAACCGGGCGTTGCAGATGCTCACCTGGGCCGGGCATGCCCACCCGCTGACGCCGGGGCTGGTGGCGGAGGAAGCCGGTCAGCGGCTCAACCGCCTGCTGGCCGAAGGGGCGCTGGCCGGGGCCGGCTATCGCCACCTGGTGGCGCCCAGCCTGGGGGCGTCCATCCCCGTTACGGCGCAGCAGATGGCCCTGGCGCGGGTGCTGCTGGAGCTGCCGGGCCTGCGCGGCGGCCTGCTGCGCGAAACCGGCCTGGCCCTGCTGCGCCGCGAGGGCTGGCAGGTGCAGGTGGACGACGCACAGCTGAACCAGTTCGAACACGCCGTGCTGCCGGTCTGGCGGCAACTGGGCGTGGTGCCATGACCCCGTGAGGAGCCTGTTCATGACCCTGTCCCTGCCGGCCTGGGCGCCGGTTCTTTCGCGTGTGGTGGCCGCCTTGCTCGGCGGCTATGCCTTCACCTACGCCTTCACCGCCGCGCTGGCGCGGCTGCTGCCGCTGCACCCGGTGGATGCGTTGCTAGTGGCCAGCCTGCCGTGCTTCGTGGTCTACACCCTGGCGGTGTGCTGGGCCTTCGCCGCCCGCACCGCCCTGCGTGCCTGGCTGGGGTTGGCCCCGGCGCTGCCGCTGGCAGCCCTGGGCTTCTGGCCGCGCCTGCTGGAGTGGCTGGCATGAAGAAGACCTTCACCCAGTCCATGGCCTGGCTGCACACCTGGGGCGGCCTGCTGGCCGGTTGGCTGCTGTTTGCGGTGTTCCTCACCGGGACGCTGGCGGTGTTCGACCAGGAGATCGATCACTGGATGCACCCGGAGGTGCGCGACACCCCGGTGCCCACCGCCGAGGCCGCCGAGCGCGGGCTGGCCTACCTGCGGCAGCACCATCCCGAGGCACGGGCCTGGACCCTGAACCTGCCCACCGAGCGCTCGCCGGGGTTGTCCGTCTCTGCGGGCGAGCGTCGCCACGGCGGTGGCGTGGCCCTGGACCCGGCGACGGGGGAGGTGCTGCCGCAACGTGACAGTGCCGGCGGGCTGTTCTTCTTCCGCTTCCATTTCACCCTCGACCTGCCGCGCATGCTCGGCATCTGGGTGGTGGGCCTGCTGGCGCTGGGCATGCTGGTGGCGCTGCTGACCGGCATCGTCATCCACAAGAAGTTCTTCAAGGAGTTCTTCACCTTCCGCCCCGGCAAGGGCCAGCGCTCCTGGCTGGATGCCCACAACGCCACGGCGGTGCTGTTGCTGCCGTTCCACCTGATGATCGCCTACACCGGGTTGGCGATCTTCCTGCTGATCTACATGCCGGCGGCGCTGGAGAGCCTGTTCGACGGTGACGTCGAGGCGTACTTCCACGCCCAGTCCGGCACCGAGGAGGCCCACCCGCCCCGTGGCCAGACGCAGCCGGCCCCTCTGGCCGCGCTGGCGCCGATGCTGGCCGAGGCCGAGCGGCAGATGGGGCCGGTGGGTGGCGTGGTGATACGCCATCCCGGGCGCAGCGATGCCCGGGTGGAAGTGCGGCGGGTGCTGGGCAACCGCATCGCCCTGACCAAGGGGCAGAACATGGTTTTCGACGGGGTGACCGGGGCGCTGCTGCAGGCGCCGCCGGCCATGCGCGCCAGCGTGCTGACCCACCGGGTGATCATGGGCCTGCACTTCGCCCAGTTCGGCGGCTACCCCATGCGCTGGCTGTACTTCCTCTGTGGGCTCGGCGGCTGCGTGATGATCGCCACCGGCCTGCTGCTCTACGAGGTGAAGCAGCGGCGCCAGGCCAGCCCTGGCATGGGCGCGCGCCTGGTGGCGGCGCTGAACCTGGCGGCGGTGGCTGGCCTGGGCGTGGCCTGCGTGGGGCTGCTGTGGGCCAACCGCCTGCTGCCGCTGGAGCTGGCCGGGCGCGCACAGTGGGAGGTGCGGGTGTTCTTCCTGCTCTGGCTGGCCTGCCTGGTCCACGCCGTGTGGCGGCCCGGGGCGCGGGGCTGGAGCGAGCAGCTCGGCTGTGGCGCGGCGCTGTGCCTGGGCGTGCCGTTGCTGGGCTGGGCCACCGGCGGCGGGGCAGGGGATTTCACCCGCGGCATGCTGGAGGTGACGGCCGTTGCCATCGGCCTGTTGCTGGCCGGGTGTGCCTGGCGCGTGCAGCAGCCGGCGGCCGTGCGCCCGGTGCGGGTGCGCCGCCCGAAGGCGGAGGTGCAGGGATGAGCCTGATGCTGAGCGTGGCGGCGGGCCTGGCCCACGGCGGAATGGCCGCGTTGTGCCTGGGCCTGCCCCGGCATTTTCGCCAGGTGTGGCAGCGTGAGCCGCCGCCCGCACTGCGGCGTGGCCTGCGGGCGGCGGGCTGGTGCCTGTTGGCGTTGGCCTTGCCGGCGAGTGCGGCGTTCTGGGGCTGGGCGATGGGGCCGGTAGCCTGGTTCGGGCTGGTGTCCCTGTCGGGGTTGTTGCTGGCGCTGCTATTGCCCTACCGGCCCAGGCTGGCGGCGTGGTTGCCGCTGGGCTGGCTGCCGGTGATGGCCGTCTTGGGCGTGGTCCAGGGGCTGCCCTGAATCTCAGCCCGCGCTGCCCTGCTGGTAGGCCTCCAGGGCCTGGCGGTCACTGTCGTCGCCCAGTTCGGCAGCGCGCTGGTAATAGGGCAGGGCGAGGGCGCGGATGTCGGCGTGCCGGGCCTGGGCGAGGCGGGCGCGGCTTTCCCGGAGGAAGTTGAGGTTGCCGCCGGCCAGGGCCAGGCGCAGCCAGTGCAGGGCGCCTGCCAGGTCGCCCTGGTCGGCCAGCACGGTGGCGTGGCTGAACTGGCCACGGAAGTCGCCGGCCTCGGCGGAGCGCCGGTACCAGGCGTGGGCGCGCTCGGGGTCGGCGGGCACGCCGATGCCTTCTTCATGGAAGCGCCCGGCGAAGTTCATCGCCTTGGCGTGGCCCTGGGCGGCGGCGCGCTCGTAGAGGGCCAGGGCCTGGGCCGGGTCCTTCGCCACGCCACGTCCGGCGGCCAGCAGGTGGGCGTAGTTGTAGCAACCCCAGTCGAGACCGGCTTCCATGGCCTGGCGGAAGGCCCGGGCGGCGCCGGGCAGGTCCACCTCGCCGCCCCAGCCCTGTTCCAGGCAGCGGCCGAGCATGTTGTGGGCCATGGGGTCGCCCTGGGCGGCGGCGATGCGGAACCACTGTCGCGCCAGCGCCGGGTCGCGTTCGATGCCGCGCCCGTCCAGCAGCAGCTGGCCCAGCAGGGTCTGCGCGGGCACCACGCCTTCACGGGCGGCGGCCAGCACGGCGCTGGCGGCCTGGCGCGGTTCGCTGGCCAGGCGTTGCTGCAGGGCCTCGCGGTCGAGGATGTCGGTGCGGGTCAGGGTGAGGGACATGGGCGGCATGGCCAGGGGAAAGGCGGCGAATAGTATTCATTTCCATTTGTGCTGTAAAACCACGGGCGCTGCCTTTCCAAATGCCATTCCGTTCCATGGATATAGCGCTAAGCCATAAGCGGAAACGCTTGTGCGATATGGCGTAGAGGGGTTTGCCGGTATCATGGGCGCCCCTCTGAGTCTGGATCGCAGAACCGCCATGACCCTGCAGTACCCAACCATCGCCGACTGCATCGGCAACACCCCGCTGGTGCGCCTGCAGCGCCTGGGGGGCGACACCCGCAACACCCTCCTGGTCAAGCTCGAAGGCAACAACCCGGCCGGCTCCGTGAAGGACCGCCCGGCCCTGTCGATGATCACCCGTGCCGAGCTGCGCGGTGACATCCAGCCCGGCGACACGCTGATCGAGGCCACCTCCGGCAATACCGGTATCGCCCTGGCCATGGCGGCGGCGATCAAGGGTTACCGGATGATCCTGATCATGCCGGACAACATGAGCGCCGAGCGCAAGGCGGCGATGACCGCCTACGGCGCCGAGCTGATCATCGTCAGCAAGGACGAGGGCATGGAAGGTGCCCGCGACCTGGCCGAGCGCATGCAGGCCGAAGGCCGTGGCAAGGTGCTGGACCAGTTCGCCAACGGGGACAACCCCGAAGCCCACTACGTGGGGACCGGCCCGGAGATCTGGCGCCAGACCCAGGGCACCGTGACCCACTTCATCAGCTCCATGGGCACCACCGGCACCATCATGGGCACCTCGCGCTACCTCAAGGAGCAGAACCCGGCGATCCAGATCGTCGGCCTGCAGCCCCAGGAAGGCTCGGCCATCCCCGGCATCCGCCGCTGGCCCCAGGAATACCTGCCGAGGATCTACCAGGCCGAGCGCGTGGACCGCGTCGTCGACATGGCCCAGTCCGAGGCCGAGGACACCATGCGCCGCCTGGCGCGCGAGGAAGGCATCTTCTGCGGCGTGTCCTCCGGCGGTTCGGTGGCGGCCATGCTGCGCCTGTCCCGCGAGGTGGAGAACGCCGTGATGGTGGCGATCATCTGCGACCGTGGCGATCGCTACCTGTCCACCGGTGTGTACGACGCGCGCCCGTGATGACTCCGATTTCCCGTCCTGACCTTCGCCCGGGGCGTTACTCGCTCCGGGCCTATCGCATTCACCTGTCCACCGCGCCCGTGCACGGGGGCAGCCGTGTGCCGGCATTGCCGGTGCTCTCGCGCTGCGCGCCGAGCGTGCTGGTGCCGCTGCGCATGCACCTGCCGCTACGGAGGCCCGATGTCCAAGCGTAACGGTGGGCTGCGCTTCCAGAGCGGGGGCGGCAAGCGCCAGGCCGCGCCGGCAGTGCCGGTGGGCAAGAAGCAGACCCTGGAGGTGGAGCGCCTGGCCCATGACGGCCGGGGCATCGCCTTCGAGCAGGGGCGCACCTGGTTCGTCGACGGCGCCCTGCCGGGCGAGTCCGTCGAGGCGCGGGTGCTGGGTGCCCGCAGCCAGGTGGTGGAGGCCCGTGCCGAGCGCATCCTGCGGGCCAGCCCGGAGCGTCGCGCCGAGCCGTGCCCCCATGCCCGCCAGTGCGGCGGCTGTTCGCTCCAGCATCTGCCCCACGAGGCCCAGCTCGCCCTGAAACAGCGCACGCTGGCCGAGCAACTGGAGCGCTTCGCCGGCTTGGTGCCGGAAACCTGGGCCGCGCCGCTGGTGGGGCCGGAGTTCGGCTACCGGCGTCGCGCACGCGTGGCGGTGCGCTGGGACGCCAAGGCCGCGCGCCTGGAGGTGGGGTTCCGCGCTGCGGCGAGCCAGTCCATCGTCGCCGTGCAGGACTGTGCCGTGCTGGTACAGCCCTTGCAGACGATCCTGCGTGCGTTACCGCCCCTGCTGGCCGGCCTGGAAAGACCGCAAGCGATCGGACACGTCGAGCTCTTTCACGGCACCGCCTCTTCCCTCCTGCTGCGCCATACCCAACCGCTGGTCGACGGCGACCTGGCACGCCTGCGCGCGTTCTGCGCCGAGCACCAGGCGCTGCTCTGGCTGCAGGGGGCGGGCGAGCCGCAGCCGGACCACGCCGACGCGCAGCTGGGTTACCGATTGGAACAGTGGGACCTGGCGCTGGGCTACCGCCCGGGCGATTTCGTCCAGGTCAATGCCTGGATCAACGAAGCGATGGTCCGCCAGGCGCTAGACTGGTTGGCACCCCAGGGCCACGAGCTGGTCCTGGACCTGTTCTGCGGGCTCGGCAATTTCGCCCTGCCGCTGGCGCGGATGAGCCGCGAAGTGGTGGCGGTGGAAGGCGTCGAGGCGATGGTCGAGCGTGCCCGTGACAACGCCCGGGCGAACGGCCTGGGCAACGCGCACTTTTTTGCGGCCGACTTGTCGAAGCCGCTGGCCGAAGCCACCTGGGCGACCGGGGGCTTCGACGCAGTATTGCTGGACCCGCCGCGTGACGGGGCGTTCGAGGTGGCTCGCCACCTGGGCGAACTGAAGGCGAAGCGGGTGGTGTATGTGTCCTGCAACCCAGCCACCCTGGCGCGCGACAGCGCCGAGCTGGTCCGGCAGGGCTACCGGCTGAGGACGGCCGGCATCCTCGACATGTTCCCGCAGACGGCGCATGTGGAGGCCATGGCGTTATTCGAGGCGGGCTAGGACGCTCGCGTAATCCGACTGGCCCAGAGAGGCTGGCGATCATTCGGCGCGCTGGCATGCGCCGTAGGGAAGGTAAGGCAAGATGGTACAGGTCAGAGCGCAACAGCCGGTCAACACCGACGGCAGTATCAACCTCGAGGCATGGCTGGACCATGTGCTCAGTCTCGATCCGGTGCTGGACCGCGCCGTGCTGAAGCAGGCCTGCGAGTTCGCCCGCGATGCCGAGCAGCAGGCCAACGCCGCGCAGAACCTCTGGGCCGAAGGCACCTCCAGCTTCCAGACGGGCCTGGAGATCGCCGAGATCCTCGCTGACCTCAAGCTCGACCAGGAGTCCCTGGTGGCGGCGGTGATCTACCGCGGCGTGCGCGAGGGCAAGATCCCCCTGGCCGACGTGCAGCAGCGCTTCGGTCCGGTGGTCGCCAAGCTGATCGAGGGCGTGCTGCGCATGGCCGCCATCAGTGCCAGCCTCAACCCGCGCCAGTCCATGGTGCTGGGCACCCAGACCCAGGTGGAGAACCTGCGCAAGATGCTGGTGGCGATGGTCGACGACGTGCGCGTCGCCCTCATCAAGCTGGCCGAGCGCACCTGTGCCATCCGTGAGGTGAAGAACGCCGACGAGGAGAAGCGCCACCGCGTTGCCCGCGAGGTGTTCGACATCTACGCGCCCCTGGCCCACCGCCTGGGCATCGGCCACATCAAGTGGGAGCTGGAGGACCTGTCCTTCCGCTACCTGGAGCCGGACCAGTACAAGAAGATCGCCAAGCTGCTGCACGAGCGCCGCCTGGACCGCGAGCAGTACATCGCCGACGTGATGAACCAGCTGCGCCAGGAGCTCACGGCGGCGGGCATCAAGTCCGACATCAGCGGGCGTGCCAAGCACATCTATTCCATCTGGCGGAAGATGCAGCGCAAGGGCCTGCAGTTCAGCCAGATCTACGACGTGCGCGCCGTGCGTGTGCTGGTGCCGGAAGTGCGCGACTGCTACACCGCGCTGGGTATCGTGCACACCCTGTGGCGCCACATCCCCAAGGAATTCGACGACTACATCGCCAACCCCAAGGAGAACGGCTATCGCTCCCTGCATACGGCGGTGATCGGCCCGGACGGCAAGGTGCTGGAGGTGCAGATCCGCACCCACGCCATGCACGAGGAAGCCGAACTCGGTGTCTGCGCCCATTGGCGCTACAAGGGCACCGACGTCAAGACCAGCTCCAACCACTACGAAGAGAAGATCTCCTGGCTGCGCCAGGTGCTGGAGTGGCACGAGGAGCTGGGCGACATCGGCGGGCTGGCCGAGCAGCTGCGGGTCGACATCGAGCCCGACCGCGTCTACGTGTTCACCCCCGATGGCCACGCCATCGACCTGCCCAAGGGCGCCACGCCCCTGGACTTCGCCTACCGCGTGCACACCGAGATCGGCCACAACTGCCGGGGCGCGAAGATCAACGGGCGCATCGTGCCGCTGAACTACAGCCTGCAGACCGGCGAACAGGTGGAGATCATCACCGGCAAGCAGGGCTCGCCGAGCCGCGACTGGCTCAACCCCAACCTGGGCTACATCACCACCTCCCGGGCGCGGGCGAAGATCGTCCACTGGTTCAAGCTGCAGGCCCGCGACCAGAACGTCGCCGCCGGCAAGGCCATGCTCGAGCGCGAGCTGGCGCGCCTGGCGCTGCCGCCGGTGGACTTCGAGAAGCTCGCCGAGAAGTGCAACCTGCGCACCGCCGAGGACATGCACGCGGCCCTCGGGGCCGGCGACCTGCGCCTGGCCCATGTGGTGAGCAACGCCCAGCAACTGGTGGAGCCGGAGCGCGGCACCAGCGAGCAGCTGGAGCTCATCCCCCGCCGCTCCACCGGACAGTACAAGCCGGGCAAGCGCGGCGACGTGCAGATCCAGGGCGTCGGCAACCTGCTCACCCAGATGGCCGGCTGCTGCCAGCCGCTGCCGGGCGACCCGATCGTCGGCTACATCACCCTCGGTCGTGGCGTCAGCATCCACCGCCAGGACTGCGCCTCGGCGCTGCAGCTGGCCAGCCGCGAACCCGAGCGGATGATCCAGGTCAGCTGGGGCCCGGTGCCGGTGCAGACCTACCCGGTGGACATCGTCATCAAGGCCTACGACCGTTCCGGCCTGCTGCGTGACGTGTCCCAGGTGCTGCTCAACGAGCGCATCAACGTGCTGGCGGTGAACACCCGCTCGAACAAGGAGGACAACACCGCCTCCATGCTGCTGACCATCGAGATCCCGGGGCTTGACGCCCTGGGCCGCCTGCTAGCGAAGATCGCCCAGCTGCCCAACATCATCGAGGCCCGTCGTAATCGCGCAGCCTGAACCGCTGCGCGATTCACGCGTGACGTTCAGGTCGCGCCGGGTTCAACCACTGGATCTGCCATGTACCAACTCAATGACCTGCTGCACCTGATGGCCCGGCTGCGTGACCCGCAGTACGGCTGCCCCTGGGACCTGAAGCAGGACTACGCCAGCATCGTCCCGCACACCCTCGAAGAGGCCTACGAGGTGGCGGACGCCATCGAGCGGGGCGACTTCGCCCACCTGCCCGGCGAGCTGGGTGACCTGCTGTTCCAGGTCGTCTACTACAGCCAGCTGGCGAAGGAAGAGGGCCGCTTCGAGTTCGCCACGGTGGTCGATGCGATCACTCGCAAGCTGGTGCGCCGCCATCCCCATGTGTTCCCCGACGGCGACCTGTACGGCGCCCCGGACATGGCACGCCTGGAGGAGGCCGCCATCAAGCAGCGCTGGGAGGCGATCAAGGCCGAGGAGCGCGCCGAGCAGGCCGCCGCCCCGGAGCAGCTCTCCCTGCTGGACGACGTGCCCAGCGCGCTGCCGGCCCTGTCCCGGGCGGCCAAGCTGCAGAAGCGCGCGGCCCAGGTGGGCTTCGACTGGCCCGAGGCGCTGCCGGTGGTGGACAAGGTCCGGGAGGAGCTGGACGAGGTCCTCGAAGCCATGAGCGAGAACGACCCCGAGGCAGTGGCCGAGGAGCTGGGCGACCTGCTGTTCGTTGCGGTCAACCTCGCCCGTCACCTGAAGGTCGACCCCGAGACGGCACTGCGTTCGGCCAACGCCAAGTTCGAGCGGCGCTTCCGCTACATCGAACAGGCATTGCGCGAAGCGGGTCGTCCCATTGAAGATTGCACCCTGGATGAACTGGACGCCCTCTGGGGCGAGGCCAAGAAACAGGAAAAAGCCACCCTTGGCTGCTAAGCAGAGAGACTGAACGACCCATGAGCCTTTCCCTTCGTGACCAGCTGCTGAAAGCCGGACTGGTCAGTGAAAAGCAGGCCAAGCAGGCCGGTAAGCAACAGCAGAAGCAACAACGCCTGGAGAAGAAGAACCAGGTGGAGAAGGACGACAGCCTGCGCCAGGCCACCCTCCAGGCCCAGGCCGAGAAGCTGGCCAAGGACCAGGAGCTGAACCGCCAGCAGCAGGAGAAGGCCGACCAGAAGGCCCGCGCAGCGCAGGTCAAGCAACTGATCGAACGCACCCGCCTGCCCAAGCTGACCACCGACGACTACTACAACTTCGTCGACAACAAGAAGGTCAAGCGCATCGCCGTCAACGACCTGATGCGCGACAAGCTGAGCCGTGGCTCGCTGGCCATCGTCCAGCACGGCGGCGGCTACGAGGTGATCCCGCGTGATGCCGCCCTGCGCATCCAGGAGCGCGACCCGCGTCGCATCGTGTTGCTCAACGTCGCCTCCGAAGAGGTGGACGAGGACGATCCGTACGCCGCCTACAAGGTGCCGGACGACCTGATGTGGTGAGTGCGGGTTGAATGGGAAGAAGCCGGGCAATGCCCGGCTTTTTCATGGCTGGGGGATCTTCAGCAGACCTGGTTGCCCAGCAGCACCCGGCCGAAGTGCGCGCCTTCGGTCAGCGGGGTGATGGCGGCGATCTGGTCCAGCCGCAAGCGCTCGCGCCCGGCCTCGCTGTGTACCAGCAGGAATTCGTCCTTGTTGCGGTCGGTCTCGGTGTCCATGGCGCGGGCTTCCAGCTGGCGGCCGTCGTCCAGCTCGATGAGCAACTGGTAGCGGTGCAGGCAGGCCAGTTCGATGTAGTCGTACAGCTCGCAGGAAAGGGGCAGGTAAGGGGTCATGAGGGCATCCTCAAGGGCTGTGCCCCGACATCCTATACCCGTCCGGCGTGGCTGCCAGCCCGGCCTTGCGGTGGGGCGCCCAATAAAAAGCCGGGCGCAGGGCCCGGCTTCTGGGATGGTGGCGTGGTGGCTCAGCTGCCCTTGACCTCGCGGCCGTCGACGCTGCCTTCCTTGAGCATGATCTGGTATTCCTTGCCGTCCTTCTCCACCTGGTTCAGGCGCACCAGCAGGTAGTCCCAGTCCTTGGCGAACCAGAGGGTGGTCTTGCGGGCGCTCTGGGTGGGGTCGCGCACGCGCTCGACCTTGATGGCATCGACGCTGCCGGCCATGGTGTCCACACGCTCCTGGCCGAGGACGCGGAAGTCGTAGGTTTCCACTTCGTCGCCGTCGATCACCTGGTAGCTCATGCTCTTCTTGCCGGCGGCAACGTCGCGCTGGAGCACCAGTTGGTAGGTGGACTTGTCGACCATGCCGCGGTTCAGGGGCAGGCGCACCTGGTTGCCGCGGTCGGTCCCGATGACCTGCTTCTCACCCCAGTCGAAGTCCAGCTCGACCTGCTTGCTCTTGCCCAGGCCGCTGCGGTTGAAGCGGTAGGTGACGGGCAGGAAGGTGGTCTTGTCCAGGCGGAATACGCTGACTTCGCTCAGGCTGGCCACCAGCATGGAGGCCTCGAAATCCAGCTGCCAGCGCCCATCGTCCAGTTGCTTCAGGGAGCGGCCGGCGCTGCCGCTGATGGGCATGGTCTTCCAGTCGGCGGTGTAGCTGGCCTTGAACGGCTTCAGCTCGGCCGCAGTGACCGGTAGGGTGAAGAGGGCGAGGAGCAACAGCACAGCACGACGCATTGGCAAATCTCCTAGTTACGCAACTGCTGCCCGGTAGGGGGCAACGCTTGGCCGTCCAGTAGGGCGCCGTTCTCGCCGAGGCGCAAACGGCCTTCGGCGAACCAGCGCACGGCCAGCGGGTAGATACGGTGTTCCTCGGCGTGCACCCGCTGGGCCAGGGTGTCTGGCGAATCGCCAGACTCTACCGGGATTACCGCTTGTACGACCAGAGGGCCACCATCGAGTTCCTCCGTCACGAAGTGGACGCTGCAGCCATGCTCGGCGTCGCCGGCTTCCAGCGCGCGCTGGTGGGTGTGCAGGCCCTTGTGGCGGGGCAGCAGGGAGGGGTGGATGTTCAGCAGGCGGCCGGTGTAGTGGCGCACGAAGCCCGGGCTGAGGATGCGCATGAAGCCGGCCAGGACCACCAGGTGCGGGGCGAAGCTGTCGATCAGTGCCGCGAGGGCCTGGTCGAAGGCCTCGCGTCCGTCGAATTCGCGATGGTCCAGTACACGGGTTTCGATGCCGGCCTGGCGCGCACGCTCCAGGCCGTAGGCATCGGCGCGGTTGGAGATCACCGCGCGGATTCGCGCCGGATGCCCGGCGCTGGTGGTGCTGTCGATCAGGGCCTGCAGGTTGCTGCCGGAGCCGGAAATCAGCACCACCACGTCACAGCGGTCGGTCATCAGTGGGCTTTCAGGTTGTTCAGCACGACGCGCTCGCTGCCTTCGGCACCTGCGGCGATCTGGCCGATCACCCAGGGCTGTTCGCCAGCGGCACGCAGGGTTTCCAGGGCCACGTCCACCTGTTCGGGGGCCACGCAGATGACCATGCCGACGCCGCAGTTGAGTACGCGGTGCATCTCGCGTTCGTCGACGTTGCCTTTCTCCTGCAGCCAGTCGAATACGGCCGGGCGGGTCCAGCTGGCGACGTCGATGACGGCCTGGGCGCCCTCGGGCAGTACGCGCGGGATGTTCTCGGTGAGGCCGCCGCCGGTGATGTGGGCCATGGCCTTCACCGCGCCGGTGTCCTTGATCAGCTTGAGCAGCGGCTTGACGTAGATGCGGGTCGGGGCCATCAGCAGGTCGGCCAGGGGCTTGCCGTCGAGCTGCACGTTCTCGATGTCGGCGCCGCTGACTTCGATGATCTTGCGGATCAGCGAGTAGCCGTTGGAGTGCGGGCCGGAGGAGGGCAGGGCGATCAGGGTGTCGCCGGTGCGGACCTTGGAGCCGTCGATGATCTCGGCCTTTTCCACCACGCCGACGCAGAAGCCGGCCAGGTCGTAGTCCTCGCCTTCGTACATGCCGGGCATCTCGGCGGTCTCGCCACCCACCAGGGAGCAGCCGGCCAGTTCGCAGCCGGCGCCGATGCCGGTGACCACGGTGGCGGCCACGTCGACGTTGAGCTTGCCGGTGGCGTAGTAGTCGAGGAAGAACAGCGGCTCGGCGCCGCAGACCACCAGGTCGTTCACGCACATGGCGACCAGGTCCTGGCCGATGCTGTCGTGCTTGTTCAGGTTCAGCGCCAGGCGCAGCTTGGTGCCGACGCCGTCGGTGCCGGAGACCAGCACAGGCTGCTTGTAGCCGGCCGGGATCTCGCAGAGGGCGCCGAAGCCACCCAGGCCGCCCATCACTTCAGGGCGGGCGGTGCGCTTGGCCACGCCCTTGATGCGTTCGACCAGGGCTTCGCCCGCGTCGATGTCCACACCGGCGTCCTTGTAGCTCAGGGAGGGTTGCTTGCTCATAGATCCAGGCCTTTAGGGGAAATTCGTGGGTCGACCGGCCACAAGGGCCGGTTCGCGAAGGCGCGCGATTTTATCAGGGTTGGCCTGTAGCGGCCATCGGCAGCGGTCGCGCAGGGGGAAAAGCCCGCACCGCCGGGCGCCGCCCGTTGCCGGCCAGGATGGGCCTGTTTAAGGTATAGCCCTTCCCGATGCGGCCCCGGCCGCTCCATCCGTTCGTCGAGAGTCCCCCCCATGCGCCTGATCGCCCGCCTGTTGTTGGTCTGCCTGCCGCTGCTCAGCCCGCTGGCCCATGCCGAAACGGTCGCCAGCCTCTATCAGGTGCGCGAGCCGGTGCTGTCCCAGCAACCCGAGGAGCGCGACCAGGCGCTGAACCGCGCGCTGGAAACCCTGGTGATCCGCCTGACCGGCGACACCAAGGCGCTGAACAACCCGGCGCTGGCCGAGGTGCGCAAGAACCCGCAGCAACTGATCAGCCAGTTCGGCTACGAGGGGCAGTCGCTGCAGGTGGACTTCGACCCGGTGACCACCGATCGCACCTTCCGCCAGGCCGGCATCGGCCTGTGGAGTGCCAACCGCCCGGCGATCCTGACCTGGTGGCTGAACCAGGCGGCCGAGGGCGCCAGCCTGGTGGGCGACGCCCAGACCGCCGCCGCCCCTCTGCGTGATGCCGCCCAGCACCGTGGACTGCCGCTGCGCCTGCCGCTGGCGGACCTCAGTGAGCAACTGGCCGCGACGCCGGAGAACCTGACTGCTGCCGACCCGGCAGCCTTGCGCCCGGCCTCCGAGCGCTATGGTGCCGATGCCCTGCTCGCCGTGCTGGCCAGCGAGGCGGATGGCAAGTGGAAGGCCACCTGGCACCTGTGGATCGGTGACAGCCGCGAGCAGGGCACCCTGGAGGCGGCCGATCCGGCGGCCCTGGCCGATGCCGTGATGCTTGCCGTGAGCCAGCGCCTGGCACCGCGTTTCGTGGTGGCGCCGGGCGTCGGCCAGGAGCAGGTGCTGGAAGTGAAGGGCGCCGACCTGGACCGCTACGCCGAGCTGTCGCGCGCGCTGGAGCCCTTCGGAGCCCGGCTGTACCAGGTGGAAGGCAATGTCCTGCGCTTCCACGTCAGCGCCAGCGTCGACCAACTGCGTGCCCAGCTTGCCCTCAGTGGGTTGACCGAGTCGCCCGCCGAGCAGGCGCCGGTGGACGCGGCCCAACCGGCTGCACCGGGTGCTGCGCCGCAGGTCGTGCCACGGCAGAATGCGCTGCGCTTCCAGTGGTAAGGATGCTTTACCTGCCACATTCGTCCGGGATGAGGGACCGTCATGACTGATTCGCGTCGCTGGCTGTGGGTCGGGGGCGTTCTGCTCCTGGGCTGGCTGCTGTACCTGTTGCATCCGATTCTTTCGCCGTTCCTGGTGGGCATGCTGCTGGCCTACATGGGGGACCCGCTGGTGGACCGTCTGGAGGCTCGCGGGCTGTCCCGTACCTGGGGCGTGGTGGCGGTGTTCACCCTGTTCAGCCTGGTGCTGCTGGCGCTGCTGCTGATCCTGATCCCGATGCTGGCGCGGCAGGTGGCGCGGCTCTACGAGACGGCGCCGCAGATGCTGGACTGGCTGCAGAACAGCGCGCTGCCCTGGGTCCAGGCCAAGCTGGGGTTGCCCCAGGGTTTCTGGCGCTTCGACAAGCTCAAGGAGGTCGTCAGTGGCCACCTGGGACAGACCACCGACCTGGTGGGCGTGATCCTGGCCAGTGCCACGGCTTCGGGCCTCGCGCTGGTGGGCTGGGTCGGCAACCTGCTGCTGATCCCGGTGGTGGGCTTCTACCTGTTGCGTGACTGGGACCTGATGGTGGCCAAGCTGCGTGGCCTGCTGCCGCGCAGCCGCGAAGGGCTGGTGGTGAAGCTCACCGGCGAATGCCACGAGGTGCTGGGGGCGTTCATCCGTGGGCAACTGCTGGTGATGCTGGCTTTGGGTGGCATCTATGCGGTGGGCCTGATGATCGTCGGCCTCGACCTCGGCCTGCTGATCGGCCTGCTGGCCGGGCTGGCCAGCATCGTGCCGTACATGGGCTTCATCGTCGGCATCGGCATGGCCGTGGTGGTGGCGCTGTTCCAGTTCGGCGGGGTCGATCCCTATGCCCTGCTGGGGATTGCCGTGGTGTTCAGCGTCGGCCAGTTGCTCGAAGGCATGGTGCTGACCCCCATGCTGGTGGGCGACCGGATCGGCCTGCACCCGGTGGCGGTGATCTTCGCGATCCTCGCCGGCGGCCAGCTGTTTGGCTTCACCGGTGTGCTGCTGGCACTGCCCGTGGCGGCCGTGATCATGGTTTTGCTGCGCCATGCGCATGATTTCTATAAACTTTCGGATCTTTACGGAGAGACCGGCAGCGGTTCCGACGAACCCAGCGATACGGCATGAAACCCATCCAGCTTCCCCTTGGCGTGCGCCTGCGTGACGACGCGACCTTCGCCAACTATTACCCCGGCGCCAACGCCGCGGCCCTCGGCTATGTCGAGCGTCTTTGCGAACCCGATGCCGGGTGGACCGAGAGCCTGATCTACCTGTGGGGTGCGGAGGGTGTCGGACGCAGCCATCTGCAGCAGGCGGCTTGCCTGCGCTTCGAGCAGCGTGGCGAGCAGGCGGTGTACCTGCCCCTGGCGGACCTGGTGCAGTACGGCACGGCGATCCTCGACAACCTGGAGCAGTGCGAGCTGGTCTGCCTGGATGACCTGGATGCCGTGGCTGGCCGCGCCGACTGGGAAGAGGCGCTGTTTCACCTGTTCAACCGCCTGCGCGATGCCGGCCGCAAGCTGTTGCTGGCTGCCAACACCGCGCCGCGGGAACTGCCCATCGCCCTGCCGGACCTGAAGTCGCGCCTGACCCTGGCGCTGATCTTCCAGCTCCACGCCCTCTCCGACGAAGACAAGCTGCGTGCCCTGCAACTGCGTGCCTCGCGCCGTGGCCTGCACCTGACCGAGGAAGTCGGCCGCTTCATCATGACCCGCGGCTCGCGCAACATGAGCGTGCTGTTCGACATCCTCGAACGCCTGGACCAGGCCTCTCTCCAGGCGCAGCGCAAGCTGACCATCCCCTTCCTCAAGGAAACCCTGGGCTGGTAACGACGAAGCGCCCCGTAGGGCGCTTCGTGCGATTCACCGTTCCCGACCTCAGCTTTCGCCGGCCAGCTTGCGGTTGTGCTGGAACTTCCAGCGCGTGTAGAGCAGTGCCGCGCAGAACAGCACCACGCTGAGCACCACCATCAGCCAGCCGAACACCATGCGCTTGGGATCGGCAGCGGCCAGTACACCCTGGATGAAATAGAGGTTGATCATGAAGCAGGCCCAGGCGTGGGCGCGGGCGTTGCCGAGGAGCATCCCGGGGGCCAGCAGCACCAGGGGCAGCAGCTCGATGCTGAGCACCACCCAGTAGCGGGCGCCGTTCAGGTCCGCGTACACCAGGGTCCACACGGTCAGCAGCAGGATCAGGCCGAGGAAGCTGGCCAGGCTCAGGGCGCGGCTGATGGCCAGGCGTGGGGCGAGCCAGTCCAGCTCCGGGAGTTTCTTGGGTTTTCTAGCCACGTCCGTTCTCCAGTCGCAGGGCCGTTTGTGCCAGGCGTTGGCCCAGGGCGCGGCAGAGGGCGCTTTCCTGCTCATCCAGGCCGCGCTTGCCGTCGGCGCCGGCGTAGTGGCTGGCGCCGTAGGGGGTGCCGCCGCCTGTGGTGCTGAGCAGGGCGGGTTCGCTGTAGGGAATGCCGGTGATGAGCATGCCGTGGTGCAGCAGGGGCAGCAGCATGGACAGCAGGGTGCTCTCCTGGCCGCCGTGCAGGCTGGCGGTGGAGGTGAACACGGCGGCCGGCTTGCCCACCAGTTCGCCGCTGAGCCAGAGGCTGCTGGTGCCGTCGATGAAGTACTTCAGCGGTGCCGCCATGTTGCCGAAACGGGTCGGGCTACCCAGGGCCAGCCCGGCGCAGCCCTTGAGGTCGTCGAGTGTGGCGTACGGGGCGCCTTCGGCGGGGATGTCCGGCGCGCTGGCCTCGCAGTCGGCGGACACCGCCGGCACGGTGCGCAGGCGCGCTTCCAGCCCGGCGCGTTCGACGCCACGGGCGATCTGGCGGGCCATGCGCTCGGTGGCACCGTGGCGGCTGTAGTAGAGGACGAGGACGTAGGGCGTGCTCAAGGCAGGATCTCCAGCACCTTCTCCGGTGGGCGGCCCACCACGGCCTTGTCACCCGCCACCAGGATGGGGCGCTCGATCAGGCGCGGGTGCTGGCTCATGGCGTCGATCAACTGGTCGTCGCTGAGCCCGGCGTCGGCCAGGCCCAGGCTCTGGTATTCCTCCTCGCCGGTGCGCAGCAACTGGCGGGCGCCGATGCCCAGGCGCGCCAGCAGGGTCTTCAGCTCGGCCGGGCTGGGCGGGGTTTCGAGGTAGCGCACCACGGTCGGGGTGAGGCCGCGGGCCTCCAGCAGCTCCAGCGCACCACGGGATTTCGAGCAGCGTGGGTTGTGATACAGGGTCATTTCGGTCATGGCGGGGGTCGCAAGGCCTTGAGTGAGGCGGCTATTCTAACCGCGTCCGCGTGCGGGCCTGAACCGTGCATGTGGTTTCGGGCGGCGGACAAGGCACCTCAGTCAACGAAGGAGAAGGAATGCGCCAGCGGATCAGAGACATCGAGGAGTTCTGGCGTTTCCTGCTGCAGCGCTTCATCAGCGACAACGGTTTCAACAGCGCGGCGGCCCTCACCTACACCAGCCTGTTCGCCGTGGTCCCGATCATGACGGTGACCTTCACCATGCTCTCGGTGATCCCAGCCTTCCAGGGCATGGGCGAGCAGATCCAGCGGTTCATCTTCCACAACTTCGTGCCCAGTACCGGTGAGGCCGTGCAGGAGTATCTGCAGGGCTTCACGCTGCAGGCGCGGCACCTGACCTGGGTGGGTGTGGGGCTGCTGGCCATCACGGCCTTCACCATGCTGGTGACCATCGAGAAGGCCTTCAACACCATCTGGCGCGTGCGCCAGCGGCGCCGGGGCATGGCCAGCTTCCTGCTCTACTGGGCGGTGCTGAGCCTGGGGCCGCTGCTGCTGGGCGCGGGCTTCGCGGTGAGCACCTACATCACTTCCCTGGCGCTGCTGTCCAGCCTCAACGAGATCGCCGGCACCCGCGCGCTGCTGGGGTTCACCCCGCTGCTGTTCAACGTGGCGGCCTTTACCCTGCTCTATGCGGCGGTGCCCAACGTCCGCGTGCCCCTGCGGCATGCCGTGGTGGGGGGCGCGTTCACGGCGCTGTTGTTCGAATTGGCGAAAGCCTTGTTCGGCCTGTATGTCAGCCTCTTTCCCGGCTATCAGCTGATCTATGGTGCGTTTGCCACGGTTCCGCTGTTCCTGCTGTGGGTCTATGTCTCATGGGTGATCGTGCTTTTTGGTGCGGAGCTGGTGTGCAACCTGGGCCATTCGCGCCACTGGCGCCGCCAGGCCTTGCCGCGGCTGCTGGTGGTGCTGGGCATCCTGCGGGTGATGCATGACCGCCAGCAGCGTGGCCTGCCGGTCCGCCACCTGGATGCGCAGCGTGCCGGCTGGCTGCTGCCGGAGGATGAGTGGCTGGAGCTGATGGACTTCCTCGAGGCCCAGCACCTGGCCTGCCCGGTGGCAGTGGGATCCTGGGTGCTGTGCCGAGACCTTTCCAGCTACAGCCTGCACCAACTGCTCAACCACTGCCCCTGGCCGTTGCCGAAACCGGCGCAGTTGCCGGGTCACTTGGACGAGCCCTGGTATCCGGCGCTGAAGGTCGCGTTGGAGCGGCTGCAGGAGGATCAGCAGGCATTGTTCGACAAAAGCCTGGCCAGTTGGCTGCGGCCGGTCGAGGAGTGACAAAAAAGGTCAGCTGGTCGCGGGTGTCTGTTTCGTGGCGCTTGGTATCTGGCGTGTAACGGTGGGGCGCCCCTACATTCGGGATGACTGGCACGTTTCTGGCAGATACCTGTACAACATGCCATCACCCTGCCAGCAGGCGGGCCGCAAGGACTGAAGTACTTCTATGAGCAAGGGCAGATCGAAGGTTGTCCACCTACATGAGCGTGATCCGGAAGAGGCCCTCGAACGCCTGAACCGTATCACCGGGCTGCGTTTCACCCGCTGGCCGGAGTCGCTGGTGCCGCCCAGGACGGCGGATGACGCGCTGCCGGTCAGGCCGGACGAGTCGACGCCGCCCACCAGTGATGCGGCGCGCGCCTGACACGGTTGGCGCATAAATGAAAAACCCCGCCAAGGCGGGGTTTTTCATGTCCGGTTGCTGTCAGGCCATGGCCTGGCGGCTGTCGCTGACGGCCTGTTCGACGGCCTGCACGAACAGTTCTTCGACCTGCAGGCTTTGGCAGGGCACGGCGGATTTCAGGCGCACCTGCATGTCCTCTATACGTTGCCGGGCGGGCAGGCGGGCAATGCCGGAGAGGAGGATCTTGCCGTGTGCGTTGACCTTGCCGTGGTCGACCATGACTTCGCGCCGGGTTTCGCCATCGCGGTAGCTCACCAGCAGCGACACCGGCAGGCTGGCCAGCCCAGGCAGCTGCAGCCAGGCGGCGACGTTGAATTCGGCCACGCGGCCCTCGTAGGGGGTCACTACGAAATGCGCGCCTTCGACGATTCGGGAGGGAACGGGGCCGATCAGTTTGTCGAGGTTCTGAGACATCGTGGGGATTCCTGTCTTCGGGCAGGGCGGCGGACGGTAGGCCGCTGATTATAGGAATCGACGGGCGGGGAAACTGTGCGCTTGAGCGGCGCGCGGCGTGACTCGGCTCGCAGTTTGGCCGATCAGGCAAGTTTCAGCGGGTGGCGGGCCACCAGGGGCGTCGCCAGGTTCGCGGCAGGCAGCGGCAGCATGGCCTGGCTGTTGACGCTGGCGAGCTGGAGCCAGAGCTGTTCGCCTTCGACGAACTGGTCCTGGGGCAGCCACAGGCCGTGGTGCCAGCCGTTGCCGGGTGCCGGGGTACTCTGCAGGACACCAGGGTGGGTCTGGGCGTTGGGGGCGCGTCTCAGCCAGACGGGGCGGGGCAGCCCCTTGAGGTAGCGCAGCCCGATGTGCAGGCCCTCGCGGTTGCCGTGGCGCCAGCGCACCAGGGCCAGGGTGGGGGTGCCGCTGTTGAGCAGCAGCACCAGTTGGCCGACCGCCAGTTGCGGTGCCTGGTGGGGCAGGCAGAGCAGGCGCGCGCCGCCGGCGCTGGCGTCCTGCATGCGCGCTTCGATGGCCCCGGGGCGCTGGGCCAGCAGGTGGGCATGGATGGCGGGCAGGCCGGCCACCAAGGTGCAGGCGGTTTCGTTCTCGGTTCGGACATGACGTCGCTGCTGGCGACCCAGCCAGTTGGCGCTGACGCGCTCCAGCAGGTCGTGCTCGACCGGGCTTTGCAGGGGCGCGGGTTCGTACAGGGCCACCAGCAGGGGGCCCAGTTCGAGCCTGCGCAACTGGGTGGACGGGGCGCGGGCGGGCTGGTCCAGTGGCAGGTAGGGTTGCGGTAGGCCGAGGTCGACGACGGGGCCTTCGGATTCGTCCTCGCCGTCCCAGGGCAGCAACCGGGCGAGGCCGGCCAGGGGCGCGAGTGCGCCGAACAGCAGCGGGCACTCGCCTTCGGTGAGGTGGAACGGGTTGCTCAGGGCCAGCAGCAGGACCTGCTGGTAGAGGCCGCGCAGGGTATCGGCCGGGGTTGGGCGGAAGGCGGCGGCGACCGGTTCGTCCAGGCAGCCCTGGTGCTCGCCGATCCAGTACAGCAGGTGGCTGTCACGCCAGAGGGCGCCGGGCGGCTCCTGGTACTGCTGGTAGTGGCGCATCAGCGTCTGCGCGGTGAAGTGCTGGGCCATGTAGAGGCACCAGGCGAGGTGCGGAAGCGAGGGCTGGCGGCCCTGGAGGATCTGCAGCAGCAGGCGCTTGAAGCCGGCGGCCAGTTCGGCGCAATAGCGCAGGAACAGCGGCGGTGGGGGGCGGGACTCGATGAAGTCGACGGCGTAGTGGCGGTATTCCTCGCTGAAGCTTTGCAGCGCCCGCTGCCTTTCGAGTAAGGTCACCGCACTTCGATTGAGGCGGAACAGCTGTCCCAGGGCCTGTTGCAGGCCTGTCTCCAGGGGTAGCAGCCGGGCGCTGGCCAGCGCGGGGTTGAGCCCCATGAGGCAGCTGCCATCCTCGTCGACGATGTCCGGTACCTCGAGGCGCAGGGCATCCAACGTCATATCAACCCCGCAGGTACGAGGATCGACGAGATGGGATCACGACTCCAGGCTGTTTTCGGGGCGCTCATCGTTTCGGGGGCCGCTCTGTTGCTGGGAGGCTGTTCTGAGGATCTGGGCCTCGATCAGCATGGGCAGAAGGTAACGAGTGAGCGCTTCGAAAACCAGTGGCTGGTCATCAATTACTGGGCCGAGTGGTGCGCGCCGTGCCGCACGGAAATCCCCGAGCTGAACGCTCTGGCTGAACAGCTAAAGGGGCAGGGGGTGCAGGTCATGGGGGTGAACTTCGATGGCTTGCAGGGCGCCGAGCTGGAAAAGGCGAGCCGCCAGATGGGCATCGGCTTCACCGTGCTGGCCCAGGACCCTTCCGAGCGCTTCAAGCTGCCGCGCAGCGAGGCGTTGCCGGTGACCTACATCCTCGATGCCCGTGGCCAGGTGCGCGAGCGCCTGCTGGGCGAGCAGACCGCGAAGGGCTTGAGCGAGCGGCTTGCAGGCCTGCGGCAGGAGAAACCGTGATGGCGAGAATCTGCATGCATGGCTACGTCAGCGGCAAGGTGCAGGGCGTCTATTACCGCCAATCCACCCAGGAAGAGGCCGACCGGCTGGAGCTGGATGGCTGGGTGCGCAACCTTGAGGATGGTCGTGTAGAGGTGCTGTTCGAGGGGGAAGAAGCCGCCGTTCGTGAGTTGGCAGCCTGGCTGGAGCAGGGCCCCGAGGAGGCGCGGGTCAGCGCCGTGGAGCTGGAGGTTCACCCGTTACAGGGGATCGCGGGGTTCGTGGTCCGTCGCTGAATCGGCATGGCCGTCACGTTGTGACGGCCTACTCGCCTTCACCCGGGTCGGCCACCAGGCGGCCGGCATCCTTCATCAGCGCCTTGAGGAATTCCTGCTGGAGTTCCGGATCATTGCGCGTCAGTTCGATCAGGCTCTGTTCCAGTTCGCTGGCTTCTTCTTCCAGGCCCAGCTCGGAGAGGCGCTTGACGCGGTGGACCCACTGGGACACCTCGTCGTCTTCCAGGTCTTCGTAGATCAGCGCATGGGCTTCCTTGAGCTTGCCGCGCAGGTCACGGCTGACCATCAGGGTGGTTTCGGCGCGGGCGCCGTCCTGCGGATCTTCGACGCTCAATAGCAGCTTGCCGACGCGGCTGATGTCCTGGTCGGCGAAGGGGCCATCCAGCAGGTTGAGGCGCAGCACGCCATGGCGGTCGGTGAGCAGCTCGCTGGTCTGCTTGCCGGCGGTGACCATCACCGGCCGTTCCGACCAGGGCAGGCTGGAATACTCGACGCGCTTGTCGCGCTGTTCTTCGTCAATGCTGGCCAGGTTTTGCTCCGAGCGCCCGTTGGACTCGACGTTCATGAACGGGTTGAGCCCGGCGAAACCGTAGCTGATCCAGTCCTTGGTGGCGGTGTCGGGCAGGCTGCCCAGCAGGGCGACGTTGAGGACGTTGGCGCCTACACCGGCCACCACTGCGACGGCCCCGAGCGGAATCTCGTAGATTTCGCGCCAGGGCTGGTAGGGCGTGTAGCGGTCATAGCGGCGGGTGACCTCGAATTCGGTGACTTCGAAGGTCTTCTGGTCATAGACCCGTACGCGGCGTTGCGGCAGTTCGAGGACACGGGGTTCGCCAGCGTCGACCTGCAGGGCGTGGTTGAGCAGCTTGCGCTCGACACGCTCCTCATGTTCGCTGCGTTGGGGCAGGTGGTTGGCGCAGCCGCCGAGGAACAGGGAGCTGCACAAGGCAGCTCCCAGGAGGCGGGTGGTACGACGCTTGGACATGTCTTCTCGATCAGCGGTTGAGGCGGGCCTTGATGAAGGACAGCACGTCGTCGACGGCAACGGGCTGGCTTTCGGTCTCGCGACGGTTCTTGTATTCCAGGTTGCCATCCGCCAGGCCGCGTTCGCTGACGACGACGCGGTGAGGGATGCCGATCAGCTCCATGTCGGCGAACTTCACGCCGGGGCTGGTCTTCTTGTCGCGGTCGTCCAGCAGCACTTCGATGCCGGCGGCGGTGAGGTCCGCATACAGCTTGTCGGTGGCTTCCTTGACGGCGGGGGTCTCGTACTTGAGCGGAACCAGGGCTACCTGGAAGGGCGCCAGGGCGTCCGGCCAGAGGATGCCGCGGTCATCGTTGTTCTGCTCGATGGCGGCGGCCACCACGCGGGAAACGCCGATGCCGTAGCAGCCCATGATCAGGGTGACCGGCTTGCCGCTCTCGCCCAGTACGCTGAGGTTCATGGCCTCGCTGTACTTGGTGCCGAGCTGGAAGATGTGGCCGACTTCGATGCCGCGCTTGATCACCAGGGTGCCCTTGCCGTCGGGGCTCGGGTCGCCGGCGACGACGTTACGCAGGTCGGCGACTTCGGGCAGCGGCAGGTCGCGCTCCCAGTTGACGCCGAAGTAGTGCTTGTCGTCGATGTTGGCGCCGATGGCGAAGTCGCTCATCAGGGCCACGGAGCGGTCGACGATGCAGGGCATGGGCAGGTTCAGCGGGCCGAGGGAGCCGGCACCGGCGCCGATGGCGGCACGCAGTTCTTCTTCGCTGGCGAAGACCAGCGGGCTGGCGACCAGGGGCTGGTTGGCAGCCTTGATCTCGTTCAGCTCGTGGTCGCCACGGACGATCAGGGCCACCAAGGTGCCTTCCTCGGCGCCGTGGACCACCAGGGTCTTGATGGTCTTCTCGATCGGCAGGCCGAACTTCTCCACCAGGGCGGCGATGGTCTTGGTGTCGGGGGTGTCGACCAGGCGCAGCTCCTCGCGGGGGGCTTGGCGCTCCTTCTCGCGCGGTACGGCTTCGGCTTTCTCGATGTTGGCGGCGTAGTCGGAGCTGTCGCTGAAGACGATGTCGTCTTCGCCGGACTCGGCCAGCACGTGGAATTCATGGGAGCCGCTGCCGCCGATGGAGCCGTTGTCGGCCTGTACGGGGCGGAAGTCGAGGCCCAGACGGGTGAAGACCTTGCAGTAGGCGCCGTACATGACGTCGTAGGTTTCCTGCAGGGAAGCCTGGGAGTCGTGGAAGGAGTAGGCGTCCTTCATGATGAATTCGCGGCCACGCATCAGGCCGAAGCGCGGACGGATCTCGTCACGGAACTTGGTCTGGATCTGATACATGTTGATGGGCAGCTGCTTGTAGCTGTTCAGCTCGTTGCGGGCGAGGTCGGTGATGACTTCTTCGTGGGTCGGGCCGACGCAGAATTCGCGGCCATGGCGGTCCTTCAGGCGCAGCAGCTCGGGTCCGTACTGCTCCCAGCGACCGGACTCCTGCCACAGCTCGCCGGGCTGGATGGCTGGCATCAGCACTTCCAGCGCGCCGGCGGCATTCATCTCTTCGCGGACGATGGTCTCCGCCTTGCGGAGTACCCGCAGGCCCATCGGCAACCAGGTGTAGAGGCCCGACGCCAGCTTGCGGATCATGCCGGCACGCAGCAGCAGCTGGTGGCTGATCACCACGGCATCGGCGGGAGTTTCCTTGAGGGTGGAAAGCAGGTACTGACTGGTACGCATGTTTGGCCGTTTCGTCGGTTGCGATGGGTTTGAGTGGCTGGGCATTGTACGGCGCTCATCGGGGCGCGTACAGGTTGCGGGCCCAACCGCGAAAGGAGGGTGGTGATGTCTTCATTGAGTGCTCAGCAGGTGCAGGCGCTGATCCGGGAAGGGGTGCCGATGGCGGCGGATATCGACTTGCAGATCGACCTCCTGGATGCACGCCGTGCCTTGGCACGGGTGCCATTCCACCCTCGCCTGGTCCGCCCGGGCGGCACACTGTCCGGTCCGACCATCATGGCGCTGGCCGATGCGGCGATGTATGCGGTGGTGCTGGGCAGCCTAGGGAGGGTGGAGATGGCGGTCACCAGCAACCTCAACATCAACTTCCTGGCGAAACCCAAGCCGGTTGACCTGCTGGCCGATGCTCGCATCCTGCGCTTGAGCAGGCGTCAGGCTGTGTGCGAGGTCGCGCTGTATTCGGTGGGGGCGGAGGAGGAGATGGTGGCCCATGTAACGGGCACCTATGCGCTGCCGATATGAATGACGGGACATCGGAAAAGAAAAAGCCCGGCTAGGCCGGGCTTTTTCGTGAGTTCGCTATCCGTCCTGTGTTAGAGGATGTCCAGCGGGTACTCGGTGATGACACGGATTTCATCTACAGCGCTGCTGTTATTGGAGTAGAAACCGCCCATGTCGTTGTTGGAACGCCAAGTGGCGTGGCGCACGCGGAAGGAGAGGTCTTTGGCCGGACCTTCCTGAACGACGTACTTGGCTTCTAGATCGCGCTCCCACTCTTTGCCATCTCTGCCAAACGCACCAGCGTAGGCGCCAGTGGCATCGGCGCTGGTGCCGTCGGCGTGGCTACCAGTGATGTAACGCGCCATAAAGCTCAGGCCGGGTACGCCCAGGGTAGCCATGTTCAGATCGTAACGAACCTGCCAAGAACGCTCGTTCGGGGCATTGAAGTCAGAGTACTGAACAGAGTTTGCCAGGAAGATGGAGTCGCCAGAGTTCTGGCCGTCCATCGCGATGTAGTCGAAGGGCTCGTCACCGTTTACGCGCTGATGAGCCAGGGTCAGTTTGTGAGCGCCGATGGAATAGGACGCTGCCAGCGAGAAAGTGGTGTTGGAGATGTCGCCAGCTTTCGACTTGCCTTCATCATTGGTGCGGTAGATGTTGAAGTCGAAGCCCAGAGCTTGGTCATCGGTCAGCGGCAGTGTGTAGTTTACGTTGCTGTAGTACTGGCGATAGATATCTTCAAGCTCTGCACCGTACAGGCTGACAGACAGTTGATCGTTGATGGTGTAGGTGCCACCGACGTAGTCGGCGTTCTTGGCGTCAATCGCGCCAGCGTAGGCCAAAGTAATCTTGCCATCTCGATTGGTAGAGGCGCTGCCATCACGGATAGAGGTAAAGTGGCCTGCGTCGATGGAAAGACCTTCGATTTCTTTGCTCAGAATCTGGAAGCCTTCGGCACTGCCGGGGAACAGGCGAGCTGTGCCGGTAGCGAACACAGGAGCGACCGGGATCAGGTTGCCGTATTTGAACTCAGTATTGGAGACGCGCACTTTTACTGCGCCGCCGGCATAGGAGTAATCGTCTTGAGAGCGGCCGTCAGAGCCCGTAGGTAGTAGGCCAGTGCCATCGGTACCTTTGCCGCTGTTCAGCTTGAGACCCAGCATCCCATGAGCATCAACACCGAAACCCACGGTGCCTTGTGTGTAGCCGGACTCATAGGTGGCCATGATGCCGTGAGCCCATTCATTGCGATAGTTTTGGTCAGTGGCTTTGCCGCCGTTCTGAACGCCGTTGTTACGGAAGTCACGATAGAAGGCGTAGTTCTTGTTCAGCACAGACAACTTGCTGTCTTCAACAAAGCCCTTGGACTCGTCCTGGGCGCTGGCGAACGCCAACTGGGTGGTACCGGCGGTCACGGCCAGGGCCAGTGCGCTCCACTTCATCACTTGCATTGTGATTGCTCCTTTGGTTTTGAAGATTCTCGCCGCTTTCTTATTTATTGAAGGCGGTTCTTTCTTTTTGTGTCGGCGCTAACTTATAGCACGACGTCTCAAGATGGCGATAGCTGGGCTCCGCTCCTTACGAAAACTTCACGGCCATGTCGCAATTCGGGTGGGCGCGTGTCGCATATTCGTAGTTCTTGCTTCAATCCCTTGGTTCTTGTTTTTCTACGGTCGTTACAGACACTTAGTGCAACTAGGCCTGGCGCGACGTTCGCGTCCGGAACAGGCGTACCGAGATGACCCGGTCGACCATGGCGTTGCATAAAGCAACATCCGTGCACAAACCATACAGCCTGCTCTTGCTGCTGTGAGTTTTCCGCCGGGCGTGCAGGTGTTGGGCAGAAATGATAGCTGGGTATTGGTCATTCGTTCTCGATGCGACCGAAACGGCTGCTTGAGGTGTTACGAGGTAACGCCTTACGGTGGTGCGTGTGGTCGATTCTGGTGCATGGCGGTAACCCTGCCGGGTTTGGCTGTCCCGGTCGGTGACGGTTGGGTATTCTTCGCAGCCATTTCTTGCCCCGTTTGATGGGCGTTTTGCATGACTGAGGTGAAGATCGCCATGTTCAATCTGGATCCAAGGCTTCAGCAGGATTGCCGGGTGATCGGGGACTACCCCCTTTCCCGCCTGTTGCTGATGAACGACTCGCAGTATCCCTGGTTCATTCTGGTTCCTAGGCGGGAAGAGGTGAGCGAGCTGTTCCAGTTGGACGCTGCCGATCAGCAGCAGCTCTGGAAGGAGGCGGTGTCGCTGGCCGAGGTGCTGAAGGACAGTTTCGGTGCGGACAAGATGAACGTCGCCACGCTGGGTAACGTCGTCAGTCAGCTCCACGTGCATGTGATCGCCCGGCGCAAGAGCGACGCTGCCTGGCCGGCCCCCGTGTGGGGGCGTGCTCCTGCCATTCCCTACACCGAAGGGCAGATCGCGGACCTGCTGGCACGTCTGCGCCTGGTCCTGACGGATGATTTCCGATTCGCGGAGGAGTAAGGCATGAGTCTGGAAATGCGCGTGATGGAGCTTGAGACTCGCCTGGCTTTCCAGGACGACACGATCCAGGCCCTCAATGACGAGATCGTGGCACAGCAGCGGATCGTCGAGCGCTTGCAGATGCAGGTCGCGGCGCTGGCCCGTCGGCAGGAAGAGCTGCTGAGCCAGTTCGGTGCATCCGACGGCGATGAGGCGCCGCCGCCCCATTACTGAGCTGTGCCTGTTTCGCCTCTATATAAAGAAGAAGCCCGCCGTAATGGCGGGCTTTTTCGTTGGCCTGGTATTGCTCAGCGGCGGCCGGGCAGGGCGGCGATCACGTCTTCCGCCTGCAGGCCCTTGTCCCGCTGCATCACGGTGAACTCGACGCGCTGGCCTTCCACAAGGACGCGATGCCCTTCGCCACGGATGGCGCGGAAGTGGACGAAGATGTCGTCGCCCGAGTCCCGGGAGATGAAGCCGAAGCCCTTGGAGGTGTTGAACCACTTCACCGTGCCGGTCTCACGGTTGCTCATGTCCTGCAGGATCGGGGCGGCCTGGGTGACCTTGCGCAGGTTCAGCAGCAGGTGCAGAGCGACGGCGAGGAAGCTGGCCAGCAGGCTCAGCAGGATGGCGGGTTTGCCGCCGATTTCCGGGATCGGTGCCAGCAGCACGGCGATCTGCAGGATAACCGCGAGCACCAGCAGCGCGGAGACAGACGCCTGGAGCTGGCTGCGGGTGCCGCGTGCCCAGACCGGAACGACGGGCGCCATCAGCAGGTTGAGCAGCCCGATCAGGGCGAGGTAGAGGGCGTCAGGTTGCTGCAGGTATGGCAGGGCATCACCGCGCAGGCTGGGAATGAAGGACAACAGGAGCGCAGCAGCGCCCGTCAGCAGATGGACGATTTTCAACATGTTCAATGGACTCACCTTGATAGGAAACGCACAACGGAAAGAGCGGGCGCGCCGGTAATCCGGTAAAGAGGTCGCGCCAGCCTATGCCTGTAACCCTGCTGTGTGGCGGGTTGCAGGCACCGGGCGCTATTTAACAGGAAAGACTAGGGCTACTCAAATCAAGCAGTTAGCGCGGCTTCCGGCGCGCCGGGATGGACCTGGTTGCGGCCGTTGCGCTTGGCCTGGTAGAGGGCATCGTCGGCTCGGGTGAGCAGGCTTTCCAGGTTGTCGCCCGGTTCGGCCAGGGCGATGCCAAAGCTGGCAGTGATGGTGTCCAGCACCTGGTCGGTGCGGCGGACCTTGACGCGCAGGGATTGGAACTTCAATCGCAGCATCTCGGCGAAGGCGCGGGCGCTGGCCAGTTCATGGCAGTCGCGCAAGACGACACAGAACTCCTCGCCACCGTAGCGGGCTGCCAGGGCACGCGGGGGCAGCAGGTCCTTGAGCAACTGGCCGACATGCTGCAGCACGCGATCACCCAGGGGGTGGCCGAAGTGGTCGTTGAACTGCTTGAAGTGGTCGATATCCAGCATGATCAGGGCCAGGCCGGCTGTGTTTTCTGCCAGGGCCTGTTCCAGCAGCCGGGTGAAGGCGTGCCGGTTGAACACCTGGGTCAGGCTGTCCAGCGTGGCGGCCATCTGGGCTCGTTCCAGTTGCAGGCGCAGGGTGTGGATTTCGGCCTGAGCGGCGCGCAGTCGGTAGAGGAACTGCTCCTGCTGGTCATGCATCAGCTGGGTGCTCTGGTGCAGATCGTTCAGCACGCTGGGCAGGTCGTCGATGATCGGGTCATGCAGGGCGGCCAGGCCCGCTTCCAGGCTTTGTTGGTAGACCGTACTGCCCACGACGCTCCGGCTGACATCCGTCTCGATGTCATCCACCAGTTCGATGACTTGCTGCTGCCCTGCGCGGGCCTCTTCCAGTTCACCGCGGATGATGAAGTCGCGGAACAGCTTCAATGCCGAATCAGGCGGGAAAGCGTCGAAGTCCTTGACGATCTTGTCCAGGCGGCGGTTGAGGTCGGGCTGCTTGCCCTGGCTGTAGGTGTACCAGAGGGCGTAGTGGATGGGGTTTGGCGGAATGTCATGGCGAACCATGAGCGGGACGGCCTGCTTGAGCAATTCCGCTGCCTCGCGGGTCTCCTCCGGATAGAGTTCGAGCAGCAGGGGGGATTTGGAGGGCTGGCTCATCAACGGGTACTGACAAGGAGGGAGATTGTGCGAAGCATAGTTCAGGCGGGGTGCTGTCGCCCAGCAAAAAGGCCCGGCGAACCGGGCCTCTCGGGAGGCATGGAGGGTCAGGCAGCCAGCAGGCTGCGCAGCATCCACGCGGTCTTTTCATGGACCTGCATGCGTTGGGTCAGCAGGTCGGCGGTCGGTTCGTCGCTCACCTTGTCCAGCAGCGGGAAAATGCCGCGTGCGGTACGAACCACGGCCTCCTGGCCCTGGACCAGTTGCTTGATCATGTCTTCTGCAGCCGGGACGCCTTCTTCTTCCTTGATGGAGGACAGGCGGGCGTAGGCCGCGTAGGTGCCGGGAGCCGGGAAACCCAGGGCGCGGATGCGCTCGGCGATGGCGTCGACGGCCAGGGCCAGTTCGGTGTACTGGGCCTCGAACATCAGGTGAAGGGTGTTGAACATCGGACCGGTCACGTTCCAGTGGAAGTTATGGGTCTTCAGGTAAAGGGTGTAGGTATCCGCCAGCAGGCGGGAGAGGCCTTCGGCAATGGCTGCGCGGTCCTGTTCGGCGATTCCGATGTTGATTTCCATACGTCTCTCCTCAGTGGTGCGGGCCGGCTAGGGCCCGTGATCGGCAGAGACTAGCACAGAGAAATGGCGCTTCGATGCCGGTAAAAATCAATGGTTGCGATGCCTTATGCCTATCGTCGCGCATCGGGGAGCGGCTGCGCGGCGGGCGTTACAGCCGGGTCAGGTGGGGCTCTTCGCCGAGGCAGGCATTGAATACCTCGACCCAGTGGGCGCTGAACTGGCTGCCGGCCAGGCCATTGATCTCCAGGATCGCACGCAGGACGGGGCGCTTGCTGAGCGTCTGGTGGGCGCGTTCGTGGGTGCGTGCGTCGAAGGTGTCGACGATGTTCAGGATCAGCGCGCCGGGGACGATCTCCGTCTCGCGCAGCCCTTTGGGGTAGCCGCTTCCGTCCGCGTGCTCCTGGTGTTGAAGGATGATCTCGGCCGCTTCGTCCCACTGGGGCAGGCGTCGCAGCAGGTCGGCGCCCATCCGAGGATGCGCTTGCATCAGACGGCGCTCCTCCCGAGTCAGGCGTTCGGCCTTGTGCAGGAGTGGGAGGGGCATCAGCGCCATGCCCAGGTCATGAAGGCATACGGCCGTGGCGAGTTGACGCGGGTCGACGGGGTGGCCGGCGCGGCGGTTCATCGCCAGTGCCACCTCCAACTGGCGCTCACCCCGACCGAGCCAATAGTGCGAGCGCCGCTCGGCGGCTTGCATGAGGTCGAGGAAGAACGCCAGGTCGGGGTCATCCGATAGCCCGTGGCGTGTCAGGGCGCCGGTGGCTGTTACGGGGTCGGCCTGTGGCGTGATCAATCGCGTGTTCGGGTCCAGGCGGAACAGCAAGGCCTGGCGCATCTCCGTCTGCCGTTGCTCGGGCGCCTGGGCCAGCGACGACAGCGCCTTGGCCAGTGGCAGGGTGTCGGGGGGCAGCCCAGGCTCACCGGCCAGTGCGCCCCTGACCAGATCGCGCAGGCGATCCAGTATCAGCAGCATGATGTCGCCCAGCAGGCTGTCGAAGGTCAGCCGTCCCTCGCGCAGCTGGTCGAGGACATCCTCCAGGGCCTGAGGCAGGGTGTTGAGGCGTTCGAGGCCGACGTAGCCCAGGTTGCCCTTGAAACTGTGGACCTGGCGGAAGAGCTGGCGCAGTCGCTCCGGATCGGTTGGCGTGCGCTCCAGATCGATCAGTAGTTGCTCGCAGCGATTGAAGCCCTCGTAGGCTTCCTGGCGGAAATCATCAAGGAGGTCCTGATTGAAGTCGGCTGGGCGTTGGGTGGCCATGGTGAGGCTCCGCGTGCTCGGGGATTTGAGTATAGAAAGCCTGTGGGCGGGCGGCTGCGCGGTATCGATTAACCATATATAATCCGGCCCTTTGCCACGGTTGCGGGCCTGTGCTCGGCCTGCCGAAGCACCGGGGCGATGCGCCTCCGGTCGCCTTGTCGGCCGGTCTGGCGCCGATGGACGATATTTCCCCTCGTGCCCAGCGGCCCGACGAATTCACGACTCAGAGAAGCGAAACACGACCATGATGCGCAGCCATTATTGCGGCCAACTGAACGAGAGCCTGGACGGCCAGGAAATCACCCTTTGCGGCTGGGTTCACCGCCGTCGCGACCATGGCGGGGTCATCTTCCTTGATATCCGCGATCGTGAAGGCTTGGCCCAGGTGGTCTTCGACCCGGATCGTGCCGACACCTTCGCCAAGGCCGACCGCGTGCGCAGCGAGTACGTGGTCAAGATCACCGGCAAGGTGCGCCTGCGCCCCGAGGGAGCGCGCAACGCCAACATGGCGTCCGGTGCCATCGAGGTGCTGGGCTATGAGCTGGAAGTCCTGAACCAGGCCGAAACCCCGCCCTTCCCGCTGGACGAGTACTCCGACGTGGGCGAGGAAACCCGCCTGCGCTACCGTTTCATCGACCTGCGTCGCCCGGAAATGGCCGCCAAGCTGAAGCTGCGCTCGCGCATCACCAGCAGCATCCGCCGCTACCTGGACGAGAACGGCTTCCTCGACGTCGAGACCCCGATCCTCACCCGCGCCACTCCGGAAGGCGCCCGCGACTACCTGGTGCCCAGCCGCACCCATCCCGGCAGCTTCTTCGCCCTGCCGCAGTCGCCCCAGCTCTTCAAGCAGCTGCTGATGGTGGCCGGCTTCGACCGCTACTACCAGATCGCCAAGTGCTTCCGCGACGAGGACCTGCGTGCCGACCGTCAGCCGGAATTCACCCAGATCGACATCGAGACCAGCTTCCTCGATGAGAACGACATCATGGGCATCACCGAGACCATGATCCGCAACCTGTTCAAGGAAGTGCTGGATCTGGAGTTCGGCGAATTCCCCCACATGACCCTGGCCGAAGCCATGCGCCGCTATGGCTCCGACAAGCCGGACCTGCGTATCCCGCTGGAGCTGGTGGACGTGGCTGACCAACTGAAGGATGTCGACTTCAAGGTCTTCTCCGGCCCGGCCAACGACCCGAAAGGCCGCGTCGCCGCCCTGCGTGTACCGGGCGGTGCGAGCATGCCGCGCAGCAAGATCGACGAGTACACCAAGTTCGTCGGCAACTACGGTGCCAAGGGCCTGGCCTACATCAAGGTCAACGAGCGCGCCAAGGGCGTCGAGGGCCTGCAGTCGCCCATCGTCAAGAACATCGCCGAGCCGAACCTGAACGTGATCCTCGATCGCGTAGGTGCGGTCGATGGTGACATCGTGTTCTTCGGTGCCGACAAGGCCAAGGTCGTCTGCGACGCCCTGGGTGCTCTGCGCATCCGCCTGGGCCACGACCTGAACCTGCTGACCTGCGAGTGGGCTCCGCTGTGGGTGGTCGACTTCCCGATGTTCGAAGAGAACGACGACGGCAGTCTCACCGCCATGCACCACCCCTTCACCTCGCCCAAGTGCAGCCCGGAAGAGCTGGAGGCCAACCCGGCCGCCGCGCTGTCCCGCGCTTACGACATGGTGCTCAACGGCACCGAGCTGGGTGGCGGTTCGATCCGTATCCACGACAAGGCGATGCAGCAGGCGGTGTTCCGCGTGCTGGGCATCAGCGAAGACGAGCAGCAGGAGAAGTTCGGCTTCCTGCTGGACGCCCTGAAGTTCGGTGCTCCGCCGCATGGCGGCCTGGCCTTCGGCCTGGACCGCCTGGTGATGCTGATGACCGGCGCCTCGTCGATCCGCGAAGTGATCGCCTTCCCGAAAACCCAGAGTGCCGCCTGCGTCATGACCCAGGCGCCGGGTGTCGTGGATGCCAAGGCCCTGCGCGAGCTGAACATCCGGCTGCGCGAGCAGCCCAAGGCTGAGTAAGTAGAACCAACCGCGACGGCGCCCCAGGGCGCCGTCCGTCAAAGCAGAGTACGGAGTGCGTTATGGCTGGTCATTCCAAGTGGGCCAACATCAAGCACCGCAAGGGTCGGCAGGACGCCAAGCGGGGCAAGATCTTCACCAAACTGATCCGTGAGCTGACCGTGTCGGCCAAGCACGGCGGCCCGAACCCGGCGGACAACCCGCGTCTGCGCCTGGCCGTGGACAAGGCGCTGACCGCCAACATGCCGCGCGACACCATCGATCGCGCCATCGCCCGTGGTGCCGGCAACAACGATGCCGACAACATGGCCGAGCTGACCTACGAGGGTTACGCGCCCAGTGGCGTGGCCATCATCATCGAGGCCATGACCGACAACCGTAACCGCACCGCCGCCGAAGTGCGCCACGCCTTCACCAAGTGCGGGGGCAACCTGGGGACCGACGGTTCCGTCGCCTACATGTTCGACCGCAAGGGCCAGATCAGCTTCGCCCCTGGCGTCGACGAAGATGCGCTGATGGAAGCAGCCCTGGAGGCCGGTGCCGAGGACGTGGAAATGGGCGAGGATGGTTCCGCTCTGGTATCCACCAGCTTCCCCGACTTCCATGCCGTGAACGAGGCCCTGCAGGCTGCCGGGTTCAAGGGTGAGGAAGCCGAGATCGCCATGATCCCGTCCATCAGCGCTCCCATCGCCGACCTGGAGACCGCCCAGAAGGTGCTGAAGCTGATCGACATGCTCGAAGACCTCGACGACGTGCAGAACGTCTATCACAACGCCGAGATCCCCGACGAGATCATGGAGCAGCTGGACTGAGTTCCAGCCTGCGCCTGAAGCCGGAAGTCGCCTGGTGCGCTTCCGGCTTTTTTGTTGGAGGGCCGGTCCGTATACTCGCGGCTGGATAAATAGACAGTGTGCTGGTTCGCCGGCACGTGGAGAGACGGGCGGTATGACCCTGATTCTTGGTATCGACCCGGGTTCGCGCATCACCGGCTACGGTGTGGTGCGTGACACCGGGCGAGGGTGCGAGTACGTCGCTTCCGGCTGCATACGCACAGGGGCGGGCCCGCTGCAGGAGCGCCTGCAGATCGTCTTCCGTGGCGTGCGTGAAGTGATCCAGACCCACGGCCCCGTCACCATGGGCATCGAACAGGTGTTCATGGCGCGCAATGCCGACTCCGCCCTCAAGCTCGGGCAGGCCCGCGGGGCTGCCATCGTGGCGGCGGTGGAGGAGGGGCTGGAGGTGGCCGAGTACACCGCCAGCCAGGTGAAGCAGGCCATTGCTGGCACTGGCGGCGCCGACAAGCAGCAGGTGCAGATGATGGTCATGCACCTGCTCAAGCTGGTGCAGAAGCCGCAGATCGACGCCTCCGACGCCCTGGCCATCGCCCTCTGCCACGCCCACCATCGGCAGAGCCTGATTCCCCATGGACTGGCCACCGCCAAGCGGCGCAGTGGCCGCCTGCGTTTGTAACCTCATTTAAGGACGCTCTTCGTGATCGGACGTTTGCGTGGCACCTTGGCGGAGAAACAGCCGCCGCACCTGATCCTCGACGTCAATGGCGTCGGCTACGAACTGGAAGTGCCCATGACCACCCTCTACCGCCTGCCCAGTGTCGGCGAGCCCGTCACCCTGCACACCCACCTGGTGGTGCGGGAGGACGCGCACCTGCTCTATGGCTTCTACGAGCGCCGTGACCGGGAGCTGTTCCGCGAGCTGATCCGCCTCAACGGCGTCGGCCCCAAGCTGGCCCTGGCACTCATGTCCGGGCTGGAAGTGGATGAACTGGTTCGCTGCGTGCAGGCCCAGGACACGTCCACGCTGGTGAAGATCCCCGGCGTCGGCAAGAAGACCGCCGAGCGCCTGCTGGTGGAGCTCAAGGACCGTTTCAAGGCCTGGGAGAACATGCCCACCATCGCCCCGCTCATTGTCGAGCCTGTGGCCGGTGCCGGTGTTTCCAGCGCCGAAAGCGACGCCCTCAGCGCCCTCATCGCCCTCGGCTTCAGGCCGCAGGAAGCCAGCCGCGCCGTCGCTGCGATCAAGGAAGAAGGGTTGTCCAGCGAGGAAATGATCCGCCGCGCCCTGAAAGGAATGGTGTAAGCCCCGATGATCGAAGCCGACCGCCTGATCACTGCCAGCAGCCGTGACCGCGACGAACAGCTGGACCGTGCCATTCGCCCGCTGAGCCTGGCCGACTACATCGGCCAGCCGGTGGTGCGCGAGCAGATGGAGCTGTTCATCAAGGCCGCCAAGGGGCGGGGGGAGGCCCTGGACCATACCCTGATCTTCGGTCCGCCCGGCCTGGGCAAGACCACCCTGGCCAACATCATCGCCCACGAGATGGGCGTCTCCCTCAAGAGCACCTCCGGCCCGGTGCTGGAGCGACCAGGCGACCTGGCGGCGCTGCTGACCAACCTCGAAGCGGGCGACGTGCTGTTCGTCGACGAAATCCACCGCCTCTCGCCCGTGGTCGAGGAAGTGCTCTACCCGGCGATGGAAGACTTCCAACTGGACATCATGATCGGCGAAGGCCCGGCGGCCCGTTCGATCAAGCTCGACCTGCCGCCCTTCACCCTGGTAGGGGCCACCACCCGCGCCGGGATGCTGACCAACCCGCTGCGGGATCGCTTCGGTATCGTCCAGCGCCTGGAGTTCTACAACACCCAGGACCTCTCCACCATCGTGGCGCGCTCCGCCGGCATCCTCGGCCTGCACATCGAGCCGGAGGGCGCCTTCGAGATCGCCCGCCGCGCCCGTGGCACGCCGCGTATCGCCAACCGCCTGCTGCGCCGCGTGCGGGATTTTGCCGAAGTCCGGGCCCAGGGGCAGATCACCCGCGTCATCGCTGACCAGGCGCTCAACCTGCTGGATGTGGATGAACGTGGCTTCGACCATCAGGACCGGCGTCTACTGCTGGCGATGATCGACAAGTTCGACGGTGGCCCGGTCGGCGTCGACAGCCTCGCCGCTGCCATCAGCGAAGAGCGGCACACCATCGAGGACGTGCTGGAGCCCTACCTGATCCAGCAGGGCTACATCATGCGCACCCCGCGCGGACGGGTGGTTACCCGGCATGCCTACCTGCACTTCGGCCTGAAGCTGCCGGGGCGGCTGCTGGAGGAGCCCTCGGGGGATTTGTTCACCCCGGGTGACGAATGAACATCCCCGCGGTCGAAGCGTGCGTCGGAACGGCGCAAAAACAGTTGTCGGGCCGGATTGGCAACCCTTGGAGTAAGCACTAGAGTATGCGCGCGCAAAATGAGGCCCCACCTTTCGTGCATCGGAGCCGCGTCTATTACGAGGACACCGATGCCGGCGGCATCGTCTATTACGTCAACTACCTCAAGTTCATGGAGCGGGCTCGAACCGAGTACCTACGGAGCCTGGGTTTTGCCCAGTCCGAGCTGGTCGGGGAGAACCTGTTGTTCGTCGTGCACTCAGCCGAAGCGCGTTACCACAAGCCGGCCCGCCTGGACGATGAACTGGCCATCAGCGCCGAAGTGATCGAATTGAACCGTGCGAGCCTGAAGTTTCGTCAACAGGTGAGGCGGGTTACGGATGATGCGCTGCTCTGCGAAGGGCAGTTCCTGGTGGCCTGTGTGCGCGCCGACAGTTTGAAACCCCGGGCGATCCCCGAAGCGCTGCGTGAAGCCTTCGCCGCCGTACCGGGCCAATCCCCTGCAGGAGACTAAGCGTGGAAGCCAACGTCGTCGACCATACCTCCATGTGGAGCCTGATCAGCAACGCCAGCCTCGTGGTGCAACTGGTCATGCTCACCCTGGTGGCCGCCTCGGTCACCTCGTGGATCATGATTTTCCAGCGCAGCAACCTGCTGCGTGCGGCCAAGAAGTCCCTGGAGGCCTTCGAGGAGCGCTTCTGGTCGGGCATCGACCTGTCCAAGCTGTACCGCCAGGCCGGCAGCAACCCGGATCCGGATTGCGGTGTGGAGCAGATCTTCCGTGCCGGTTTCAAGGAGTTTTCCCGCCTGCGCCAGCAGCCCGGCGTCGACCCGGACGCGGTGATGGAGGGCGTGGCCCGTGCCATGCGCGTGGCCATTTCCCGTGAAGAGGAAAAGCTCGAGCAGAGCCTGCCGTTCCTCGCCACCGTCGGCTCCACCAGCCCCTACATCGGCCTGTTCGGCACCGTCTGGGGGATCATGAACTCCTTCCGTGGCCTGGCTCAGGTCCAGCAGGCCACCCTGGCGACCGTTGCCCCCGGCATCGCCGAGGCCCTGATCGCCACCGCCATCGGCCTGTTCGCGGCGATCCCGGCGGTCATCGCCTACAACCGCTTCTCGGCCCGTGGCGAAACCCTGATCGGTCGCTACTACACCTTCGCCGACGAGTTCCAGGCCATCCTGCACCGCAAGGTGCACACCAGCGACGAGTGATAGACGCAGGTTCAACGAAAGGACAGGTTCCAAGCCATGGCCAGAAACCGCCATAAACGCAAGCCGGTCGCCGAGATGAACGTGGTGCCCTACATCGACGTGATGCTGGTGCTGCTGGTCATCTTCATGGTGACGGCGCCCATGCTCAACCAGGGCGTCAAGGTCGACCTGCCCAAGGTCTCCAGCGAGGTGCTGCCGCAGGACAACAACTCCCGCGTGCTCACCATCTCCATCAAGGCCGACAAGACCTACTACTGGAACATGGGCGAGGAAGTCGACCCGGACCAGGGCAAGGGCAGCGAAACCGCCACGGCACTGCCGGACCTGGTGCGCACTGTGACCGCGATCATGAGCCAGAACGCCAGCCAGGGTAAGAAGGTCCAGGTCTTCGTCCGGGGTGACAAGGCGGTCGACTATGGCTCCGTCATGGCGGTCATGGGTGGCCTGCAGCAGGCCGGCGTCGGCAATGTCGGGCTGATCACCGAGGCGCCCTGATGCATCAGCAGAGCGAACGCTCCCCTTCTGAAAGCTACTTCTGGCCCGTCGTATGGGCTGTCGGGCTGCATGTGCTCATCTTCGGCATGCTCTTCGTCAGCTTCGCCTTCACCCCGGAGCTGCCGCCTGCGCGCCCCATCGTCCAGGCCACGCTTTACCAGTTGAAGTCCCAGAGCCAGGCGACCACCCAGACCAACCAGAAGATCGCCGGCGAGGCCAAGAAGACCGCTGCTCCGATGTATGAAGCCGAGCAGCTGGAAATGAAGAAGGCGGAAGAGCAGAAAGTGGCTGCCGCCAAGGCCGCGGAACAAAAGAAAGCCGAAGAAGCTCGAAAGGCGGCAGAAGCCAAGAAAGCCGAAGAGGCGAAGAAGGCTGAGGACGCCAAGAAGGCGGCCGAGGAAGCGGCCAAGAAGCAGCAGGCCGACATCGCCAAGAAGAAGGCCGAGGAAGAAGCCAAGAAAAAAGCCGAAGAGGAGGCCAAGAAGAAGGCCGCCGAAGAGGCGAAGAAGAAAGCGGCTGAGGACGCCAAGAAGAAGGCGGCCGAGGAAGCGAAGAAGAAAGCCGCCGAGGATGCCAAGAAAAAGGCAGCCGAAGAGGCCAAGAAGAAAGCGGCGGAAGAAGCCAAGCGCAAGGCGGCCCGTGACCAGAAGGCGGCTGCGTTGGCAGACCTCCTGTCCGACAAGGCCGAGAACCAGCAGGCGCTTGCCGATGAGGTAGGTGACCAGGTGATTGGTAGCCTGGATGACCTGATCATCAAGCTGATCAGCGAGAACTGGCAGAAGCCGCCTACCACGCGCAAGGGCATGAGTGTCGAACTGCTGATCCAGATGCTTCCGGATGGCACCGTCACCAACGCCAGCGTGACCCGCTCCAGCGGTGATGCGCCGTTCGACAGCTCCGCCGTGGCGGCGGTGCGCAACGTGGGTCGTATCCCCGAAATGCAACAATTGGATCGCGCTACCTTCGATAAGCTCTACAGGCAGCGTCGCGTCATCTTCAAACCGGAGGATTTAGGTCTGTGAACACACTGATTCGTATCGTCCTGCTCGGTCTGACCATGCTGGTCGGTACCGTTCAGGCCGCTGACCCGCTACTGATTACCGGCGGTGCCAACAGCGCCACGCCCATCGCTGTCGTCCCGTTCGGCTGGCAGGGCGGCACCGTGCTGCCGGAAGACATGTCCGAGATCATCGGCAACGACCTGCGCAACTCCGGCTACTTCGAGCCCATCCCGCGTCAGAACATGATCAGCCTGCCGACCCAGGCAGCCGAAGTGATCTACCGCGACTGGAAGGCGCTGGGCGCCCAGTACGTGCTCGTCGGCAGCATCGTGCCGGCTGCAGGCCGCCTGCAGGTGCAGTTCGCTCTGTTCAACGTCGCGACCGAGCAGCAGGTGTTCGCCGGAACCGTCAGCGGTTCCACCGACCAGCTGCGTGACATGGCCCACTACGTCTCCGACCAGGCTTTCGAGAAGCTCACCGGTGTGAAGGGCGCCTTCTCCACCCGCATGCTGTATGTCACCGCAGAGCGCTTCTCGGTGAACAACACCCGCTACACCCTGCAGCGCTCCGACTATGACGGCGCCCGTGCCGTGACGCTGCTGCAATCCCGCGAGCCGATCCTCTCGCCGCGCTATGCGCCGGATGGCCGTCGCATCGCCTATGTCTCGTTCGAGCAGAAGCGTCCGCGCATCTTCATCCAGCACATCGACACCGGTCGCCGCGAGCAGATCACCAACTTCGAAGGCCTCAACGGTGCGCCGGCCTGGTCGCCGGAAGGCAATCGCCTGGCGTTCGTCCTGTCCAAGGACGGCAACCCTGAGATCTACGTGATGGACCTGGGCAGCCGTCAGCTGCGCCGCGTCACCAACCACATGGCCATCGACACCGAACCCTTCTGGGGCGCCGACGGCCAGACCCTGTACTTCACCTCCGACCGTGCCGGCAAGCCGCAGATCTACAAGGCCAACATCAACGGTGGGGAACCGCAGCGCGTGACCTTCGTGGGCAACTACAACGCCAACCCGAAACTCTCCGCTGACGAGAAGACCCTGGTGATGATCCACCGCCAGGATGGCTTCACCAACTTCAAGGTGGCCGCCCTCGATCTGACCCGTGCCGGGGCCGCTCCGCGCATCCTTTCCAACACTTCGCTGGACGATTCGCCCACTGTTGCGCCCAACGGCACCATGCTAATCTACGCCACCCGCCAGCAGGGCCAGGGAGTCCTGATGCTCGTGTCCACCAATGGGCGCGTGCGGCTTCCAATTCCAACCGTTCAAGGCGATATCCGCGAACCGTCCTGGTCGCCGTACCTGAACTGACGCGGTGCTGACTATTTGCTTTTTGCTAAACACACTGGGGCTCATTAGGAGTTACAACGATGGAAATGATCAAGTTCGGTAAATTCGCAGCACTGGCTCTGGCCATGGCCGTAGCAGTAGGTTGCTCCTCCAAGGGCGGCGAAAACTCCGGCGAAGGCGCCGTAGATCCGAACGCTGGCTACAACGCCAACAACAGTGGTCTGGATTCCAGCCTGAGCGAAGAAGCCGCTCTGCGCGCCATCACCACCTTCTACTTCGAGTACGACAGCTCCGACCTGAAGCCGGAAGCCATGCGCGCTCTGGACGTACACGCCAAGGACCTGAAAGCCAACGGCAACCGCGTTGTCCTGGAAGGCCACACCGACGAGCGCGGCACCCGCGAGTACAACATGGCTCTGGGTGAGCGTCGTGCCAAGGCCGTTCAGCGCTACCTGGTTCTGCAGGGCGTTTCCCCGGCTCAGCTGGAGCTGGTTTCCTACGGTGAAGAGCGTCCGGTTGCCACCGGCAACGACGAGCAGTCCTGGGCTCAGAACCGTCGCGTAGAGCTGCGTAAGTAATAGCTATGCGCAAGTGCCGTCGTGCTTTGACTGTATTGGCCCTGGGTAGCCTGCCCTTCGCAGCGTTTGCCGAGGTTCCCGTGGTGGACGGAAACAACGCCGGTTACGGCGCCTATCCGCCCGCTGGTTATGGTACGAACGGCGCCTATGCCGGAACCGGGGCGCAAGCCCCGGTTTCCGCGCAAGGCGAGCTGTTCATGCAACTGCAGCAGATGCAGGAAGAGATCGGTCGCCTGCGCGGCATGGTCGAAGAACAGCAGAACGAGATCCAACAGCTGAAGCAACAGAGCCTGGAACGCTACCAGGACCTGGACAGCCGGCTGAGCTCTGGCGCCGCAGGTGCCCCGGCTCCGGCCCAACAGAATGCTCCCGCCGATGGCGCCATCAACGCCGCCGGTGCCCCGGCCGCTCCCGCCCAGCAACCTGCTGCGAGCAACGAGCCTGCCGACCCCGCCAAGGAAAAGCTCTACTACGAAGCCGCCTTCGACCTCATCAAGGCCAAGGACTTCGACAAGGCCAGCCAGGCCTTCACCGCTTTCCTGCGCAAATACCCCAACAGCCAGTACGCCGGTAATGCCCAGTATTGGCTCGGTGAAGTGAACCTGGCCAAAGGCGACCTGCAAGGTGCTGGCCAGGCCTTTGCCCGTGTCAGCCAGACCTACCCGCAGCACGCCAAGGTGCCCGACTCGCTCTACAAGCTCGCCGATGTCGAGCAGCGCCTGGGTAACGCCGACAAGGCCAAGGGCATCCTCCGCCAGGTGATTTCCCAGTACCCGGGCACTTCGGCTGCCCAGCTGGCCCAGCGCGACCTGCAGCGTCTTCGCTGAGTCCCTTGCGTTCATCGAGAAACCCGCGCCCGTCGCGGGTTTTTTCGTTTAGAATCGCCGCCCTTCTTACCCGCAACGGAGGCGGATGGCCTGTTTCGCCGTCACGCCCGTGGCCCTTATGCAACAGACCCTGCGAATCACCGAGATCTTCTACTCGTTGCAGGGGGAGACGCGTACCGCCGGCTTGCCGACGGTATTCGTGCGGCTGACCGGCTGTCCCCTGCGCTGCCAGTACTGCGACACCGCCTATGCCTTCAATGGCGGGCAACTCCAGTCCCTCGACGACATCCTTGAGCAGGTGGCCGCCTACCGGCCGCGCCATGTCTGCGTTACCGGGGGCGAGCCGCTGGCCCAGCCCAACTGCACCCCGCTGCTGGCGCGCCTGTGCGATGCCGGCTACGAGGTGTCCCTGGAGACCAGCGGCGCGCTCGACATCGCCTCCGTCGACACCCGCGTGAGCCGCGTGCTTGACCTCAAGACGCCCGGCTCTGCCGAAGTCGCGCGCAACCGCTACGAGAACATTGCCCAGCTCACCCCGAATGACCAGGTGAAGTTCGTCATCTGCTCCCGTGAGGACTACGACTGGGCGGTCTCCAAGCTCATCGAGTACCGCCTTGAACAGCGGGCCGGCGAGGTGCTGTTCTCCCCCAGCCACCACCAGGTGGACGCGCGCCAACTGGCCGACTGGATCGTGGCGGACAACCTGCCCGTCCGCCTGCAACTGCAGCTGCACAAGATTCTCTGGAACGACGAACCGGGACACTGACATGAGCGACAAGAAAGCGGTCATCCTTCTTTCCGGCGGCCTGGATTCCGCCACCGTCGTAGCCCTGGCCCGTGCCGACGGCTACGCCTGCTACACCATGAGCTTCGACTATGGCCAGCGGCACCGGGCCGAGCTGCAGGCAGCCGAGCGCGTGGCTCGCCAGCTGGGTGTCGTGGAGCACAAGGTCATCGGCCTCAACCTCAACGGCATCGGCGGCTCGGCGCTGACCGACGACAGCATCGCCGTGCCGGAGAGCCCCACCGAGGGCATCCCCGTCACCTATGTGCCGGCACGCAACACCGTGTTCCTTTCCCTGGCACTGGGCTGGGCCGAGGTGCTGGGTGCGCGCGACATCTTCATCGGTGTGAATGCCGTGGATTACTCCGGCTACCCGGACTGCCGCCCCGAGTTCGTCGATGCCTTCGAGCGCATGGCCAACCTCGCCACCAAGGCGGGTGTGGAAGGGCAGGGGTTCCGTATCCAGGCGCCGCTGCAGAACCTCTCCAAGGCCGAGATCATCCGGGCCGGTATTGCCCAGGGGGTGGACTACGGCCTGACCGTTTCCTGCTACCAGGCCGACGACCAGGGGCGTGCATGCGGCAAGTGCGACAGCTGCCGGCTGCGCGCCGCAGGCTTTGCGGCGGCCGGCGTGGAAGATCCGACACCTTATTTCTGAAAAATTTTTCCGAGGGGTGTTGAATTCCTGAATAAAATCAGTATTATACGCCTCGCGTTGGGTCGTTAGCTCAGTCGGTAGAGCAGTTGGCTTTTAACCAATTGGTCGTAGGTTCGAATCCTACACGACCCACCATACAAGGCCTCGAAGAGGCTAACAGAAGCGGGAAGATCGAAAGGTCTTCCCGCTTTTTCGTTGTGGCGCCGCAGCCATCCACCCCGTCATTGATCTGCGCTATCATCCGCCGCCCGCGTGCCTGACCGTCGTCCGGCCCGTGGTTCTACATGGCTTCCACGCTCAGGCGTCCCGCAGGTCCGCAGACATGTCCCAGCTCTCCGAACGTTTCCTCGTCCAGGCCCACCTGGCGGCCAAGCAACCCCGGCAACTGACGCCCGAAGAAGAGACCAAGCTGCGCCAGGCGATCGCGGCCGAGCTCAAGGCGCAGAACGCCGTCCTGGTGGCCCACTACTATTGCGACCCGGTCATCCAGGCGCTGGCGGAAGAGACCGGCGGCTGCGTCTCCGACTCCCTGGAGATGGCGCGCTTCGGCAACCAGCACGCTGCCCAGACCGTCGTGGTCGCTGGCGTGCGCTTCATGGGCGAGACCGCCAAGATCCTCAACCCCGAGAAGCGCGTGCTGATGCCGACCCTCGAGGCCACGTGCTCCCTCGACCTGGGCTGCCCGGTGGATGAGTTCTCCGCCTTCTGCGACCAGCACCCCGAGCGCACGGTCGTCGTCTATGCCAACACCTCCGCAGCCGTGAAGGCGAGGGCGGACTGGGTCGTCACCTCCAGCTGTGCGCTGGAGATCGTCGAGAGTCTGATGGACAACGGCGAGAAGATCCTCTGGGCACCCGACCAGCACCTGGGTCGCTATATCCAGCGTGAGACCGGCGCCGACATGTTGCTGTGGGACGGTGCCTGCATCGTCCACGAGGAGTTCAAGGCCAAGCAGCTCGAAGACATGAAGGCGCTCTACCCGGACGCCGCCATCCTGGTGCACCCGGAGTCGCCCGAGTCGGTCATCGAGCTGGCCGATGCCATCGGCTCCACCAGCCAGCTGATCAAGGCCGCCCAGACGCTGCCGAACAAGACCTTCATCGTCGCCACCGACCGCGGCATCTTCTACAAGATGCAGCAGCTCTGCCCGGACAAGCAGTTCATCGAAGCGCCCACCGCCGGCAACGGTGCCGCCTGCCGCAGCTGCGCCCATTGCCCGTGGATGGCCATGAATACCCTGGAGCGCACCCTGCAGTGCCTGCGTGAAGGCAGCAACGAGATATTCGTCGACGCCGCGCTGATCCCTCGTGCCGTCAAGCCGCTCAAGCGCATGCTCGATTTCACCCAGGCCGCCCGCATGAAGCTCAGCGGCAACGCCTGAGCCCACGGCGCCCAAGAAAAAGCCCGGACAATGTCCGGGCTTTTTCGTTTCGGCGCAGGCTCAGCGCATCATCTGCTTCACCGCCTTCTGCTGCTCGATCAGCTCCTGCTGGCGCGCGTCGATGCGGGCTGCCAGCGGGAAGTTGCTGCTGGCCCGGCGCTTGGCGAAGTCCAGTTGCTCGATCGCCTGGTCGAAATCTCCCACCAGGGCGAAGTATTCGGCACGGGCCTGGTGCAGGCCGATGGTGTTGCCAGCCAGGCCGCGCACTTCCGCCACCTGGTACCAGATGTCCGGGTCGTTGGCGCGGGTGCGGGCCAGGTCGTCCAGTACCTTCTCGGCGTCCTGGGGCTTGTTCTGCTTCAGCAGCAGGTCCACCCGGGCCTGCTTCAGCGGGTAGCTGGCAGGGTAGAGGCCGAGCAGCCGGTCCACCCGCTTCTGCGCGTCCGGCAGGCGGTTGGCGGTGATATCCAGGTCCACCTGGGCCAGGTTGTAGGCCACCTCGTTGGGCGCCTTGGCCAGCAGCTGCGTCAGCGCCTCGCGGGCCTCGTTCAACTGGCCGGCCTTGATCTGGGCGATGGCCAGGCCGTAGCGCGCCGCGTCCAGCTTGGGATCGCTGTCCAGCATGGCGCGGAAGCGCTTGGCGGAGATGCCCGGGGTTTCCTCGAACATCAGCTGCACCCGCGCACGCATCAGCTGGTAGCGCAGGCTGTTCTCCACACCGCCAGCAGGCAGCTGCTCGGCGCGGTTGCGGGTATCGGCGATACGGGATTCGGTCACCGGGTGGGTCAGCAGGAATTCCGGCGGCTTGGAGTCGTAGCGGTACTGGCGCATCAGCCGCTCGAACATGTTCGGCATGGCGCGTGGGTCATAGCCGGCCTTTTCCAGGTTGAGCAGGCCGATGCGGTCGGCCTCCTGCTCGTTCTGGCGGGAGAAGCGCCGCTGCTCCTGGATGGCCGCTGCCTGGGTCGACATGATCGCCGCCATGCCCGCGTCACCGGCGCCGGCCGCTGCCGCGACGATACCGGCGAGCATCGCTGCCATCACCGGGATCTGCATGCGCTGCTGGGCTTCCACCCCGCGTGCGAAGTGGCGCTGGGACAGGTGCGCGAGTTCGTGGGCCATGACCGAGGCGTACTCGGCTTCGTTGGGCGCATAGAGGAACAGGCCGCCGTTGACGCCGATGATCCCGCCGGGTGCGGCGAAGGCGTTCAGTTGCGGGCTTTTCAGCAGCACGAATTCCAGGCGGCGGTCCTGCAACTGGCTGGACTCGGCCAGCCGGTAGACGCTGCTTTCCACGTATTCCTTGAGCTGCGGGTCGGGCAGTTGCTCCACCTGTGCGCGCAGCAGGCCCAGCCAGGCACGGCCCAGCTTGTGTTCCTGGTCGGGCGAAACGATGGAGGAGCTGGCATCCCCCAGCGAGGGCAGGTCATCGGCCATGGCCGGCGTGGCGAGGAGACAGGCAAGCGCTAGCAGGGTAGGGCGCAACGGGTTCATGCACGGTGGCTCGTAGCGGCAAAGGCGTAAATGTAGCTTTCATTCCGCTCGGCTGGCCAGCGCAGAGAACGCTTCTGTATCCTAGGCGCCCTTCTGGAGATGCCCCATGACCGACGCCGTCCCCTTCGACGCCGAGCTGGATGCCAGTGGGCTCAACTGCCCCCTGCCGTTGCTCAAGGCCAAGCTCGAACTCAACCGCCTCGCCAGCGGCCAAGTCCTCAAGGTCACCGCCACCGACGCCGGTTCGCAACGCGATTTCCGTGCCTTCGCCCGCCTGGCCGGGCACGAGCTGCTGCACGAGGACGCCGCCGACGGCGTGTTCCGCTACTGGTTGCGCAAGGCCTGAGCGCCGCGTTCGAGGGATTCCGATGTTCAAGGTGCTTCGTGACTGGGTGCAGCGCTACTTCTCCGATGAAGAGGCCGTGGTGCTGGCCGTCTTCCTCGTGCTGGGCTTCACCCTGGTGCTCACCCTCGGCAACATGCTCGCCCCGGTGCTTGCCGGCCTGGTGCTCGCCTTCCTGATGCAGGGGCTGGTCAACCAGCTGGAGCGCCTGCGGATGCCGGGCCCGGCGGCCGTCTGGGTGGTGTTCACCCTGTTCATCGGCCTGCTGGCGCTGTTCCTCGTGGTGTTGTTGCCGCTGCTCTGGCAGCAGCTGAGCAACCTCTTCAACGAGTTGCCGCGCATGCTCGGCGAGTGGCAGTCGCTGCTGTTGCTGCTGCCGGAGCGCTACCCGCACCTGGTGACCGACGAGCAGGTGCTCAACGCCATCGAGGTCACCCGCAGCGAGATCGGCAAGTTCGGCCAGTGGGCGCTGACCTTCTCCCTCTCCAGCCTGCCGCTGCTGGTCAACCTGATGATCTACCTGGTGCTGGTGCCGATCCTGGTGTTCTTCTTCCTCAAGGACCGCGAACTGATCCTGCACTGGCTGAGCGGCTACCTGCCCCGCGAGCGGCAGTTGATGACCCGCGTGTGGAAGGAGCTGCACCAGCAGATCGCCAACTACATCCGTGGCAAGGTCATCGAGATCGTCATCTGCGGCGGCGTCACCTACGTCGCCTTCGTTTCCCTCGGGCTCAACTACGCCGCCCTGCTGGCGCTGCTGGTGGGCCTGTCGGTGGTGGTGCCCTACATCGGCGCCGTGGTGGTCACCGTGCCGGTGGCGTTGATCGGCCTGTTCCAGTGGGGCTGGGGCGATCAGTTCATCTACCTGATGGTCCTCCACGGCATCATCCAGGCCCTGGATGGCAACGTGCTGGTGCCGCTGCTGTTCTCCGAAGCGGTCAACCTGCACCCGGTGGCCATCATCTGCGCCGTGCTGCTGTTCGGCGGGCTGTGGGGCTTCTGGGGCATCTTCTTCGCCATCCCCCTGGCCACCCTGTTCAAGGCCGTGCTGGATGCCTGGCCACGTACTTCTGCCGAGCCGGCCGGGCCTGCGCCCATCATGTGACGGACAAAAAAAATGCCGCGAAGATTCGCGGCATTTTTCATTGCGGCGGGGGCTCAGGCCTTGTTCAGCGCCTGCGCGGCTGCCAGCACCTCGTCGGCATGGCCCGGCACCTTCACACCGCGCCATTCCTGGCGCAGCACGCCGTCCTTGTCGATCAGGAAGGTGCTGCGGTCGACGCCCAGGTACTCCTTGCCGTAGAGCTTCTTCTGGCGGATCACGTCGAACAGCTGGCACAGTGCCTCGTCCTTGTCCGAGATCAGCTCGAAGGGGAAGGCCTGCTTGCATTTGAAGTTCTCATGGGACTTCAGGCCATCGCGGGAGACGCCGAAGATCACCGTGTTGGCGGCTTCGAACGCGCCGTGGCGATCACGGAAGTCCTGGCCCTCGGTGGTGCACCCCGGGGTGCTGTCCTTCGGGTAGAAGTAGATCACCACCTGCTTGCCACGCAGGTCAGACAGCTTCACTTCCACGCCACTGGTAGCGGCAGCGGTGAAATCGGCGACGGGCTGGTCGAGGCTCACGGCCATGGGAAAGCTCCTCTGTTCAGGGGTGTTGCGGACGCCACGGTTCGATCAGCGCGTCCAGGTTCAACGCATCGGCGAAGTCCAGGAACTGATCGCGCAGCCAGCTGATCTGGGTGCCGGCCGGCAGCGTCACGGTGATGGTCGCGTTGAGCATCGTGCCCATGGTCTGCGGCGCCTGGTAGGTGTCGCAGGTCAGGTTCTCGATCTCCACACGGTGGTCGAGGAAGAACTGGCACAGCTCGCTGAGGATGTCCGGGCGGTACACCGCGCTCACATAGGCGACGTACGGCATCGAGTTCGGACGCGGCTCCAGCAGGCCGCTGCGCACCATGTGGGTGGTGAAGTCGTGGCGCTTGGCCAGGGCCGGTACACCGGACTCCAGGCGCGCCAGCGCATCCCAGCTGCCGGAAACCTGCAGCACCAGGGCGCAGTACTCGCCGTGGCGGGTCATGCGGCTGCTGACCACGGCACAGCGGTTTTCCTGGCTGGCGCGGCAGAGCACGGTGGTCAGGTCCATCGGGTTCCGGCCAAGGGCACTGATCACGAGGAATTGTTCGCGGGGCGGGGTGGTGGACATGCAGCGTTCCTAAAGCGAGGGGAGGGCGGCGAGGCCGCGTCTATCAAAGCGGGAAGGGTAGCGAAAAGCGCCGCCAAGGGGAATGCTGGCAGGCCCCGTGTCACCTTGTGCTGGACCCAGGCCGCCAGTACCATTACCGCTCTCTTTTTCCGGCAGGAGCGGTTGCATGATTGCGGGCAGTATGGTGGCGCTTGTCACGCCCATGGACGCGCAGGGTCAACTGGACTGGGCGAGCCTGGCCAAGCTGGTGGATTTCCACCTCCAGGAAGGCACCAACGCCATAGTCGCGGTCGGCACCACGGGCGAATCGGCCACCCTGGATGTCACCGAGCACGTCGAAGTCATCCGCCGCGTGGTGGATCAGGTCAACGGCCGTATCCCGGTCATCGCCGGCACCGGCGGCAACTCCACCCGTGAGTCGGTCGAACTGACTGCAGCCGCCAAGGACGTAGGCGCCGATGCCTGCCTGCTGGTGACCCCCTACTACAACAAGCCGACCCAGGAAGGCCTGTACCAGCACTTCCGCCACATCGCCGAATCCGTCGCGATCCCCCAGATCCTCTACAACGTCCCCGGCCGCACCGTCTGCGACATGCTGCCCGAGACCGTCGAGCGCCTGGCCAAGATCGGCAACATCATCGGCATCAAGGAAGCCACCGGCGACCTCAAGCGCGGCCAGGAAGTACTGGATCGCGTCAGCAAGGACTTCCTCGTCTACTCCGGTGACGACGCCACCGCCGTCGAGCTGATGCTCATGGGCGGCAAGGGCAACATCTCCGTCACCGCCAACGTCGCCCCCCGCGAGATGGCCCAGCTCTGTGCCGCCGCCATGGCCGGCGATGCCGCCACCGCGCGTGGCCTGAACGACAAGCTGATGCCGCTGCACAAGGCCCTGTTCATCGAGTCCAACCCGATCCCGGTCAAGTGGGCGCTTCACGAAATGGGCCTGATCCCGGACGGCATCCGCCTGCCGCTCACCTGGCTCAGCCCCCGCTGCCACGAACCCCTGCGCCAGGCCCTGCGCCAGTCCGGCGTGCTTGCCTAACCCTTGGAGCAACAACGCATGAAGCGACTGGCCGGACTCTCCGCGCTCGCCCTGATGATCTCCAGTACCAGCGGTTGCGGCTGGCTCTGGGGCGAAAAAGGCTACTTCCGCGACCGCGGCAACGATTACCAGGAAGCGCGCCAGGCCGCGCCCATGCAGCTGCCGGCGGACGCCGACAGCAAGCGGCTCGACCCGCTGCTGCCGATCCCGGCCAACGTCGCCGACAACCGCACCGACCCCGACTACGAAGTCCCGCGCCCGCAGCCCCTGCAGGTGCGTGGCGAAGTCAGCGAGTACAGCCTGCAGAAGAGCGGCGACTCCCGCTGGGTCGTCGCCCAGCGCGTACCGGCCGAAGTCTGGCCGGTGGCCCGCCAGTTCTTCGAGGACGGCGGTTTCCGCATCGCCGACGAGCGCCCGCAGACCGGTGAATTCAGCACCGCCTGGCAGCGCCTCGATCAGCTCTCCGCCCCCCTGGCCCGCCGCCTCGGCAGCCGCGTGAGCGGCCTGGAGCCCGACAGCGAAGTGCGTGCCCGCGTGCGCATCGAGCCCGGCGTGCAGCGCAACACCTCCGAGATCTTCATCCTCACCACCAGCCGCCCGGCTGGCAGCAGCGCCGACACCGGCTGGCCGAGCCGTTCCGACAGCCCGGGCCTGGAAGCCGCGCTGATGGACGAAATGCTCGCCACCCTGGCCCGCAGCGCCGAACAGGGCGGCTCCGTCTCCCTGCTCGCCGCCCGCGACTTCGACGCCCCCAGCCGCGTCACCCTCACCCAGGACGGCAGCGGCAACCCCGTGCTCAACCTCGGTGCCGACTTCGACCGCGGCTGGTCCAGCGTCGGCCGCGCCCTGGAAATGGGCGACGTCCGCGTCGACGACATCAACCGCAGCCTCGGCGTCTACTACATCAACCTCGCCGAGGGTGCCGAGAAGGACAAGGAGCCCGGCTTCTTCAGCCGCCTGTTCGGCAGCGCGCCGAGCAAGGAAGAGATCGAAGCCCGTGCCGAGCGCTACCAGGTCCGCCTGACCCGCGTCGGCGAGACCGTCCAGGTCACCGTCGAGAAGGACCTCAACACCGTCGCCCCCGCCGACGTGGCGCGCCGCGTGCTGACCCTGATCCAGGAAAACCTCGGCTGACAGCCGAAACCGGGCGGCCCTCGCGCCGCCCGGCATCCAATGGCCGGCCCCGTGCAGGCTGCGGAACCCGATAGGCGAAACCCCGGTTTCGCCTGTTTCGTTTGATGAAGGCGGAAAACGACATGACCACTCCCAGCACCCTGAGCCTGAAGAAGATCTATTCGGGCAAGGTCCGCGACCTGTACGAGATCGACGACAAGCGCATGCTCATGGTTGCCACCGACCGGCTCTCCGCGTTCGACGTCATCCTCGACCAGCCCATCCCCGAGAAAGGCAAGATCCTCACCGCCATCTCCAACTTCTGGTTCGACAAGCTCAGCGGCATTGTCCCCAACCACTTCACCGGTGACCGCGTCGAAGACGTCGTCCCCGCCGCCGAGCTGCCCCTCGTCGAAGGCCGCGCCGTCGTCGCCAAGCGCCTCAAGCCCGTCGCCGTCGAAGCCATCGTCCGTGGCTACATCGTCGGTTCCGGCTGGAAGGAGTACCAGAAGAGCGGCACCGTCTGCGGCATCCAGCTGCCGGCCGGCCTCAAGGAAGCCTCCAAGCTGCCCCAGCCGATCTTCACCCCCTCCACCAAGGCCGCCGTCGGCGACCACGACGAGAACATCTCCTTCGAACAGTGCGAAGCCATCATCGGCAAGGAACTGGCCGCCAAGGTCCGTGACACCGCCATCGCCCTCTACAGCACCGCCGTCGAATACGCCGCCACCCGCGGCATCATCATCGCCGACACCAAGTTCGAATTCGGCATCGACGAAGACGGCACCCTGACCCTGATGGACGAAGTGCTCACCCCCGACTCCAGCCGCTTCTGGCCCGTCGAGAGCTACGTCGAAGGCAAGAACCCGCCCAGCTTCGACAAGCAGTTCGTCCGTGACTGGCTCGAGTCCACCGGCTGGAACAAGGAGCCGCCGGCGCCCGCCGTACCGGCCGACGTCGCCCAGAAGACCGCCGACAAGTACCGCGAAGCCCTCACCAAGCTCACCGCCTGAACCGAGGGTACGCCCACCGCCTGCCGCCCCGATAACGGAGCGGCGGGCGGCTGGAAGTCCGACCTGCTGCAAGCATCTGAAACCACGCGAAAAAATCGCCTCATGGGCTTCGCCATCGGCGGATGAGCTGGTATGATGCGCGCCGTTCGGGAAGATGCCGGAGTGGCCGAACGGGACGGATTCGAAATCCGTTGTGTCAGCAATGGCACCTAGGGTTCAAATCCCTATCTTCCCGCCATATCCCAAGGGCCCCAGAGATTTGCGTCTCTGGGGCCTTTTCATTTGGGGGAATTTTGGTGCAGTCATTTCACCATGCTTCCGGGTGCGAATTCTCCGTGGTTAAGCTTCTGGGCGCTCAAGTAGGCTTGTTCGGCCTCTTCCAGAGTAGGGAATAACCCGAGGTCCACGCGCCTACCATCAAATCTGATTCTTGCTCTGAACTTCCCGGTTGCCTTGTGAAAGTCGACTCCCCTAACGCCTGTCGTAGAATTCGACCGGGGGCCTACGTTGCAGAGATTCTGAGACCTAGTCGCCATCCGCAGATTGCAAAACCTGTTGTCGTTTGGGTTTCTATTGATGTGGTCGATATCGTGTTCTGGCCATTCCCCTGTCATATACAGCCACGCCAATCGATGAGCGAAGTAGCTGACAAGGTTTACCCGTATCTCTACGTATCCATTCGGCTTGACCTTTCCTGCCGTTGATCCAAGTTTTACCTTTTGCTTCCTGATAGCCCAAGTAAATACCCCTGTTTCTGGGTCGTAGCTGAGCTGCTTCTTGAGTTCTTTTTGCGTAAGCATTGGACGTTCTCCGTTGACATCCAGTGGATTATTGCCATTGACGCCAACGCAGCGTCCTCATAAATTCCCCCGCCATGGCCTACTTTGAGAAGCGCGGCGAGTCCTGGCGGGCGCAGATCCGCCGCAAGGGATACCCCACACTATCAGCTACTTTCGACACCAAGGCGGACGCCCAGCGATGGGCAGCCGAGGTCGAAGGCGACATGTCGCGCTCGCGCTTCGTGGACGTGCGGGAGGCCGAGCAAACGACCCTGGCCGAGGGGTTGAAGCGCTACCTGCGCGAGGTCAGCGACCACAAGAAGGGTGCCAAGCAGGAAGCTCTGCGCATCAAGCGATGGATTGCGCACCCCGTATCTGCGAAATCCATGGCTGCCGTCAAATCGTCCGACATGGCCGAGTACCGCGACGAGCGCATCAAGGCCGGCGCGTCTTCGGCAACCGTCCGCCTTGATCTGGCCATCATCAGCCACCTCTACACCATAGCCTCGAAGGAATGGGGGATAGAGGGCCTGACGAACCCGTGCAAGAACCTCCGAATGCCGAAGGGAAGCAAGGAGCGCGACCGCCGGCCAACTTCTGCGGAGTTGAGCAAGGTCTACGAGGCCGCCGCTCAGCTACATGCGGAGCTGCCAGTGATCATCGAGCTAGCTGCCGACACAGCGATGCGCCGGTCTGAACTGGTATTGCTGAGGCGAGAACAGGTAAGGGGGAGGGTGGCGTATCTGGAGGACACCAAGAACGGCGAAAGACGTGCCGTTCCCTTGTCCTCCAGAGCGGTGGCGCTGCTCCAGGGACTGCCGGCGCGCATAGACGGGCGGTACTTCAGCCTGTCATTGAACACGGTAAGCAACTACTTCCCCAGAGCCTGCGAGGCGGCGGGCGTTGTCAACCTGCGCTTTCACGACCTGCGGCACGAGGCTACAAGTCGGCTGTTTGAGCGCGGTTTCACGATGATGGAAGTGGCGGCGATCACCGGCCACAAGACGCTTTCGATGCTCAAGCGCTATACGCACCTGAGTCCGCACGCGTTGGCGGAAAAGCTGGGCTAGGGTGTCGTTAGGCGACGCCGCGAAGGGTGGGAGGGCTGTTGCGCTTGCGCCCTGGCTTGCTGGCCTTGTGCGATCCGTCGCGGTACTCCCGCAGGAACTTCAGTACATCCTCTTTAAGCCAGGCATGCTGGCCTGACATCCTGAAGCCCTTTGGCAGCCAGTCGGCATTGCGGCGAATCCCGTCGCGTATGGATGCCTCAGTCTTGCCGAGCATCCTGGCCATGCCTGCAATGTAGATGACTGTACTTTCTTCTGACATAGCGAATCCTCCCCGCCGATCAGGCCGGCAGGCTGGTTGTTTGGTATGTGATGACGGGAATTGGTGTTAGCGCGTTGCGCGCTCAACCACTTCTTGGATTTCGGCTGGGTTGCATAGCCTCTTCATGGCCCTTGCCGCTCTGTTGAGGCGGGCTTCCCTATCGAGAAGCGCGGCCTTTGAAGCCGCTTTCGAAATCTGTTCATCGGTTGCAGAGCCCATCAGCAAGCGCTCAAGCAATGCCGGACAGCTTTCGCCAGAGTCTTCGCGCATAACCTGCAAAAGCGCTGCCGCCATATTGCTCACGCGCGCCGAAACGGACGTCTTTAGCGATCTATTTGCCATTTGATGCTCGCCTTTTAGTTCAACATGCAGCCAAGCCGCGCGGAGATAAATGCGTAAGCGGTTGCGGGAAGTGGTGTTGGCATGTAACCCAGCACTGGCATCGCCAGGCCTAAAGCCTTATCCCGTCTAAGCGCGGGTATTCGCTTTATGCGCTCCATCTTTCTCTCGCGCTGTACCTGGCCGTGCCAAGCAGCCCGCATCCGACGTTTCACGATGATTTGCATTGGCTCACCTCTTCCCATACATCGCCCGCCGCTGCGAGCCGTCGCCGCCTATCCAGCGGTAGTCGTTGCCGCGATGGACTAGCACGTCAAAGCGGAACTCGTGGTCAACGACGTAGCCGGCGGCCTTGAGCTGTTCCAGCACCTGCTTTTGGGGCTTGGTCATGGCTTTGGTGCCTCTTGCATGGCTGCGTCGATGGCGTCGAGGGCACGCGAAAACTCAGAGTCGAAGTGTTCTGCTGTGTAGCCGTGATCTCTGACAGAAGCGTCGCGGAGTCGACGGAACAGCCCCGCATCCTTCCGGCAGGCCTCTAGCTCGGCGCGGAGAGTGTCACGTTCCGCTTTGGTGTCTTCGGCTTCAGCCCAAAGCCCCATGTTTGCGGCCATGAGATCCGAAGCCGCCCTGCGCGCTTCGACGGCAGAGTTGCGGCGCGTTACAACCTCTTCGCTCAAGCTTTTGTTTGCGGACTTGAAGTGTTCAATCTCCCGCTCAAGCTCGGCGATGCGGGCGACCTGGGCGGCGATGACGCTTTCAAAGTGATGCTCGTACAGCTGTTCCATGTCGCGGCGCAGGGATTCGCGCTGCTGATCGGTCATGCCGGCTGATGGCAAGCCAAAGCCAGAATCTTTTGCATCCAGGCCAAAGTCGTGCCGATGGGTCATGCACATGTCCAAAATGATCTGGTTCTTGTTGATGTCGCCCATCACGCCTCCCTCCACAGCTTCACCCATGCCGAGTTCCATTCCTGCAGACGAGAGCAGTAGCCATGGAACAACGCAGAGAGCGGGATGATGGGGTACGCCAGGATCAGAAGCGCTCGGTCGCCGAAACGCTTTGCGGTGAGAATCAGGTTCACTTCCGGCTCCTTTCCAGCGCTTCTAGCTGGCGGGTGATGTTGTCGATGGTGTTGAGGCCGCGCTGAGCTGTCTCGCGGTCCCATTGGTGGGATGCGGTGGCCAGACGGCGCAAGCTGTCCTTGTGGGCTTCGATCTGGATTTCGATGTTGCTGGCCGACTCGAACAGGTCGGCCATTTGCTGGAATGAGGTCATGCGGCCTCCTGCTGTTTTCGCATGGCGCGCCCGTCCTTCAGCTCGATTCCGAACTGGTCGGCGACGCGGCGGATGATGGTGGGGTCAATGCCGGTTTCCTTCGCGATGTGGCGAAGACAGGCGGTGTCGGCTAGGGCCTTGATGGTCTGCGCCAGCTCTTCGGTCGGTACGTTCAGCTTGCGGTTGATGGTCTTCGGGAAGGTCAGGCTGAACTCAATGCTCAGCTCTTCAAGGAAGCTGTGATTCACGCCGACGTAGTGCCGAGCAGCCGTCTTGTTCATGCCCATTTCGGCGGCCTGCCTGAGCTTGTCGGCAATCTCCTTGCGGCGCTCCTGACTCATCGGCTTTGCGCCTCTGCGCTTTGCCGGGCGCGGCTCTGTCGGGATCAGTGGACGGTGCTTCTTGCGCAGGTAGTCAGCCGCCGTGTCCTCGCGGAAATACATCCTGAGCAGCCGTTGCAGCTTGCAGTCAGTGCACTGGAGTTCTGACAGGAGCGCCTTGCGATCCGGCTTGGTCGGCAGCCTAACCGCGATATGCGCCACCAGATCCGAATCGCCGGCATGGATCTTGTCCAGCTTGGCCTTCTGGTCAGGGAGCAGATACGGATTCACGTCCCCGTGCGCGACCAAGGCCGCGTAGGTTTCCGCATCATGTCGCTCGTCCTTCGGTCTTCGCGGCGGATCATTTCGCTTGCCGCTTTCCACTTCGGTGATGGTGGCGCCACCCTCCAAGAACTCTGCGGTGAGGCGTTCCAGATCTTCGTGACTCAGTTGGTGTGCGACGGATGCGGGTTCAATCCAGGCGTCAGCCGGGAACGAATCATCCGGTTGGAGTATTTCGGTCATGGCAATACCTCGGCGCAGGGATCGCGGGGGCGTCCCTGGTGCGGTGTGTTGGTTGGGGTGTTACGAGAGGGCGGAGAGGACAGCGAACAGCAGGGCGGCGGCGCCGATCACGCCGGCGATGACGATGGTGAAGAGTTCGGGCTCTTGGTCGTTCACTTCATAGCCCTCCCTATCTCGGCGGCGGCTCTGAGGACTGCGCGTGCGTCGTCGCCGTCATCGCGGAACGATTCCTCGCAGGTGCTTCCGTCGAGCGTGTAGATCACCGCTTGCGCATCGAAGTCGATGCCCATCTTCAGCGCCTTGAGCAGGAGGTACCGGTCGCCGTCGTCTGTGAGCGGATTCCATCGGAACCCTGACGGGCAGTCATCTTGCCTAATGCAAAGCCCCGAGAATGGACCGAAAGACGATCCCCATTCACCAACAACGGACATCCCCGCCGCCCTAGCAGCGGCCTCCAGCAGTTCGCGGTCGGTCATGGCTATTCCTCCATAGCTGTGTCAATAGATGCGTCATCCCACATGACGGCGTCTTGGGCGTTTTCCTTGAGCCAGCGGTAACGACGGGCGTCGTCCCTGAGTTCGGCTATCTGCTGCCGAAGGTCGAAGCCCATCTGTATCGACCTGACCATCAGTTCTTCGTACTTCGCCTTCCAGTCGATGTCCGTCATGCTTCCTCCCCTGTGGCCTTGCGGATGGCGGCGCGGGCTTGTTCGTGCATGCGCACAAAGTCAGGCGCTTTGAGCGCAAGAAGCGCCTCATGCTGGCCTTCAAAGTTGCGCGTAAGCACTCGCAACGCCTCCAGCAGCTCCCTGTTCTGCTCGGACAACTGTTCTACGCGCGCCTGGAGTTGGTCGCGGACTTCGAATTGGTCGCCTCTGCTCATCGCCGATGAGCGCGGGTCGTTCAGCAATTCCTCAACGTCTGCTTCCGTAATGCTTCGGTACAGCACGGTCATGGTGCTCATTGGTCTTCTCCGATAGCCGCGTCTATGGCCTCGATCTGGTGAGCCGTCACGGACGAGTGGTTGCGCAGTTCGAGCAGCGCTTGGCGCATGCGGTTGTTCTGCTCGATCAGGGTGAGGACGACCTTGGGGTTGGCCAAGGTTATGTGAACCGCGTAGACGTCCTGGGCGACTCCAGTCTCTCCAACGAGGTCAGCCCAAACGATGGCGTTCCCGTTGATGTCCTCGACGCCATAGCTCGGAATGCTGTCAGGGCCCTTGTAGCCTTCAGGCACGTAAAGCAGCCATTCGCCAGTCGTGAATTTCAGGCATGCTTGCGCCGCCTTTTCCAGCTCATCCCACCTACTCATGCCCACCTCCCACCAGCTCAGCCGGAACGTCTACGGAATCGCCCAGATTCTCAGAAACCAATCTGCGCAAGCCGGCAACTAGCGGATCTGGGCCTTTGGTGCTGTAAAGCACGGAGCTACCTGGCATCTGCCCCCACCAAACTCCGCTAGCTGTTCCTGGGGCTATGGAGCTAATCCTGTGCTGGTAAAGCAGCGGCCCGCCCTGGCTCCAGTCGGTGGATGGCGAGTACGTGGGGCGCGCACCGAACTGGGCGAGGTCGCTCATGTCCATCAGGCGGCCGTAGAAATCAAACGCCACGAATGCGTTGCAGGCCTTCGCCACCGCCCAATCCAACGCCGCGCCAATCAGATCACAGGTGCGGAGGGTTACTGTTGTGCTCATTGCGCTTCTCCCGGGCGATGGTTCCAAAGGTGGGCGGCCTGCGCTTCTGCCTGTTCAAGCTCTGCCTCAGAGTCGTCAACCGGGTCTACCCAAGGCCCTTCCGCGCCACACTCAAAGCAAAGGATTGTGATAGACGGGTCTCCGTGAAGGACCGTCAGGTCTTCCGATTTGCAGAAAGGGCACGGCTTCAGTTCATGCGGCATGGTCACACCACTCGTTCCGGTACAGGCTGCGCTCTCTGCCCATGTCTTCGTCATGCCACCCCGCCAGCCACAGATGACGGCGCTTCATCTGGCTCATGCCGTAGGGGCACTCTCTGTACGATTTGGCTCTGTCTCGTGCATCTACGCCCTTCCGGTAGTCGATGTTGCTTTCCGGGTCGTTGATGCCCTGGTGTTTCGCGGACATAGCAAACTCCCTCCCGCCGGGCATTGCCGGCAGGCTGTTGTGGGGTAGGGGTGGGTTACTGCTTAGCGCTGGTGTCGCACTGGAGGGTGATAACGCCGTTTGCTGTGGTGATCGTAGGCTTTGCCATGCGGCGAGCGTCGTCACGCTGATTGAGCGCGATCATGCACATGCCGAACATCAACACGAAGCCAATTCCGAGCAGCCAGTTGAGAGCACGATCTGTCGTCATCACTCCCCCTCCTCGGCGTTCTTGGTGGAGAGGAGGGCGCGGAAATCACGCACTGTCTCTATCACATGCGGGTAGAACCCTGCGCGGCCGCTGCCGTCATCATCCATATCCAGCGGAAACAGAACGCTGATGCGCTCAGCCAGCTCCCTCGGCACGCTCACCGCGTCGGGCTGCTGGGGTGGGAGGGCGTAGATGGCGCGGATCGGCCATGTGCCATCCTCGACGGTGTTTTGGTAATGCAACTGGTCGCAGAAGCCGTGCCATTCGCCGTTACGGTCCTGGTACTGATATCCGACCACCTGCTGCCCCCTGATGGCCTCCAGCTCGGCGCGGAGCTGGGCGTTCTTCTCCATCTCGGCAATGCACAGGCGCTGATGGCTGTCGCGTTCGGAGCGCATGGCCTCGCAGCCTTTCAGCGCAACCTCCCAGGCGTGCCATGCGTCATCAATCAGCTTTTGCCTGTGCCTAAGTTCGCTTTCCAGTTGCCTGCGTTCAGCGAAAAGACTGTCGCGCTCTCCGCAGAGCCGGCGTAGCTCGGCGCTATCCCGGGCGTGCTGCTCAATCCAGCCCTTGCGCTTTGCCTCGTAGTCGTCGTGGCGTACGTAGTCGCCGACGTCATCCTCGTGCATTACCGAGCTCAGGCCATCACGCCCGAACGGTTCGTACCGCTTCACATCGCTCATCGGTCGTTCTCCTGGGGCGGGGTGGGCTCTTCCCATTTCTGCGGCGTACCGAACAGCCGTGCCGCGTAACGCTTGCATCCCGCGATAGATCCGTATTCGCGGGGCAGCTCATGCCAAAGCTGCGATCCTGTGCGGTCGGGTGTGTTGTCGAGGCGGAAATACTGTCCGGTCCTGTCGTGGTAGACGCTGATGGTCAGCTCGTGTGGCGTGCCTGCGTTGGCAATCAATAGCGCGCCCATCTCACACCCCCTCGCCCTTGGCCAGATCCATCGCTTCGCGGACCAGCTCGTTCAGCTTGACCTTGAACTTGTGGATGGTCTTGCCCCCGCCCCATGGCTTCGGGCCGGCCAGTCGGTAGCCAGTGTCACCGTCTCCGATGTAGAGGGACGGCCCTTCGACGCCTTTGACCACCTCGACAATGGCAGTACCGGTGATTTCCGGCATCACCACCGCCTTCTGCTGTTCGGATGCAGGCGGGGTGGCGTACAAATTAACCAGTGCGGTCCCGGTGCGCCCCTTCATGCCGCTGAGCAGTTTGTAGGGGCGATCCTCAATGCCGGTTACCACAACTGTGTCGTTTTCGAGGCTTGCAGTAGCAATCGGCACCCCAGCAGCAGGCGGGACTGTGTATAGCGCATTGTTCTCGCCGTCCTGGCGGTGTTGGGTCGGCGTGATCCCGACGCTGAATGCACGCCCGTGGCGGATGGTTTCTAGCGTTTGGTCGTCGCAGTACCCGATCAACACCCCAGCAGCAGGCGGGGCGGAAAGCGCGGCGCGTGCGCTCCATGCGGCCCAGGCGTGGCGGTTGAACGGCACATCCCAGTCAATCGGGATGTGCGCGGGCATTCCGGAGCGCTGCCTGATCCAGCGCTCGCAGGCCTCCCGTTCATCCTCGATATGGGCAGGGGAGAGGGTGGCGCGGCGGTTCCACATATCGGCAAGCTTCACGCGGGCATCGGTGTTGCCGTGCGTGGCAGTGTCAGTGCTGACCCCGCAGTTTCGGCACTGCACCCAGCAGTAACCATCATCGTCATGGTCGTGCTCTGCAGGGCCACCGCAGAACGGGCACGGCTTCAGTTCTTCACTCACGGCAATCTCTCCCATACATTGTGATCGGCCAGAGCTTCTTTACTGACCGGGATGGTTCGCATGTCTACGCCCTGCAGCTCGCAGGAATCGCCGTCGTCGGAGATGACGAGGTAGCGGCAGCGTGTTGGCTTGTGGAGGTAGCGGGGCGCCTTGTTGGCCTGCGCGTCGATCTGGCGCTTGGTGGGGCTGTCGGTGAACATCACGCCACCGCCTTGCGCGGGTATCGCGCGCCACGGTATTCGGGCTCTGGCTGGTACTGCGGCGTGCGGATCAAGTTGGCCAGCAGCTCTTTCCAAGTCGCGGCATTGTTTGGCAGGCAAATGCCAAATTCGCCGGTGTCGTACTCCACTTCGCGGACCAGGCTGCGCACCAGCTCAAACGGAACGGCCACGTTAGAGCAACCACTGTTGTAGTAGCCGAGGCGTTCAAGCACTTGCTCTTCTGAGTAGGATCCAGCGCTATTGAGCGTCCAGCAGTACCCACGGTCATCTGGTCGCCACAAGGTGATAGCTTTGTCGCGGCGCTTGGTGTGCTTGAGGCTGAGAACGATGTACTGGCTCATGACTTGACCCTCAGGCCCGCGCGCTCGATGGCGTCGACCACGTCCGCGTTGAAGTAGGCGATGTCCTTTGCTTCTTTCACGTCCGGCAGCTCCACCACAGCGCTGTCCAGGGCGGCGTTCCAGATTTTCCAGCCGTATCTGCAGAAAGACGCCTGCCCAACGCGGCCAACATAGATTGCTGGGGAGTCCGTATGCTCTGCGATATAGGTGTTGTTTTCGGCGTTGTAGGCCACGCCATCAGGCACAAGAAAGCGCAACTCAAACGCCTTACGCCGCCGCTCTATCAGGTTGTCGTCCACGGTGATTCCCTCCTCATGCCCTGCGCTTTTCGCCGGCCAGCGCGCTTGTCTCTTTGGCGCGCTTCCTGGCGAACGTCAGGCACTCATGCAGCGCACCTTTCTTGAAGTGCGCGGTGCGGTTGTAGAAGTCGAGAGCCTCATCAGCTACTTGCATGGTCACCTTTGGGCTGAATCCTTCCGCCTGTAGCTGCTGGTCAATCTGCTTGCGCAGGAACTCATGCGTGTTCATAGGTCCACCCACTTGTTTTCGCCGTCGTAGTAGCCGCGCCACTGGCCAACGCTGAATGCCAGCGTTCCAGGGCAAACGAGCCATGCCTTGTCGATGGGGCCGCCCTTCATTTCGAACAGGGCTTTGCGTGCGTACAGGCGCCGCCGCCGGAGAGCAGGGCGCCGCAATGAGATGCGCTTGATGCGCGGTATCGTTGTGAACTTCATGCCTTTCTCCAGGCGAGCAGCGCCCCGCAGCAATGCCGCGTTGGCGCAGAGTCAGGGGATTGGGTAGGGAGGGGCGGTTAGGCCCCTAGTGAGTCAAAGAAGGATTTGAGGTCGGCGATGTCGACTTGATAGTCGCTCCATTTTCCGCCGCGCGATGAAAGCGAAATGCTGGTGTATTTGCGGGCAATCTCTCCAGGGATTAGCAGTGTAAGCACGTGCTTTTCCCCTTCTTCATCGAACCCAATGCACACAAAGAAGTCAGCCAGCATTTCCTGTTTTTTGATGCAAAACGCCCAGCGTTTAACGCTGCATTTATGGCCAGAAAGCTTGAGGCTTGATGACTTGACATCTACTCCGTATCCATTGACGTCAAAGTCAATTTTTGACTGAAACTTTTTGGCGTTCATGTCCTTTGCTTGCGGGACATACTGCACAAACAGTTGCTCTGATTTCGCAGCCAGCCTGTCTTTTGATGAGCCATATTTCAGCTTGTCTCCAGTAACAGGCTCGCCTGCTTTTTTCAGATGCACATACAACGTTTGCCAGGGTATCCCGACCTCATTTGCAGCTACTTTTAGGTTTCTGTTCCTTCGATAAGCCTCAACGCATTTTTCTATGATCTGCATTGGCCACCTCAAAATGGGACCGAGTCATCAAAACCGTCAGGATCGGGAGCGGCCTGGCGCGGCGCTTGCCGTTGCGGCGCACGCTGCTGTTGCTGCTGTTCTTCGCCCTGCGGCTTCCCGCCGAGCAGTTGCATCTGGCCGTTGATGTCCACGACGATTTCGGTGGTGTAGCGGTCCTGGCCGTCCTGACCCTGCCACTTGCGGGTGCGCAGGCTGCCTTCGACGTAGACCTGGGAACCCTTGCGCAGGTACTCGCCGGCGATCTCGGCGAGGCGGCCGAAGAACACCACGCGGTGCCACTCGGTGCGTTCCTGCTGCTGGCCGGTCTGCTTGTCCTTCCAGCCCTCGCTGGTGGCCAGGGTGATGTTGGTCACGGCGTTGCCGTTAGGCATGTAGCGGGTTTCAGGGTCGCCGCCGACATTGCCGATCAGAATGACTTTGTTGACGCCTCTCATGCCTGTGTCTCCTGGCTTGCTGCGCTCAGTGCGCGATTGAGGTCTGCGGACTCGCCGTCAGTGGACTTGATGGAAAAGAAGTCACCCACTGCCGCCTGCCCGTTCTTGATGCTGTTGTAAACGCCACGAAGTGTCGCGATCTCCTCGGGCAGGATCTCGTCCAGGCTTTTGTTGAGGTAGGCGCGGAGGTGTTTTTCGGTGACGCCTTGCTGAGAAAAGGCATCGACCAGCGCGCGCACACGGTCCGCCAGCGGCAGGCTAGTATCACCAGCCAGAGTCTTGCGGCACTGGTTGACAGCGGCCTCCACAAGATCAGGCGGGAGGATTGCCAGCAGGCGCGAGCGAAGGCGTCGCCCACCCATGTTGGCTGTCAGCTCGTAGATGTCGCGCTCTTCGGTAAGAACCTGGGCGTCCCCCTTCTTGTCGCGGAGGTGGCGAACCGTGAACTTCTGCGACGAGTAGGTGTTCGTCTCAAGGTCCCAGGCATAGGCCTCCATTTCGCTGTTGCCTTGCTGGCGGCTCAGCTCCCGGATTCCGTACTCAATGTTCCCCCAGCAACGCGCAAGCTCTTCGGCCAGGCGGATGGATGGTCCAGATACGGTCTGGCCGCCTCTCGGATAGGCGTACTCGCCAGATGCAGCCAGGCTTGGGCGGCTGCACGAACTCATTATCTTGCTGTATGCCAGCGCCTCGTCACGTGGGAATTTCTTGGCCAGGATCAGCTTGCCTTGGGCCTCAGTGACTGCCCGGCTTTGCTCGATGTTCACCGTGCCCTGATTGACGTGCTCCGCCATGCCGCGCGGCGCAAACGGGTTGATATCGGTCATATTCTTTCCTTTGCCCAGTAGGGCAGAGATAGCGTCTCAATGGCCGGCCACTCGTTGTGGCGCAGGCAGTCGGCATAGGTTGAAAGGTCGCGCTGGTATTCGGATCGCCCGGCGCTTTTGGCTTCGGAATCCATGGTGAAAAGCCGGACCGGGTATTTGCCGCAGTCAATGCTTGTGCTGACCACCAGGAACACGAACGCTGCCGGAGGCTCTCCGAAGTGCGCGGCGTAACCGTCGCTGTAGAAGCTGTCCTGCACGTGGTATCGGTAGTCGTGGAAGTAACGAACGAAGCGAGTCATGTCTGCCGTGGTCTTTAGGTCGAGAAGCCAGCCAAGCGCCGGAACGGTTTTGTCTGGCCGGCAACGACACAGAACCCCTTCGCGCTCATCCTTCCAGTAGATGCTTGCCTCAACATCCCCGGCGGTCTCGATAAGCCAGCGCGCATGCGGATGAGCCATTACGCTTTCGCGGATCAGCAGTAGTTGACGTCCCTGCTCCGCTTCCAAGGAAGTCCGCCCGCCAAGCTGGCTTTCAAACTCTGCCCAGGCAGACTTGCCAGCAGTTGTGCGCCTGTCACATACGGGGCCAACTGCGTATTCCTGGTGGAACCTTTCAGGCTCAAGCAAGAACGCGTGAGTGGCGTCTCCGAAGTCCAATGCGCTGGCTTTCTCTGGATCTTCAGGGGCTGCCTTGTTCCACTGGAACAGAGCGGGCGCCTTGGCGATCAGATCCAACTGCGATTTAGACACGCCTTCTCCGCCGTGGTACGCCCCATTGCTGAGGTCACGGTAATAACCGGGCTGCATGACTATCTCCTGCGCATCCCATGCGGGGCGCATCGTGGGGGTGAGAGGGGTAGGGGTAAGACTTAGGCGGGGGTGTTGCTATGTGCGGTCTGCGTACTCGAAGAATGCAGCTTCCTGCTCAAACCATTGCTCATCGGTCAGGTCTTCAGGCCAGTTATCAACGCCTTCTTCGTCTTGGTGGTTAATCCAGTCGAGCGCGAAACGCTCAAGAGCGGCCTTGCGTTTTTCTATGTACTCGTAAACTTTCATGGTGTTCTCCGTGAATCAGCGTTGAACAGTCGGCTGCTCAGCAGTCCACTTCCCAGCAACAGCGCCGGGAACTATGAGCAGGGAGAGGAACAGCAGGCCTCCCAGGAATCCAACCAGGGAGCCTAGCCAGATTGCGTGGCGGCGTGTCATGAGTCAGTCCTCCGGCGGTGCGGGCAGAGGCATCCAGTGCGTGTATGGCGCTTTCTCGGATGGCCCACGCCATTCGATGTCATCACCGCCTTTGGCAATGATGCACCATTGCTCGTAATGCTCGCCGTGGTTGATCCAGTAGTCGCCTTCCGACTCGGGTTCTATGGCATCAAAATCAATACGCACTGAGTCCGGATAATCGCCAGGCTGTGGCGGCGAATAGACCATGACCAGAACGCCAGACTCTGGCATGCGCTCACTGCACTTGATCCACTGGCTCACTTCCCCACCTCCTTCAGCCTTACCCCAGCCGCAGCCATGTCGCCCTGTGTATGAATGCCCATCAGCGCCAGCCATTTGATGGCGGCCTCAATCGTGGGAAAGGTCATCTGTTTTTCCTCCGCGCCACACGCTGCAACTTGCGCTTGTGCTTTCGTTTTGCTCGCCAGCCGCTTGGCAGTGCGTTGAATGTCAGGTGGCGGCATCGGCCAAACAGATCGGCAGGATTCCAGTTCATGCGTCACCTGCCTTGCGCCAACCAGAGTCATAGATAGCCGCCAGGCATTCACGAACGTTGTGCGTGGCCACTGGCTGGTCTGCGTATATGCGGTACATCTCATCAATCGCCGCCTTCCGCTCTTCCTCTGCGATCTGCTCGGGGGTGCGGATGGGGCGGAAGTTGGCAGGATTGCCGACAACGATGCTTGGCTTGCCAGCTGGAGCAATCCACGCCTCGTCTTCGTGGTACGCCAGAACAGTCACACGCTGCCAGCCGGTTTGCCGGCACTCGTACCACTCGACTTCAACGCCCACCGGAGGCAGGCCTTCGCCGGTCCATGGGGTTGGCTCGTGGTTTTTCCCATCAGGGCGGCGCAGGATGATTGAAAGCCCATACTGGGTAAGTCGCGTGAGTCGCCAGATTTCGCTCTCTGCATCCCAATAAAAGCATTGGCTTCCTTGCTGTTTGTGCCAGATCCCTTCAAGCCATGCGTTTGTACCAGGCGGTGCCTTGGTCCAGTCGATATCGCTCATGCTGCCTCCCACATTTCACGGGTTACGATGGCGGTGCGGGCGTCGTCGGCAATTTTAAGTAGCCAGAAATGGCTGCCGCCCATCGGCAGCGAATCCCACTCTCTGTGGTCCCAAATAAGGCCGTCTACCAAAGGCAAGGACGGGCTAGGGTGGCGGGTGCCATTCATCATCCCGTCATCAGCGTCTTGAGAGATTGCACGCACTCCATCCGGCCACTCCTTCAGGTGCTCCTTGAGTATTTCGAGCAGGGTCATACGTCACCCCCGGTGGCCTTGGCGATGGCGGCGCGGGCGCGCATTGCCGGATGGTGTGGCAAAACCTTGTCGAGCAGTTGCATGCATGCCTCTTTTGCCTGTTCGGAGGTGTCGAACTTTTCGAACCACGTTGTGCCCTCGTACGTGCAATAGGCCGACCACTTTTCGCCGGGCCACACAATGCAGCTGTACATTCCGTAAAACTCGATTCGGCGAGGTCCATCCAAGCCGCTGAAATCGTAGTGCGGGCCGAACATCACCGAACTGTCGAACTGAATCACGTGAGAATCTTCGATCCAGGCGAGGTCAGCAGCGTCTTGCAGCGCCTCCAGCAGCTCGGGCGCGGCGGCTATCAGGCGGGCGTTGGCGGTGGCTTCAGTTTTGGTTATCGAGTGGCATCCTTTTTCGCCCCACACCCCATTGTCCATACAATGAACAACGGTTACTCCAAATGGGCCAGAAACAGTGTTTTCTCTGCGCTTCCAAGGCCCGGGCGTGTGCTTGCTCATGCTGCATGCTCCTTCATGTCGATAGCGTCGGCGTGTGCTTGAAACAGCGCGATGAGCAGGTCTGCGTCGAGTTCAACGCGGAGACCTCGTCTACTGATGTCTTCCAGTGCTGCCATCAGGTTGATGGGCGCCGCAGCCGACTCGCAGGCGTCGTAAATTGCGGCTACTGCCTCGTGGTAGGCGTTCATGCGGCGTGCTCCTGTTCACGCTCCTTGTCGATCTCGCGGCGCACGCGCTCGTCGATGCCGATGAAGATGATTTCTTGGAAGGGTGCCGCCAGGGTGCGCATGGGGCCGGTCATGTAGTCGGCGCCACGGCTCAGAAGCAGCACAACGCAGCGCTCGAAGAACTCCCGGCGCTGGCCTGCGGGCGCGTTGTCGAAGAACTCGGCTACCGACTCGATGTCGCCAGCCTCGATCTCGTCGAGCAGTGCGTCAGTACGGCGGTCAACCTCAGCGCGATAGCTGAGGTCACGGTCAATCGCGCGCTGATGCGCGATGGCGGTCATGGTCATGGTTACGTCCTCGCGATGCGTGGATGTGGGATAGGTGCATTCGGCTGGCAACGATCCGCAGCCACTCGAATGCAGGCAAAGAAAAGCCCGACATTGCCGGGCTTTTGCAGGAGTCTGTCGGCCTTAGTCGTGCCGGCCGTGGCAGGTCCTTTACATGAGAAATCCTCCGAAGATCGCTGCGTTCAAAATCGCGGCAGCTCGCGACGTGAATAAAAACGCCCACGGGGCTGTGGGCTAAGGGCCGTCCGTGGCCGGTCTCTGAGGGTATTGGTGGTGTGACTCGTCACGAGTCGCTGGAAACGATGCGCAGCCTGTGGCGTTATAGGTCGCCGGCATTTCCCGGGCGGCACAGGTGGCCAATTTGCGCTTCTTCGAGAGGCGCGGCCGTGAATAAACCGTTGTCTCTGCAAAACTGCATTTCGGCATCGTAACCAGCCGCGTACAGCACAACTTCTCCTGCTGGGTTGTAGATCCGACGCCATTTCAGCGCGCCTTTTGGGTTAGGGCATTTCTCAATCCTGTACCCGTGTCTGGCAAAGCAGCCGTTTGGGCTGTCTGGATGCGCTGCCATTTACTTGCTCCGGTAGATGAGGCTGCATTGGTGGTTGTGTGTATGCATGGGGGAGTGGCCTGGCTGGCCGGTGCTGATCTCCGGCATTCGTATGGCTGCGACAGCTGGACGAATTTCTTGTCCTGGCAAATCCCAAACGATGTTCAAGGCGCATTCAGCCAAGCCCCTCCCCTCATGCATACAGCCCTGCTACCGGCAGGGCGGCGGGTTACTTTTCGCCGGCGCGGTAGCGCTTCACGTCTTCCTCGGTGTAGAGCGGCGTGACCATACAGGTGCTGACCCGCTCTGCGTAGCCTTCGTCCCTGCTGATCCAGGGGATGCCCTCGGCCATGTAGCCCCAGGCGATCGGGTCGCGCTTCTCGTCAAGGTTGTCCAGCTCGGCTTCCAGCTTCTCGCGAGCCTCCTGGGCGGCGTACTCGATGTCGTGCAGGTCAGCGATCCGGCGCTCCAGCGAGCTTTTATAGGTCAGGAAGCCGGTGGTGTAGCTGCGGATGCTGTCGATGATGGTTTTCTTGGCTATGGCCATGTCCTTTCCTCAGTAATGCCCAGGAGACTGGGCGGGGTTACTCGGTGCCGGAAAGCCAGCAAGGTTCGGTAGCCTCGGCCAGCCACTGGCGCAGCGTTCCGATTGGCTTTTCGGGGTCTTCTTCGCCGCACCACTGGATATCAAGCATCGCGCCAACCACCAGCACGCAGTCGTCAATATCGCTGTCTTCCAGCCCGCACATTTCGCAATGCAGCCTGCGAGCTTCTGCTTCGTCATGCGCGGCGTAGAAGTCGTGGTCATCAATCCAAAAGCAACGCAGCTCTTTGCTTTGCTCTGCCATCGTCTTTCCCTCCTGGGCTGTGTTAGGTCGTCAGGGCGGCAGCTTTGCAATCCGCCGCTGTCATTCGGTAACCGTCGGTGTCCTCAACTACGTGCACTCCCGCATGGAATCCGCGAGCGCTGTTGAGTTCGTTTGCTTTTCGGATACAGGCCTGAAGATCAACGTCTTTAAACACCGTGCGCTCTCCGTAAAGGCTTATGAAAAGCACTCGGTTAAGTGGTGTTTGCATCGCGTTTACCTCTGCTAACTCCCGAGGATTACTCGGCTGTTGGTCGTCATCCCAAGCAGCCCTCGCTAGAAGGCTGCTCAGTGATGCTCGCCGTTACAGCGCAACGATCAGCACCAAGGCAAAGCCCAGATAGAAGCCCATGAAGGCGTTCAGATTCCGGTACATGGCTTGTTCCTCCATGTGGCCCTTGGCACTGCAGTTGCTGTAGCCGGTTGTGTGTAGCGCCCCTGCCGCCGATAACCGGGCGCCGCGTACGTGTTGGCCTTGAGCTTCCATCGCAGCGCGCCCTATTCGGCATTTGGCGCGTTGGTCATCTGGTTCAGTGTTTCCCTCGCGATTACCTGCAGCTCGGTGGCCCGTTTCGTAGGGCAGTGCATCGCGGGTAGCCGACCCGATCTGTCGGCTGGTCTCATTTCTGCATTGGCTGGTTCCTCCTGATGTTGTTTGTTCCATTCCATGCGTCTTGCTGTGCCCGATTCGTATCTCTGGCCCGGGTGCTACTGGCTCGCCCTGGCTGGCTCGCATGGTTTGGCGTCCTCCCAATCTGGGGAGTCCGGCAGCTATCCAGAGGCTGCGTGGGCGACGGTTGAGCTTCCTCACCACCGGGTTGACCGGTACGTCGCTGGTTACGTCTGGTTGTTAAAGAGCGGTCGGCTCTGAGGCCTGGCCGGCGGTGTTTTGCTCGGCTTGAGGTAAACTTTACCAGTGCCATGGTAATCGTCAAGCGGTGGTGGTAAATATTTTTGGTAAATAATGGCGCAGATCAGGTAAATGCATGATCTGGAAGGGAAAATATTTTTTGCGGAGACGTGAAAAAGCCCGCTCTAGGCGGGCTTTGGGAGGGAGGGAGGCTGTGGGCTAGATGCTATTCGCCCATGATCTCGCGGTAGCGCTTCTGGTATTCATCGTACGGCAGGCGCTGCTGTTGAAGCTGCTGGAGCTGCTGCTGTTGAGTCAGGCCTGTGCGCTGCTGCGGCGTCAGCGCTTGTTCCTGGGCGGCGTAGAAGGACGGATCTTCGACCATAGTCGTCGAGGCTTTTGTGGGCAGATCAAACATCGATCCTGTAGCCGGGTCGATGATCAGCATCCCGATAACGCCGCCTATAAGCAGGTTGCCCCAATACCAGCCTTCTACGCCGGAATTCAGCGTGTAGACCGAATCCTTGTAGCCGTCAGCGCTAAACTTGATCGTGTACAGCTCGCCGTCAAAGTAGCCGGCGGCCGCCTTGAGCTTCACGGTATCTGGAGTGGTTCCGCGATAGACGACATCGCCGTCCTCGTTTTTGATCTCAAACTTCGCCCTGGATGGCTCGCTTGTGATCTGCACGGGGTAGATAGGTTCGCTGAAGATGCTTGCGCACCCGGACAGAGCAGTGATCATCAGTACTAATGCTGCGGCGCGCATGGCGACCTCCTTGTGATATGGCGTACTTAGTATTGACGCATGTACCGGTCGCTGCCGAACTTGGCTTCGTAGTCCTTCACCATCGCCTGGCACATTTCTGTAGCTGTGCGTTTCTCTGGCGTGAATGGGTACAGCTTGTCTGCCTCGGCCCAGCATGTGGCGACGGCGAGCTGAGCCTTTTGCTTGGCCGGGTTTGAGTTGAGGTAGCCAAATGCCAGAAAGGCGAGAACGCCCAGCGCAAGCGGTAACGCGATCCACCAGTAGCTGGCAGACCTGCGCTCGACGGCGCCGCACTGAGGGCAGCATTTAGCCGTAATGGAAACCTGCGCTCCGCATTCCTTGCATTTGACCAGAGCCATCCTTACCTCACAGGTACATTGATACCCACCACACGCGCCCAATGATGCTGATGTTCTGGTCAGTCACTTGGTCTGGCGTGTATTCCTCGTCTGGGTGCTCGTCGCGGTTGTAGCTGCGCAGCCGCAGTCCGCCGCCTGGCAGGCGGTACAACTGCTTCACCCTGAGCTGCCCGTTATGATCAATGGCGTACACGTCGCCATCGTTTATACGGGTCACTCCTCGATCTACGCCAACCGTGCTGCCGGAGCGCAAGAACGGCTCCATGCTGTTGCCAGTGACGGTGACAAAGACAGCGTTTTCCGGCGCTACGTTCTTCTTGCGAAGGGACATCTTCCCGAACCGCATAAATCGCCCCATGTGCTCTGCAATGGCAGTGCTACCAGGGCCGCCGGCTACCTCTACTTCCTTGAGAAAGGGCAGGGCTACCTCGTCAGGCCCAAGCGGCGTTTCATCGTCCCACACCTCCACTGGCTCCAGCTCGTACTGCGGTGCAGGGACGGGCTTCGGCTGCTCTTTTGGAGTGTGAAACAGCACGCTGGGGTCTTCTAACGGCTCATCCAAAGCGTTCTCTGGAAGCCCGCACAGGCGCTCAATCTCCCGCGCAAGATCGTCCCCCACGTTCCTTCGATGGGTCGGGTTCTCGCTGAAGATGCGGGAAACGTAACTCGGTTGCCGATTCACATGCGCGGCAAAAGCCGCATCGCTCGAAAACTTCGAATCGATGAACTGGCGCAGGCGCTGACGGCGAATCTCTCTGATGTCCATCCGCGCATTAGAGCGGGAATTTCCCACGGGGGAAATTACCTTGACTTGGTAAATGTCTCTGGTAATCTGTTTGGTAAATGAACCAGCAGGTGAACCACCATGGATTTTCCTTCCTACCTCAAAGCCCTTCCGCGTGGCGGGAAGAAGCAGATGGCTGAATCGCTTGGTATCCCCGCGAGCTATCTGTCCCGCCTGCTTTCTGGTGACCGCGCAATCACTGCCGAGCGCGCTCTTCACATTGAGCGTGTGACCGGCGGGAAGGTTACCCGCCACGAGCTTCGTCCGGACATTGCTTGGGACTCAGCCGCTTAACAGCCAGCGAAGTCGTGACGCGCTCGAAGCCTTCGCGAGTTTCTCCAGGCTGTGCAGGACGCATCACCAGTAACGAGGTTTCGAGCTTGGCCCGAAATCGGATTTGAGAGGCAAGCGGCATCACCTCCATCAAGGCGGCGATGTGGCAACGAAGGGCGAGCAGTTCGCCCTGGATGGTTTCAACGGTCGGTTGCATGGGGATTTCCCTGTCGGCTGATCCAGTGACGACAGGATGCCAACGCCAAGGCAACGGCACCACGCGAAACAAAGTGAGGGATTCGCGACATGGAATATTTCGAGAAGACGCTGCACGACGAAGTGATTGCCGAGGGCGGGACCGACCTGGCCAGGCGCATGGGCGTGAACCGTACCCGCCTACTGGACTGCGCCAACCCGAACCGCGAAGAGCACCGCATGAACATGCAGATGTTCGGGCAGATCCTGGCTCACCTCAGTGCAGATGCCCGCAAGCGCGTTCTGTCTGCCCTGGTAGGCGAGTACGGCTATGACGTCGTATGCCGCGAGGCTCCCCCGGCGCAGAACCTCCAGGCCGCCGTCCTCCATATGCACGCAGAGATTGCCGACGTGACCAAGGCAGTCACCGACGCCCTGGCTGACGGCCACGTTTGCCAGATCGAAAAGCAGCAGATCAAGCGCCACATCGGCGAAGCCTCGGCAGCCCTCGAAGTGCTGCGCGAGTCGGTAAAGGTCGCCTGAATTTCAGGCACAAAAAAGCCGACGGGCTAGGTCGGCTGATTCGTTGTAACGCACGAGGTAAATGTAATGGCAAGAGCGAGAAACATCAAGCCGGCTCTGTTCAAGAACGAAATTCTTGGCGTTGCCGATCCGTTGTTCACCCTTCTGTTTGAAGGGCTGTGGTTGTTGGCTGATCGGGAGGGGCGTCTCGAAGATCGTCCAATGCGAATCAAGGCTGAAGTGTTCCCTTACCGGGAGGGCCTCAACGTAGACCAGATGCTCAACTGGTTGCAGCAGTCAGGGTTTATCCAGCGCTACGAGGTGTCTGGTTCTCGGTTCATCCAGATCAACAGTTTCACCAAGCACCAGAACCCTCACAAGAATGAGCCGCCATCTGAAATCCCTTGCGTATCAGATGGTTGCAGCACTTCCGATAAAATCGGTACTGCAACGGATGTTTCCGGGAGCGCTCCGGCTGATTCCCTTAACCTGATTCCTGATTCCCTTAACCTGATCCCCTCACCTCCGTCGCGTGCTCCGGAGCCGGTCGAGGGCGAGATTGTGTTGGAGGCCCACGACCCGAAGCCAGACCTGTTCAGCCAGTTCTGGGCTGAGTACCCCAACAAGACCTGCAAAGCCAAGGCTAAGGCAAAGTGGGAAAAGCTCAAGGTCGATCAAGCTCTGTTTGACCAGATCATGGCGGGGCTTCGCCTGCAAAGAACTAGTGCCGCTTGGGCCAAAGACAACGGCCAGTACATCCCTCATCCGACTACCTGGCTGAATGGCGAACGCTGGAACGACGAGGTGCGCAGCAACGTGCATCAGTTCCCTAGTCGGCATCACGGATTCGAAGAGCGCGACTACACCGCCGGGCTGATCGCTCGGGAGGATGGCACCTATGGCTTCTAGTGCCCTGAATCTCGACGTGTGTGATCTGGAGCGCCGCTTCGGCATCGTCAGCAAGCATCCGGCCAAGTGCGACCTGCACGGCGAGTACGCCGCCATTGTCAGCAAGGGCCGCAATGAGCCCAGCGGCTGCCCTGTATGCGCTGAAGAGGAGCGCAAGGCCCGTGAGCAGCAAGAGTGGCGCGCACAGCAGGAACGATTTGCCCGTGAGCGTATCGAGCGCCGCTTTGGTGAGGCCCTGATCCCTGAGCGCTTCCTCGGCAAGACCTTCGAAGGCTACCGCGCAGAGACTGCGAGCCAGAAGAAGAACCTGAGCGCCTGCATCGACTACGCCAAGCAGTTCGATCAGAACTACAAGGCCGGCCGCTGCCTGCTGCTGCTGGGTACTCCTGGCACTGGCAAGACCCACCTCGCTACAGCGATTGCCGGCCACATCATCGCCAACTGCGGTTCGATTGCCGTGTACCGCACGGTGACGTCGATCCTGCACTACATCAAGGGCAGCTTCGACAACCGCTCTGACTACACCGAGGCGCAGGCCTTCGCTGCCCTGGTTGATCCGCACCTGTTGGTGATCGACGAGGTAGGCGCAACCAAGCCGACCGAGTTTGAGCTGGCAACCATGTTCACGGTCATCAATGGCCGGTACGAGAAGCTGAAGCCGACCCTGGTCGTTTCGAACCTGATGCCGAACGAACTCCCCGACGTCTTGGGTGCTCGCTGCGTAGATCGCCTGCGCGAGAACGGCGGCATTGCGCTGGTTTTCAACTGGGAATCCGAGCGGGGTAAGAAGCCATGACCATCAAATCCTGTTGGCTCGTGATCCTGCCCTGGAAAGCCTTCTACATGGTCGGCGAGCCCTGCACTCAGGCCGAAGCGCTGACCTACGCACGTGGCATCTGGCACCACGCGGAGGTGGAGTGATGAAGCCCTCTGCTGAGTTTCTGGAAGCCCTGCAAGTTGGCGACCGAGTGCTGATTCACCACGGGCAGCGCATGACCTCGCGCGCCCGAATCACCTTCAAGAGCGAGCGCACCATCATCGCCAAGTTCGGCAAAGAGACGCGCCGCTTCAACGCCCATGACGGCGGAACCATGTACGCGCCCAGCTCTAGCAAGTGCTGGCTCGGGCCGGTTGAGGAATGACCATGAACACCGACCAACTTCTCGAAATGGAACTGGACCTTCAGGAACGCGAGCGCCAGGACCGAATCAGCCGCATGCAACGCCACGGAGCCAGCCGCACCCACTGCGCGGAGTGTGGGGAGGAAATCCCGCAGGCCCGTCAGCGAGCGATTCGCGGGGTGACTCTGTGTGTGGACTGCCAGGAACTGAGCGAACTGATGGGGGTGCGTCATGGCTGAGGTGAACAAGGATCTGTTGCGCAATCTGGCCCTGGAGTGGATTGCGGCAAGTGAAAAAGTTGACACCACCGACGATGACGATGATTTCCTCGAATTCAATGCGGTTGACGAGGTTTGGCAGGTCGAGGCCAGTGGCGACACGGTGTTGGCCCTCCTCGACGAAAACGCCGCCCAGGCCGCTCGCATCGCCGAGCTTGAGCGTGACAAGGTGCGCCTGGAGTCAGAGGCCATGTACGGAGCCGCTTCATACAGGGAGGCGCTTGAAGAAATTCAGCGCCTGAAAAGTCAGCTCAACACAGAGCGCGGCTTGCACATGGTGGAGTGCAACAAGGCTGTGCGCCTACACAACGAGCTAGAGGCCTGCCGGAAGGATGCCGGGTACTGGCGCTATTTCCGTGATCGCATGGCAGAGCCTGGTGATGACGTCCATTTGGTCTTCGTCGAATGGTGTTGGGCTGAAGCCTCGATTGAGGACGTAGAGGCCGCCATCGACGCAGCCATGCAGGAGGGCGGGGTATGACCGACAAATTCAACCCTGAGCCGACTGTGTTGATCCAAGTCTTCCAACAGCAGGGAGAAGACCCTTTCATCTGCGCAGTGAACGGCCATATCTCTCTTCATGCGCTTCTAGAAATCGAAGCCCAGATGCTGGAGAACCCCGAGGACAAAGAGGGCCTGTTTACCTACGAAGCCAATTACTACGAAGGCGAATACGGCCCGGTTGGCGAGTGCTACCACGCCCCCGGTTGGGAGTTGTCCTTGGTTGAGTATCAGGAGATCGGCCATGACTGACCTCTACCTCAACACCGAGAAAGACCGCCAGCGCCTCCTGGGCTTCATCGCCGGCCTTGACCTGAGCAAGCCGCGCAAGGTGGCTATCTGCGAAGTGCGCAGCCGCCGTAGCGAGGCCCAGAACAAGCTGCTTTGGCTTTGGAACGGGGAGATCCAGCGGCACCTGCGGGAAGCCTTTGGGCAGATCTGCACCTCTGAGGAAATCCACGAGGTGCTGGTCTCCAAGCTGTGGCCTGCTGAGCTGCGCCGCTTGGAACTGCCGGACGGCACCTGCTACCGCGTAGGCCGGGCCAAGACCCGCAAGTTCAACGTGGCGCAGATGACAACCTACCTCGAACTGCTCGACGCCTACTGCGCTGAATCGCTGGGCCTCCTGCTGCCCCATCCCGAGGACCTGATGATGAGCATCTACGGACAGCGGAGGGCGGCGGCATGAGCAACTTCAAGGTTGGGGATTTGGCTCTCATCGTCGGATCCAACTGCTCAGAAGGCCCAAACATAGGAAGAGTTGTTGAGTTAATTGAATATCTGATGCCTGGCCAGGAGTTTTCTGGTCCTGATGGGGCTTCTTACGAGAACGGGGCCGACACAGCATGCTGGTTAGTTTTTGGTGACGGACTTCTTGCGCGAAACCTGAACGATCAATGGGTTGCAGCCGGAGGAATGGCGCTCGCGGAGGAGCGTCACCTGCTACCACTTCGCGGCGACTTCCAGCCTGAGCAGGAGAAGGCAAAGGAGGTGGAGGCATGATCGATAAAGTAGCGCTTTGGGTCGGCTATGTGGCGATTGGGCTCATTGCTGTCATCGCAGTGCTAGCGAGCATCGAAATTCGCCTTGGCCGCCCGGCATACATGGTCTTGGTTCTGGGTTTCGGGCCAGTTTGGTTCGACGCTAACAAGCACCTGAAGCTTTATCAGAATATGACTATCGCCGGCTACCGCCTGGCTCGCTGTGGTCGCTGGGCTGTCGGATTTTCGGTCCCTAAGTGGGCACGGAGGCTGGCATGAGCAAGCCCAAGAAGTGCCGCAACTGCCGCAGCGAGTTTACGCCGTCTCGCCCGTTTCAGAACTGGTGCTCCCCCGATTGCGGCGTGGCCCTGGCCAAGAAAAAGCAGGCTCAGGAGCGCAAGAGTTTGGAGCAGATCGGGCGCCGGGAAATCAAGGCCAAGAAGGAGGCCCTGAAAGGGGTCTCCCACTACCTCAAGGTACTGCAGGCCGAGGTCAACCAGTACGTGCGCCTGCGCGACAAGGACGAGCCGTGCATTAGCTGTGGCCGTCACCACGAAGGCCAGTACCACGCCGGGCACTACCGCACGGTCAAGGCCTGTTCAGCCCTCCGGTTCAACCTCCTGAACATCCACAAGCAGTGCTCCGCATGTAACACCCACCTGTCCGGGAACATCGTGGAGTACCGCATCAACCTCGTGAAGAAGATCGGCGCCGAGCAGGTCGAGTGGCTGGAAGGCCCCCAGCCCGCAGTCCGCTACGAACTCGACTGGCTGAAAGAGCAGATCGCCCACTACCGCGCCCTCGTGCGCCAGATGAAGAAGGATGCAGCATGAACTTTCGCATTGATTGGATCGACGGGGCGCCGGAGAAGCTGGAGCCGGGGATGGTTTTGAAATCCGCTGACGGCGACCTTCGGCTGGTTGGCAATATTTCCACAAAGACGTCAGCGCACCCATGCGCAATGTTGGATTGGGATCTTCGTGCGGTATGCGCTTGGGGATGGCTAGTCCAGCCTCACGAACTCGAATGGATCGCCGACATGGCCCAGCGCCACGGGAAGGGGAGGCCGCAGGAATGAGCGAAGTATCCATCCGAGACCTTGAAGTGCATGAAGCCATACAGGAAATGGTTGATTGCGGAATATCCCGGGATGACGCTCGCCGTCGCATGAGGGATGCCGTGAAAGCATTTAATTGCAGTCATGACTGGATTCCAGAAGGGCCATACGGCCAAGTCTGCCGGAAGTGCAAAAGTCTTCAGGCTGATGACTTAGTGGCCTATTTCAATTGGCTAGTGGAGGGCAAGTGATGAGCACCGTATCCAAGTTCCCCGAGCGTAGCGACAAATACGACCGCCTCGTCACCGTAGCGGAAGACCTGGGCGAGCAAATCCACATGGCTGTGGAGAAGGCGTTAGCCGATGGGCTTAACCCGATCTGGGTAGTTGGCGTCCTGGACTCTGCGAAGTTTGAGGTCCAGCTCGGCCCGGTAGGCATGGAAGGAGAGCCGGCATGAAGTGGGCGCCACATACGTTCTCGGCAGGCATGGAGGCCCGCCGTTCAAAGAACGCCATCGAGTCGGAAGAGGGCTACGTCATCACCCGGTACACAACCGAAAGCGGCGACGTGTTCATAGCCCGAGCGCCGGACAAGCAAATCCTCCATTCCGGATTCGATGCCGAGCAGGCCAAGGCCGCCTGTGAGGATCATCTCCAAGACCAGCAGGTGGCGGCATGAAGCTGCTCGTGTGCGGTGGCCGCGACTATGCGGACCGCCGCTATCTCTACGCGGTTCTGGATGCCGTCCACGAGAAGTGCGGCATCCGAATCGTGATCCACGGCAACGCTCCAGGGGCTGACACGCTGGCTGGCGAGTGGGCTGCAGAGCGCGGCATTCACGCCGCCGTGGTCCAGGCGCTGTGGGACGTTCACGGTAAGGCCGCTGGCCCGCGTCGAAACGAGGCAATGCTACTGCTAGCCCCTGATGGGGTCCTGGCATTCCCCGGCGGTCGCGGTACTGATGGCATGGTCGCACTGGCTGAATCAGCCGGAATCACGGTCATGGACCAACGCGGCAGAGGTTGAGAGGCACGGCGAGAGCGCGCGACAGGAAAACACCAAAAACAGCGCATCGACGGAGCATCACATGCAAGCACACGAATTCCTTGGGCGGGCCCAGGCCCTGATGATTGAACGCGGGCGCGAGTACGACAAGCCCGAAGGTGAGCGCTCCATGGAAAGGGCTGTACGCGCCTTTGGGGTTATCACCGGCAAAGAACTGACCGAGGCTGAAGGTTGGCTGTTCATGCAGATTCTGAAAGACGTCCGGCAGTGGCAGAACCCCCGCTATCACGCCGACAGTGCGGAGGATTGCATAGCCTATGCCGCGCTCAAGGCCGAGGCCTTGGCCGCCGCTCCGGCGCCGCATGACTCACTGGCCGACCGAATCAGCAAGCAGGAGGCCGCCCAATGAAGCGCAAGGCTACCGATGAAGAGATCAAGGCCGCGCTCCAGGGGCGCACCGTAGAGGCAGCCGCCGCACACCTTGGGATGCACGCACGCACCCTGGCCACGCACAAGGCAAGGCTTGCCCGGTCCGGATGGAGCCCGGAGCACGACATGACTCACACCGTGCCGGATGGCTACAAGGTGAAGGGCGTGAGCACCTACTACGACCAAGAAGGGAAGCCGCGCGGGCAGTGGGTGAAGTCCAGTATCGATGAGGATCGTCAGCGCCAGCTTTTCGAGGCTTCGTGTAAGGCCGCAGTGAAGGACCTCCCGGTCGTCGTGCCGCGTAAAGCCAAGGGCTTGCACCTGTCCAACATCATGACCGTGTACCCAATCGGCGACCCCCATTTTGGCGAGTACATATGGGGCGACGAGTGCGGCCAGGACTGGGATCTTTCGATTGCTGAGCGCGTCCATTGCGGGGCTATGGCTGCGCTTGTGGAGTCTGCGCCGGCTACCGAAACGGCTCTTATCGTCAACCTGGGCGACGCCGCGCACTACGACTCAATGATCGCGGTTACTCCTCGCTCCGGCCACCATCTCGATGCGGATAGCCGGTACGCCAAGATGGTAGACGTCCTGATCGTCGCCATGCGCCAGGTCGTGGAAAGCGCACTGCAAAAGCACAAATACGTCCATGTTGTGCATGTAATCGGAAACCACGATGAAACAGGCGCAGTTTGGCTCAGCCGGCTCTTTGCTCATCTTTACAGCAAGGAGCCGCGCGTAACTGTTGAAACAACTCCGAGTGTCTTCAGTTACTACCGCTGGGGCAAAAACCTTATAGGCATGCATCACGGCCATACCGCAAAAGCAGATCGACTTCCGGCAATTATGGCGACCGACAAAGCCAGTGACTGGGGCGAAACAAAACATCGTTACTGGTATACTGGCCATATCCATCATGAGAGTAAAAAAGAGTTTCCGGGCTGTGTTGTCGAGTCATTTAACACGCTGGCCCCGACTGACAGTTACGCTCATGCTGGCGGGTGGAGATCAAGACAAAACATGAAGTGCATTGTGCTCCACAAAGAGCACGGGGAAGTTGCACGACACACCGTCAATCCGGATATGTTGAAGGGTGAGGCCGCATGAAACTAAACAGCGCTCGCGAAGCATGGTTTAGCGCCTATTACTCGCCATGGGATAGCGTAATGTCCCATGCGCTGGAAATCGCGCGGCTGGAGTGCGCGGTGCAGAAAACCGAGCGCGGCGTCACAGCCGGCAGGGCAGCCCACCAGGCTCTAGCCGGCCAGGTGCAGCGGGCGATTGACACTCTGCCTGGCTATCTCCGGTCATTCGGCCACCACATGTACAACCCACTGGCGGATGACGATCAACAGGACGACGCGCAAGAAGCCGTGTTTGTACTGGGGGTGAAAGAGATCGGCCCGATTCGCGCGAAGAAATACGAACTAGCGCAGCATGTAGCGAACGGCGTTCTTTACCGTTACCGCCGCATGCACCAAGGCGGGCAAAGTGCCGGCAATGACCCGGCGCCAACTTCTGAGTCCTTCCGAAAGTTCCTCTTTGACGAGTACGGCGCAGAGATTCGTTCGGAGAACTGGGGACGTGACTGGGAGCCACTCGTTAACGCTTTCTTCAATGCCTGCAACGAACTTGACCGGCAGTGCCTTATTCCAGTCGCCAATATTCTGTACGAAATGAAAAGTGCAGCCTGATAGTTGACAAAATGTTCGGCTGAGTTAGTATGTTTTCTATCTTGAGGCTCTGCGCTTTGGGATATTGTGGTGAATGCGAAGGCTGATTCGCCAGCGAGTCGGGAGATGTAGGGGCGGAACTCCCCTGCTAAGTCTGACTAGTGGATTGACTGATAATCCGACCGTGAAATTAGTATTCCGGAGATGCAGCACCGGCCACCACAAAGCAAGTATGCGAGAGATACCGTCAGGCCAAGTTAATCTTGGCAGCTCGAAAGAGTGGGTTCCTGACGCTCTGGACTTGCACAAGAACCCCGCGCCCTGCGGGGTTTTTCGTTTGGGCCTCTGTACGGTGCCAGAGCCCATCCTATTACGCACCGACAAACCCGGGACGACCGGGCTCGCCTAGGACACGCAGGCGTAAAAGTGAAGTGGGTGCCGGTGGAATCCCGGCCACGATTTCCTGTCGCGCGTTCCCCTCCGCGCCCTCTGCCCAGTCACTCCCTGGGCGTTTTATTCCGCTGCCATAGCTCAGCCGGTAGAGCAGCCGACTTGTAATCGGCAGGTCCTGGGTTCGAAGCCTAGTGGCAGCACCAATCCAACCAGCGGCCAGCAGGCCAGGAACGGAGCCATGAAAATGGACCAGGACCCCAGCCTGTGGGCGGCGTTTATCGCGTGGGTGGCGAGTCACCATCCCCAGTTGTACGCCTTCGGGTTGTCAGTAGCGATTGCAGTAGTACGAGTCATCTACGGGAAGGGCGGTTGGCGTCAGATGTGCCTAGAGGGTGCTCTGTGCGGTCTGGCCACCCTGACCCTTGTCCCTCTCCTTGCCTACTTCGGACTGCCCGATTCCATGGCCACCTTCGCAGGCGGCGCAGTCGGCTTCATGGGCGTTGAGAAGCTGCGCGAGTACGCAGATCGGATCATCGGCAAGAAGGTTGACCAAGCATGAGTATCCCCTGGTATCTGAGCGAGAAAGAGGCAGCCGAATACGGCTTTACCCATCACGCCAGCTACTACGGCATCCCCTGCTGGTGGGGTGGCCCTGACGAATGCCCCATGGTCTGCGCCAAGTGGGCTCCACTTGAGTACGTCATGACCCTGTTCCACTCCATCGAAGGCCTGTGCCATTTCCTGATGGGGAATGAAGACCCGACATTCATGTTCAATGTCGGCAAAGCCATCGAGTGAGGTGACCATGACCCCCGAACAGTTCGCCTACTGGCTCCAGGGATACGCCGAGATTGGCGGTCCGACTCCAACCCCTGAGCAATGGCAGATCATCAAGGACCATTTGGCCTTGGTGTTCAACAAGGTTACGCCTAACCGTACAGCCGCCCCGCCACAGGTTCCTGGCACAACGTGGCCGCCTCTGGGAAGGCCGCCATACCAGATCGGCGATCCCATCGCTTACCAGCAAATGGTTACCTGCTGAGGTGCCCATGCTCGCCAAGGTCCTGACCCTAGCGTTCTTCCTGATCGGCTTCCTCTTCTGGCGCTGGTCGCACAAGGCTGATGATCGAATCGTTGCTTGGTGCCGCTTCATCGTCGGCTCGGGCTGCACTCTGATCGCCATTGGCAGCAGCATCCTGTTGATCTGGTACAGCTAGGGCGAGTGACGCCATGGCCACGCAGATAAGCCGCATCTACTCCGCAAAGCCGGTGAGCGAAGAGGCCGAGCAAGCCCTTGTCGCGTTCGATGAGGATCTGGCTGCAGCCATCCGCAAGGCCAAAGAGTCCGGAATCCTCCAAGGCTTCCTCGTCTCCATGCTCGCCGCCCGCTTCATCGAAGAAACCAACGCCCTTAACAGCATGACCGCCGATTAAGGCCATTCCTGGCCAATGGCGCAAAACACCCCATGCAATCCCCTGTGAGGTATTGAAATGGCTATCTGCGGAGCCAAAACCCGCAGCGGCCAACCCTGCCAAGCACAGGCAATGCCCAATGGTCGCTGCCGGATGCACGGTGGCAAGGCCGCTGAGACGCATAAGGGCAACCAGAACGCCCGCAAGCACGGGATTTACTCTGACGCCCTGGCTGAAGACGAGCACGACCTGTGGGACATGATCGACGTCGAGTCGCTCGACGACCAGATCAAGATTGCAGAGCTTCAGCTTCGCCGCGCACTGATCGCGCAGAGCAAGGCCCAGGCAGGAGATGGCCTAGACCTCGACTCTGTCACTGAGAACTCAGGATCGGGTGAAGAGGGTGGATACTCCAACACTTCGCAGCAGCGCCGTCGCCGACCCTATGAGGACATCATCAATCGCCTCCTTGGGCGCATCGGTGATCTGAAGGTCAAGCGCGCCGCAATGATCGCAGGAATGCCTCCGCCGCCTGATGGCGAGATCGTTCCGGTGTCTGAATACACCCTGAGCCCAGACGAAGATGTCCCAGCAAGCCCGGTTCTCTGAAGCGCCGGTCAAGCTGACGCCGAAGCAGGCCAACATCTACGTTTGGGGCTGGCAGGCCAGTGCCCGCTTCCGGGATGCAGTCTGCGGACGTCGGTTCGGCAAGACCTTCCTGGGCAAGGCTGAGATGCGCCGAGCTGCCAGGCTGGCTGTGCACTGGAACGTCAGCGTTGAGGACGAAATCTGGTACGCGGCGCCGACGCAGAAACAGGCGCGCCGGGTTTTCTGGCGGCGGCTGAAGCAGGCCATCCCTGAGTCGTGGCGAGCCTGCAAGCCGAACGAGACGGACATGCTGATCACTCTCAAGAGTGGTCACCTGATCCGGTGCGTTGGCCTGGAGAACTACGACGACCTGCGCGGGTCGGGCCTGTTCTTCGTGCTGGTGGACGAGTGGGCCGACTGCAAATATGCCGCGTGGGAGGAAGTCCTGCGCCCGATGCTCTCGACGTGTCAGTACACCATCCCAGGTGTCGGAACATTCAAGGGCGGCCATGCGCTGCGCATCGGCACGCCGAAGGGCTTCAACCACTGCTACGACACATATCGTGACGGGCAGGAAGGCGGAGAGCCTGACCACAAGAGCTGGCAATACTCGTCCCTGGCCGGCGGCAATGTCCCTGCTGAGGAACTGGATGCGGCACGCCGCACCATGGACCCCAGGACGTTCCGGCAGGAGTACGACGCCAGCTTCGAGAATTACTCAGGCGTCGTGTACTACACATTCGACCGCCGGGAGTGCTCGACCACTGAGCGAGTCCGCACCGGCGAGGCGCTGCACATCGGCATGGACTTCAACGTCATGAAGATGTCCGCCGTAGTGTTCGTGGTTCGTGACGGGCTTCCTCTGGCCGTTGATGAGTTCCACGACGTCCGCGACACGCCCGAGATGATCGAGAAAATTCAGGACAGGTTTCATGGCCACGGTATCGCGGTCTATCCCGACGCAAGCGGCCAGAACACCAGCAGCAAGAACGCCAGCGAGTCCGACCTGTCGCTGTTGCGCAAAGCCGGCTTTACGGTCGTTGTCGACTCACGCAACCCCAGCGTGAAAGACCGAGTCAGCTCGCTCAATGCCATGTTCCTCAACACCTACGGCGAGCGCCGGCTGAAGGTCAACATCGACCAATGCCCGAAGTTCACGCAGTGCCTGGAACGGCAGACCTACACCGACAAGGGCGAGCCGGACAAAGACCCGAAGAAGGGTCACGACCACATGAACGACGCTGCCGGCTACTTCATCGTCAAGCGCTACCCAATCAATCACCAAGTCGTCACCTCCCAGCCCCTCAGGATGTAACCCATGGCAAACGATCCCAGCACCGTATCCCACGCGGTCGAAGAGATGCGCGGAAGCTGGGAGCTGGTCGAGGCTCTGCTGGGCGGCACCTGCGAGATGCGGGAGGAGGGCGAGAAGTACCTTCCCCGGTTCCCCAAGGAAGACGCGAAGGACTACAAACGCAGGTTGCAGGCTTCGACCCTGCTGCCGGCCTACGCCGAGACGATCCAGAACAACACAGGGCGCGTGTTCGCTGAGCCGATCACCATCGGTGACGACGTGCCCGAAAGCATTGCCACCCTGATCGAGAACATCGACCAGCAGGGCAATAACCTGCAGGTGTGGGCGCGCAAGTTCTTCCACGATGGCCTGGCATACGGCCTGTCGTTCGCCCTGGTGGACTTCCCGCGCGCAGAGGGCATGCGCACCCAGGCAGATGAGATCCGCCTTGGCGTGCGTCCCTACGTGGTCACGATTGAGCCCGAGCAGGTGCTCGGCTGGAAGACAGTAGAGGCCAACGGCTCGGTCCAGCTCTCCCAGTTCCGCTACGAAGAGACCGTCGAAGAGCAGGACCCCGAAAACATCTTCGGCACGGTGTGCATCGAGCAGATCCGAGTCCTTGAGCCCGGCCTGTGGCAGGTATACCGCAAGGTCAAAGGCGACGACGGCAAAGAGAAGTGGGCACTCTACGACCAGGGCAAAACGACCCTCGACAAGATCCCGCTCGTGGTGTTCTACACCAAGCGCACAGGCTTCATGACCGCCACGCCGCCGCTGCTTGAGCTGGCCCACCTGAACGTGAAGCACTGGCAGTCGCAGTCCGATCAGGACAACGTGCTCCACATTGCCCGCGTGCCCATAATGGTGCGCATTGGCGCGGTGCAGGAGTACGGAACAGACGGGAAGCCTGTCCCGCTGGAATTCCAAGTAGGCGGCGCGTTGAACGACCTGCCGAAAGACGGAGACATGAAGTATGTCGAGCACTCGGGCAAGGCTATCGAAGCCGGTCGCCAATCGTTATTGGACCTTGAGGACCAAATGCGTATGGCCGGCGCAAAGTTGCTCCAGAAGGAGAAGCAGGCCACGAAGACCGCCGCTCAGGCCGAGGAAGAGGCAGCCCAGGAGCTGAGCCCGCTGCAGATGATGGCCGCATGTCTTGAGGACGCGATTGACCAGATCCTGCAGCTCATGGCCGAGTGGACCAAGGCAGGCGAGGGCGGTCACGTCGAGGTCAACGGTAATTTCTCCACCGACTACGCGCCCGAAACGACCCTGCCGCTGCTGAAGAGCATGACCGATTCCGGCTACCTGTCCGAAGAGACGCTTTTCCACGAAGTTCAGCGTCGAGGCGTTATCAGTGGCGATCTGACGTGGGAAGACGAGTCCGGTCGTATCAGTAGCCAGTCGCCCCGACTCGGCGCGCTCTAATGGCCACCGTCAACGAACTCCTGCAGGACGCCAGCGTTGACCACGCGATCAACCTGCAGCAGTACAGCCTGGGAGTAGTGCGGCGCATCATCGCACTGCTGAACCGGGTTGATGCGGACCTTTCCGCAGCCCTGGTCAATGCGCTGAGCCAGATGCCCGCCGAGTCATTCACGGTGGAGCGGCTTGAGTCGCTGCTGTCATCAGTGCGCGAGCTGAACGCGCAGGCGTATCAAGCGGTGAATGCCGAGCTGACTGCGGACCTGCAGCAACTCGCCGGCCAGGAATCGCAATGGCAGTCCGACCTGTTCGAGCGTGTCCTTCCCAGGCCCGTACAGGTGCGCTTCCCGATTGCCCGTGTCACCCCTGCGCAGGCCTACGCCGCAGCGATGGCAAGGCCATTCCAGGGGCGCCTGCTGCGTGATTGGGTCAGCACCGTGGAGTCTGGCCGCATGGCCGGGCTGCGCAACGCCATCCGCACCGGTTACGTCGAAGGCAAAACGGTCTCGCAGATCGTGAGCGAGATTCGCGGAACTCGGGCGAATGCATACGCGGACGGGTTTCTGCAGCGTCCTCGCCGCGAGCTGGAAACGGTCGTACGCACGGCAATCAGTCACACCGCATCGGTAGCGCGAGACCAGTTCGTGTCGGCAAACGAGGACATCGTGAAGGCCGTTCGGTGGGTTGCCACCCTGGACACGAAAACGTCGCCTCAGTGCCGTATCCGCGACCAGCTGCAGTACACGGCGCAGAGCCACAGGCCCATCGGCCACAAGGTGCCGTGGCTTCAGGGTCCTGGTCGGCTCCACTTCAACTGCCGCTCGACTGATTCGCCCGTCGCCAAATCGTGGCGCGAGCTGGGCATTCCCATCGACGAGATGACCGCCTCCGAGCGCGCATCCATGGATGGCCAGGTCCCCGGCGAGTTGAACTATGGCGAGTGGCTGCGTCGGCAGTCTGCTGGCCGTCAGGATCAGGTCCTGGGCGTCGAGCGCGCCCGGATGTTCCGCGAGGGCGCATCCCTGGAGAGCTTCTACAGCCCCACCGGCCAGTGGCTCACCATCGAGCAGATGCAGGCCAGAGACCGGGATGCAATAGCGAGGATTGCGGCGTAGGATTGGCGGATGACAGATCGCCGCTTCCACGTCATCGACGGAACTCCCGCCCCCGACACGCCAGCCGAGCAGGTGCGCAAGCGGGTCCGCGCGATGCCGAAGCCGGCGACCATGCCCCAGTGCCCTCGCTGCGGTGGTCGCGAGTACATCGAAACCAAGATCGGCGCCGGGCGGTCAGCCACTAAACAGCGCCTGTGCGTGCTGTGCCTGATGAAGGGTGAGAGGGTTATTTTGTAGTAATTCAGCACCAGCGTTTTGCATTGATTTATAAGGGAAAATTGCCTGAAACAACGATTTTCAGCACCAGCATAAAGCCCGCCACTGCGGGATTGATGGGAGAGGGCGGTGTAACGAATCAAGCGGATGACGGCAAAGCAAGGCATTGCTGATGCATGGTCTCCGCAAGATGAGGCAGGGTAGACGGGAAGGCGGCATGGGATGAGATCCTGCTGGGCTTCACCGAGACAAGATGGGCATAACCCCTGCTGATTAGTCGCAGTCCCTCAGCTGCGGCGATGTCCGACAAATTCAACCAAGCCCGCCACTGAGCGGGCTTTTTCTTTCCAGCCTCGGCAATGCCGGGGCTTTTTTATGCGCCAAAGGCGCCAACTGTCCCAAGGGGATTGCACATGTTCCGACTGAAACAACTGTTCATGCAGGAAGAAGGCGGCGACGCCGGGAATCAGGGTGGCGGCCAAGGGCCGGAAATCACCCCTGAAGTTCAGGCCCTGATTGAGGCCCAGGTAAGCGCAGCTGTAGGCGGCCTCAAGGCCAAGAATGGCGAGCTGCTTGGCAAGCTGAAGGAGCAGGGCGAACGCCTCAAATCGTTTGAGGGCATCGACCCCGATGCGGTTCGCGGCATCCTGACCAAGTTCGCCAACGACGAAGAAGCCGCGCTGATTGCGAAAGGCGACATCGACACTGTCATGAACAGGCGCGCAGAGCGCATGAAGGCCGGCTATGACCGCGACCTGCAGACCGCTCGTGAAGAGGCGCAGCGCGCCGCTACCCGCACCGAAAAGTTCGCCTCGCGCGTGCTCAAAGGTGAAGTGGTGGCCGCCGCAACCGAAGCCGGCGTGCATCGTTACGCCATTGAGGACGCCATGCTCGCCGCTTCGCGCGATTTTGAGCTGGACGATGAAGGCAATCCCATTGCTCGTGAGGGCAAATTTGGGAGAGACGGTAAGCCGCTGACGCTCAAGGAGTGGTTCGCGGACATGAAGGAAAACCGCCCCCACTGGTTCCCCTCTACCGGCAGCGGTAGCGGTGCGGGCCACGGTGCGGGCAATGGCAGGAAGACCATCAGCCAAGCCGAATTTGACGCGCTCTCTCCGAAAGACCGGGCCGCCAAAATGGCCGCTGGGTTCACTGTCACCGGCTAACTGAAACACCACACCTAAGGCCCGCCATCTGGCGGGTTTTTCATTTCTGCGAGGACCATCCAGATGGCAAACATTTTCACCGCCCTGCAACCGGTGCTGTACAGCGCTGCTCAGGAAGTTTCCAACGAACCATTTGGCGTCATCAGCGCCATCAACGCCAATTTCGACGACAAGCGCGTGGCTTTCGGCGACACCGTCAAGGTACCGGTGGCTCCGGTGCGCACCCCGACCGACTTCACCCCGGCCGCCACTCCGCCCCAAGGTGACGACGCAACCGCCTCGTCCGTTGACGTAGCGATCACCGCGTCCAAGAAGGTCAGCTGGTACATGACCGGCGAGCAACTGCGCAGCCTGGAGAACGGTGGCAACGATACCGAGTGGGTGCGCCAGCTGGTCGCCCAAGGCATGCGCGCCCTGCGCAACATGGCCGAAGCATCTGCCTGCCAGGCTATCAAGGTCGGCGCTTCTCGCGCAGTTGGCACCGCCGGTACCAACCCGTTCGCCTCGGACATCAACATCATCGCCGACGTGCGCAAGGTCCTGTTCGACAACGGCGCGCCGATGGCTGACCTGCAACTGTGCATCGACTCCAGCGCCGGTGTAGCAGCTCGCAAACTGGGCATCGTGCAGCAGGCCTACCAGGCCGGCTCCGAGGAAGAGCGCCGTTCCGGTGATCTGCTCCGCCAGTTCGGTTTCCAGATCCGCGAATCCGCAGGCATCACCACCCATACCAAGGGCACCGGTACCAGCTACGTTACCAGCGGCGCCACCGCTGCTGGCGTGCGCGATATCGCTCTGGTCACCGGTAGCGGCACAGTAGTATCCGGCGACGTGGTCACCTTCGCCGCCGACACCGCAAACAAGTACGTTGTCGGCACTGGTGTTACTGCTCCCGGCACCATCTCGCTGAACCGCCCTGGCGCGCGCGTCACCATCCCCACTGGCAACGCCCTGACTGTCGGCAACAACTACACCCCGAACCTGGCATTCGAGCGTTCGGCTGTGGTTGGCATCATGCGCCCGCCGGTCATGCCGTCCAACGCCACCATCCAGCAAACCCTGATCAGCGACCGCTTCGGCATGACTTATCTGCTCCTGCAAATCGAGCAGTACGGTCAAACCAGCTGGGAGCTGCACCTGGCCTACGGCTTCAAGGTTGTACAGAGCGAGCACGTCGCCCTGGTCCTGGGCTAATCAACCACGACGCAACCGGGGGCTTAGGCCCCCGTGTTGTTTAGGGAGGAAAAAATGGCAGGCCGACCCAAGGCAGAAAAGCCGCAACAGCAAGACGAAGATACCGCAGGCCTGATCAAGGTCGCGAAAGGCAGCGAAGAGCTGTACGTACATCCTAGCGCCCTGGCCGAACACAAGCGCCTGGGCTGGCAAGAGGCTTAAACGATGGCATTGGTGATCGAAGCAGGGGCAATCGTGGCGGGTGCTGATAGCTTTGCCACGGCATCCGATTTGGTCGCCTATGCGACAAGCTACGGGAAGACCATTCCGAGCGATTCTACTGATCAAGAGGCCTTGCTGCGTCGTGCTGCATTGCAAATGCAGGGCATGCCTTGGAAGGGGCGTCTTGTAAGCGTTGACCAGACGTTGTCCTGGCCGCGTCATGAGGTATATCGCAGCGAATGGCTCGTACCATCCAACACCATCCCGCCGCAGATCAAAGCGGGCCAGATGGCGCTGGCCTGCGAGATCCACGCGGACGATATCGACCCGCCCGAGCTGAAGAAGGGCGCGATCATCCGTGAGCGTGTGGAAGGTGCTGTAGAGACCGAATTCGCCACGGCTCAGGCCTACGTGTCGCGCCCAGCAGCCGCGCGTCAATCCGATTCGCAGTTCGCCCAGTTCCTCATGCCGTCCAACCAGTCGAGGATCGTCCGTGGCTGACATCTACGACCGGGGCAAGGCGCAGTGTGCGCGCATGCTTGGCCTGCGCAGTGCTGGCGGCTACGGCGCTGCGCTGACCATTCGCCGCACGACTACGGGCGAGTATGACCCTGATACCGGAACGTCAGGCACGACCACGACCGACTACGCCGGCTCGGGCATCCGCAAGAACTACCAGCTCAAGGACATCGACGGATCGCTTATCAAGTCCGGAGACCTGCAGTTCATCGTCTCGCCTGTCCTGCTCAGCGGTTCCGACATGCCCGAGCCCACGACCACAGACAAGCTGCTGTTCGACGGTGACACCTACACCATTGCGTCAGTGACGGCCTGGGATTTCGCCGGCCTCGCGCTGGGCTTCGTAGTGCAGGCGCGCAAATGAGGAACTTTTCCCTCGACCTGGCTGAGTTCTGCGAGAAGGCCAAGGTCAACGCGGAGCAGGTCGTCCGCAAGGTCGGGATCGATCTGCTGTCGGCTGTCGTGGACCGCTCGCCAGTCGGCAACCCCGAGCTGTGGGCCGCGAACGCAATCGCTACCGAGTACAACAACGAGGTTGCGCGCTACAACGCTGAGCTGCGCAGCGACCCGGCGAACCTAACCCGCAGTGGGCGCCTCAAGCGCGGCCTGGCAGTTAACGACTCAATGCCTCTGACATCTGGCGCCGGCTACGTTGGCGGGCGCTTCCGTGGCAACTGGCAAGTCTCGTTTGAGGTTCCTGCCCGTGGCGAGACAGGCGTCATCGACGCGAACGGCTCGACCACCAAATCAGCCGGCGCTGCGGTGATCCAGCAGTTCAACCTTGGCGTTGGATCAATCTACCTCATGAACAACGTGCCCTACGCACAACGCCTCGAAAACGGCTGGTCGCAGCAGGCCCCTAACGGGATGGTCCGCATCACAGTCGTTGAGTTCCAGGCCATGGTGCGCCGCGCAGTGCAGGCCCTCACATGAGCAACAAACGTATCCGCTCGCTGCTGGAGAAGCGCCTGAAGGACTGGGCCGCCGCACGCAGTCCCGTACTCCGCGTGGCCTATCAGGACGTGCCGTTTGAGCCGCAGTCGGGCGAAACCTACCTGCGATGCTTCGTGCTTCCGGCAACTACCGGAAGCGAGGACTTGGAAGGCTCGCACAGGCGCTACGAAGGCATCTGGCAGGTCAGCGTCATCAGGCCCAAGAACGGTGGGCTTGGTGCAGCCCTTGGCATCGAGGACGAGCTAGCCGTCCTGTTCCCAAACAACCTCAAGCTCTCTGCCTCAGGCTTCGACCTCTACATCCGGTCGCCCATGTCTTCAGCAGCCGCAATCACCGACGACCTGAACACCACGCTCCCCATCTCCTGCCGCTACCGCGCAGACACCTAATCGCCCGTTCGGGCGCCCCTGAGCCTCGCATCTGCGGGGCTTTTTCGTTTCTACCAAGAGGAATCCCCCATGTCCGTACGTCTCCCGAACGGCAGTACATTCGACCTAGCGTCTGCCTACGGCTCCCCGATCACGATTTCCGGCATCTCCAACGCCAACCCCGCTGTTGTAACCGCCACTGGTCACGGCCTGTCGAATGGCGACTTTATCGAGGTGACATCCGGCTGGACCAAGCTCAATGGCCGCGTTTTCCGGGTGGCGGGCGTGACCACAAACACCTTCGAGCTGGAAGACATCGATACCACCAGCACCGCCAACTATCCGGCTTCCGGCGGCGCCGGTTCCTGCCGCGAAATCAGCACCTGGACCCGCATCACGCAAGTGCTGGAAACATCCACCAGCGGCGGCGAGCAGCAGTTCTACACCTACGGCCTGCTGGAAGAGAACGACGACCGCCAACTGCCCACTACCCGCAGCCCGTTCAGCATGACGATCACCGTTGCTGACGACTCGGCGCAGGCCTTCGTTGCGGTAGCCGAGGCGGCCGACCAAGACCGCGCCAAGCGTGCTCTCCGTCTCAACCTGCCGAACGGTGACATTGTTCTCTACAACGGCTTCGTGTCGTTCTCCGAGACCCCTGCGCTGACCCGCAACCAAGCCATGACCCGGACCATGACCTTCTCCCAAGACGCACGCCTCGTGCGTTACAACGCCTAAGGATTGACGCATGGCTAAGTTCACCATCGCCCAAGACCCGACGTTCACCAAGAAGGTCAAAATTCCGCGCATTGGCCGTGATCCGGTTGAGGTGGGGTTCACCTTCAAGTACCGCACGCAGTCCGAGGTTGCCGATTTGATCAGCAAGTGGGGCAAGCGGCGCCAAGAGGTCGCGGAAAAGGTCGGCGAGCCTGAGCTGGTAGAGACGGTTCGCGCCAGGCTGGATCTGGAGGGCTCAGAGCTGCTTGAGATCGTCGAGGCATGGGAGTTCGACGACGAGCTTTGCCATGCGTCCGCTGTGGCCCTGTGTGAGAGCGTACAAGGGCTGTTCGCTCGCATCAGCGCAGACTACTTCGACGCTCTCAAGGCCGAACGCCTGGGAAACTGACTAGGGCCGCTAGAGCACTGTACGAGGAAGGCCCCAAGGAAGCCGACTTGGCCGCTTGGGGCCTTTCCGCCGCAGACGTGCCAGCCGAGGAAATCCTGATCTGGCCCGACGTGTGGCCCGCCCTAACCGCATTCAACTGCCTCAGCACCCAGTGGCGCATGGGGTATGCCGGGCCTACTGGCCTGGACTACTCCGCCCTGGAACCTACGTTCCGCCTCAACGACATACCTCCCGCCGACTGGCCCAAACTCTTCGCCGACATTCGCGTGATGGAGCGGGCCGCCCTCGACACCATGCATCAGAAGGACTGACCCCGTGGATATTGCCTCTCTCGGTATTGAGGTCAGGACGGAATCCGTCCAGCGTGCCGGCGAAGATCTTGACCGTCTTAGCCAGGCTGGCGCCCAGGCCGAGCAGGCTGCTCGCGGTGTCGAATCGTCATGGAGCGGCGTTGGTCAGCGTGTTGGCGCCGCTGCCGCTCCTGTATCCAACACCGCCAGCGCATTCCGCGCCGGAACGGAGGCCATCCGGCAGCAACAACAGGAAATGGCACGGCTGACGCCGCAGATTGACCCTGTAGTGGGTTCGTTGGGGCGACTTGCTGAGCAACAGGAACAGATCCGCCAGAACAGCGCCGCGCCATTGGTGAATCCTGAGCCGATTCGGCAGCTAGGCGCACAAGCAGAGCGAGCAAGATCCGCTCTAACTGGCGCTGACGATGGAATTCGCAGAACTGGTGTTAGCGCAGCACAAACAGCTGCGGCTCTGCGTCAGTTGCCGGCCCAGTTTACGGACATCGTGACATCGCTCCAGGGAGGCCAGTCCCCGCTCATAGTGCTACTGCAACAGGGTGGCCAGATCAAGGATTCCTTTGGCGGCGTAGGCCCGGCGTTGCGCGAAACTGCCAAGTACGCCGCTGGATTGATCAACCCGTTTACGCTGGCCGCCGCTGCTGTAGGTGTGCTCGGCGTAGCCCTGTACCAGGGCAGCCAGGAAAGCGTGGCCTTCAACAAGGCCATCATCACGTCTGGCAATTTCGCCGGAACATCAGCCAGCCAGCTTCAGGCGATGGCTGCAGCGATTGATGGCGTTACCGGCACTCGGCGCCAGGCAGCCGCAGCCTTGGCCGAGTTCACGAACGCCGGCGTATTCACTGCCGATCAGCTGCAGAGCCTGACCACTGCTGCCGTAGCGTGGGAAGACGCCACCGGACAAGCCATTTCCGAGACCGTGGCGCAGTTCAAACGGTTACAGGACGAGCCTGCTGCCGCCTCCGCGAAGTTGAACGAGCAGTACAACTACCTCACGGCTGCCATTTACGAGCAGATCACCGCCCTTGAGGCGCAAGGCAAAGAGTCCGAGGCCGCCCAGCTGGCCACTGAAACCTACTCTCAGGCCCTGATTGAGCGCTCGTCTCAGATCGAAGAAAACCTCGGCTACGTCGAAAAGGCCTGGAAAGGCATCAAAGACGCAGCTGGCGAAGCGTGGGACTCCATGCTTGGGGTTGGGCGTACAGAGACGCCGATGGACCGTCTCGATGCGATTGACCGTAGGCGTAACGGTTTTGATGCGCAGCGTGCCGGCGGTGCCACTCTTCTTGGTGGCTACTTTGCTGGACTGGCCAGCATTGCCACCGACGTTTACAAAAACAAAACAACCGATGAGAAGAAGCGTCTTTCCGATATCGAGAGCGCTTTGCAGGCTATTCAGGATGAAGGTGAGCAAGCTGCTCTTGAGGGGGTCAGCAAGCGCCAAGACGCCGCGGCAGTAAAGGCAATCTCGCGAATAGAGGCTATTCGCAAGTCCACGCTTTCGAATGAGCAGAAACGTAAACTGGAGCTGGACAAGCTAAAGCAGGATTTGGCGACGATCCGGCTTAAAAACCCTGACTCAGCTTTCCTTACTGATTCCAGCGTGGCGAGCCTTGAGCAAGCCATCGCGGACAAATACAAAGACCCGAAAGAGCGCAAGACTCGCCAGAAGGCCTATCAGGACGACGCAGCAACCAAGATGCTGATGTCGCTGCGTGAAGAGCAGAGCGCCCTTGAAGCCCAGCTGAGCACGAACGAAAAGCTGACCTCGGAGCAGAAGAAGCGCGCCGAGTTCGAGGCGCTGATTGCCCAGCTCAAGGGCAAGGACGTGCTCACCGCTGAGCAGAAATCCTTGCTTGCGAGCCAGGACGCAATCAAAGCCCAGCTAGACCGCAACGTCGCCATCTCAGAAGAGGTGCGACTGCGGCAAGAGTCGGTCAAGTTTCAAGAGCGTGCGGCGCAGATCCAAGCATCTATCGACGCTTCGGCTCAGGGGCGGTCCGAGCAGTACAGCCGCCAGCTTGATGCATTCGGCATGGGCAAGCGCGAGCTTGAGCGCGTCCAGTCAGAGGCGTCCATCTTCCGCGAGTTCCGCCGCTATCAGGACCAGCTCAACAAGGCCACGCCCAAGGGCATGCTGGGTTCGGCTGAGTACAAGGCACAGGTCGAGGAAATCAAGTCTGGCCTCAACGACGCCCTGCGCGCCAACGAGGACTACTACCGCCGGCTGGATGAGCTGCGCGGCGACTGGCAGAACGGTACCAAGGCCGCCCTGGCAGATTACGTGGACTCGTCCAGGGACACGGCAGGCCAGTTCTATGACTCGTTCTCGAAGTCTCTCACCGGGTTGGAGGATGCGCTGGTCAACTTCGTGATGACCGGCAAGCTGTCGTTCTCAGACCTGGCCAATTCGATCATCGCCGACCTCGTACGGATTGAGGCGCGCAAGGCCATTGCGTTTGCCATCGGAGGCAGCGAGAGCGGTGGCGGTAGCGGGTTCGGCGGCCTCCTGAGTCTCGGTTTCACTGCCGCTAGCGCCTACTTCGGTGGCGGCCTTTCCGCTTCCGCATCGGGCTCCCTGGCAGCCGGCGCCAGCCAGTCAGGCTATGCCATGGACCTCTCCAATTTCGTCGCAGGCGCGCGCGCAGGTGGCGGACCGGTATCTGCAGGCAGCATGTATCAAGTGGGCGAGAACAACCGTCCTGAGCTGCTCACGCAGGGTGGTCGGTCCTACCTGATCCCAGGCGACGGCGGAAACGTAGTCCCGTTCAAAGGGCAGCGAGGCGGCAATCAAACCGTCAACATCACATTCCCAGGGATCACCAATGCGCAGGAAGCCAAACAGGCCACCGGGTATGCGGCCAAAAACCTTGGCAGAGCAATCCGCGGTACCGGGAGATACATGTAATGGCCGAGTTCATCGACGAGCTGTTCCCCACTGATGTCAATTACGGCAGCGGCTTCGAAAGTTCTCATGCAACGCAGATTGTTAGAACCGCTGGCGGCAACGAATATCGCTCGCTGCGCCACCCATACGTAATGACTGGCCTGCAGGTCGACTTTGGCCGTCAGCGCGAAGAGGTGATTGACCGAATCATTGATCTCAACTGGCGCGCCAATGGCACGTTCCGAGGGTTCCGCGTGCATCACCCGCTGGACCACTCCACGAACGATTACATCAGCGTGCCTACGGCTTTTGACCAGCCGGCACTGCGAGTCAGCCAGGGCGTCTACCAGCTCATGCGCTGGTACGGCTCTAGCAGCGATGCAAAAGCCTCCAGAAGGCGAATCCGCAAGCCAGTTCCCGGTACGGTCCTTGTCGGAGTGGGAGGCGCTATTCATCCGTCAGGAGCCTGGTCTGCTGACCCCTCTACTGGATTAATCACATTCAGCCCAAACAAGTCACGTTCAATTACAGGAATCACAAAGGCAAGCAACGCAGTCATTACCGTTGGCAGCCACACCTTTTTGGTTGGTGACTCGGTATTCGTCTCTGGCGTTTCAGGGATGACGCAAATCAACAATCTGCGCGTGCTGGTAACAGCAATTGATACCACGACTATCACTGTCGCGATCAACTCAACAGCATTCGGAACATGGACTAGCGGCGGCACTGTTCAAACTCAGCCACAAGTTTCTGAAACAGTAACCGCTGGGTGTTATTATCACATCCCAATGCGGTTCGATGCTGATTTGAGCGGAACTTTCATTGGTCCCAATGTGATTACCATGCAAGGCATCGGCCTAACCGAAATTCTCAATCCCTGAGGTTGTATGAAGCCACATGTTGCGGACTTTGCGACGCGGTTTTACTGCGTGCGTATAGTGCCGGCGAATGATGCGCCTGTACTTCGCCTGGCTGGATATCCAACAGATATCACTATGAGCAATGGCCAGGTCTACAAGACAGAATTTGGCTATGAGTTCTCCGGTCTTGGAAACTCCAGCACGTTCGCGTCCGCGACAGTTGACCTCAACGGCATCCTGCAACTTGGCGCTGTATCTCGTGACGACTTGATGTCGGGCGTCTACGACAATGCGCGCGTTTACCTGTTCGCAACTTCATGGATGGCGCCGGTAGAAGACGAAGAGCCGCTGGCTTGCTTGTTCTTCGGCAAGACGACCATCACTGATGATGGGTTCAAGACAGAGCTGATGGGCATGATCGATGCACTCTCTCAGTCTACCGGCCGTAGTTATGCTCCGACCTGTCAGTGGACTTTCCTAGATAAAACGCTAGATGGCGAGATGCTGAGCCAAAGCGCTAGTCGGTGCATTGGCCCGAGAAGCGCGCCAGACGGCCCGAGTTTCGCGTCTCTGAAAGTAACCGGCACTCTGACTGCGGTCACAGATCAGTACCAGTTCGCCGACTCTGCGCGAACTGAAGCATCCGACTATTTCGGCGCAGGAGCTATCCGATTCATCTCAGGACCTAATGCTGGGTTGAAGCCGATGGAAGTAAAGTCGTTTGCATCCGGAGTCATCACGGTGCATGAGGCGTTTTTCTACATGCCTCAAGTCGGCGACCAATACGAAATGATCCCAGGTTGCCGCAAGCGCCACATCGAAGACTGCAAGAACAAATGGAACAACGTAAGGAACTTTGGAGGCCAGCCTCACGTTCCAACCCCTTCCGTATACACCCAGGTAGGACGTAACTGATGCTGCAGGACGATATCGTGCGCGTGGCGCAGTCATACCTGAAAACGCCATTTCGTCATCAGGGGAGAGTGCCAGGCCTGGGCCTGGACTGTGCCGGTCTGTATGTGTGCCTGTGCCAAGAGCTGGGCATCCCCCATGCCGATGCGTCTGGATATCCGCGCACGCCGTACGACGGAAAGCTGGAGGCAGAGCTAGACGCCCAGCCGTCCCTGGTGCGCATCGCTAAGGAAGAAGCCCGCAAGGGCGACCTGTTGGCCATGCGCATCACAGGAGCCCCGCAGCACATCGCAATCCATGCCGGCTACATCGGCGGCCATCCCTACGTGATACACGCCAGCGAGCAACACGGCGGCGTTGTCCTGCACAGGATCGACGAGCTATGGGGTATCCGCCTCGTTCGCGCCTATCGATTTGAGGTGAGCCAATGAGCAGCGGCGGACAGATAGCTGGAGGAATTATTGGGGCAGTAGTTGGCTTCTATGTCGGAGGCCCTGCCGGTGCGCTTTATGGTGCGTCTTTGGGCATGGGCGTTGGCGGCTACCTAGACCCTCCGAAAGGTCCAACTGTACAGGGCCCGCGCTTAAATGATTTAAGCGTACAGACATCAACATACGGTGCTATTGTACCTAATTTATATGGCGTAATTTCTGTTTCCCCTAATCTTCTTTGGTTAGAAAAAAACTCTCTTAAAGAAATAGTAAAAAAGAAAAAGCAAGGAGGTAAAGGTGGCGGTTCTTCTTCTACACTAAAAACATATACTTACAGCGCAACCTTTGCTATTGGATTGTGTGATGGTCCTATTGGAGGAGTTCTGCGCATATGGTGCGGTGATAGGTTAATCTACAACGCTGGTTCATCTGATCTTAATACAATAATAGCAAGCAATAAAGTTGCTCGCGGCATGAGAATATATCTTGGAACGGATGATCAGCTACCAGATACTAGGTACGAAGCTGATGTAGGCGTAGGGAATGCTCCTGCATTTCGCGGGCTAGCTTACATTGTTTTTGATGACTTCCTTTTGACCGACTACGGAAACACGCTTCAGGCAGCTCAATTCAAAGTTGAGGTTATGCAGGTATCTGAGCGCGGAGACGCAGTGAAAAAATTCCAAAAGAATGTCAGTGACAGCAATTTTGGAAACGGTTTTTACAACAATGCTGTTCAGCCATATCTTGATAGTGAGATTTCTGCTTATTGCTTGGCAGTTAAAAGCTCTTCTGAGGTTTACGAATACAGAGTATTAAACAATGGGTCAATTATTGGTCCATCTCCATACATAAATATAGAAACTCCTTTGACATCTATTTATAGCTCAAATGGAATTACTACTTCACATCGCGAAAATGGTGCAGTTTGGCTTGGACCATTTACTGGAGGTGGTAGATCTTTTTGGTCGCGTCAAGGATACATAAAAATACCATCAGGAATTTTTTCTCAGCTAAATGGGTTCCTATTTGAGAGCCCAGATAATATTTACTATTGCAACGGATCTGGCCAAATATCACTGGCGCAATACATATCACCGTCTGGCTTATTTGATGATGATATTTTTGATGTAGAAGCAATGTCAGCTTGTATTGCTGTAGATGGGTTAATATATGGTGCGTCAGGAGATATTCCGTATAATAGATTGTTTGTTTATGAGGGTGTAAAGCCTTTTAATCAGATATCTGTTGTAAGCATGCATCCAAGTATAAATGCAAAAATTAGCAAGATTTCAAAGCGCGGCGATGATGTTTACTATGTAAATCCAGCCAATGACGATGTATATGTTACTAATATTCAGACTGGCGAGTCTAGATTATTTTTATCAAACACGGACAGCTTGCCTTATTCTCAGCCTAAAGGCAGTTTATTAATAGATAACAATCTTGTGTACAAGCTTGATTATGGTGACGCGGTTCAAGACGAATTTGTAGTTCGCTGCTATGACGCAGCGCCTGTATCTGCCGTTGAGATATCTCTGGCCGAGATCATTGAGTCAGAAGTAATCAAGTCATCGCTGCTGAAAGTGGACGACATTGATACCAGCCTAATGACCGACTCTGTTAATGGCTACAGGGTGGCTGGAGGATCTATCCGGTCAGCAATGGAACCTCTGCAGGGGGCGTATCCATTCGATGTCAGACAGCACGGTTACCAGTTGCAGTGCGTTCCCCGAGGACAGGACAGCATCGTCGAAGTCGACTATGCCGACCTCATTGCTATCAACGACGGGGATGTTCTCATAGGGTCACGCGAGATGGACCCTCAGCTCCCTGTCAAGACAGTCGTCAAGTACATAGATGCAACACGAGAGTACGCGATATCAGAGCAGTACTCGGATCGCTTGAACACAAAGGCCGTGAACCGGGTTGATCGAGAGTTCCCCCTGGTTCTCAGCGCTGATAAGGCTGCGCAAGTTGCCGAGGTCTTGGAGTTCTTGCCATGGCTTGAGCGCGTCGATTACCAAATCACTCTGCCGCAGCCTTACCTCGGGATTGAACCGTCTGATGTGGTGACAATTCCGACTCCTGATGCGATCTATGAGCTCCGTATCACCGAAACTAACGAGGCTCCCGATGGCACCGTTGAGTGCAAGGCAAAGCCTAATCGAGCGTCTCTGTATGTCAGCAACGCTGTTGGCGGTGAAGCCCCTGGGCCGGATGGGACAATCAATTGGAATGGAAAGTCTGCTGCCATCCTTCTTGACATCCCCGTGGTAGACGAGACCTACCAGAACGCTGCCGGCTTTGTTTCCCTGATGTTCGGCTATTCCAGTGGGTGGAACGGTGGGGTCTTGTTCAGGTCGCCCGATAGCGGACAAACCTGGCAGGACATTCAGGGCTTCTTGGAGCAAGGAACGATTGGGTATGCCGAGGATGCTCTCGGTGATTCAAGTTGCACATTGATAGACCAGAGAAGTATCCGGGTTAAAATGTACGCCGGCATACCAGAGAGCATCAGCAAGGACTTAATGCTTAGCGGCTACAACTATGCAGCCTACGGCCTGGATGGGCGCTGGGAAATAGTTCGCTTTCAGAATGCCGATCTTCAGCCTGACGGGAATTACCTGATCAGTGGTTTTATGCGTGGCGAGCGCGGCACTGAATGGGCTTGCGGGTTACACCAACCCTTTGATGCCTTCGTGCTTCTATCGGATCCGGACAACCAGTTCCTGTCTATGCCGACTGAAGCTATCGGATCTGCTTTTTCGTATCGCGCGATCACGAATGGTGCGGACATAGGTAGTGGCTCTGATATTCCATTCACCTATCGCGGCGTAAACTTAGAATGCCTTAGCCCTGTTTATGCAAGAGGGTCACGTGATGGGTCTGGAAACTTCAGCGGCTCTTTCACTCGACGCAGTCGCCTTTCTGGGACTTGGTGGGTGACTGGAACCGTTTCCCCAGTTGGTGAAACAGTTGAGTCGTACGAAGTCGACGTTATGTCCGGATCGACAGTGAAGAGAACAATCTCGGTAACAACCAACGCTTTCACTTACTCAGCCGCCGACCAGGTAGCAGACTTCGGATCAGCGCAGAGCTCAATTACCTTCCGCATCTACCAGCTATCAGCGGTCGTCGGCAGGGGATATCCATTGGAGGTAACTCTGTGACAGCAACGACAAAAATTGCTCTTCAGCTTCTGCAGAACTCAGCCGCGAATCAGCTGCTTTCGAATGAAACGTTCGCGCAGCTGAACCAGTTGGTTCAGCCGGCAGTCCTTGATAAGGACCTTTCTTCTCCTCCTGGATCTCCTGCCGATGAGGCGCTTTACATTGTTGGGTCATCTCCGACTGGAGCTTGGAGCGGAAAGGCCGATCAGCTTGCTTACTGGCTCACGAGCACAGGAGCTTGGCAGTTTGTTATACCGCGCGAGGGGTTCCTTGTTCATGTAAACGACGAGGATCAGTTTTATCGATATACAGGTTCATCCTGGGCGGCATTCTCTGGCGGCGGCATGTCAAACCCCATGACCACTGCTGGGGATATCATAACTGGCGGCTCATCTGGCACTCCTCAGCGCCTAGCAGCTGGCAGCAATGGCCAGGCGCTGCTTATCGTCTCTGGGGCTCCTGCATGGGGCGCAATCTACAACAGCCCTCTAACCACGACAGGCGACCTTGTTTACTCGTCGTCTGGATCTACTGCTGCAAGATTAGGCGTAGGCGCAAACGGCCAGGTTCTTACCGTTTCTGGTGGCGTCCCAACCTGGCAAAACTCTGCCGCCGGGTTTGCTAACCCTATGACAACATCAGGAGACTTAATCACTGGCGGTAGTGGCGGAACAGCTGGCAGACTTGGTGTTGGCTCTAACGGGCAAGTGCTGACCGTTTCTGGTGGTGTACCTACATGGTCCACTCCGAGCGGTCTATCTAACCCAATGACGGCTCGCGGCGACATAATCACAGGCGGAACATCTGGAACGCCACAACGCCTGGCAAAGGGAACGTCAGGACAGATGCTTGTGGCAGGGTCAACCGATCCCGTATACAGCAACTCGCCAATTCTCGGCGGCTATGCCGAACTCTTGGAAACCATGAGCGGAACTGCAATTGACGTCTCTAGCACGAACGTCAAGAAGAAGGTCATGGCGGCAAACACCACCTTCACGATTACTGGAGCCACCTCCGGCCAATCACACAGTTTTACGCTCTACTTGGAAGGGGGCACGACCTATACCGTTACATGGCCTGCTTCGGTGCAGTGGGTTGGTGGCTCAACCCCTACCCTTGCCGCTAAATGCCGGATAACTGGCGAGACCCTGGATGGCGGGACTACTTGGCTGTTCACCTACGGCGGGAGTTACACATAATGCTGGCCGACCGCATTCGCAGTATCCCCGTGGTGGGCGCCACATACTCAACTTGGAGCCCAACCGATAAAGGCGGCTCAGTTGATTTGTCAAACGGAAACAGGACAGCTGCTGCGCGCAGCCTAAACAGCGTTCGCGGTTCTCAGGCACGGTCATCCGGCAAGTACCAATTCGAGATCACCATTTCTGGAACGACTCCGGTTGCGTCTCTGCTTGGAGTAGCAACTTCGGCCGCCTCCCTCACAAACTACCCAGGTAGCGGTACTGGCGGCTGGGCCTACTACGCATCAGATGGCCACTTCTACAATCAGGGAAGCGACGCTGCATATGGATCGTCTTTTACCGCTGGAGACGTAATTGGTGTAGTTGTTGATTTTTCAGCTGGTACGCTTAAGTTCTACAAGAACGGTGTAGACCAAGGCGTCGCTTATTCTGGAACAGCAGGCAAGACGCTGTACCCAATATTTGGCAGCGGTTCATCCTCTTCAGTTAATGCATATACCGGCACGATAAACACGGGCCAATCATCATTTTCCTACCCAGTATCTGGTGCCAGCGCTTGGGGCTGATGGAGGTCTAAGTGTTCGTATACAAAGAATCCGGCAAAATAGTTACCAGGCAAGAGCTGTGCGACAAGCACAACATGTCGATTCCTGAGGCGCCTGATCAAGAAACTCTAAAGGCTCTTGGTGTTCAAGTCCTTGTCGAAACTCAGAAGCCGTCTCCGTATCACACGGTACAGGTTATCGAGAAGAACGACGGGTTATGGCGCGAGGTATGGAAGCTGCCAGCTGTCGAGATAATGGCCAGAGAGAAAAACAGGGAGCTGAACATCCGCTTTGCGGAAAAGATGTCATCGATCAAGGGGCAGTACCCTCACGATGAAATCTTCAGCTGGGATAAGCAGGAAGCAGAAGCAAGGAATGGTGGCGGCAGCTTCACGCGCGCCCTTGCGGAGGCGAGGGGCTTAGACCACGAAGAACTGCTCAAACGGATCATCGCCAAGGCAGATGCGTTTGCAGCATTCAGCGCCACCCTGATCGGAGTAAGGCAACGGTTGGTAGATGAGATTTCTGCGGCATCCACGGCAGAGGAAATCCTCGCCATTGAATGGCCGGAGGATGCATGAACGAAAACCAATTCATTAATCTATTCCCGAACGCCCGCCGCCAAGCGGGCGTTTTTGTTCCTGCGCTCAGCGAGGCTATGTCTCGGTTCAGGATTGACTCTACGGTGCGTGCTGCTGCGTTCCTGGCTCAGATTGGCCACGAAAGCGCAGGGCTGACGCGACTGGTTGAAAACCTGAACTACAGCGCCGCCGGCCTGGCCGCCACCTGGCCGGCTCGGTTTCGCTCTCCTGACGGCAAGCCGAGCGCTCTGGCGGAGCAGATCGCTAGGAAGCCGGAGCAGATCGCCAATGCCGTCTACGGCGGGCGCATGGGTAATGGTCCTCCGGCATCCGGTGATGGCTGGCGCTACCGGGGTAGAGGCCTGATTCAGCTCACGGGGCGCGCCAACTACACAGAGGCCGGAAAAGCCCTTGGCTTCGACCTTGTGGCTAAGCCTGAGCTGCTGGAAACCGCCCTGTGGGCTTGTCTGGCTGCCGCTTGGTTCTGGTCTTCGCATGGTCTGAATGAACTGGCAGACGCTGGCCGGTTCGACGACATCACCCAACGCATCAACGGCGGGCAGAACGGCAGGCAAGAGCGCCACGCCCTGTGGGAGCGCGCCAAGGTGGCGCTGTCATGAGCTGGGCGCGTCTTGTGCCGTCCTGGGCTTGGTGGGCGGTGGCGCTTGCTCTGGTAGCCGGCGTACAGCAGGTGCGCGTCTGGGCTGCGGATAACCGAGCTGCCTCAGCGGTCGCCGCCGAGGCCAGCTACCGGGCAGAAGTCAGCGAGCGTGACCGCCGGGCCGCTCTCTACGTGATTCAGGAAAACCAACGCCGCCAGGCCGAAGTGGAGAAAGCAGATGCAGAAGCACAGCAACAACTGGCCGCTGCGCGTGGCGATGCTGAGCGTGCTGGTAGTGCTCTTGAGCGGCTCCAGTTGCGCATCGCAGCCTCAGAACAGCGCAGTCGTGACGCCGGCAATGCCATCACTGCCCAGCTCGGCCAAACAGCCGAAGCCGAGGCCAGAATGCGAGCCGACGTGCTCGGCCGGCTTGGAGAGGCTGCTCGACTCTATGCTGACGAAGCCGACCGGAGAGGAATAGCTGGTCAGGCATGCGTCAAAGCGTACGAGAGGGTAGGGGGAAATCTGGGGGAATGAATCCCCCTAACGGTGCCGAATGCTGCTGTAGTGTGCTGCTCTGAAAGCCTCATCGTTGCTGGGCCCGGTGTATGTCGGTCGCATGGTGAGAGGCACAAAAACGGATTCGAAATCCGTTGTGTCAGCAATGGCACCTAGGGTTCAAATCCCTATCTTCCCGCCATACACAGCAAAGCCCCTGGTTCGAGAGAGCCAGGGGCTTTGTGCTTTCAGGCATACCCGCGCGCTCCTGGCGCGGGTAGGGGGCGCTGCACCAGCACCTTCATCCGGCGGATGTCCGACCAGAACAGCTCATCCGGAAACGGCCCCGGCGCCAGCGCGTCCTTCACCAGGAAGTAGCCCTCCTCGCAAACCCCTTCCACCGGCACCACCACACCCACGATGTGGTAGCAGCAGAACAGCGGATGCGGCACTTCTTCCCAGTGCAACTCCATCACCACCGTCTGTCCCAGGTTTGCCAGGGCCGTTCTGGTGTCCACAGGTTGCCCGCTCATGCTTTCCACTCCCGATGGCGCGCTAGTACGCGCGGTGTGTCGGAGGGAATGCCTCTGCGATCCGTTCGGTTATGAATGGTGCTGCGGACAACATCAGTGCGGGCTGCAGCTTCAAGATTCTGCTGAGGGGTGGCCAAGGTGGCCTGGGCAAGGTCTTCCAGTTCCATGCTCATTCCATCACTATTCGCGGTTACGAAATTATCCATCACGCATAAATCCAAATTGGATAGATGTCATTTGGATAATGTCACATTAAATCCGAAATGGATAGATCATTTTTAGATCTAAAAATCATGATCAAATCGCGTGTCATTGAAATATTGAAAAGCTCAGAGATGCGCCTCCCGGAGTTGGAGGAGCGTACGGGCATCAATCGCTACACCTGGAACAACCTCAAGAACCCCTCCCGAAACAGGGAAATCAAAGAGAGCGAGATCCTCGCTATCGCCGAGTTGTTCCCGCAGTACCGGTGGTGGTTGCTGACTGGTGAGGTCATGCCCGAGATCGGGCAAACGAGCCCGGCCTATGACGAAGCCCATTCAGAGGTGCCGTCGTCCAGCGCTGAGTAGCAATGGGCGCTGAATGCACGCGCGCGCTTTCCGGGCGCCTGATGTGCTGCAAGAGCTATCTAAAGCGGGCTACAAGGCGACCTGCGAAGACACAATCTCTCTTGGCATCAAGTTTTGAGACGGCAACGTTGAAGACGTTTTATGCAGACCGCAGGCGATAGAGCACGAGCGTTGATCAAGCGGCTGGGACCGAAAAAGGCCAGCGAGCTGGGGGGAGGCAACCATGACCGCTGGCGAAGCGTCAGCAAAGGCGCGGTAAGAGTCAGCACGGAAGAGATCGACGTGCTTGTGAAGGCTTATCCCCAGTACGCGTTCTGGCTGGCTTGCGGGCAGATTGCACCTGAGATCGGGCAGACAAGCCCGGCCTATGACGACACCCATCCAGATTCATCGCCCTCCAGCGCTGAGTGATCACGGGCTGTGTCCCGCAGCTTTCCGCCCAGCGCTGCATGGCTTTTGCCTCTGCAGTTGAGACCGGACGAACGCCAGTGCATCCCTGAATAGCGGATGCCATGCCCTTCGCTTCGCAGGACTACAGGGCAGGCCTGCCCACCCTTGCGTTGCTCATCGCCCCACCTCGTACTCCATCGGATAGTCGAACGGCTCCCGCTCCACCTGCTCCGGCCACAACCACTGCGCATCTACGCAACCCTGACGCTGGTAGAACAGCACCGTCTCCCGTGCCGAGTGGGAAGAGACGTACAGGCGCTGGAGGCCCTTGCGACGGGCCTCTTCAAGGCAGCGGGCAAACAGCCAGCGCCCGATGCCCCGACCACGCTCGCTGGCCTCGACGTGGAACTCCTTCAGGGGGTGGTAGCGTCCACCGGGATCGACAGGCGCGCCGTCCACACAGGCGAAGCCGACGACCTGCCCCTTACAGGTCGCCAGGCAGACCATGCCGCCGTTGGCCAGTGCGGCCCGCAGCGTGTCCTTCACCTCCTGGCGTTCGGCCGGGGACCAGTCGTCGATGAAGGGATCGGCGCTCTCTACCGGCTGGCCCGCTTGCAAGCGAATGACCCGATCCACCGCTTGCCGCCGCTCGAAGGTGAAAACGAAGTCCAGGTCCGAATCGGCTACCGGGGAGGTGTGAAGGGTGATGTCCGGGGGGCTGCTCATGGGCTTCCTGCTGGCAGTCGAGGGGCGGCCGAGCATGGTAATGCAGCACGCAAAGCATTCGTATCGGGTGCTGTGAATCGATGCGCATCGCGTAGCTCAGCGCATCCTACAGGGTGGGGAGGGCGCTATGCGTAGGGGGGATCGCGCTTCATCGATCCACCGTTCCCGGGCTGAAGCCCGGGCTACGGGCGAGCGTCGGTGTGGGGAGATGCGCATCGCGGAGCTCAGCGCATCCTACGGGGCGTGGGGAAGGTTGTGCGTGGGTGGATCGCGCTTCATCGATCCACCCTGCCCGGGCTGAGCCCGGGCGCCGTTGGGCTACAGCCCGTATTGCACGCCGAGCATCAGCGACTGGGCGTTGTACTGGGTGCTGACGTCGCCCGGTGGCAGGCCTTCGATGTCGCCGAAGTGTGCGGTGCGGGTCTGCAGGTAGCGGTAGTCCATGGAGACGGACCAGTGCGCGTCCCACTGGTAGGCGACGCCGGCGCCCAGCTGCCAGGTGCCGACGTCGTCGCGGTGGGTGGCGCCGAAGGACACGCCGTTGGCCTCCAGGTCGCGGATTGTCAGGCGGGTGTAGCCCACGCCGCCGCCGATGTACGGCTTGATGCGGGTGAAGCCCTCGGGCATCGGCAGGTCGTACCAGAGGTTGGCCATCAGGCTGCTGCCGGCCTCCTGGCCCTTGCCGTCGATCTTGCCGCCGCCTTCGTACACGCGGTCGGCGAACTGGTCCAGGCTGTTGCGCCGGTAGGCCAGCGCCAGCTCCGGGCGCAGGCCGATGGGGGAGCGCCAGCCCACGGCCAGGTCCACGGCATAGCCGGAGGACAGCGGCTGTTCGTAGTCCATCTGCACGAAGTCCAGCGAGTTCTGCCGCAGGTTCTGGTGGGCCACCCAGTTGGCGCCGCCCAGCAGGCTGACGTACAGGCCGCTGTCATCGGCGAGGGCCGGGGTGCACAGGCCAAGCAGCAGGGGGAGGGGAGCAAGGCGTCGAAGCGATAGCGTCATGGTGGTCTCGGTTCGGGGTGGGAAGGGGTCGGTTCAGCGCGTAGCGCGCAGCGGCTCGCGGGTGTCCTGCACCGCGCGGGCTTCAGCCAGGCTTCGCAGGTTGCGCAGGGCCTGGCCCATGGCGGCCTTCAGCAGGCGCCGCACCAGCGGGCGATAGAGGACGCTCAGCCGCCCCTCGATGCGCGCGGCATGGACCACATGGGTCTCGGTGCCGATGGGCGTCAGGTAGTGGCTGAAGGTCAGGCGCATGCCCAGCAGGCGGGCGGTGTTGGTGTAGCTGCGCAGGGGCGTCACCTGGGTGATCTGCAGCGGCATCTTCAGGCCGTTCTTCAGCACGCAGAGCCCCTGGGTGCCCACGCGGAAGGGGCCGTCCAGGGTGCATTGGCGCACGTCGGTGTCCCATTGCGGCGCGTTGGCCACGTCCTCCCACAGCAGCCAGATGGTGCTGGCGGGGGCGTTCATGCGCAGTTCCACTCTCACGTCACTCATGGTCTGTTCTCCTCGGGTCGATGGGCCGGCCTCAGGCCGGGTGCGCCTGCCGGCTGAGCACCTGGGCGGTCACGGTGGCGGCGCCGAGCGGTTGGCCGTCGGCCTCCAGCTCGATGACGATGCGGTTGGTCTTGAAGGCCTGGGCGTTGGCCGGCAGCGTGCTCTGCGGCGCCAGGGCCAGCGCCTGCCGGCGGCCGATGGGGCGGGCCAGGGTGAAGTCGAGCACCAGCAGGTTCATGGGCGTCTTCAGCGGGATGCGCAGCGCGCCGTGGGCGATCTGCATGTAGGCCTGCCGGGCGATCTCCAGGAAATACACCATGGAGTGCTGCCGGGGGTGGCCGTCCTCGAAGAACTGCCCCAGCGGGATGGGACATGCCAGCACCCGCGCCTGCGGGTCGATGTCGCCGACCAGCACGTTCTCCGCACGGGCCTTGTGCAGCCAGTCCTGTCGCTGGCAGGGGCGTACCGGTGCGAGCACGGCCCCGGAGGGCGGCACCTGGCCGGGGCCCAGCATCAAGGTGCAGGTGCACATCAGCTGCTCGTCCTGCATCACCCGCGCGGTGTAGCCGTGGGGGCCGTTCTGCTGCAGTTCGATGTCCACCGGGCGTTCCTTCATCACGTAGCGCTGGAAGCGCACGTTCAGCCCGCGGATGAACACCGCGTCGCCGCGCAGGGCCGGCACCGCGTGCTCCATCAGTTGCAGCACGCCCTCGATCAGCAGGATGCCGGGCACGTGGTCCAGCGGGTGGTCGAAGAAGTACGGGTGGCCCTCGTCGACCCGCAGGGTGGCGTTCAGGCTCTGCGGGCTGCGCCGCAGCACATGGGTGATCACCGTGTTGCGCTCGCTGCGGCGCCAGCTTTCGCCGGGCGCGCGCACCAGCGGGTCGGGGCGGATGGCCAGCAGCTCTCGCAGGGCGCGACTGCGCAGGTGCAGGCTGCTGAGCAGAGTACGGGTGAGGGTGTCGCCGAGGCCGATCAGGTCGACGCCGTCCTCCAGGCCCGGTTCGGCGGGGAGCAGTTGCGCCGCCGGCGCGAGTACCGCGGGGGCTGTGTGGGGCTTGGCGAAACGCAGGGTGAAGGCCGCCCGTGGCGTGGCCGGGGCCGGCGGTGCCTGCCAGGTGGCCAGGCACTCGGCCTGCAGCCAGCAGAGCACCCGCTCGCCGTCGCGCACCTCCACCAGCCGCTCGCCGGGTTCGCCCAGCAGGGCCTGGATCAGGGTGGCGATGCCCGAGGCTTCGGCCAGGTAGCCGGTGAGTGCCTGCAGCGGGTCGTCTGCCGGGCCCGCCTGCACCTGGCAGGTGAGCAGGCGGGCGCCCGGGGCGATGCTCAGGCGCTCGGCCGCCTGCTGGCGGTCGGTGGCGGCACTGCCCGGCAGTGCTGCGACGAGCCGCAGCAAGGGCGCCTGGGGGCCGTCGGCCCGGTAGCGCTGCAGGGCCAGCACGCCCAGGCCCTCGCCCTGGGGCACCGGCGTGTCGGCCAGCGCGAGCAGCTCGCTGGCGCCGCTGATGAAGCGGCCCGCGCCCAGCAGCAGGGTGTCGATGCCCCGCTCGAACCAGTGCGGCGCCGCCAGCAAGGTGTGCCAGAACAGCCCCGGGCCGCCGGCCAGGGTCTGGTGGAAGCCACGCAGGTCGAAGAACTTGGCGGGATAGCCGGAGAGCAGGCTGGGCAGCATGCTGGCTACGTCCGCCACCTCGATGCCCGGCGCCGGCCCCTGGCCTTCGCGGTAGTGACGCTCCGCCTCGCTGTAGGCGTTGGTGAAGCGTTCGCCGCCCAGGTTGCAGCACATGACCATGGCGGTGCGGTCCGAGGCGGCGGTGCCGGGCAGGCGCTTGAGCAACTGGCCGACGCGGTCGGTCACCAGCAGTTTGAACGGGTCCACATGGGCGAGGGGCCGTGGGCCCATGCCGTAGCCGTCGATGTCGATCACCCGGTCCCGCGCCAGGAACTGCCCGGCCCGCACCGCCACCTGCGGGGCCTGGGCGCCGAAGCGGCCCTGGGGAAAGGCCAGCGGCGCCTGCGGGCCCTGGCGCAGTGCCTGGCCGAACTCGACCAGGGAGCTGCCGCCGGCCAGGGCGGCCTCGGCCTCCACCACCATCAGGTCGAGGCGGATCGGCCCCTCGGAGCGGGCCGGTGCGGGCACCGGTGCCGCAGCGGGCCGGTAGGCTTCGACCACCATGTGCGCATTGGCGCCGCCGAAGCCGAAGCTGGAGAGGCCGATGCGCAAGGGCTGCTCCCCCGCCGCCAGGATCTGGGGTTGCCCCTCCACCAGGCGCAGGCAGGTGTCGGCCAGCTTGCCGCTGCCGGCGTAGGCCACCTGGGGCGGCAGCGTGCCGTGCCGCAGCATCAGCAGGGCCTTGGCCAGGGACGGACCGCCGGCGGCGGCAAGGGTGTGGCCGATGTTGGCCTTGATCGAGCCGAGGGGAATGGGCCCGGCGACATGGGGGCCGAAGAAGCGCTGCAGCGAGCCGATCTCGGTGGCATCCCCCAGGGGCGTGCCGGTGCCGTGGCTCTCGATGTAGCCCACGCTGGCCGGGTCCAGCCCGGCCCAGGCGCGCTGGTAGGCGGTGTACTGGGCCTGCTTGCCGGGGGTGAAGACCGAGCCTTCGGCGCCATCGGCGGAGAGCCCTAGGGCGCGCATCAGGCCCAGGGGCGTGCGGGCGCCCTCCAGCGCCTGTTGCAGCGGCTCCAGCAGGAAGGCCACGGCGCATTCGCCGGGGACGATGCCGTCTGCCTCCGCGCCGAAGGCCTGCAACTGCGCCCGGGGCGAGAACGCGGTGAGCTGGGAGAACCCCAGGTACAGCGGCGGCGGCATCAGGGTGTTGAGGGCCATGACCACCACCTGCTCCGCCTGGCCGCTGTCCATCAGCCCCTGGGCCAGGTCCACGGCATAGATGAACGAACTGCAGGCGGTGTCCACCGTCAGGGCCGGGCCGCCCAGGCCGCAGGCGTCGGCCAGCCGCGCCACCTGGTCGGCGGGCGTCAGCCCCGGGCGAGGGGTGTTGGCTGGGTCGGCACTGGCGAGGAAGTAGCTCTCGTCGCTCCAGGAGGTGGCGACGATCAGCGCCGTGCGCGCACGCGGCAGCGTGGCGAGCGGTTCCAGCAGCTCCTCCAGCACCGCGCAGCCGATGGCCAGCTGGCGACCGTCGCTCAACTGCTCCGGTTCGTCGTCACCCAGGCCGTGGACCTGGTGCAGGTAGACCCGGTCCTTCTCGCCGGGGCGGGGGTGGTGGATCGCCTCGCGGGCCATGCGCCAGCGTTGCAGCAGGTCCTGCTGCGGGGCGCGCTGGCCCTGGCGGAGCAGCTTCCACAGCGCGTCGATGCTGGGGGCTCCGGGAAAGGTGCCGGCCATGGCGCTGAAGCACAGCGGGGCAGGGGAGGGGGCCGTCATGACGTTCTCCTTGTCGTGGGGCACGCGGGTCAGCCCATGCGTCCGAGCAGGGCGGCGGCGTCCTCGGGGCTGCGCCGGGACATCAGCGCCTCACCGGCGAAGGCGCTGGTGCTGCAGGTGCTGGCCATGCGTTCGCACAGGGCGGCGCGGTCGAAGCCGGTCAGGCCCAGTTCGGCGAAGGGGCGGCTGGCGTCGGCGCCCTGTTCCGCCAGCAGCGGTGCCACGGCCTCGCGCAGGCGTTCATCGGGGGCGATGGGCGCTGCGTCGGCGGCCTCGGCACGGGGGCCGTCGGCCAGCAGGCGGGTGACCTGGGCGATGGTCTGCTGGGCACAGACCGCCTCGCTCAGTTCGCTTTCGTGGGGCTTCAGGGCCGGCCACTGGCGGGTGACCAGGTCGAGGAAGTCCAGGCGGATCAGCGAATCCAGCCCCTGCTCCTCGTAGGGTTGGCGCGGGTCCAGTTCGGCGGCGTCGAACCCGGTGATCTCGGCCAGCAGCGCCAGCACCTGGCCGGCCACGTCCACGGGCTCGGTCGCCGGGGCGCTGGCGAGCTGGGCGAGCACCTCGGCCGGGCTCTGCAGGTCGAAGAAGTGCTCGGCGTGGGTGCGGGTCTCGGGGAAGGCCTGGCCGAGGGCATCGAACAGGTTCACCCGGCTGAGGGAGTCCAGGCCCATCTCGTCGAAGCGCTGCTGCAGGTCGATGTCGGTGGCGGGCAGGCCGCTCATGGCGCTGATCTCCTCGCGCAGCCAGGCCTCGTAGCCCGGGGTCTCAGCGGGGGCTTCCGGCAGCGGCGCGGCCGGCACCACCCGCAGCGGTGTCACCGACAGCGGCGGGGCTTCGCGGCGTTCGGCGGCCAGGTCCTGGTGGTTGAGGTAGAGGCTCTGCACCACCTGCTGGTGGGCTTCCAGGTACTGCGAGGTGACCAGCTGGGCCTGTTCGATCAGGCGCAGCAGCACCGCTTCGCGGGCGCTGTGGGACTCGCACAGGGAGTCGATGATCTTGCCGGACAGATCGAAGTAGCTCTGGGCGATCTTGCCGTTGGAGACGATGAAATCCTGAACCACGTTATCCAGTGCCAAGTTCATGGGGTTGACCTCAAAAAGGGCGCGACATTGATCCACGGGCGAGCCGCCACGCTGGGGCGGCTCTCCGTCAGGGAATAAGGGTGTGGGTGGGGGCGGGCGTCAGGCCGTGGCCGGCTCCGGGGCATGCAGCGTCCGGCTGACCGGCAGCGGCTGGCGCACCAGGCCCGAGCGCAGCTGCAGGTAGCTCTCCAGCGCCATGGGTTGCAGGCCCTGGAAGGCGATGTAGCCGTCCGGGCGCACCAGCATCAGGCTGCCGGCCGGGGCGTGGTAGCGCTTGTGCAGCCGCCAGTCCGGGTCGAGCAGGGTTCGCGGGTGAGCCGTGAAGTCGCGGGTGTCGAGGGCGTCCACCACGCAGAAGGCCTGCACGGCGGGGTAGTCCCGTTCGATGCGCGCGGCCAGGTCACGGTAGCCGGGCAGCAGCGGGGAGAACTGGTCCTCGCCGGTGAACACCAGCAGGGTGAAGCCCTTGTCGAACAGGTCGATCAGGTGCTGCTCCGGTGCCCCCGGGTTGGGTTGCCAGAGCGTCACGTCCGGGGCCAGGTGCCCGGCCAGCGGGGCGCGGCCGTGGTACTCGCCGGCGTGGCCCTTGCGCGCCCAGCGGTTGCGCTGTCTGGGCTCCAGCGACTGCTGGATGTGCTCGCTGGGGCGGTAGTGGTACTGGTGCCCGGAAATCATCGAGGGCAGCACGCGCTGCACCGCGCGGCGGCGGGTGATGAGCGGCAGCAGGTGGTCCCGCAGCCACACCAGCGGGCGCTTCTGCACGGTGATCAGGGTGGTCAGGCGGTGGGCGGTGTTCTCCACCTCCAGGGCCACGGGGTAGCGCTCCTCGTGGTAGCTGTCGAGCAGCGCGGCATCGGCCAGGCCCTGGTGCACGAAGGCGAGCTTCCAGGCCAGGTTGTACGCCTCGGACACGCCCAGGTTCATCCACTGCCCGCCGATGGGGCTGCCGATGTGGGCACTGTCGCCCACCAGGAACACCGGGCCTTTCTGCATCTGCTGCACGCGGCGGTGCTGGAAGGAGGCGATGGTGGTGGAGCTGAGGTTGGACAGGGTCATCTTCTGCCCGCGCCCTTCGCACAGGCGCTGGAAGTTCTCCAGGGTCAGCGGCGGGCGGTCGGCCTCGTCGGCCGGCAGGTCGTAGGGCATCTCGATGAACAGGCGGTAGCGCGACTGCGCATTGATCGGCGCGACCGCGACGTAGCCCTGGGTGTCGCCGAGGAAGAAGGCGCCTTCGTCCTGGCTGCCGTCCCACTGGATGTCGGCGTCGGCGAGCATGAAGAAACGGTCGTAGAACTCGCCTTCGAAGGTCAGCCCCAGGTGCTTGCGGATCGGGCTGCGCGCACCGTCTGCGGCGGCCACCCAGCGTGGCCGGAGGATCTGCTGCGGGCCCTCGGCCGGTTGCAGCGTCACGGTGGCCTGGTCGCCGTCCACCTGCAGGTCGGTCAGCTCGGTGTTCCACTCCACCGTGATGCCCAGTGTGCCCAGGCGCTCCAGCAGGATGGCCTCGGTCTGCGGTTGCGGCAGGCTCAGCAGCATGGGGTAGGGCGCCTGCAACTGGGCGAAGTCGTAGTTGAGGATGCGGCTGCCGTCGGACTGCACGGAGAACTGGTTGATGGCGAAGCCCTGGGCCACGGCCTGCTCGGCCACGCCCATGGCGCGGAAGATCTCCAGGGTGCGCGAGTGGATGGCGATGGCCTTGGTGGCGGTGGAGGGGCCGGCGTTCTTCTCGATGATGCGCAGGGGGATGCCCTGCTGGGCGAGGAGGATGGCCAGGGTCATGCCGATGGGGCCGGCGCCGACGATCAGGACGGTGGGCGCGCCGGTGGGCCGGGTGGGGGTCTCGGTGGCGAAGGGTTGGCGGCTCATCGGTCAGTACCAGTTGCGGTAGAAGGGGAAGGTCGCCACGTCCAGCAGGTCGCGGTCACCGGAGGAGTCGCCGTAGGCATAGATGTCGTACTGGGCCAGGTCGCCGACGCAGGCACGCAGGCGGGTGACCTTCTCGCGCTCCACGCAGTTGCGCCCGTCGATGGCGCCGTTGAGGCCGCGCTTGTCGGTGGCCAGGCGGGTGCCGCAGACGTGGTCGAAGCCCACCAGGTTGCCCCAGGGCAGCAGGTAGTTCTCCGGGGAGTTGCTCACCAGCGCGGTGACGTGCCCTTGGGCCTGGTGCCACTTGAGCCGGCGCAGGGCCTCGGGGCGCAGCCAGCGGGACAGGTGCTCGGTGATGAAGAAGCGCGCGTGCTCGCGCTCCTGCTCCACGGTCAGCCCCTTGAGGTAGCGCTCGATGAAGGCCTGCCGCGCCGTCATCAGCGGCACCAGGCCGAGCAGCACGCCGGCCATCTTCGGCAGCAGCGGGACCATGGCCAGCCAGAAGCGCGCCGGGCCGTGGATGAAGCGCATGTAGCGCCAGAAGGTGTGGCGGTCGGTCAGGGTGCCGTCGAAGTCGAAGACGGCGAGGACCGGTCGGTGGGTTTCAGCTTGCATGGGCTCTCTCCTTGAGCGTGAGGATTTCGAAGACGCGGGGCAGCTTGAAGCCGGACAGGTGGCGGGCGAGCAGGGTGTTCAGCTCGCCCTGGGCGACCTCGTCCGTGCACTGCACGGCCAGGTGCAGGACGTTGATGGCCTTGGCGTCGGGCACCACGTAGGCGCGGGCGGCGGTGACGGCGGGGTGGCGCAGGGCGACCGCCTCGATCTCGGCGAAGTCGATCATCTGCGCCTTGATCTTGGAGATGCGCAGGCGCTGGCAATAGAAGAACAGGTGGCCGCTGTTGTCCTGCCAGGCCAGGTCGCCGGTGTGCAGCCAGCCGTCGCGGATGAACCGCGCACTGACCTCCGGCTCGCCGTCGTAGGCCTCGATCACCATGGGGCCCTTGATCAGCAGCTCGCCGATCTGCCCGGTGCGCACGTCCTCGCCCCGGCTGTTCACCACCCGCACCTGCACATGGCGGATGGGCAGGCCCATGGCGCCGCGCGAAGTCGGTTGCAGGGAACTCTGCACCAGCATCGGCATGCTCTCGGTCAGGCCGTAGCCCTGCAGCACCGGGCGGCAACCCAGCAGCTCGCCGAGCTTCTGGCCTTCGTCGGCGGGCAGGTGGCTGCCGCCCGAATAGAGCATCAGCTCCGGGTGCAGCGGCGGCGGCGGGGTCTTGCGCTTGGCCAGGCGCAGGTTGAAGTAGCGGATCACGTCCGGCACCAGGCAGGCGAAGCTGACCTGGTGCTCGGCCAGCACCTCGGCCAGGTCGCGGTTGAGCAGGGTATTGGTCATCAGCAGGGTGGCGCCGATGCTCAGCGGGAACACCAGCATCACCGACAGCCCGAAGATGGCGTACAGCGGCAGCGTCACCAGGTGCACCGAGCCCAGGCCCTGGGGGTGGAAGTGCTCGTGCAGGCCGTCGCTGGACAGGGTCAGGTCCAGGTAGTGGTGGGGCACGCCCAGCGGCCGGCCGAGGCCACGGTAGGTGTACTGCAGCGAGGCAATCGGGTTGCCCTCCGGCAGCGCCAGCGGGGCCGGGGCATGGGCGAGCCCGTCGAGGCGCACGGCGTTGGCCGGTAGCGCCGCCTGGCTGGCGGGGCCGTCCACCAGCAGGCAGTGGCGGATGCCGGCGCGGGCGAAGGTGGCGGCGTGCTCCTCGGCCAGTTCGGCGAGGGTGATGAGGGCCACTGGCTGGGCGGCGTCCATCACCGCGCCCATTTCATGAGGCGTGAGCTTGTAGTTGAGGATCACCGGCACGGCGCCCCGACCCAGCAGGGCGAGGTAGAAGGCGATGAACTCGGCGCCGTTGGGCAACGCCAGGGCGACCCGCTCGCCGGGCTCCAGCCCCAGCGCCGCGAGGGCGCCGTTGCGCAGGCAGGCATGGGCGTGGAGCTGGGCGTAGGTGAAGTCGCCGCCGGGGCTGTCCAGGTCACGGATGGCGCAGTGGTCCGGGTGCGCCCGGGCGATGTCGAGGAAGCGGTGCAGGAAGCCGGGAGGGTGGGAGGTGGGGCTCATGGCAAGGGGAACTCCGTCCGGTATCGAGGGGAAGGCTCATTCGGCAGTAGGAAGGGGGTTCCCGGTTTCCGGCAGGTAGCCGTTCGCCCGGTACCAGTTCAGGGTGTCCGCCAGCGTCTGTTCCACGGGACGGAAGCGGCAGCCCAGTTCTTTTGCGCTTTTTTCGTGGCTGAAGTGGGTCCGGTCGCGTTCGCCGGCCATCAGCTTGATGGTGGAGTTGCTGATCAGCACCGGCTTGCCGGTGATCAGGTGTTGCAGTTCATAGAGGGCGGCGATCACCCGCAGCACCGCCAGGGGAACCTTGCGCTCCGGTGCAGGCAGGCCGCTGACCTGGGACAGGACCTTGAAGATGCTGCCCATGTCCATGTGCACGCCGGCCGCCAGGTAGCGCTCGCCGCTGCGCCCCCGCTCCAGCGCGGCCAGTACGTGCTGGGCGACGTCGCGGGCATCCACCACCGAGAAGGTGCCGGGGAGCACGCCGGGCAGCTTGCCGTGCATGAAGTCGATGAGGAACTGGCCGGAGGAGGTGGGGCCGATGTCGCCGGGGCCGAACATCCAGCCCGGCAGCACCATGGCCATGCGCATGTCGGGGTGGCTGTGGAGGAATTTGCGCACCACGAGTTCGGAGAGGATCTTGCTGCGGTAGTAGTCGTCGGCACCGGCCTCGGGGCGCGACATGGTCTCGTCGATCAGCTGGCCCGGCTCGCCCTTGAGCACGGCGATGGAGGAGACATGCACGCCTCGACGGATGCCGGCCTCGTAGGCAGCGGCCAGCAGGTTCTCGGTGGCGATCACATTGGTGTCGTAGAGCACCTGCCAATGTTTACCGCCCTTGTAACTGTCGCGGAAGTAAGCGGCGGTATGTATGAGTGCATCGCAGCCTTTCAAGTGAGCGCGAAACTTATCAACTTCCTGCAGGTCGCCCTGAACCAGTTCGACGGGCAGGTCACCAAATTGTTTTCTCGCTTTATCGATGGAACGAACCAGCGCTCTTACTTTGATATTGCGTTGTAAAAGTGCATGTACGGTGTTGTTGCCCAAGAGTCCCGTTGCGCCGGTTACGAATGCACATTCCATTGAAAAAACACCTTGTTTGAACACGTGGGTGAAGGGCTTCCTTTCGCTTGCCAGCGGTCTGTCAGATTTGTCCCAGGACGCTGGCGGCGCAGATTGAATACCAGTCGGTATTCAAAAATCAAGCGGTATCCGAATGTGTCAAACCCCCTGTTCATGTAGGGGTTTTAGGTGCATAACCTATTGATTTTCATGGCTATGTTGTTCGAGTTCGGTATGGGCGCCGCTCGTCGGATCAGTGCGTTTGCAGGTTAATTTTTTGTGTCATCGCGCCGGATGCTGGCGAATTGATGACCCGCGCCTGGCGCCGGCGAGGGAATGGCCGGGCGCTGTGCGAGCGCTTCGGCAACCGGTGATAACGCGTTATCACCGGCGAGTTGGTTTTGATACCGGGTACGTCCGTGCCGGAGAACGATGCGTTATGCTGCGCCGGGTCAAAAGGCGGTGAAAGCCTGGTATTGCAGTCGGGGGGATGCAGGGCCGACCGGCATCTTTTCAGAATCGAGGTCTGGAGTTAGCACATTGACCAAAACCAGAATGGGCCGCGAAGAGAAGCAACTTCATACCCGCGAGCAATTATTCGAAGCGGCGACGGAACTTATGGTGAGCAAGGGATATCACGCCGCCAGTGTGAGTGATATCGCCGAGCAGGCCGGCTACTCCAAGGGGGCATTCTTTTCCAACTTCGCCAGCAAGGCCGACTTGCTGGTTGCCCTCACCCAGCGCTTCAAGGGCGTGGAGATCGAGCGCCTTGGCCAGGCCCTGGCCAGCGGGGCGTCCACGGCGGAGTTGAGCCAGGGGTTGCTGATGTACATCGACAACCTGAAGAACAACAAGCCGTGCGTGATCCTCGATGTGGAGCTGCAACTGATCGCCGCCCGCGACGCGGATTTCGCCCAGCACTACCACGACCTGCACCAGGCCAACAGCGAGGCGCTGGGCACGCTGATCGAGCTGATCTTCCACCACCGTGGCAAGCAGGCGCCGATGAGCCGGGAGCTGCTGGCCATGACCTTCACCGCCCTCTCCGAGGGGCTGATGCTGCAGGGCCGGGACGATCCTGCGGAGCAGATCCGCCTGGTGCTGGAGGCGCTGATCGAGAAGGCGCCGGGGTTGCCCGCCAGTCGCTGAAGGGCGGCAGCCCGCCCGAGGTGTAGCGGCCGGATCACGGCCTGCCGATCACTCCGCCCCCAACCCCCGCAGGTACGCACAGAGCATGTCCGCCAGCGCTTCGGAGAAGGCATGGATGGCTTCGGCCGTGCGGGGCTGTTCGGAGAAGTTCTTGCCCACGGCGCCGAGGGTGGTGGTGAGCAACTGGCAGGCGAGGGCGCGTTGCTCGTCGGTGGCGGTCGGCAGGGCTTCTTCGACGAAGGTGAGGAACAGCCGTTTGGCGTAGGCCTTGGCCTCCCTGGCTTCCGGGGCGTCGCGGTAGAGCGGGGCGGCGTCGTTGAGGGCGGTGCGCATGTCCGCCTCTTCGCATTCCGAGTGGACGAAGGCCTGCACCAGGTGGCGCAGGCGGGCCAGCGGAGGCTGCTCGCGGTCTTCGAGGATTTGCCGCAGCAGGTCGGTGGTGCGCTGCCACTCGTCACTCTGCAGGCGGAACAGGATGGCCGCCTTGTTGGGGAAGTACTGGTACAGCGAGCCGATGCTCACCCCGGCGCGTTCGGCGACCCGGGCGGTGGTGAAGCGCGCCGCGCCCTCCTTCTGCAAAACCTGAATAGCGGCGTCGAGGATGCTCGCCACCAGTTCGGTGGAACGGGCCTGCTGGGGCTCCTTGCGCGTGGCGATGCGCGGGTTTCGGCGTTCGGGCATGGGGGCTCGGCGGAATGCGAATGGGTGAATGTGACGAAATCGTCGCATTCTATTCAGGCGCAACGTAGCGCTCAACCTGACCCACGGAGTCGCCATGACCACCCTCACTTCCGCCCCCCTTGCTTCCCTGCTGGACAGCCTGTTCCAGCAGGCCGACGCCCTGTCCGTCGACGACCATCCCGCCCTGGCCGGGCTGGACGGCGCGGCCCTGACCCGGCTCATGCACAGCAAGACCGATTACCTGGAGCTGTATGCCCAGTTGCGCGACCTGCCGCTGCCGGTCTCGCGGGAGACCGGGCGCCTGCTGTACATGCTGGCCCGCAGCAGCGGTGCCCGGCACATCGTCGAGTTCGGCACCTCGTTCGGCATCTCCACCCTGCACCTGGCGGCCGCCCTGCGTGACAACGGCGGCGGCCGGCTGATCACCTGCGAGTTCGAGCCCGGCAAGGTGGCGCGGGCGCGGGGCAACCTGGAGGTCGGCGGCCTGCTGGACCTGGTGGAGATCCGCCGGGGCGATGCCCTGCAGACCTTGCGCACGGACCTGCCCGAGTCGGTCGACCTGCTCCTGCTGGACGGTGCCAAGGCGCTGTACCCCGAGGTGCTGGCGCTGGTGGAGCCGCACCTGCGGGCGGGCGCGCTGGTGATCGCCGACAACGCCGACCACAGCCCGGAGTACCTCGCCCACGTCCGCGCGCCTGCGGGGGGCTACCTGTCGGTGCCTTTCGGCGGTGATGTGGAGCTGTCCATGCGGCTGGGCTGAGGCGGGGCACAGGCGCCGGGCCGTGGTGCGGAATCCAGGTGTGAAATTGCTGGCGTCTTGATGGCAAATACCTGGCGTTTCGTCGCCGTTTGCGGCCCTTTGCGCCTTTTTGTATCAAAAAGGCGACAAGTTTCACGAAACCGGCGACTCCCCGGGAGAACCCCGGCTACACCGTCCAGTCTAGGTTCGAGGCCGTCCGAAGGATGCCGTACGGACAATGGCATTGCGCCATTCCCAGGCCTGCCTAAAGCCACTTCAAATGGATTGGAGTCAACATGAAGAACAACGTCAAACGTGTTGCCGGTTCCATCGCATTCGCCCTCTCCACCGCCGCCCTGGCGGGGCCCACCTCGGACGCCGAGCAGTTCAAGGAATACTGGAGCCCCGGCAAACCCAACGCCGCCATCTGCAATTCACCCCTCCTGGTGGGCACGCCCCTGGGGCTGCCGCGTTGCATGCAGGCGCGCAACGTGTTCGCGCGGCTGCAGGCCCTGGAAGACATCGCCAGCCTCAACGAGGGCAACCGCGCCGCCGGCCGGCCGGGCTACCAGGCCTCCATCGACTACGTGAAGCGCACCCTGGAGAAGGCCGGCTACAAGGTCACGGTGCAGCCGTTCCCCTTCACCGCCTTCTACCCGAAGGGGCCGGGCACCCTCAGCGCCGTGTCGCCCACTCCGGGCAACTACGTGTGGGAGACCGACTTCAACTACCTCTCCCAGACCGAGGCCGGTGACATCAGCGCCCCGGTGGTGCCGGTGGACCTGGCCCTGGGGGCCGGCAACACCAGCAGCAGCGGCTGCGAAGCGGAGGACTTCGCCAACTTCCCCAGCGGCGCCATCGCCCTGGTCCAGCGCGGCACCTGCAGCTTCGAGGTCAAGGCGGAGAACGCCGCGGCCGCCGGTGCGGCGGGGGTGATCATCTTCAACCAGGGCAACACCGACGACCGCAAGGGCCTGGAGAACGTCACCCTCGGCGACGGCTACGAAGGCGGCGTACCGGTGATGTTCGCCACCTACGACAACGGCGTGGCCTGGTCGCAGACCCCCGGCCTGCAGCTGCGCATGGTGGTGGACGTGGTCCGCGAGAAGACCCAGACCTACAACGTGGTTGCCGAGACCCGCTACGGCAACCCGAACAACGTGGTGATGGCCGGCGCCCACCTGGACTCGGTGTTCGAAGGCCCGGGCATCAACGACAACGGCTCCGGCAGCGCCGCCCTGCTGGAAATGGCCGTGCTGCTGCGCAAGGCCTACCCGCTGAACAAGCTGCGTTTCGCCTGGTGGGGCGCGGAGGAGGCCGGGCTGGTGGGCTCGACCTACTACGTGAAGAACCTCACCGCCGAGGAGAAGAAGAAGATCAAGGCCTACCTGAACTTCGACATGATCGGTTCGCCCAACTACGCCAACCAGATCTACGACGGTGACGGCTCGTCCTTCGGTCTGCAGGGCCCGCCCGGCTCCGGCGCCATCGAGCACCTGTTCGAGGCCTACTTCAAGCTGCGCAACCAGGCCAGCGAAGGCACCGAGATCGACTTCCGCTCCGACTACGCGCAGTTCTTCGAGGACGGCATCGCCTTCGGTGGCCTGTTCACCGGCGCCGAGGACATCAAGACCCCCGAACAGGCGCAGAAGTACGGCGGTGCTGCCGGCAAGCCGTTCGACCCGTGCTACCACAACGCCTGCGACAGCACGGCCAACATCAGCCTGGAAGCCCTGGAGCTGCATGCCGATGCCATGGCCTTCGTCACCAGCTGGCTGTCCATCTCCACCAAGGTGATCGACGACGAGATCGCCGCTGCCAAGGCAGCCGGCGGCAAGGGCCTGCTGCGCTCCCAGAGCGTTCGCCAGAGCGATCGCTGGGGTCCGGACTACGTGCGCTGATCCCCGCTGTTCCCTTGCGCCGGTGGCCCCGGCGCAAGGGCTTCTCCCCGTTGACGGCATTTCCTTTCTCGAAATACTGTATGCATGAACAGTATTCGGAGAATCCGCCATGGGGACTGTCCGCATCATCGGCCGCCTCGGCCCCTCGTACGCCACCCTGCCGCTCTACACCCTCGCCCTCGACCAGGCCCCCCGGCAGCCGGTCCGCCTGCACCTGGCGGGCAGCGCGCCGCTGGACGACCTGCTCGGCGTCGACATCCCGCAGACCTTCAGCCTGCGCCTGGAGGACGACAGCATGAGCGCCATCGGCCTGTACGCCGGGGACATCCTCATGGCCGACCGGGCCCTGGAGCCTGGCGATGGCAGCCTGGTGGTCGTCCGCATCGAGGGCGACTTCTGCATCCGCCGGCTGTGCCTGGAGAACGGCCATAAGGTGCTCCGCGCCGCCAGCGAGGGCTACCCGCCGGTAACGCTCGCACCGGGCGAAGCGTGGCGCGTCCGGGGCGTGGTGACCCACAGCTTCCGCCGGCCCTGAGGCAGGGATGCCCAGGGCCGTTCGGGGTCAGTGGAGGAGTTGGCGCGACTTGCCGGGCTTGCGCGGGTGGGGCGCCTGGCGTGGCGCTCGGGTGGTGGGATGGTGGTGGTGATGGGCGATGCGCAACATGCCCCACAACATGGCCACTGCGACCAGCAGCCAGCCCACGACCAACAGCACGATAAAGCCTTCAGGACTCATAACAACCGCCTTGGCACCCGCGTGTGGGTGCCTGCTGGAAAGTCTAGTCCGCGCCGCTTCGCCGGGTGTGTCAGGGCATGGCCTCCGGTCGGCAGGCGACAGGGCATTCGTCGGATGGCGCCAGGCCACCCCATGCTGGGTTGGGCAACCCGGTGGGCGGAAAGTGCAGGTCGCTTGGTCGGGCCGGTGCCGGCCCAACGGTTCTTACTGGCAGAAGCGCTCGACGTTCTGCCGGGCCTTTTCCGTCGGCGCGTTGCGCTGCTGCTCGCGCCAGAACTGGCATTGCGGGCTTTGTGCGCGATCGCGGGCCTCCGCCCGTTCGTTGTCGCGCTGCTGGGCGGCGTCCAGCCGCTCCTGGTAGTGCTGGAACATCTCGCTGCCCTTGTCCACCTGGGGCGCCGGCGCATCGGCTGGCGGGATGGAGGGGAGGGCGGCACGCCCCGACGCCTGGCTCCAGGCCTGGGCCACCACCGCCTGGTAGCCGAGCCACGCAGTGGCCACCACGGCGACCGCGCCGAGCCAGATGCCCAGGGCGATGCACAGCACCAGTTGCAGCGGGGAATAGGCGATACGCAGGGGTGGGCGGGTACGGCGGGTCATGTCGGTCTCCTTCTGGATGGGGGCAAGGCTAGCCGCTCAGGCCACCTGCAGCACCTCGTACACCTGGGGCACGCCCGCAGGGGCGACCACCACTTCGTCACCCTCGCGCTTGCCCAGCAGGGCCTGGCCCAGGGGCGCGCGTGGGGTGATCACGGTCACCTCGGCACCCTCGGCCTGGACCAGCAGGCCGGCCGCTTCCGGGCCGAGGAACAGCCAGCGCTCTCCGCCCTGTTCGTCGCCCAGGCACACCAGCGCACCCAGGGCGATGCCGCGCTCCGGGTCGTAGGGCCGCAGCACCAGCGCCTCGTACAGGCCTACCGCCTGGCGGATCTCCGCAGCGCGGCGGGCCTGTCCGGTGGCCAGGTAGGACGCCTCCAGGCCGAGGGTGTCGTACTTGTTCTCGGCGATGTTCTCCTCGTGGGTCGCCGTCTCGTAGGCGGTCTGTGCCGCCCGCTGCAGCAACTGCAGGTCGTCGGCCAGGCGGTCGATGATGAGGCGGAGCAGGTGGGCTTTGTCCATGGTCGGTCCGGTTCGCGTGGGCGGGCCATTCTACGTCCTGGCGCGTGGCTGTCGATGCGCCCGCAGGGCGCCTTTGTGTGTGATAAAGCAGCATTGATGATGTATATTGATGCCAACGCACGGAGGAAGACCATGAGCGCGCTGACCCGCCCCCACCTTGATCCCGACGCCGTCCTGGCCAAGGCCCTGCTCAACACCCGCGAGCAACTGGGGCTGACCCGCCAGCAACTGGCCGACATCGTCGGCGTCCACCGCACCGTCGTCACCCGCTGGGCCGACGCCGGCAGCATCCGCCCGCAGAGCAAGACCGGTGAACTGGCGCTGCTGGTGATCCGCATCTACCGCGCCCTGTTCGCGCTGTTCGGCGGCAACCTCGAGGACATGCGCCACTTCCTGCGCACGGAGAACCGTCACCTCGGCGGCGTACCCCTGGAGCTGATGGGGCAGGTGCAGGGGCTGGTGCGGGTGGTGGAGTACCTCGACGCCATTCGCGGCAAGGTCTGAGAGTTAGAGCGCATGGAAATGGACATCTGGAGCGCATGCGACGGCGAACGCCACATCGCCCCCCTGCGCGGGCGCGTGGTGCGCCTGGTAGAGAGCCAGGAACAGGTGGCGACCCTGCAACTGGTGGACAACCTCGCCGAACAGGCCCTGCTGGAAGAACTCATCGAGACCAGCAAACCGCCCCTGCCGCGCAGCGCCGAGCCGCTGCACTACCTGCTCAAGACCCCGTTCCGCTACCCGCCGCTGCGCTGGGGCTCGCGCTTCGGCACGGTGCACGAGCCCAGCCTGTTCTACGCCGCCGCGCGTCTGGAGACGGCCATGGCCGAAGGCGCCTTCTACCGCTTCGTGCTGTGGAGCGGCATGGCCACCCCACCGCCCAGCGGACGCATCCTCTCGGAGCACGCCTCCTTCGAGGCGCGCTTCCAGGTGGAGCGCGGCGTGAGCCTGCAGAACCCGCCGTTCGATGCCTACCCGGCGCTGCTCGATCGCCGCGACTACCGCGCCACCCAGGCCCTGGGGGCGGCCATGCGTGCCGCCGGGGTCGAAGCCTTCGAATACCGCTCCGCCCGCTGCCCGCAGCAGGGGCTGAACATCGCCCTGTTCACCCCCGACGCCTTCACCGAACGGCGCCCGCGCAACCTCACCCCCTGGTTCTGCGAAACCACCGCCGACTACGTCGCCTACAAGCACGCCCAGGCGCCGGACCAGCCTCGTTTGTTCCGCCGCGAAGCCTTCCTGGTGGACGGCGTCATCCCCCAGCCGGCGTGACCCGGAACGGGCCCTGTCACCTCCCGCCAAACGCCCTGAAACAGGGCGTTCGCGCGGGGTCGTGAACGCAGTTGTGCACACTCGCGAAGCACCCTGTCATTTCGCAGTCACAAACGTGCGTAACCATTTGATTCTTCGTCTTGTCAATCTAAAACGATGAAAAATAAGGACTTTTTCCACTGGTGAAAAAATCGCCAATCTGTCTGTAAGGCCCGTTCCATCGGGCCCCGGGAGAAGTGTGAGCACGTTTTTCACAAAGTTATCCACAGCTTCTGTGGATTGTCCCAAGGCGGCCCTCTAGAACGCCGCCTGTGGATATTGGCAAGTCTTTACCTGTGGAAAAAAAGGAGTAGAGTGGCGCGCCTTCTCGGCTTCCCCTGCCTTTCAATGAAGTTTCGCACCCCCGCCATCGACCCTTCCCGCACCGATGACCAACGCCTGCCGTTGCGCGTCGCCCTGTGGCTGTTGGACAGCCCGCGCCTGAGCCAGGCCGACAGCGTCAAGCGCATCGCCGGCCGCCTGCTCAAGCAGCCCGCCCGCCAGGGCGTGGTCGCCGCCCAGAGCCGCCTTGGGCAGATGCTCTGCCGGGACTGTGGCAACACCCGCGACCGCCGCATCGGCCTCGACCTGCTGCGCCAGGCCGCCCGTGCCGGCGACCGCCGCGCCCAGCTCGAACTGGGGCGCCTTTATACACAGCCGCGTACCCAGGAACTGCAGCAGGCCCGCCACTGGCTGGAACAGGCCGCCGCCCAGGGTTCCCACGAGGCCAGCCGCCTGCTGACCCGCCTGCCCCAGGCCTGACCGCCCCCAGAGCGCTGGGTATACTGCCCGGCACCCTGCCGCGGAGCCCTCCATGCCACTCGATCTGCCCAACCTGCTGCTTGGCCTGCTGCTGGCCGCCGCGCCGTTGCTCGGCCTGGCCTGGCGCCAGCAACGCCGGGTCACCGTCCTGGAGGCCGAGCGCCTGGTACTGGACGAGCGCCTGGCCACTGCCCAACTGGCCCAGGACGGCCTCGCCGCCCAGTTGGAGGACTGCCGGGCGGAAGTGCGCGAACTGAACCAGTTCAACGCCGACCAGCAGGCCGAGCTGGCCGCCCTGCGCCGCGAGTCCGAACTGCTGGCCGTGGAGCGCCGCGCCGCCCGTGAAGCCGTCGCCGGCTGGAACGACGAACGCGCCAGCAAGGACGCCGAGCTGCGCCGCCTCGACAGCGAGCGCGCCGCCCTGGCCGCCGAACTGCGCGAGCAGCAGGAGGCCCACGCCCAGCGCCTGGCCGACCTGCAGGCCGCCCGCGACGACCTGCGTGCCCAGTTCGCCGAACTCGCCGGGCGCATCTTCGACGAGCGCGAACAGCGCTTCGCCGAAACCAGCCAGCAGCGCCTCGGCCAGTTGCTCGACCCGCTCAAGGAGCGCATCCAGGCCTTCGAGAAGCGCGTCGAGGAGAGTTATCAACAAGAGGCGCGCGAGCGTTTCTCCCTCGGCCGCGAACTGGAGCGCCTGCAACAGCTCAACCAGCGCCTGGGCGACGAAGCCACCAACCTCACCCGCGCCCTCAAGGGCCAGAAGACCCAGGGCAACTGGGGCGAACTGGTGCTGGAGCGGGTGCTGGAGCACGCCGGGCTGGAGAAGGGCCGCGAGTACCGCACCCAGGTCAGCCTCAACAGCCCCGACGGCCAGCGCTTCCAGCCGGACGTGCTGATCCAGCTGCCCGGCGACAAGCAGGTGGTGGTGGACGCCAAGGTCAGCCTCACCGCTTACCAGAGCTACCTCGCCGCCGAGGACGAGAACGCCCGCCTCCAGGCCCTCAAGGCCCACGTCGGCTCCCTGCGGGGTCACCTCAAGGGCCTCTCGGTGAAGGACTACCAGCGCCTGGAAGGGCTCCACAGCCTGGACTTCGTGCTGCTCTTCGTGCCCATCGAAGCCGCCTTCGCCGCCGCCGTGCAGGCCGACCCCGGCCTGTTCCAGGAAGCCTTCGACCAGCACATCGTCATCGTCAGCCCCACCACCCTGCTGGCCACCCTGCGGGTGATCGACAGCCTCTGGCGCCAGGAACGGCAGACCCAGAACGCCCGCGAGATCGCCGAGCGTGCCGGGGCGCTGTATGACAAGTTCGTCGCCTTCATCCAGGACCTGGACGAGATGGGCAGCCGCCTGCAGCAGCTGGACAAGGCCTACGCCGCCGCCCGCAACAAGCTGGTGGACGGGCGCGGCAACCTCATCTCCCGCGCCGAGAACCTCAAGCTGCTGGGCGCCCGCGCCAGCAAGAGCCTCGCCCCCGACCTGCTGGAGCAGGCAGCGGGGTGGGGGGATGAAGACGAGGGGCGGGAATAGGTGGGTTAGGTTTCATAGGGGCTACAACGGGTGGGGGCTGAGGCGGTAATGGCCAAGCCCGTTATCGAGTTCTGCGGATGTTTTTTGTTTCGCCTTCCCAGGCGAGTCACTTTTCTCATTCGCCCAGAAAAGTAACCAAAAGGGCTCGCCCCTGCATCCGGGTCCCGCTTCGCGGGACTTCCCTCGCTCCGTCGCTGCTTCGGGGGCCGGCGCGATGGGCCATCCATGGCCTGGCGCGCCTCTCGCGGCATCCATGCCGCTCGTCCCCCTACGCAACGACTGCGCTCGGCCTCCTGAAGGGGCAGGTTCCCCGCCTTACCCTCTGAGCCAGGCAGGATTTCACCGTGCGCCTCAGATTTGCCCATCGTCTGGCGGGGGGCTTCAGAGACCAGGTGCTCGCCCGGCAAGGCGAAACAGGTGATATCCACAGAACGCGTCAACCCGCTTGCCCTCGGGCTTTCCAACTCCTCCGCCCTGCCGTCCACAGGCCGGCAACGCGGCCTTCATCGCTACAACTGCCTCACCCCCAACGCCGTCTGCGGCCCCTGGCACAAGGTGGCACGCCCAGGCTCCAGATAGGGCTGCAGCAACGGCGCCATGCCCTTCATCACCTGCACCGGCAACGCCGAGGTGAAGCGGAACCCCGATGCTTCGTCGCCGGCCACGTACGCGGTCAGCGTGCCGAAGTGGCGTGGGCCCAGGTAGAACACGAAGGTCGCCGTGCGGTTCAGCGCCCGGGAGGCGAGCACCTGGCCGCCCCGGCCGAAGGTCTGCAGGCGGTTGTCGCCGGTGCCGGTCTTGCCGCCCATCACCAGCGGCTGGCCATCGGGCTGGCGGAAGGCACCCTGCAGGCGTCGCGCCGTGCCGCCTTCCACCACCTGGGCGAGGGCGCCGCGCAGGGCGGCGGCCACCTCGGAGGGCATCACCCGCCTGCCGCCGCCGGTTTCGTGCAGCACCCGGGTTTCGTAGGGAGTGTCGGCGGCGAAGTGCAGGTCGTCCAGGCGCACCGTCGGCAGGCGCACGCCGTCGTTGACGATGATCCCCATCAGCTCCGCCAAGGCCGCCGGGCGGTCGCCGGAGCTGCCCAGCGCGGTGGCCAGCGATGGCACCAGGTGATCGAACGGGTAGCCGAGCTGACGCCAGTGCTGGTGGATGTCGAGGAAGGCCTCCACCTCCAGCATGGTGCGGATGCGCGAGTCCCGGGCGTTCTTGCGCTGGGACTTGAACAGCCAGCCGTAGACCTCGCGGCGTACCTCGCCACTGGCCTCCACCGCCTCGCGGAAGCTCGCCTGCGGGTGGCCTTGCAGGTAGGCCAGCAGCCACAGCTCCAGCGGGTGCACGCGGGCGATGTAGCCCTGGTCGTTGAGGTCGAAGGCGCCCGGCCCGTAGCGGTCGTACAGCTCCGCCAGGCGCTTGTCGCCGAGGGCTTCGCCGGGCAGGCGCGCGCGCATGAAGGCGGCGAAGGTGGCGCGGTCGGCCTGGGGCTGCAGGTAGCGGTGGATCGCCGCCAGCCGGGCGGGCCAGGGGTTCAGCCCGTCGAGGAAGGTGGCCATGCGGGCGTCGGCGTCCTTGCCCTTGTACTTGTTCCAGAAGCGCAGCAGGTAGGTCTGGCTCTCGCGGGATACGAACAGGTCCAGGTAGCCCTGCCGGCGCGGGTCGCGGTCGTCCCGCAGCAGGGCGGCCTTGTCGCCGTCGGGGCGGTAGATGGCGTGGCGCACCAGGTCGCGCAGCAGGCGCACGAAGGGCAGGTTGATGGATTCGCGCAGGGCCTCGCGCAGGGTCGGGGTGCGGCCGTTGTCCTCGCGGCGGAAGTTGCCGAAGGTGTGCATGCCGCCGCCGGTGAAGAAGCGCTCCGCCGGGCTGGCGGAGTAGGTGCGCTCCAGCGCGGCATCGAGCATCGGCGCCAGGCGCGCGTCCGGGTGGCTGGCCAGGTAGTCCAGCGCCCAGCGGCTGAGCACGTCCTGCGGGTCCACGTTGACCTCGCGCAGGGCCTTGGTGTCGAGCCCGGCATAGCGCTGGTGCAGGCGGGCGACGAAGTCCAGGTAGGTGGCCAGCACCCGCAGCTTGGCGGTGGAGCCCAGTTCCAGCTTGCTGCCTTCGTTGATGTCGAAGGGCTGGTCGGTGTTGTCGGTCTGCACCCGCACCTGGTTGCCCGCCGGGGTGCGCTCGAAGAGGGTGAAGCTGTAGCGCACGTCGCGGGTCTTCTCCGCCGTCAGCATGCGCTCGCCGAGCAGCCCGGCCTGTTGGGCGAAGGCGGGTTCGGCGAGGTCGTGCAGGTAGGTGGTGACGGCCTGCTGCAGCTCGCCCTGGAGGCTGGTGCGGGCGCCCAGGTCGAGGCGGTCGAGGTCGTACAGCGGCATCTGCAGCAGGCTCGACAGCCGGGCGCGGGCCAGGCTGATGCCCTTGTTGCCGTCCACCCGTGCCAGCGCCGGGTCCTGTGCCAGATCGCGGAAGGCCAGCCGTGCGCCGAGGGCGGCGTCCCGCAGGGCGGGCTGCAGCACCCCGGCGCCGGTCAGCAGGCGCAGGTGGCTGTCGGTGAGGGCCTCCAGCTCGTCGCGGCCGCGCCCGAGGTAATGGGACGGGCGCCGCTGGGCGATCATCAGCGCCACCGCCTCGCGCAGGGCCAGGCCCCGTTCGGCCAGGCCGCCGGGCTCGTCCTGGGGCTGGCCCAGCAGGCGGTTGCTGCGCTCGAAGTCGGCGCCGAACCACACCAGCAGCCCGTCGGCCAGGCCGTGCACCTCGCCGTGGCCGGGGGCGGCGGAGAGCGGCACGCTGTTGAGGTAGTCCTGCACGATGCGGCGCCGCGCCGGCAGCGTCTCCGGCCCGCCCTGGTAGGCGCGCACACTGGCCGAGGCCATCTGCAGCAGCTTGTCGCGGGCCGAGAGGGTCAGCCCGGCGGGGGAGTGGCGGTACTTCTCCAGCTGGGTCGCCAGGGTGCTGCCGCCGGCGCTCTGGCCGGGCACGTCCAGCACCTTGCCAGCCTGGGTCAGGGCAGCCTTGGCGAAGCGCGGCCAGTCCACCGCCGGGTTGGCCAGGGGCGAGGTGTCCAGCAGGTGGCGGTTCTCGATGAACAGCAGGCTGCTCACCAGCAGCGGCGGGATCTCGTCGAAGGCGCCGTAGAGCTGTTGCGGATAGCGGAAGGTGTACAGCGGTTCGTTGCGGCAGTCGCGGATGTCCAGCCCGGCCTGGACCTTCTCCCGGTAGGGCGGGAACAGCCCGTGCTGGGTGTATTCCAGCAGCGCCGGGGAGAAGCGCACCTGCTGGCGGATCTCATAGCCGCGCTGTTCCAGGCGCTGCAGCATGGCGGGCAGGTGGGCGTAGCCCAGGCGCTTGTCGAAGGGGCCGTCGCGGGGGAAGAGGATGGCCGGGCTGGGCCCGTCGCCGAGGCGGTAGTCCAGGGTGGCGGCGTAGCGGCTGATCTCGCGGGATTGCAGCCAGGCGTGGCGCATTTCCTCGCGGGCCAGCAGCGCCAGGATCACCGCCACCAGCAGCAGAAACAGCCACACGGCGAGGCGGTGACGGCGTCGGCGTGCCCGGCGGCGCGCGATCACCGGGTCCAGGCTGTGCGAAGACAACCGGGTCGATGACGCGTGGGACTGCCAGGCAACGCCCATGATCGAGAACCCGCCTCAGGTGACTGCTCTCGCTGCAAGCGTAGTCCGTCGCGGCGCACCCGGCGGGCAATGCGGCCGGTGCGGCGATCATCGGCCGCCAGCCATGGGCAGGGTGGGGCGCGCTGTGCTTTCATTCGCGCGTTTTCCCGGGAGCGAGCGCCATGACCGATTCGACGAGCCAACGTATCCGTGACAGCTGGCGGGCCAATGCCCAGGCCTGGGTCGACGCCGTGCGCAGTGGCCGTATCGAGAGTCGCCGCCTGGTCACCGACCAGGCCGTGCTGGATGCGGTGCTCACGCCCCGGCCGCGCCGGGTGCTCGACCTGGGCTGCGGCGAAGGCTGGCTGTGCCGCGAGTTGCTCTACCGGGGGATCGATTTCGTCGGGGTGGATGCGTCCTATGAACTGATCGAGGCCGCCCGGCAGGCCCAGGGCAACCAGGGCATCGGCCAGTTCGTGGCGGACGATTACCGGGTCGTGGAGATGGACTACAAGGTCTACGGCCAGTACGACCTCATCGTCTGCAACTTCTCCCTGCTGGAGGAGGACCTGAGGCCGATCCTCGCCACCCTGGTACGCCTGCTTGAGCCCCGGGGGCGGGTGGTGATCCAGACCGTCCACCCGATGACCGCCTGCGGACCGGAAGGCTACCGGGACGGCTGGCGCCTGGAGACCTTCGCCAGCATGGGCGAGGGCTTCCGCGAGCCGATGCCCTGGTACTTCCGCACCGTCCATGGCTGGTTCAACCTGGTCACCGACGCCGGCTTCCGGCTGGAGCGGCTCAGTGAGCCGTGCCACCCGGAAACCGGCATGCCGCTGTCGCTGCTGATGGAACTGCGGGTTCAGGACGCCGCCGCGTAGGGCGTGGTGCCGTAGCCACGGGCGGCCAGCGCCGGCTTCGGCGGCTGGCGCTGGCCGAGCCGGCCGATCAGGTCCAGCCAGCCGGCCAGGGCCACCATCAGCAGCACACCGGCGCAGGCCAGGGCCACCTGGCCCACGGCCCCCATCCGGTAGAGGGTGGCCAGGGCATCGGCCAGCGGCGCCAGCAGCACGCTCAGGCAGAACACCTCCAGCGAATGCCGCCCCATGCGCACCACCTCCCGTGCCGGCCAGCGCTGCAGCCAGGTGCCGCCCGGCAGCAGGCGCGCGGTGCAGTAGGCGAGGGCGAGGAAGTGCAGCAGGCGCAGGGGCGAGAGGTCGGTCTTGTCCAGGGGGTAGATCACCCGCGCCACCGCGTCCGGCATCCAGGCATCGTGCAGGCCCGGCACCTTCCAGCTCAGCGCCAGCGCCGCGCTGGCCGCCAGGTACAGCAGGCAACCGGCCAGCAGCGTGCTGCGCCAGGCCGGGGTCAGGTTCGGGGCCGGGTGGCGCTGGGCGTGCAGGGCCGCCGCGCCGCCCAGGACGAAGAGGAACTGCCAGGCCAGCGGGTTGAAGAACCATTCGCCGCCCGGGTGCGCCGTCAGGTTCCAGTAGGGCGCGCCCAGGTACGCCAGCGCCGACAGCGCCACCGTGGTGCGCGGGTGGCGCAGCAGCAGCGGCAGCACCAGCGGCCAGCCGGCCAGCAGCACGATGTACAGCGGCAGCGGGTCCATCAGGTTGGGCTTGAAGCGCAGCAGCAGCTCGTCGATCAGCGCCTGCTGCGGGTTGGCCAGGAAGTAGTCCAGGCCCATCTCGTCGATGAAGTCGCGCCCGCCCACCTGGGCGTTGGCGAAGAACACCATCCCCATCAGCACCGCCAGCAGGAAGATGTGGGCGATGTACAGCACCCAGGCGCGACGTAGGATGCGCAGGCAGGCCACGCCATAGCCGTCGCGCCGCAGCAGCTTGCCGTAGGCCAGCAGCGCCGCGTAGCCGGCCAGGAAGACGAAGATCTCCGCCGCGTCGCTGAGCCCCACGTTGCGCGGCGTCACCGCGCCCAGGGGGTTGTGGGGGATGTGGTCCCAGAAGATGAACACCAGGGCCAGTCCACGGAAGAAGTCGATGCGGAGGTCGCGTCCTGTCTGCATGGCGGCGTACTCGGGCGGGCGGCAAGAGGCCGGAAAGGGGGCCTGAAGCTGTGACCGGGGCAGGGGGTGGAGTTTCCGCCGCGCAGACCAGCGGTCGTCTTTACCGGGGCGGCGCCAGCCGGCACTATCGCCAGCCACACCCTCCCTCCCAAGGAACGACGATGAGCAAGGCATTGCTGGTGGTGGACGTGCAGGCGGGGCTGTTCTTCGCCGACCCGGAGCCGTGGCGCGCCGCCGAGTTGATCGCCACCATCAACCGCCTGGCCGACCGCGCTCGCACCGCCGGCGCCCCGGTGCTCTACGTGCAGCACGACGGCGAGGCGGGCAGCGAGCTGGAGCCCGGCTGCATCGGCTGGCAGCTGCACCCGGGCCTGGAGCGCGCGCCCCTCGACCCGGTGGTGCGCAAGACGGCCTGCGACGCCTTCTTCGAAACCCCGCTCAAGGCCACCCTGCAGGCCCTGGGCGTCACCGAGCTGGTGGTGGTGGGCTACGCCACCGAGTTCTGCGTCGACACCTCCATCCGCCGCGCCACCAGCGAAGGCTTCAGCGTCACCGTGGTCAGCGACGGCCACACCACCAAGGACCGCCCGCACCAGCGCGCCGAGGCCATCGTCGAGCACCACAACTGGGTCTGGGCCCAGTTCATCCAGCCGCGCCATCCGCTGCGCCTGGCGCCGGCCGACTCCATCCGCTTCGAACCCGAGGAGGCGCCCCATGCGTGAGATCACCTTCCCTGACGGCACCCGTGTGCCGGCCATCGGCCAGGGCACCTGGCACATGGGCGAGCGCGCCGACCAGCGCCCCCGCGAAGTGGCTGCCCTGCGCCAGGGCCTGGAGCTGGGCCTGAGCCTGATCGACACCGCCGAGATGTACGCCGAAGGCGGCGCCGAAACGGTGGTGGGCGAAGCCATCGCCGGGCGTCGTGACCAGGTGTTCCTGGTCAGCAAGGTCTACCCGTGGAACGCCAGCCGCCGGGGCATCCCCCAGGCCTGCGAACGCAGCCTGCGGCGCCTGGGCACCGATCACCTCGACCTGTACCTGCTGCACTGGCCCGGCGAGCACCCGCTGGAGGAGACGGTGGACGCCTTCGAGCAGTTGCGCGAGCGCGGGCTGATCCGCCGCTGGGGCGTGTCCAACTTCGACGTTGCCGACCTCGACGCGCTGCCCCCCGGCTGCGCCGCCAACCAGGTGCTCTACAACCCTGAGGCGCGGGGCATCGAGTTCGACCTGCTGCCGCGCCAGCAGGCCGAGGGTCTGCCGCTCATGGCCTACTGCCCCGTGGGGCAGGGTGGGGCGCTGCTGCGGGATGCGGCGCTGCTGGAGGTGGCCCGGCGCCACGGCGCCAGCCCCGCCCAGGTGGCCCTGGCCTGGGCCCTCCGCCAGGACGGGGTGATGGTGATCCCCAAGGCGGTGGAGCCCAAGCACATCGAGCAGAACGCCGCCGCCCACGCCCTGCGCCTGGACGCGGAGGACCTGGCACGGATCGACCGCGCCTGGCCGGCCCCCACCCGCAAGCGGTCCCTGGCGATGGTGTGACGCTTCGTCCTCGGCGGAGGAATCTTTCCGACACCCGATTCCTATTGTCCGAGCGCTCTCCTAGACTCTGCACCACTTGGAATCTAGGGACAGACCTATGAAGCACCTGATGTACGGGCTGGCGGGTTCGCTGGCGATGGCAACCGCCGCCTGGGCTGACGAGCCCCCCGCCCACGATCCGTTGCTGGATGCCCCTGCACCCTCCACCGCCGCCGCATCGGCCCCTTCGCCACGGGGCGTGCTGCGGGCCCGCAACCAGGCGGTGCTGTCCAGCGAGCTGGCCGGGCGCATCGTCGAGATGCCCTTCGCCGAAGGGCAGTCGTTCAAGGCCGGCGACGTGCTGGTGCGTTTCGACTGCAGCGCCTACCAGGCCCAGCTCACCGCCTCCAACGCCGCCACCCGCGCCGCCCGCGAGGAACTGAAGAACAAGCAGCAGCTGGCCGCCCTCAACTCCGTCGGGCGCTTCGAAGTGGCCCTGGCCGAGGCCCGCCAGGCCCAGGCCCAGGCCGAGGCGCAGGTCTACCAGGTGCAGGTGCAGCGCTGCCAGGTGAAGGCCCCCTACGACGGCCAGGTGGTCAACCGCCGCGTGCAGCCCCATGAGAGCGTGCCCGGCGGCGCGCCGCTGCTGGAGGTGGTGGACAACCGCACCCTGGAGATCCACCTGCTGGTGCCCTCGCGCTGGATCGGCGCCCTCAAGCCGGGCCAGCCCTTCGAGTTCATCCCCGACGAGACCGGCAAACCGCTCAAGGCCGTGGTCAAGCGCCTGGGCGCGCGCATCGACGAAGGCAGCCAGACGCTGCTGCTGATCGGCGGCCTGCCCGAGGATGCACCGGGCCTGGTGGCCGGCATGAGCGGCAGCGCGCGCTTCCCGGAGGCGCGATGAACGCACCGGTGCCCGGTTTCGCCGAGCGCGTCTTCGCGGTCTTTCTCGGCCTCCAGGCCCAGGCCCGGCAGGCCGCCACGACCGAGCAACTGGCCTTCGCCATGGTCAACGATGGCCAGGGCCTGTTCGGCTACCGCCACGCCGCGCTGCTGGTCGCCGGCAAGGTCAGCGCCCTCACCGGCATCAGCGTGGTGGAACCCAACGCGCCCTTCGTCGCCTTCGTCGAACGGGCGGCAGCCCAGCGCCTGGCCGCCGGCCTGCTGGGCGAGCCCGGCGTGGTCGACCCCGGCAGCCTGGACGAGAGCAGCCGTGACGACTGGCAGGCACTGTCCGCGCCCCATGCCTTCTGGCTGCCGCTGAAGGATCGCCAGGGCGCCGTGTTCGGCGGCCTGTGGATCGCCCGCGACACCCCCTGGAGCGAGGCCGAGCAGGCCCTGCTGGTGCAGCTGGGCGGCACCTACGGCCACGCCTGGCTGGCCCTGCAGCCGCGCAAGCCCTGGCGCCTGCGCTGGCCGAAGAAGAAGCTCCTGGCCCTGGCTGCCGCGCTGGCCCTGGTGCTGCTGGTGCCGGTGCGCCAGTCGGTGCTGGCACCCGCCGAAGTGGTGCCCCAGGGCGGCCGCGTGGTGGCTGCGCCGCTGGACGGGGTGATCGCCGAATTCCTCGTCAAGCCCAACCAGAGCGTCGCCGCCGGTGACCTGCTGGTGCGCTTCGACGCCACCACCCTCAAGGCCCAGGCCGACGTTGCCGAGCGCGCCCTGGGTGTGGCCGAGGCGGAGCTGAAGGCCAACAGCCAGCGCGCCTTCGCCGACGCCGAATCCAGCGCGCGCATCGACCTGCTGGCTGCCCGCGTGGAGCAGAAGCGCGCCGAGCGCGACTACGCCAGGCAGTTGCTGGCCCGCAGCGAAGTCCGCGCCGAGCGCGCCGGCATCGCCGTGTTCGCCGATGCCGAGCGCCTCACCGGCAAGCCGGTGCAGACCGGCGAGCGGCTGATGCAGATCGCCGACCCGGCCCAGGCCGAGCTGCGCATCGAGCTGCCGGTGGGCGACGCCATCGCCCTGGAGCCCGGCGCCGAGGTGGCGCTGTTTCTCGACAGCGACCCGCTCAACCGCCACGACGCGCGCCTGGAGCGGGCTGCCTACGAGGCCCAGGCCACCGCCGCCGGGCAACTGGCCTACCGCCTCGACGCGGCCTTCGCCGACGCCCCGCCGCGCATCGGCCTGCGCGGCACCGCCAAGCTGTTCGGCGCCCGCGCGCCGCTGGCCTATTACCTGCTGCGCCGGCCCCTGGCGGCGCTGCGCCAGAACCTGGGGTTGTGATGCTGCCGGCCCTGCGTTCCGACCTGCAGCTGTCCGCCGCTGCGCCAACCCGCGAGGGCGCGCCGCAATGGACCCTGGCCGACCCGCTGCGCGGCCGCTATTTCAAGCTCGGTGCGGCGGCCGTGCGCTTGCTGCGCCACTGGTCCCTGGGCGACCCCCGCGCGGTGCTGGCGGCGGCCAACGCCGAGCCGGGCGCGCCCCTCGGGGCCGGTGAGCTGGAGCAGATGCTGCGCTTTCTGCGCGGACACGACCTGATCGCCGCCCTCGACCCGGAGCAGCGCGCCAGCTACAGCCTCAAGCGCGCCAGCACACGCCACAGCCTGTGGCAGCAGGTGCTGCACCAGTACCTGTTTTTTCGCATTCCGCTGTGGCGGCCGGACCGCTTCCTCAACCGCGCCTGGCCGGTGCTGGAGCGCAACGGGCCCTGGCTGCTGCGGCGCGGGCTGCCGGTGGTCCTGCTGCTGGGACTGTTCCTGGTGGCGCGGGACTGGGAGCGCTACCTGGCCACCTTCCCGCACCTGTTCAGCCTGGGCGGCGCCCTGGCCTTCGGCATCGCGCTGACCTTCGCCAAGCTCTGTCACGAGTTCGGCCACGCCTTCATGGCCAAGCGCGCCGGCTGCCGGGTGCAGAGCATGGGGCTGGCCTTCATGGTGCTGTTGCCGATGTTCTACACCGACGTCAGCGATGCCTGGCGGGTGCAGGACCGCCGCTCGCGCCTGCTGATCGGCGCCGGCGGGGTGCTGGCCGAACTGGTGCTGGCGGTGCTGGCGCTGCTGGCCTGGTCGCTGCTGCCGGACGGGCCGGCGCGCACCGCGGCCTTCATGCTCTCCAGCGCCACCTGGATCACCACCCTGGCGATCAACCTCAACCCCTTCATGCGCTTCGACGGCTACTTCCTGCTCAGCGACCTGTGGGAGGTGGAGAACCTGCAGAACCGCGCCTTCGCCCTGTGCCGCTGGCGCCTGCGCGAGGCGCTGTTCGGCTACGGCGAGCCGGCCCCCGAGCCCTGGCCCGAGGCCATGCGCCGGCGCCTGCTGGCCTGGGGCTACGGCTCGTGGATCTGGCGTGCGGCGCTGTTCTTCGGCATCGCGCTGACGGTCTACCACCTGTTCTTCAAGGTGCTGGGCATCTTCCTGATGCTGGTGGAGCTGGTGTGGTTCATCGGCCTGCCGATCTGGAAGGAGTTCGGCGAATGGTGGCAACGCCGCGACCAGGCCGACCCGCGCAAGGTGCTGCTCACCGGCTCGGCCCTGGGGCTGGTGCTGCTGGCGCTGCTGGTGCCCTGGCGCAATGCGGTGGACGTGCCGGCCATGCTGGAGGCTTCGCGCACCGGCACCCTGCACGCGCCCATCGGTGCGCGGGTCAAGGCGGTGCGGGTGAAGGACGGCGACACGGTGGAGCAGGGCGCCCTGCTGGTGGAGCTGGAATCCCCGGACCTGGACGCGCGCCAGGGCATCGTCCGCCGCGAGATCGACATCCTCCAGTTGCAGTTGCGACGCCAGGCCGGGCGCAGCGAGACCGCCGCCGAGACCGGGGTGATCGAGCAGCAGCTGGCCGAGGCCGTGGCCGAGTACCGTGGCCTGGCCGCCCAGCGTGAGCGCCTGCAGTTGCGCGCGCCCCTGGCCGGCGTGGTGCGCGACCTGCCGCCGGACCTGGTAGTGGGCCGCTGGCTGCACAGCGGCGAGACCCTGGCGCGGGTGATCGCCCCCGGGTTGCGCCTGCGTGGCTACCTGGCCGAGGAGAACCTCTGGCGCGTGGCGCCGGGCACCGAGGGCCGTTTCATCGCCGACGACCCGGCGCGGCCGGCCCTGCCGGTGCGCCTGGACGAGGTGGACACCACCGGCGTCGCCTTCCTCGAACTGGAGGCCCTGGCCTCCGACCACCACGGCCAGGTGGCCGTGCGACGCAATGCCCAGCAACGCGCCGAGCCGGTGCAGGCCCAGTACGGCGTGCGCCTCAGCCTGCTGCAGGACCTGCCGCCCCCCGACCAGCCGCTGCGTGGCGTGGTGGTGCTGGAAGGCAGCCGGCAATCGCTGCTGGGCTTCGCCTGGCGCCGCATGGCGGCGTTGGGGGTGAGGGAAAGCGGTTTCTAGCTCAACAATCGAACGGACAGCCTGCCAGGAGGGTTCCATGGACGAAGCCTTGCCGATCTGCTCCCGCCTGCCCTGGCGCTTCGACCTGGCGCCGCTGCTGGCGGCGCTGGAGCGGATCGCCCCGACGGCCTGGGTGGCGCATTTCAACACCGCCTACTACCAGGGCGACTGGAGCGGCATCGACCTGGTGGCCGCGGTGGATGCGCCGATCCCCCTGGCGCCGGGTTTCGGCCCGGTGGCCCGCAGTGCCCTGTGCGCAGCCGAGCCGGCCTGGCTGGCGGCCATCGAATGGTTCGGCGAAGACCTGCGCAGCGCCCGCCTGCTGCGCCTGGGCGCCGGTGCCAGCATCCGCGAGCACTGCGACCCCGACCTGGGCAGCCCGGAAGGGCCGCTGCGCCTGCACGTACCGCTGCTCAGCCCGCCGGACGTGGAGTTCCTGGTGGATGGCCGGCAGGTGCCGATGGCACCGGGGGAGTGCTGGTTCATCGACCTGTCCCGCCCGCACCGGGTGGACAACCCCGGCCCGGGGCCGCGCATCCACCTGGTGCTGGACTGCATGATGAACCCACGGCTGTTCCAGGCCATCACCGAGGGCCTCGCGACCACGCCCGCGCTGCAACCGAGCCGGGGCATGCGCGCCTTCGCCGCCTTCAACGCGCAGGTGCAGCAGCGCCCGGAACTGGCCCATACCCTGCAACTGATCACTGACTCCACCGATTTCTGCCGCGATGCGGTGGCCGCCGGCCAGACCCTCGGGCTGGTGTTCAGCGAGGCGGATGTGCGCATGGTCATGCGCCAGGCACGGCAGGCCTGGAGCCGCCAATGGAGCATGCGATGACGGCCCTGGATTTCACCCAATGGCTGCCGATCCGCGCCTTCGAGCAGGCCGGCAACTGGCAGCTGGACTGGGCCTGGTTCGGCACCACGCCCCTGGCCCGGCCCTTCTTCAGCGACGACGTGGACGAAGCGCTGCGCCTGCCGTTCAACCTGGCCCTGCGCCGCCAGACCGGCCTGGACGCGCTGCTCGACTGGCAGGCCCGCAGCCCCGGCCTTGAACCGTCGCTGCTGGTGTTCCACACCTCCCGCTGCGGTTCCACCCTGCTGGCGCAGTTGCTGCGAGCCCTGCCCGGGCACGTGGTGCTGTCCGAGCCGCCGCCGCTGGATGCCGTGCTGCGCGCGCATTACCGGGACCCCGGCGCTTCTGCCTGGCAGGCGGAGACGGTGCGCGCGCTGTGCTCGGCCTATGGCCAGCGCCGCCGTGGCGACGAGACCCGGCTGGTGGTGAAGCTGGACGCCTGGAACCTGTTCGAGGCGCAGCTGCTGCGCCGGCTCTACCCTGAGGTGCCGTGCTTGTTCCTCTACCGCGACCCGCTAGAGGTGGTGGTGTCCCACCAGCGCCAGCCCGGGCTGCATGCAGTTCCCGGACTGCTGGGCCCGTCCGGGCTGGACGGCCTGCCGGGGCGGGAGGCGCTGGCGCCCGGCGACTACCTCGCCTGGATGGTCGGGCAGCTGCTGCAGGCCGGGCTCGACCGGTGCTCGGCAGGCGAGGCGTTGGCCCTGAACTACCGCGAGCTGCCTGGCGCCCTCTGGGGCCGCCTGGGCCCGCTGCTGGGCATCGACCCGGCCGCCGTGCCGCACCTGCAGGCCGTTGCCGGGCACGATGCGAAGCGCCCGGCGATGGCCTTCAGCGCCGACGGCGATGCCAAGCGCAGCGAGGCGGACGACGCCACCCGGGCGGCTGTCGAGCGGTGGGCGAGGGCGCCCTATGAGGCGCTGGAGGCGTTTTTAGCGCGCCAGTTGTGAATGCCACTTCACATTCATTGCAGAAACCGCCGAACGGCGGTTTTTCGATGGTGGCCAACTGAAATCCTCGTCTATGCTCCGTGCAGGGAAACTGTAACTACAGTTGTAGGCCCTGTTCCCGGGGCCAGCAGGGATGCACGCCGTATGTCTTTCCACACCTTGAACCTCCGCTTGGCAACCGAAGCAGACCGCACCTTCCTGCGGGTGCTCTACGGCACCACCCGTGCCCACGAACTGGAGCACACCCCCTGGGACCAGGCCGCTCGCGAGCGTTTCGTCGACCAGCAGTTCCAGGCCCAGCGCAGCTATTACCAGGCGCACTACGCCGACGCCGAACAATACGTCATCGAGGCGTCCGGCCAGCCCATCGGTCGCGCCTACCTGCTGTGGACCGACACCCACCTGCAGATCATCGACCTGGCGCTGTTGCCCGAGGCCTGTGGCCGCGGCATTGGCGGTGAGCTGCTGGGCCGCTTCCTCGAACGGGCCGACCGCGAGGGCCTCAGTGCAGGGCTGCATGTCGAGTCCTACAACCCGGCCCAGCGCCTCTACTTCCGCCATGGCTTCGAGGTGGTGGGAGAGAACGGTGTGTACCTGAAGTTGCGCCGTCACCCGCGCGGCCAGCAGACGGCCGCCACGCCGGCGCTGCGCCCGGCCATGCCGTCCTGAGGAGCCCGTCCATGTACCCCATGCCGTCCTACGCGCTGCTCTCCGAGGCCGTTGGCCAGTCCTTCCACCTCTGGCTCTCGCCGGAACAGGTGTTGCCCGTCGAGCTGCTCGGTGTCGAGGAGGGCATCGCCATGACCCCTCGCCACCACTGCTACCACGCCCACTTCGTACTGCCGCCGCAGTGCAGCCTGCCCCAGGACGTGTACCGCCTGGGGCCGCCCGGCGAGGAGGGCTGGGCGCTGCTGCTGACCCCCGGCCAGCCCGTCGAGGATGGGCGCCATGTACTCCAGGCCGTGTTCCATACGGATCGGCCGGCATAACTACAACAACGAGCATGCATGTGCGACCGGGATTCCGGTTGCGCGAAACCAGAGCCAGAGGAGAGTCAACACGTGGATCCTTTCATCGGTGAGATCAAGATGTTCGGCGGCAACTTCGCACCCCGTGGCTATGCGTTCTGCATGGGGCAGAGCATGGCGATTGCGCAGAACACCGCACTGTTTTCCCTGCTGGGCACCACCTACGGCGGCAATGGCCAGACCACCTATGGCCTGCCGGACCTGCGTGGCCGCTCGCCGGTCGGCCAGTCCCAGGGGCCCGGCCTGTCGCTCATCGACCTGGGGGAGCTTGGTGGGGTTGAGAACGTGACCCTGCTGCAGACCCAGATGCCCATGCACACCCACCTTGCGTCCGGCACCAGCACGATCTCCGCCGCTGGCACACCGACCAACCCGGCACTGGTTCCGAGTTCGACCAACTCCGTCCTGGGTGGCTCCGCGGGCGGCTCGGCTTCGGCAGCGGCGATCTGGTCGAGCGCGATGTCGAACCCGGTCCCGCTGACCAACCCCAGCACCGTGAACGTGACGGTGCAGATCGCCGGCGGCAGCCAGCCGGTGGCCATCCGCAACCCCTACATCGGGATCAACTTCATCATCGCGCTGGACGGCATCTTCCCCTCGCGCAACTGAGGCACTCGACCCGCCGGTGCCTTGCGGCACCGGTGGCTCTCCGGCCCCGTATCACTGACAGGCAGACGTACACGCAGACCATGGCCCATCCATCACCCACCTATCACTTCATCTCGGGGCTGCCACGCTCGGGGTCCACGCTGCTGGCGGCGCTGCTGCGGCAGAACCCGCGCTTTCACGCCGGCATGACCAGCCCGGTGGGCAGCTTCTTCTCGGGCCTGCTCAAGCAGTTCGGCGCCGACAGCGAGTTCGGCCCGGTGGTGACCCAGGAGCAGCGCAAGCGCCTGCTGGCCGGCCTGTTCAGCAGTTACTACGCGGACCAGAGCGGGCATGAGGTGATCTTCGACACCAACCGCCTGTGGTGCGCGCGTCTGCCGGCCCTGCTGGACCTGTTCCCCCAGGCCAAGGTGATCGCCTGTGTGCGCAACGTTGCCTGGGTGATGGACAGCATCGAGCGGCTCTACCGCGCCAACCCGTACGAGATCACCAAGCTGTTCAACGACGACAGCGAACGCAACACCGTCTACAGCCGGGTCGAGACCCTGGCCCAGCGCAACCGCCTGGTGGGCCTGGCCTGGTCGGCGCTCAAGGATGCCTATTACGGCGAGCACGCCCGCTCCCTGCTGCTGGTGGACTACGACCTGCTGGTGGCCACGCCCGAGCGGGTGCTGCAACTGGTCTACGAATTCCTCGATGAGCCCTGGTACCCGCACGACTTCGAGCACGTTGAGTACGACGTCCCGGAGTTCGACCAGGCCCTGGGCCTGCGCGGTCTGCACAAGGTGCGGCCCAAGGTTGAAGTGGCGGCGCGGCGCACCCTGCTGCCGCCGGACCTGTTCGAGCAATACGCACAACTGGATTTCTGGAAGGACTCGCGCAACAGCGAGGCCCATGTGATCAGGACCTCCCGGGACGCCCGGGCCCTGGAACAAGAACGCAACTGAGCACCTGCCAAGGCGGGCGTCGGAATGAGGAGGTAGAAGTCATGGGCTGGGGTCTTTCGAAGAAGGCAGGTCGCAACGGCAAGGCCAAGGGTGCGGAGGCTGCGCCGCTGGCATGCCCGCTGCCGCTGATCAGTGCGCTGGAGCCGCGCATGATGTTCGACGGCGCGGTGGCGGCTACCGTCGCCGATACCGCCGCCGCGACGGCGACAGCCGCTCCCACGGCCGATGCGGCCCATGACACCGGCGCCCGCGACAGCAGCCACGCGAGCACCCCCGACAACAACCACGGCACCCAGGACCTGCAGGCCAGTCCGGTGACCGATGGTCAGAGCGGCGTGCGCAAGGAAATCGTCTTCGTCGACACCCGCGCGCCGAACTACCAGGAGCTGCTCAAGGCCGTCTCGCCCAATGCCGAGGTGGTGCTGCTGTCCACCAACAAGGACGGCGTGCAGCAGATCGCCGACGCTCTGGCCGGGCGCACCGGCATCGATGCCATCCACATCATTTCCCACGGCGATTCCGGGGTGCTGCTGCTGGGCAACGGCCCGTTGTTCGAGGGCAACCTCGCGCAGTACGCGTCCCAGCTCTCCACCATCGGCAAGGCGCTGACCGCCGAGGGCGACATCCTCCTTTACGGCTGCGAAGTGGGGGCGGGCAGCGAAGGCCATGCCTTCGTCTCCAAGCTGGCGGACATGACCGGTGCGGACATCGCCGCATCCGACGACAACACCGGCGGCAACGCCAAGGGCGGTGACTGGGACCTGGAGGTCACCACCGGCCAGATCGCCGCCAGCAATGCCCTGAACCTGTCGCGCCTGGGCAGTTACGACCACCTGCTGGTGACCACCTCGGTGAGCACCCTGGCCCAGTTGAAGAGCGCCATCACCACGGGCGTTGCCGATAACGCCGACGACGTGATCACCCTCACCGGCAACATCACCTTCACCGGCTTCAACGACACCATTTCCATCCATGTCACCGACGGCCACACCCTGCAGATCGTCGGCGGTGGCTTCGCCATCGACGGGGCCAACAAGGCTCGGATACTGGACGTGAACACCAGCGGCGCCAACTCCAAGGTCGCGCTGGACAACATCACCATCCGCAATGGCCTGATCGTCGGCAACGGTGGCAACGAGAACTCGGCCGCACCCGATAGCGTGGGTGCCGGTATCTACAACGCCGGCGTACTGACCATCACCAACAGCACCATTACCGGCAACAAGGCGTCCGGTGGCGGCGGCGGCGGTGGCGACTCCGGTGGCTACTACGGCGGTGGCGGCGGCGGCGGCGGCGGTTTTGGAACGACCCCCGGCGGCTCCGGCGGCAGCAGTGCTGGCGCCGGGGTCTCGGCCACGCCCGCTTCCGGCATCAGCGGCGGCAATGGCGCGGGCGGTACCAGTAGCTTCGGGGGGCGTGGCGGCGGTGCGGCCGGCGGCGCGGGTGGCAGCTACAGTGGTGACGGCAACAGCACCTCCGGTTACACCGCAGGGGGGGGGGGTGGGTCGGCCAACAACGGCAGCACCAGCATTGGTGGCGGTGGTGGCGGCGGCGGTGTTGCCGCCGTCGGCGGCAAGGGGGGCGCCGCTGCGGGGGGTATCTTCAACGCCAGCAGCGGCATCCTGACCATCGTCAACAGCAGCCTCACCAACAACCTGGGGGCAGGTGGTGGTGGCGGTGGCGGTGTTTCCAGCGACGCGGCCACTGGGCCTGGCAACAGGGTGGGCAATGGCGGGGCGGGCGGTGCCGGGGTCGGTGCCATCTGGAACGCCGGCGGCACCGTGCGCATGGACAGCACCAGCTTCAATACCCTGACCAACGGCAACATCGGCGCAGGTGGCCTGGGTGGCAAGGCGGCCGGCGGCACGAACGTCAACGGCGCCGACGGTGATTCCACCTCGACCCTCTACACCACCAATGGCGGCATCACCGATACCAACTACAACCCCAACGCCGCGCCCACCCTCGGCAACCTCAACGGTGACAGCGTCGCCTGGGGCGGCGTGGGCAATACCGTGCGCCTCGACGTGGGCAGCAACGCCAGCCTGGCCGATGCCGAGCTGGGCGCGCTGAACAGCGGCAACGGCAACTGGTCCGGGGCCAGCCTCGTCATCCAGCGCAACGGCACGGCGGTGAGCAGCGATGTGCTGGGCTTCGACACCTCCGGTGCACTGTTCACCGTCAGCGGCAACAACCTGCAGGCGGGCGGGCTGACCTTCGCCACCTTCACCAACACCGGCGGCGTGCTGACCATCACCTTCACCAGCAGCGCTACCACCGCCACCACGGCGCTGGTCAACGACGTGGCGCAGCGCATCACCTACCGCAGCGACACGCCGGCCGGCGATGCCAACGTCAAGGTCACCGTCAATGATGGTGCCGGCGGCAGTGCCACCGCCAACGTCACGGTGGCCACGGACTTCATCTACGTCACCAACACCACCGACACCGCGACCATCGACGCCAGCAATGGCACCAGCTTCAGCGAGGCCGTGGCCATCGCCGCGGCCGACAGCACCGGTACCCAGACCATCATTTTCGCCAGCAACCTGGCTGGCCAGACGCTGAACCTCAACGCCGTGTCGATCAACGAGAGCCTGACCCTCGACATGGACCAGGCCAGCGGCCTGATCCTCACCGGCGGCACCATCACCCTGGGCGCTGGCACCACCCAGACCTTCACCCACGGTGCCGGCGACACCGCGACCATCGCCAGCATCATTACCGGCAGCGGCGCCCTGACCAAGGCCGGGGCCGGCAACCTGACCCTCTCCGGCGCCGCCAATACCTTCACCGGTGCCACCACCATCAGCGCCGGCACCCTGACGGCCAGTGGCGGGGATGCGATCTCCTCCAACAGCAGCGTGTCCGTCGCCGCAGGCGCCACCCTGGCCCTGGCTGGCAACGAGGCGATCGGCAACCTCTCCGGCGCCGGCTCGGTGACGCTCGGCAGTTTCAGTCTCACCAGCACCCAGACGGCGGATACCACCTTCTCCGGCTCCATCAGCGGCACCGGTGGAGTGGTTTTCAGTCAGAGCGGTTCCGCCACCTACTCGACCACGCTTTCCGGCACCAACACCTACACCGGCGCCACCCTGCTGGCCAACTACGCCTGGCTGAAGCTCAATGGCGACGCCTCCATGGCCGATAACAACGTCGTGCGGGTCAACGGCAACAGCGTCCTGACGCTGCTCTCGAATCAGACCATCGGCAGCCTGGCAAGCAACAACGCCAATGCCAGCATCCAGCTGGGCAGCTACACGCTCACTGCCGGGGGCGACAACACCACCACCTCGGTGCTCGGGGTGATTTCCGGCACCGGCTCGCTGGTCAAGCAAGGCAGCGGCACCCTGACCCTGTCCGGCAGCAATACCTACGGTGGCACCACCACAGTCTCCGGCGGCACCCTGTCGATCTCCGGTGACGGCAACCTGGGCGGCGACACGGTCATCCTGGCGGGTGGAACCGTGCTCGACGTCTCCGGCGCCACCACCATCAACAACGCCATCGTCCTGACCGGCAACAGCAGCATCGGCAACAGCAACGCCGTCACCCTCAGTGGTGCCATCAGCGGTGCCTACGACCTGACGAAGACCGGCAGCGGCACCCTGACCCTGTCCGGCAGCAATAGCTACGGCGCCACCACCGTGAGCGCCGGCACCCTGAGCGTGAGCAGCGACGGCAACCTGGGCTCGGGGGCGGTGAACCTGGCCGCCGGCAGCACCCTGTTGGTGTCCAGCGCCACCACCATCGACAACGCCATCGTTCTCGGCGGCAATGCCACGGTCAGCGCAGCGGCCAACGCCACCCTGTCCGGGGTGATCAGCGGTGCCTTCACCCTGACCAAGTCGGGAGTCAACACCCTGACCCTGTCCGGCAGCAACACCTACGGTGCCACCACCGTGAGCGCCGGCACCCTCAGCGTCGCCAGCGACAGCAACCTGGGCAACGGCACCGTTACCCTGGCCTCCGGCTCGACCCTGGCGGTGACCAGCGCCACCACCATCGACAACGCCATCGCCCTCAGCGGCAGCGCCACGGTCAACACCGGCGCCGACACTACCCTGTCCGGGGTGATCAGCGGCAGCAACAGCCTGACCAAGTCCGGTGCCAGCACCCTCACGCTGACCGGCAGCAACACCTTCACCGGCAGCACCAGCGTCAACGCCGGCACCCTGAGCGTCGCCAGCGACGCCAACCTCGGCGCCGGCGCGCTCAACCTGGCCAACGGCACCACGCTGCAGATCACCGGCAACACCACCATCGACAACGCCCTGGCGCTGACCGGCCTGGTCACCGTCAATGCCGGCGCGGCCGCCACCCTGTCCGGCACCATCAGCGGCACCGGCAGCCTGACCAAGACCGGCGCCAGCAACCTGACCCTCTCGGGCAGCAACACCAACAGCGGCACCACTACTGTGGCGGCGGGCACCCTGGTGGTCGACGGCAGCACCAACAGCGCCACCACTGTGGCCAGCGGCGCGACCCTGGCCGGCAGCGGCACCCTGGGCGGCGATGTCACCGTGCAGAGCGGCGGCACCCTCTCCCCGGGCGGCACGGGCGTTGCCACCCTGACCGTCAACGGCAACCTGACCCTGGCCTCGGGCAGCACCCTGGCCCTGGACATCAACGGCGCCACCGCCGGCACCGGTTACGACAGGGTGGTGGTCAACGGCGCCGTCGATGTCTCCGGTGCCACCCTGGCGGTCACCCACGGCTACGCGGCCGGCAGCGGCGACAGCTACACGGTGATCGTCAACGATGCTGCCGATGCCGTGACCGGCACCTTCAGCGGCGTCAGCGAGGGCACCAAGATCAACGCGTCGGGCAACGGCACCGAGCTGACCACCAGCTACATCGGTGGCAGCGGCAACGACCTGACCCTGACCGCGCCCATCGCTCCGACCGTCACCAGCGTGTCGTCCGGCACCGCCAACGGCACCTACAAGATCGGCGACGTCATCACCGTCACCGTACGCTTTGACAGCGCGGTGAACGTGACCGGCACCCCGACCCTGACCCTGGAGACCGGCACCACCGACCGCGTGCTCAACTACGTGTCCGGCTCGGGCTCCGACACCCTGACCTTCAGCTACACCGTGCAGGCCGGCGACAGCTCCGCCGACCTCGACTACACCTCCAGCTCGGCCCTGAGCCTGAACGGCGGCACCATCAAGGACGGCGCCAACCAGAACGCCATCCTCACCTTGCCGACCCCCGGCGCTGCCGGCTCCCTGGGCGCCAACAAGGCTTTGGTGGTGGACGGCGTGCGCCCGGCGGCCACCAGCATCACCCTCAGCGACACGGCCCTGCGCATCGGCGAGACCGCCACCGTCACCGTGACCTTCAATGAGCGGGTCACCGGCCTGGACATCGCCGACTTCAGCGTGGCCAACGGCAGCCTGAGTGGGCTCAGCAGCAGCGATGGCGGCCTGACCTGGACGGCGACCTTCACCCCCAGCGCCAACATCAGCGACGCCACCAACCTGATCACCCTCGACAACACCGGGGTGATGGACCAGGCGGGTAACATCGGCAGCGGCACCACCGACTCGGTCAACTACGCCATCGACACCCAGCGTCCGACGGCCACCATCGTGGTCACCGACACCGTGCTGAAAGCCGGGCAGACCACCACGGTCACCATCACCTTCAACGAGGCGGTGACCGGGCTGACCACGGCGGACTTCAGCGTTGCCAACGGCACCCTGAGCGGCCTCAGCTCCAACGACGGTGGCGTCACCTGGACGGCGACCCTGACGCCCAGTGCCAGCGCCAACGATCCGACCAACCTGATCACCCTGGACAACACCGGCTACACCGATGTCGCCGGCAACGCCGGCAGCGGCACCACCGACTCCAACAACTACGCCATCGACACCCAGCGCCCGACGGCCACCATCGTGGTCACCGACACCGCGCTGAAGGCCGGGCAGGGCACCACCGTCACCATCACCTTCAGCGAGGCGGTGAGCGGGCTGACCACGGCGGACTTCAGCGTGGCCAACGGTAGCCTGAGCGGGCTCAGCTCCGCCGACGGCGGCATCACCTGGACGGCGACCCTGACGCCCAGCGCCAACGTCACCGACCCGACCAACCTGATCACCCTGGACAACACCGGCTACACCGATGCCGCCGGCAACACCGGCACCGGCACCACCGATTCCAACAACTACGCCATCGACAGCCGCGCCCCGGCCGTCACCTCCGTCGGTGTACCGGCCAATGGCACCTACCTGACCGGCAACACCCTCGACTTCACGGTGAACTTCGATGAGGCCGTGACCGTCGACACCACCGGCGGCACGCCGCGCCTGGCCATCACCCTGGACACCGGCGGCACCGTCTACGCCAACTACGTCAGCGGCTCGGGCGGCACCGCCCTGGTGTTCCGCCTCACCGTCGCCAGCGGCCAGCAGGACAGCAACGGCATCGCCGTCGGCGCCAGCCTCGATGCCAACGGCGCGACCCTGCGCGATGCCGCCGGCAACAACGCCCAGACCGTGCTCAACAACGTGGGCTCCACCGCCGGCGTGCTGGTGGATGCTGCCGCCCCGCAGGTCACCAACATCGCCATCGATGGCACCTCGCCGACCCGCGACACCACCCTCAGCTTCACCGTGACCTTCAGCGAGAACGTCAGCGGCGTCGACCTGGCCGACTTCGCCCTGGCCACCAGCGGCAGCGCCAGCGGCACCCTGCTGTCGCTGGTGCAGGTGGATGCGCGCACCTACCGCGTCACCGTCAGCGGCGTCACCGGCCAGGGCACCCTCGGGCTGTCCCTTGCGGCCGCCGGCAGCGGTATCACCGACACCGTCGGCAATGCCATGGCGAACAACTTCGCCACCGTGGGCTACGTGCTCGGCGGGGTCGAGGGCGATCCGGAATTCCGTGCCAACCCGACGCCCAGCGTGCCGACCACGCCGACCGCACCGATCCAGCCCAACGTGCCCAGCGTGCCGCCCTCCAGCACCACCTCGCCGTTGCTGCCGCCGCCGCTGTTCGAGCAGCCGACCCTGGGCAGCGGGGTGCCCACCGTGGGCAACATCTTCATCAACCCGAACGCCCTGGCGCCCAGCTACATCGCCCAGGTCTTCGCCAGCAGCGACAGCTCCGCCAGTGACGGCGGCGCCAACGGCTTCCTCGGCTTCGGCGGGGGCGACGGCGGCGTGTTCGGCAGCAGCAGCTTCTCCAGCATGTTCGGCAAGGATGTGCCGCAGCAGGACATGCAACTGAAGGTATTCGACGGCAAGCAGTGGCGCGGTGGCGACACCGGCAAGAACGGGCGGGGCCTGACCGGCGCCCCCACTCTCGGCCAGCAACTGCACGCCATGAAGGAAGCCGACCTGCGCCCGGTGCGCGAGTTGGCCCAGGCCCTCGGGCAGGTGGCGGGGGCCACCACCCGTGGCTGACATGACAAGAAAGGGAATCACCGTGCCGTACCAGGGGGCGGCCGCCAGCATGAACCAGACCTACAAGCTCTTCACTGCCAGCCTACTGGCCTTGGCCATCAGCGGGTGTGCCGTGACCACCCAGCCCATCGACCGCAGCGAGAGTGAGGCCCGCGCACGGGCGGATCTTTCCAGCATGTTCAAGGACCAGGAGCCCCTCAGCGGGCCCCTGACCCTGAACGAGGCCATGGCCCGGGCCATCAAGTACAACCTCGAGGCGCGCCTCAAGGTGATGGAGCATGCCTTGGCCGAGCGCCAGCTGGACCTGGCCACCTTCGACATGCTGCCGCGCATGGCGCTGTCCGCTGGCTACGCCGGGCGCAACAACGTCAGCGCCTCCAGCAGCCGCAGCATCGAGACCGGTTCCCAGTCCCTGGAACCGTCCACCTCCCAGGACCGCGACCGTGGCGTGGCGGACCTGACCATGGTGTGGAACGTGCTCGACTTCGGCGTCAGCTACATGAGCGCCAAGCAGCAGGCCGACCAGCGCCTGATCGTCGAGGAGCGCCGTCGCAAGGTCATCCACACCATCACCCAGGACGTGCGCTCCGCCTACTGGCGGGCCGTGGCCGCCGAGCGCCTGCTCAAGCAGATCGACAGCCTCATGGCCCGCGTCGACAAGGCCCGCGATGACAGCCGCAACCTCAGCACCCAGCGCATCGGCGATCCGGTGCAGGCGCTGAGCTACCAGCGTGCGCTGATCGAGGCCACCCGCCAGCTGGAAGAGCAGCGCCGCGCGCTGTCCCTGGCCAAGACCGAGCTGGCCGCGCTGATCAACCTGCCGCTGAACACCGACTTCCAGCTGGCCGCCAGCAACGACTACGCGGTGCCCGAGCTGAAGGTGAACTTCGCCCAGCTGGAGCAGCAGGCCCTGGCCAGCCGCCCGGAACTGCGTGAGCAGGACTACCAGGCGCGCATCAGCGCTGCCGAGACCCGCAAGGCCATGCTGCGCCTGCTGCCCGGCCTGGAGTTCTCCGCCGGCGGCCACTACGACAGCAACAGCTTCCTGGTGAACCAGAGCTGGGCCGACTACGGCGTGAAGGTCACCTGGAACCTGTTCAACGTGCTCTCCGCGCCCGCGGCCATCGACGTGGCCAAGGCCGGCCAGGACGTCACCGCGGCCCGCCGCCAGGCGATGTCCATGGCCATCCTCGCGCAGCTCTACGTGGCCAGCGCCAACTACGCCGAGGCCCGCCGGCAGTTCCAGACCAGCCAGCAACTGGCCGACCTGGACGGGCAGATCGCCGAGCAGTTGCGCAACCGCTACAGCACCCAGAGCATCGGCGAGCTGGAGCTGATCCAGGGCGAGCTGAACACCCTGCAGGCCCAGCTCAAGCGTGACCTGGCCTACGCCGACCTGCGCAACGCCTACAACCAGGTGTTCGTCAGCGCCGGTGTCGACCCGCTGCCCGGCTCCCTGCCGGACACCCGCCTGAGCACCCTCGCCAATGCCCTGGCCAGCAGCCAGGCGCGCCTCGAACAGGGCGACATCAGCCCGGCCAAGTAAGCGGCCGGCGAGCCTGCCCGGTGGATCGTGCCCCTGCGATCTGCCGGGTGGGCCCGCATGCCTTCCTTCCTCTTCCTGACGATCCTGCGTCCGTCTTGTGAATCCACGAGTGTGATCGGCCTCGCGGATGGCCACCTGCGCCTGTCAGCCTTCCCGGGCTTTCTGCGAGCATGGGCACCTGCCATTGCCGAGGTGCGCCGATGATCCCTGTTCCCAACCCCACCGTGTTCCTGATCATCGGGTTGATCTACCTGCTCGGCGTGCTGGCTGTGCCCGTGCTGCTGGCCCTGGCGGCCTCCCTGTGCTGGCCGCGCTCGCGTCGGCATGTGCTGGCGCGTCCCTGGCGCTACGGCCTGCTGACGCTGGTGATGCTGGTGCCGGTGGGACTGATGGGCGCGTTGCGGCTGCAGGAGCGCGAGTTCGCGGCGGAATTCGCCGCCCGTCAGGCGGCGCTCAACCCGCGCCTGGAGCAGCCGCTGACCCTGGGCGACCTGACCTTCCCGGCGGGCAGCCAGGTCAAGCTGGAGACCCTCGATCCGCTGGACTGGCAGGACCAGCCCCAGCCCCACGGGCTGGAGAGCCTGAAGGAGGCCGAGCTGCCCGCGCCCATGGCACTGCTCGGCTTGCAGGTGGACGCCCTCGACTTGCCGACCGGCTATGACTCCAGCCGCGTGCGCCTGGCCCGCGAAGGCCAGGTGGACGGGTGGCCCTGCGCTGCCGGGGAGTGGGTGGAGTTCCGCCGCACCCAGGAGGACCGCCTGAAGCCCGCCGGCTGGCACTTCGAGAGCTGCCCGCTGACCCCCGGCCACTCCGTGCAGGGTATCGACTGGCCGACCGGCACGACGCTGCGGCAGCTGGGCGAGCACTGGGTGCTGCGCAACGACGGCCCCGCCGACCTGCCGTTCGATGGCCTGCACTGGCTGTCCCTGGTGCTGGAGCTGGATGCCCGGCGCGAGCCGGTGTTCTGGGAGGGCGAGCTGGCCCGGCCGCTGGTGCTGGGTGGCTGGCACTACCCGGTGGGCACCCGCGTGCGTCACGAGGGGGATGGCCTGTCGCTGTTCAGCCCCACCGACCGGGCCGTGGCGGTCCGCGAGGCAGACGGCCTGAAGCAGGGCGCCGGTCGCTCGATCCTGCAGCGGCGCAGCGACGGCCAGGTGCTGAAGATGCCGGCCAACGACGAGGTGGGTGTCATCGACTGGATGGTCCTCGAATAGCCCCGGGGCCCCTTTCGGACCGGGCTTTCCGACCTTTCGCCCGCGCCCGTCACTGGGTCCCGATTGCCCGATGCAGCCGACTCTGGGAGGGTAGCCGCTGCCCTGAGGCGTTGGAATTTTCGGGAGTCAGTCATGAAACTCGTTCTGCACTTCGACGGTTCTGTCGCGATCAATACCCTGCGCCAGGTGCTCCTGGCCGCTGGTGAAAACACCACCGTGCACTACGGGGCCGCCCACGGCCTGGATGCGGGGGCGCTGCTGTCGGTGGTGAGCGCCGCCGGCAGCGACCGCCGCCTGGTGCTCGGTTTCGACGGGGCCCGCGCCGAGACGCGCAACCTCCAGCAGGCGGTGAGCTTCGCCGGCCCGCACACGGCGGTGGAGATCAACGCCGCCCAGGCGGTGAACCCCGCTGCACTGCGCTCGACCCTGGCGGCGGCCGGTGATGGTCGCCAGGTCCGCGCCACCTTCACCGGCGGCCGCGCCAGCGCCGAAGCGCTGCTGGCCGCGCTGGGCGTGGCGGGTGAGCGGGTCGACATCGGCATCGGTGCCGCCCAGTCGCTGACCCCGGAAGCGCTGCTGGCGGCCCTGGAAGCGGCCGGCGACGGGCGCAACCTCGCCGTGGAGCTCAGCGGCACGCAACCGGCCGCGCACCTGCTGCAGGCGGTCGAGGCGGCCGGGGCGAGCACCGGCATCGTCATCGGTGGTGCCCAGGCCCTGACGGCGGACGAGCTGCGCGACACGCTGGGCGCCGCAGGCAACGGCCGCCACCTGAGCCTGGTGTTCAACGGCGCGCAGGCCGGCGAGACCGACCTGGCGAGCGTGGTGGCGGGCGCCGGCACCAACACCCTGGTGCGGGTGAACACTGCCGAGTCCCTGGACAGTGCCAGCCTGCTGGCCTGCATCGGTGCCACCGGCAACACCCGCCAGCTATCGGTGGAGTTCAACGGCGCCCTGCAGGCCGAGGTGAACCTGGCCCTGGCGCTGGAAGCGGCCGGGGTGAGCACCGCCGTGGCGGTGAACACGGCCCAGGAGGTGGCCGAGCCCAGCCTGCTGGCTGCCTTCGAGGTGGCGGGCGACCAGAAGCGCTTCGACGCCGCCTTCAACGGCGCACAGCTGACGCCGGAAGCCCTGCAGCGTTATGCCGGGGCCGCCGGCCAGCAGGTGACCCTGAGCATCGGCGGCGCCCATGCGCTGCCGCTGCCGGCGTTGCTGGAGGCCGTTCGCCTGGCAGCCTGACCGCTGGCTTGGCCGCACCACGAAGCCGCCTTGCCCTGATGGGCAAGGCGGCTTTTTTGTGGGCGGGCAGGGGAGGGGCGGGCTAGACCTGGAAGCGCGACACCGAGGACTGCATGGCGGCGGCCACCTGGTCCAGGCGCTGGGCGGCTGCGGCCAGTTCGTGCATGGCCTCGGTGTTGCTGCGGGACATGTGGGCGATGAGTTCGACCCGCTGGGCCACTTCGCTGCTGGCCTTGGACTGCTCGCCGATGGTGTGGGAGATCTCGTCCACCACTTCGGCGGCCTTGTGGGCGCCCTCGCGGATCTCGCTGATGGAGCTGCCGGCCTGGGTGGCGAGGGTGACGCCGTCCTGCACGCGGGTGACGCCGGTCTGCATGCTGTTCACGGCCTGGTCGGTGCTTTCGCGGATGCGCGCGATCATGCCGGTGATCTCCTGGGTGGACTGGGCAGTGCGCGCCGCGAGGTTGCGCACCTCGTCGGCGACCACGGCGAAGCCACGCCCGGCCTCGCCGGCCCGGGCCGCTTCGATGGCGGCGTTGAGGGCCAGCAGGTTGGTCTGCTCGGCGATGCTCTTGATCACTTGGATGATGGAGTGGATCTCTTCGGACGAACGGCCCAGGGCGGTGATGGTGTTGGAGGAGCTGTTCACCGCCTCGGCGATGCGGTTCATGCCGTCCACCACGCCGAGGATGACCTGCCCGCCACTGCTGGCCAGGCCTTCGGAATGGGCGGAAATGCCTTGGGCGTTGCGCGCGTGGTCGGCGATCTGGGCGATGTTGGTGATCATCTGCTCCATGGCGGCGGCCATGCTGGCGGCGCTCTCGGCCTGCTGGTTGGCGCCGTCGACGATGCCCCGTGAGGTGTCGCTGAGGGTGGTGGCGGTGCCGCGCAGCTCCTCGCTCTCCAGGCGGATGCTGGCGATCATCTCGCGCAGGCTGTTCTGCATCTGGGCCAGGGCTTCCATCAGCTGGCCGGCTTCGTCGCGGCTTTCCACCTGGATGCTGTTGCGCAGGTTGCCCTGGGCGATGGCACGGGCCACGTCGATGGTCTTCTTCAACGGGCGCATGATGGCGCTCATCAACTGTGCGGTGGCGAGGCAGAGCACGACGCAGACCAGCACCAGCCCGCCCAGCAGCCACCAGGCGGCGCTGTGTACGGCGTCGCTGGCAGTCTGGCGGGCCTCGTCGGCGCGGGTTTCGATCAGGGTGCTGAGCTTCTCGTTGCGCTCCTCCAGCTCGCTGAAAATGCGCTGGAAGTCGCTCAGCTGCGCGCGGCTCGCCTGGGGATCGCGCAGGGCGTCGTCCACCAGCTTGCCGGCTGCTGCGATGTAGGTGTCGATCAGCGGGCGCAGGTCGCGGATGGACTGGCTGAGCTCGGGACTCAGCGGCAGCTTGGCGTTCTCGTCCATGACCTTGCGGAACCACTGGCTGTGCTCGCTGAAGTCGTTGCGCACCTGGCTGGCGGCGGCGCTGTCGCCCGGGTTGGCGACGAAGGCGGCGAGCACGTCGGCGCGCAGGGCGTCGTGCATCATGTCGCCTTCCATGTGGTTGCGCAGGGCAGTGACGCTCAGCTGGTTCTCGGCCAGCGCATCGGCGAGGCGGTTCTGCCCGAGCAGGCCGATGCCCCCCAGCAGCGCGGCGGCGAGCACGCTGATGACGCCCGATGCCACCAGTTTCTGACGGATGTTCATCCCCTTGGCCTCCCTTGCGAAGCGGATCGTTGGCTAAGCGTAGTTCAGTGTTGGCGGGCTAGCGTGCTCGCATCAGGGCCTTTGCGCGGCGTATTCTGGGCGCCCTTTTTCGCGGGTCGTCGTCATGCTGCAGATTTCCTCCAACGTCCAGATCCCCGACGACGAGATCGAACTGACCGCCATCCGCGCCCAGGGCGCCGGTGGGCAGAACGTCAACAAGGTCTCCAGTGCGGTGCACCTGCGCTTCGACAGCCAGGTCTCGTCGTTGCCGCCGTTCTACAAGGAACGCCTGCTGGCGCTTCGGGATGCGCGCATCACCGCCGATGGGGTGGTGGTGATCAAGGCCCAGCAGTACCGGACCCAGGAACAGAACCGTGCCGATGCGCTGGAGCGTCTGGCGACGCTGATCCGCGAGGCGGCGGTGGTGCAGAAGAAGCGCCGGCCGACGCGGCCCACCCTCGGCTCCAAGACCCGTCGCCTCGACGGCAAGAGCAAGCGCGGGGCGATCAAGGCCGGGCGCGGCAAGGTGGATTACTGAGCCGACCGGGCGACCCCGGGCAGGGGCCGCCTCGGTGCGTTCAGCAGACCTTGGCGATGGCGGCGGCGAGGTCGCCGATGCGGCTGAAGTCCAGCCCGGCGACGTTGGCGCGGCCGGTGCCCACCATGTAGATACTGAACTCGCTGCGCAGGCGCGCCACCTGCTCCGGCGATAGGCCGGTGTAGGAGAACATGCCGCGCTGCACGCCGATGTGGGCGAAGCGCTCGGCCAGGCCGTAGGGCTGCAGGGCTTCCACCAGGCCCCGGCGCAGGTCGGCGACGCGGCGGCGCATGCCCTCCAGCTCGGTGATCCATTCAGCCTTCAGCTTGGCGTCCTCGAGGATGGTGGCGACCACGGCGGCGCCGTGGGCGGGCGGGGTGGACCACAGGTTGCGCGCGTGGAAGGCCAGTTGGCTGCGGACGTCGGCGAGCTTCTCGGCATCTTCGGCGCAGACGATGAGGGCGCCGGTGCGTTCGCGGTAGAGGCCGAAGTTCTTCGAGCAGGAGCTGGTGACCAGCACCTCCGGCAGGTTTTCGGCGAACAGGCGCACGGCCCAGGCGTCGTCGTCCAGGCCATCGCCGAAGCCCTGGTAGGCGAAGTCGATCAGCGGCAGCAGTTCGCGGCGCTTCACCACCTCCAGCACCCGTTGCCAGTCGGCCTGGGCCAGGTCGAAGCCGGTGGGGTTGTGGCAGCAGGCGTGCAGCAGCACCACGTCGCCGACGGGAATGCGTTCGAAGGCTGCCAGCAGGCCTTCGACATCGAGGCGGTTGGCGGCGTCCACGTAGGGGTAGTGGCTGATCGTGACACCGACGGCGTTGAAGATGGTTTCGTGGATCGGCCAGGTCGGGTCGCTCAGCCAGACGCCACGGCCCGGCAGGTTGCGGGCGATGAACTCGGCGGCCAGGCGCAGGGCGCCGGTGCCGCCCGGGGCCTGGGTGGTGCCGGCACGACCGGCGCGCTGTACGGGGTTGCCGATGCCCAGCACCAGGTCCTGCAGCAGGCGGCCGAAGGCGGCGTCACCGTGGCCACCGACGTAGGTCTTGGTAGTTTCCAGCTCCAGCAGGCGCTGCTCGGCGTGCTTCACGGCGTGGGGGATGGGGGTGAGGCCACGGGCGTCCTTGTAGACGCCGACGCCCAGGTCGAGCTTGTTGGGGTGGGTGTCCTGGCGGAAGGCGTCCATCAACCCGAGGATGGGGTCGCCCGGCACCCGGCCCACGGCGGCGAAGTGGCTCATTTGCGGCCCTCGGCGGTTTCGGCGATGCGGTCGGTATGCGCGGCCATGATGAAGTCGTTGCGGTGCAGGCCCTTGGCTTCGTGGCTCCACCAGGTGACGGTGACCTTGCCCCACTCGGTGAGCAGGCCCGGGTGGTGGCCTTCTTCCTCGGCGGCGGCGCCGACGGCGTTGGTGAAGGCCAGGGCGTGGCGGAAGGTGCGGAACAGGAAGACCTTCTCCAGCTGCATGATTCCGTCGCGGACTTCGATGTTCCAGTCCGGGATCTCCTTGATCAGCGTGGCCAGTTCGTCGTCGGAAACCAGCGGGGCGCCGGCGCGGCAGGCTTCGCAGTGCGCTTGGGACAAGGCGGTCATGGGGTTCTCCGTTGTTCGTTCGGCCGGCGTGGCTCGCCGGCTCCTTGAGTCTGGTTCGGTTCAGGCCGCCTTGGGCGGGAATTTCGGCGCGTGCAGGCCGAGGGCCATGGCCTGGTGGACCAGGGCCATGATGTCCTCGTGGGCCAGCTCGAACAGGCGCTTCAGCTCCGGCAGCACGAAGTATAGGGGTTGCAGGATATCGATCCGGTACGGCGTGCGCATCGCTTCCAGCGGGTCGAAGGCCTGGTGCTCGGGCTCGCTGGACAGCGAGTAGAGCGTTTCCTTCGGCGAGGAGAGGATGCCGCCACCATAGATGCGGCGGCCCTGGGGCGTGTCCACCAGGCCGAACTCGATGGTCATCCAGTAGAGGCGGGCGAGGTACACGCGCTCTTCCTTGGTGGCCTTGAGGCCGAGCTTGCCGTAGGTGTGGGTGAACTCGGCGAACCAGGGATTGGTGAGCAGGGGGCAGTGGCCGAAGATCTCGTGGAAGATGTCGGGCTCCTGCAGGTAGTCCAGCTCCTCCGGGGTGCGGATGAGGGTGGCCACGGGGAACTGCTGGCTGGCCAGCAGCTCGAAGAACGTCTGGAAGGGGATCAGCGCCGGGACGCGGGCAACGCGCCAGCCGGTGGCGGCCTGGAGCACGCGGTTGATCTCGTCGAGCTGGGGGATGCGGTCGTGGGGCAGAGCGAGGCGTTCGATGCCGTCCAGGTAGTCCTGGCAGGCGCGCCCTTCGATCACCTTGAGCTGGCGGGTGATGAGGGTGTTCCAGACGGCGTGCTCGCTGTCCGGGTAATGGATGAAGCCGCTGTCGTCCGGCTCGCGGGCCACGTAGTGGGTGGTTTTCATTCGGCCTCCCAGGGCGCGACGTTGTTGTTGTGTTGACCCAGGGATACCGCGTTTCGGTGGGCTGGGGCGGTGCAGGAGGTCGGGTTGGATGGGGAGGCGGGGGTGTGTTTCGTAACGAATTCTTTACGATTTTGCCGGTGGCCGGTGTTTCGGCCTTGCTGGTGCGTCGAAGCGTCACATATTCTTGACGGAAAAATCGGGCAGGACGCTGATTTTCCCGGCACTGCCCCTGGTGTGCACCTCTGAAAACGTAGGCGAGGCCGTCAGCGCAAGGCAAAAACAGGCGAAAAAGCGCAGTTTACGTGGTGTAAATGAGCACTTTGAGTCGGTTTTTAACGCAGCGATGACAACGCAGGTAGTTTTTGGAGGTGCACTGACAAGAGCCCGTTTCGGGGTGCCTCATGCGTATCAAAGTCCATTGCCAGAACCGCGTAGGCATCCTGCGCGACATCCTCAACCTGCTCGTCGACTACGGCATCAACGTCAACCGTGGCGAAGTGGGCGGGGACCAGGGCAACGCCATTTATCTGCTGTGCCCCAACCTCATCAACCTGCAACTGCAATCCCTGCGGCCGAAGCTGGAGGCCATCCCCGGCGTATTCGGCGTGAAGCGCGTGGGGCTGATGCCCAGCGAACGCCGTCACCTGGAGCTGAACGCCCTGCTGGGGGCGCTGGAGTTCCCGGTGCTGTCGGTGGATATGGGCGGCTCCATCGTCGCCGCCAACCGCGCGGCGGCGCAGTTGCTGGGCGTGCGGGTGGACGAGGTGCCGGGCATCCCGCTGTCGCGCTACGTGGAGGATTTCGACCTGCCGGAGGTGGTGCGGGCCAACAAGGCGCGTGTGAACGGCTTGCGCATCAAGGTGCGCGGCGACGTGTTCCTGGCCGACATCGCGCCGCTGCAATCCGAGCACGACGAGAGCGAGGCCCTGGCCGGCGCGGTGCTGACTCTGCACCGCGCCGACCGGGTGGGGGAGCGCATCTACAACGTGCGCAAGCACGAGCTTCGCGGCTTCGACAGCATTTTCCAGAGTTCGCGGGTGATGGCGGCGGTGGTGCGCGAGGCGCGGCGCATGGCGCCGCTGGACGCGCCGCTGCTGATCGAGGGCGAGACCGGCACCGGCAAGGAGCTGCTGGCCCGTGCTTGCCACCTGGCGAGCCCACGCGGGCAGTCGCCGTTCATGGCGCTGAATTGCGCCGGGCTGCCGGAATCCATGGCTGAGACGGAGCTGTTCGGCTACGGCCCCAGGGCCTTCGAGGGCGCCCGGCCGGAGGGCAAGCTGGGGCTGCTGGAATTGACTGCCGGCGGCACGCTGTTCCTCGATGGGGTGGGGGAGATGAGCCCGCGCTTGCAGGCCAAGCTGCTGCGCTTCCTGCAGGACGGCTGCTTCCGCCGGGTGGGCAGCGACGAGGAGGTGTACCTGGACGTGCGGGTGATCTGCGCCACCCAGGTGGACCTGTCGGAGCTGTGCGCGCGGGGCGAGTTCCGCCAGGACCTCTACCACCGCCTCAACGTGCTGTCCCTGCACATCCCGCCGCTGCGCGAATGCCTGGATGGGCTGGCGCCGCTGGTGGAGCACTTCCTCGACTCGGCCAGCCGGCAGATCGGCTGCCCGTTGCCGACCCTGGCGCCCCAGGCGCTGGAGCGGCTGTCGCGCTACCACTGGCCGGGCAACGTGCGGCAGCTGGAGAACGTGCTGTTCCAGGCCGTCTCCCTGTGCGAAGGCGGCCAGGTGCGTGCCGAGCACATCCGCCTGCCGGACTACGGCGCGCCACAGCCCCTTGGGGACTTCTCCCTGGAAGGCGGGCTGGAGGCCATCGTCGGGCGCTTCGAGCGGGCGGTGCTGGAGCGGCTGTTCGCCGACCACCCCAGCAGCCGGCAACTGGGCAAGCGCCTGGGGGTGTCGCACACCACCATCGCCAACAAGCTGCGGCAGTACGGATTGGGTCGGGAAGAGGCTTGAGCCGGCAGGCCGCTGGGGTTCCAGGCGGGGCAGCACAGGGCGTGTTCAACGGCCTGTTAGACCTTGGTGCAATGGTTGGGCCGGCGCTCGGGGGGTACAAAGGACGCGTCTGAATCTTGCGTGATCGGACACAAGCGTTTCTAGCATTCCCATCCCGGAATGAATTGGGCGGGCGACCAGATGGTCGCCCATTTTTTTGCCTGTGTTCCGGAGGTCACGCGGTGCCAGCGCTGCCTAGAGCAGCACCGAATACCAGAACACCCGGCCAATGACGTTGATGTGCTCGGCCACTTCAGTGGCCTCGTAGCGTTCGTCGGGGTGTTCGTCGCTGTTGAAGCTGCGGATGCGCAGCCCGCCGCCGGGGAGGCGGTAGAGCAGCTTCACCCGCAGTTGCCCGTCGTGGTCGAAGGCGTACATGTCGCCGTCCTTGATGGTGCGCGAGCTGGTGTCCACGCCCACCGTGCTGCCGTCGGGCAGGACCGGTTCCATGCTGTTGCCGTTCACCGTCACGCAGGCCGCGCTGGCCGCGTCGATGTTCTTCTTGCGCAGCGAGTACTTGCCGAAGCGCAGCTTGCGCCCGGTGGTCTGCAGCACCACGGTGCTGCCCTTGCCGCCGGACAGTTCCACTTCCTTGTAGAAGGGCAGTTCGACCTCGTCGGGGTCCAGCGGGGTGTCGTCGTCCCAGGACTCCACGGCGCCGGCCCAGTTGGCGTTCGCGCCGGACGGCGGCATGCGCGTGTCGAGCATGCCGCCGTGGCCTTCGGCGAGCCAGCGCGGGCTGACGCCGCAGACGGTGGCGATCTGCGTGGCAAAACTGGTCGCGCGCGACTTGCCACGCTCCAGATCGGAGATGGAGGCCTGGGTCATGCCAGTCGCCTGGGCGAGCTGGACCTGGCTGAGGTTGGCGTGCTTTCGCGCCGCCCGGATTCGGTCTTTGAGTTCCATGGGGCAGCAGATTAACGGTGCGCCTATTTCATTGCAAGCACCTATATATGGGTATTATTATATGTGCCTGTGCTGCCCCGTTGCCGTGAACCGGTCGACGGGGCTTTTGTTTAGCCCCGCCACGGGGCATGGAAAAGGAGACAGCCCATGTTTAACAGCACCGAACAGGCCCTGGCCGTAGCGTATTGGATGGCTGAACACCGGGTGGGGCCGAAGTCGTCCACGGCGATGGCGATCGATGTGCTGCGCGAGCGCTTCGACACCCAGTTCGTCGAGCGCCTGCCCAGCGGCCTGAGCCCCCACGAATGGCAGGCCCAGGCCACCATGACGATCCGTTTCGCCCAGCGCCTGCTGGCCGACCACCCCCTCGAACTGGCCGTGGTTCAGGCCGAATACGCCCACGGGCGCGACTTCGTGCTGGCCATGGCGGCCCTGCGTGACTGGCTCAAGCCGCAGGCCGATTCGGCCGAGCAGCGTGCCGCCCTGGCGCTGCTGATGCGCATGTTCCGCCGCCCGCCCCACAGCATCCGCGAGATCGAGCGCCTGACCGGCCTGTCCAAGAGCACCCTGCACCGCTGGGACCAGGATTGGCGCGCGCGCGTGGCCCTGAAACTGCGCGAAGCCCTGGCGCGCCTGGAGGCGCCGATGAGCCGTGCGGGGATTGTCGTGGCGCATTGAAAATATTTTTGAAAAAACAGGTTCTCCCATATTGACCTGTTGGGACGATAAAGGTAACCTAGCTCCAAGATCGAAATCAGACCATCAAGAGCCCGCCCACCAGCGGGCTCTTTCGTTTCCGGGCCCGGTCGATCATCGGGCCCTCTTCAAGGAGTCCCATCATGACCGAGCCCAGTGTCGCTGCGGCAATGGCAGGGGGGATGACCGGCGCGGGGTTGGCGATCCTGATCCCCAGCATCGATGGCAACGCGCTGATCGGAGGATTCGGCGGTGCCATCTTCTTCGTGGTGTTCGCCCGTGACTACAAGCCCCTGACCCGCGCCGGCTACCTGCTGGTGTCCTGGGTGGGGGGCTACTACGCCGCCGTCGAGGCGGTCAGTCGCGGGCTGGCCCAGACTAGCGGGGTGGTGGCCTTCGTGGCCGCCACCCTCTGTGTCACCGGGGGGATCGGGATGCTCGAATGGATGCGCGGCGGGCAGTTGCCCAACTGGCTGCGCACCTTGTTGCGCCGAGGCGCGGGAGGCCGCAATGGATGACCCGTTGGCCACCGCGACCCTCTTCGTCTGTTCGGCCATCTGCCTGCGGCTGATCACCTACCGGCGGCGCGGTTCGCGCTTCCGCCCCGGTGTTTCGCTCTGCGCCTACCTGATGGCGCTGTGCACCGGCAGCCAGGCCCTGAGCATCGCGGTCGGCCGCTACCCCGTGGGGCAGCTGTCGCCGTGGATGCTGGGGGTGTTGCTGATCCTGCTGGTCCTGGTCTTCAGGGCCCGCGGCAACCTCGCCCGCATCCTGCGCCTGGGCTGACGCCCGGCGCCCACCCGTTCCATCCCCGGCCTGGCCGGGCGGCCCCGGTCGCCCGCGCTGGGTCGTGCCCTGCATATAAAGGAGAACACCATGAGCATCACCGCCACGCGGCTGGATGTGGCGGCCCTGCGCGAAGCGCTGCGCAGCCTGCTGGAGCTGCCGGCCGGGGCGCTGGTGGCCGCCGACCAGGCCGCTGCGCCGCCGGCGGGCCTGTACGCCAGCCTGCGCGAGCAGCAGTCCGCCGAGGTGGGCGTGTCCCGCCGCGAGTTCAACGGCAATGGCGAGCGGGAAACCGTCGTCACCGCCTGTGAAACCACCTTCCACCTCATCACCCATGGCCCCGGGGCGCTGGATCTGGCGCACGACGCGCGCTCGATCCTGCAGTCCAGCCGGGCCCTGGACCGTTTGCGCCGGCTGGGCGTTGCCCTGCCGCGCATGAAACCCATCGACAACCTGTCCGCCGTCGAGGCGGGCGTGGCCAAGGAGCAGGCCCGTCTGGAACTGGTCCTCGCCCATGGCCACCAGGTGGTCCTGGAACAGAAACGCATCGCTTCCTCGGTGGTGACCGCCCACACCGATACGGGCCTCACCGCCACCCTTACAGTGAATCCAACGGAGACCTGATATGTCCCTTCCGCTTTCGCAGATCGTCAACGTACAACTCAACGTTCAACCGGTGGCCAGCCCGCGCCGTGACTTCGGCCAGCTCGCCCTGTTCACCCCCGAGGCCGGCAACGTCTTCACCGACGCCGCCACCCTCTACATCAGCTGCGCCAGCCAGGCCGAGGTGGAAGCCGCCTTCGGCAGCACCTCCCAGACCGCCCTGGCCGCCAGCGCCTTCTTCGCCCAGAGCCCGCGACCCAAGCAACTGCTGGTGGCGCGCTGGCTGAAGAACACCCGCAACGTGCCGGCGGTGAAGGCCGCCCTCAACGGCACGCCGCTGGTGGCCACCCTGGACCAGCTCAAGGCCATCAGCGCCGGCCAGTTCTCGGTGACCGTGGACGGCGTCCGCCAGGACGTCACCGGCCTGAACTTCAGCGCCGCCAGCGACCTGCCGGCCATCGCCGCGCTGATCGACGCCAAGCTCACCGCCCAGGCCGTCAGCTGCCGCTACGACGCCGTGGCCAACCGCTTCATCCTCGAAGCCGATGTCGCCGGCCAGGCCAAGTCCGTCGGTTTCGTCCAGGACCTGGGCGCCACCGGCACCTACCTGGGTGGCCTGCTGCGCCTGGAGAACGGCATGGCGCAGAAGGTCGCCGGCCGCGATGCCCTGGTGCTGGCTGCGCAGACCCTGCCCGAGGCCTTCACCGCGCTGCTGGAGGTTAACTCCGGATGGTACGCCGCCACCGTCGCCGCGTCCCTGACCGACGACGAGATCGAACAGGCGGCCGCCTGGGTGCTGGCTGCGGACAAGAAGGTCTTCGGCGTCACCACCCAGAACCCCAGCCACCTGGAGAACGTGCCGAGCAACCCGTTCAAGCGCCTGAAGGATCGCCAGAGCTACCGCACCGTCGCGGTCTACGACAAGAACGACCCCTACGCCGTGGCCAGCTGGCTGGCGCGTGCGCTGTCGGTGAACTTCGCCGCCAACAACTCCACCCTGACCATGAAGTTCAAGCAGTTGCCAGGCATCAGCGCCGACAACCTGACCCTCACCGAAGCGGACAAGTGCCGGAAGCTGGGCCTGAACTTCTACACCTACTTCGACGAGTCGGCGATGGTCGCCGAGGGCACCGTGATCGGTGGCCGCTTCTTCGATGAAGTGCACATCCTCGACTGGTACGTCGACGCGGTGCAGAAGGAGGTCTTCGCCACCCTCTACCGCTCTTCGAGCAAGGTGCCGCTGACCGACGCCGGTGTGGCGCGCCTGCTGGCCGCCGTGCGCAAGGTCTGCCGCGAGGGCGTGAACAACGGTGCCTTCGCCCCCGGTGTATGGAACGGCGACCCCTTCGGCAACCTGGTCAGCGGCGAGCGCCTGGACGAGGGCTACTACGTCTGGGCCGACAGCGTCGACAACCTGTCCACCTCCGACCGCGAGCAGCGCAAGGCGCCGCCGATCCAGGTGGCCCTGAAGATGGCCGGCGCCGTTCACTCCGTGGACGTGCTGGTCAACTTCGACCGCTGATCCCGACCCACCCAACGTTTTCCGGCCCCCGCGTGGGGCCTTTTCATTTCCGGAGATTTTCCATGGCTATCTACGACCAGAAACAACTGTCCGTCCTGATCAACGGCTACGAGATCAGCGACTGGGGCGCCGGCGCCGATGTCCTCAAGCTGGCTTTCACCGCCGAATCCGGCTCCATGAAGATTGGCAGCAACGGCACCGGCGTGTTCGTTGCCAACAACGACCGGTCCGCGACCCTCACCCTGAAGCTCAAGCAGCACTCGCGTGACAACAAGTTCCTCAACAGCCTGCGCCTGCTGCAGGAAGGCAACCTCAAGGCCTTCACCCCGCTGACCCTGGAAATGCGCGACCTGCTCAACGAAGACCTGATCAGCGCCACCCGCGGCTACTTCACCAAGCGTCCCGAGGTGACCCGTGGCAGCGAGGCCAACGACACCACCTGGACCATCGTCTTCGAGCGCGCCAACGTGAACCTGGAACAAGGAGTCGCCTGACCATGAACGCCGAACATCGCATCAACCTCGACGGCTTCGACTACGTCATGCGCCCGGCCAACGCCATGCCGGCCTGGAACGCCCTGAAGAAGGCCGCGCGCCTGCTGCAGGGCGTGGAGATCAAGCGCGGCGAGGGCGGCGACAGCCTGGCCATCGGCGCCATCCTGGCCAACCTGGGCGATCCGGTGGTGGCGGAGATCGAAGCGCTGGTGATCCAGCAGACCAATGTGCAACCGGCCGACGGCGCGGCATTCCGCCTCGCCGACCGCGCCGAGGCGCACTTCAACCAACACCGCGGGCACCTGGTGCCGCTGCTGGTGGAGGGGGTGAAGTACCAGTTCGCCGATTTTTTCGCCGCCGCCGCGCCAGCCCTGTCGGCGATTCTGCCGGGACCGGCCAAGGCGGAGTGACCGACTGGTTCCTGTTCACCCCTGTCATGCGCCAGCTCTGCACCCTGCACGAGCTGCGCGCGCTCTACACCCTGGCCGACCTGTGCGACTTCCATGACGCGATAGCCGAATGGGATGACGCACAGCGTCAGGCCCACGAGAGGCAGGCCAATGGCAATTGAAATTGGAATCCAACAACTCAGCACGCAGTTCGCGCTGGGCCTGCAGCAGATCACCAACACCCTGAAGCAGGAGCTGAACGTCATCAGCAATACGCTGGTGCAGGAGATCAGCGTGGTGAACCACCTCAGGCAGAACGTCGAGGTCACCCGCAACACCCTGCTCTCCAGCAACAAGGCCCACTACACCTACATCGAGACCCTCAACCAGGTTCAGGGCAAGGCGGCGCAGGTCGAGGGCAGTACCTCCAGGATCGGCGGCGCCATTTCCCAGGTGTCCTCCAAACTCTTCGACTTCGTGCAGTCCTCCCTGGGCAGCCTGAAGGACCTCAAGGCCGGGCCGGATGCCCTGGGCGTCGTCACCGACGAGCAGGCCCAGTCGGCCAAGGACTACCAGACGTCCATGGAGAAACTGGACAAGGTGCTGGACGGGGTCAAGACGCGGGTCGGCCTGGGCCTCGCCCCGCAACTGTCATTCCTGGCGGACCGCTTCCTCGCGGTGGTGGACGCCAACAAGGAGCTGATCACCGAAGGGCTGCAGAAGACCATGACGCTGGTCGCCGAAGGCCTGGACGCGGTCTACAACTTCGGCCGCGCGCTGGACTTCGTGGTCAGCGGAACCGTCGGTTGGGACAACGCCCTGATGATGCTCGGCACGGCCCTGCTCTGGGTCGGCCGCGCCAGCCTGATGGCCTTCGCCACCAACCCCATCATGTGGATCATCGCCGCCCTGGTGGTGGTGATCGCCCTGGTGGACGACTTCATGACCTACCTGGACGGCGGCGAATCGGCCTTCGGCGGCGTCTGGGAGCCGCTGGTGAAGGGCTTCAAGGAAGTCGGCGCCATCCTCGCGGACATGAAGGCGCAGTTCGACGCCTTCTGGGCGGAGAACGGCGAGACGGTGATGGCCTTCGCCGACGGCCTGATGATGTTCATCGGCGCGGGCATCAGCAACGTCATCAACCTGTTCAAAGGCTTCTCCGCCTTGCTCAGAGGAGATTTCGACGGCGTCAAGGAAGCGTTCGGCGGGATATTCGAAGGCTTGGCCACGCAGTTCGAAGTGATCGGCAGCCTGTTCTCCTGGGAGCCGTTGCTCAATGGCATCGCTGCGGTAGAGGCCGTGCTGAATGGGCTGAAGGCGCAATTCATGGCCTTCTGGACGGAGGGCAGCGAGTCGGTGATGGCCTTCGGCGAGGGCCTGATGGTCGTCATCGGCGCCAGCATCAGCAATCTCTTCAATCTGCTGAAAGGAATCTTCGCCCTCATCACTGGCGACTTCGACGGCCTCAAGGAAGCCTTCAACGGCTGGTTCGAAGGCGTGGCAGCGCAGTTCGAGGTGCTCAGCGCCGGGTTCAAGAAGGTCGCCGGGATGTTTGGTTTCGGTGGCGACAAGGAAGGCGCGCCCGAGGCAGCCAAGGAGTCGCCTGGGATGTTCTCCGGCGTGGCCGGGTTCTTCGGCTGGAACAGCACCGACGACCAGGCCGCCACGGCACCTCGCCTGGTGGAAGGCGCCAGCCAGTTCACGGCCGGTGTGCAGGATGCACAGAGCCGCGCGGCGCTGGGCGCTGGCGTCGGCGCAGCCGCCCTCGCGGCGCCGGTGAGCAACAACAGCTTCAACCAGTCGGTCACCGTCCACGTGAGCGGAGACAACCCCCAAGCCATCGGACGGGAGGTCGCCGAGCAGGTGGCCTCCAACCAGCAGCGCCTGGCCACCCACAACAACCAGAGTGACATCAGACAGTGAGGTGAATCGATGGTCATGCTGATCAACCGCCGCATCGGCACGATGAGGCTCGATGCGGTCATCAACGAAACCCACACCGCTGAACTCAAGATCACCGAAAACCCGGTGGAGAGCGGCGCCAACATTGCCGACCACGCCTACGCGCAGCCCCGCACATTGAAGATCAAGGGCATCGTGGTCGAGCATTACGACCCCCTGGCGGCACTGGCCGCCGAGGTCACGCCGGGGCTGCGCAGCAGTGTCGACTTCGTCGACGAGGTGAAGCCGGGGATCCTGGCCAACCTGACCCGGCAGGCCCGCAATCGGGCCCAGCGCGAGCTCAAGAGCTGGCTCAAGCCCCAGGTGGATACGCCCAAGGCCCGGCCCCTGGCGCCCTGGATGCTGGAGTACCAGCCGCTGTCGCGCTTCGACAGCTCGCCCAGCCAGTCGCGCCTGCAACAGGTCTACCAATGCCTGCTGGACACCCAGAAGGCCGGTGAGCTGCTGCAGGTGCAGACCGGTTTCTACCTGTACAAGAACATGCTGCTCACCACGATTTCCGCCGTGCAGGCCATCGATGGCGCCATCGAGCTGGACCTGACCCTGCGCGAAGTCCTGGTGGTGGATACCCGCGTCATCAATGGCGTGGTCACCCCGGCGGCCGGGACCAAGCGTTCCGGCCGCTCCCAGTGCCAGGCAGCGGAGAAGAAGTCCAAGGGCAAGACCACGCCCAAGACCAAGAAGCGCAATGAGAGCTTTGCGCATGCGGTAGGCAGGACGGTGTTCTCATGAAGCAGATCCCCATCAGCAGCGACCCGCTGCAGGAGCAGAGCTTCGAGTTCGCCGGCTACCGCCTGCGCCTGACCCTTCGCTACAACAGCATCGGCGACCACTGGGCCATCGACCTGCTGGACGAGACCAAGGGCACCTGGCTGGCCCAGGGCCTGACCCTGGTGACCGGCGTGCCGATGCTCTGGCGCAGCACCCTGCCGTTCTTCCTCTGGCTGGAGGATGTCAGCGGCGTCGGCCTCGATCCCATCGGGGGCGATGACATGGGCAGCCGCTGCCTGCTCCACATCGGCGAGAAAGCGGAGGTGCAGCCATGAGGCAGTTCGGCCGGCGTTACCGCTTGATCCTCGGTGCCGACCAGGAAGGGCTGGTGATCGACAGCCTGCGGGTGGCCTTCGACTTCACCAAGAGCATCGACAACAAACCCAACCCGGGGACGATCCGCGTCTGGAACCTCAACCCCGAGCACCGCGAACAACTGCAGGACGGCACCCTGCGCAAGGCCTGGCTCTGGGCCGGCTACAGCGAGCTGCGCCTGCTCTACGCCGGCGACATCGCCGAGGCGGCGGTGGAGCGCAAGGACCTGGACAACATCACCGTGCTCACCTGCGCCACCGGCGCGGTGGATTACCGCGAGGCGCGCATCAGCCGCTCCCTCGCCGCCGGCAGCACTGCCGACGACCACGTCAAGGCAGCGGTGCAGTCGATGAAGTCCACCACGCCGGGGCAGATCACCCTGCCCAAGCAACGGCCCCTGCCGCGCGGCAAGGTACTTGTGGGGCTGAGCCGCGACGTGCTCAGCCAGGTGGCGGCGGAGCAGGGCGCCGACTGGTCCATCCAGGACGGCGAACTGCTGCTGCTGCCCGCCGGCAACGTGCTGGACGACCAGGCCGTGTTCCTCTCCCAGGAAACCGGCCTGATCGGCTCACCCAAGGAAGTGGAGGGCGGCCTGGAGCTGACCTGCCTGATCGACCCGGCACCCCGGGTCGGTGGCACGGTGCGGGTGAAGTCCATCGAGCCGCGCTTCGACGGCGACTACAAGATCGTCAGGATCATCAGCAAGGGCGACGTCATGGAGAAGGACTGGTTCTGCGTGCTCACCGTGAGCAAGGGCGAGTTCCAGCCGGCCGGCGGCGCCAAGAGCCAATCCGGAGGCAAGAGCAATGGGTAACTATGACTGGCAGACCCCCTCGACCGAGGTCGCCATGGGCACCGCCCTCGACACCCGCATCAAGCGCCTGCACACCGCGCTGCCGGGGCGCATCGTCGCCTTCGATGCCGCCCGCCAGGTGGCCAGCGTGCAGCCGATGATCGAGCAGCAGCTGATGGATGGCTCGCGCCAGCCCCTGCCGATGCTGCCCGACGTGCCGGTGCAGTTCCCCCGCGGCGGCGGCTTCGTGCTGACCTTCCCGGTCAAGCCGGGCGACGAATGCCTGCTGGTGTTCAACGAGCGCTGCATCGACGGCTGGTGGCATTCCGGTGCCTCCAGCGAACCGCTGGACTACCGCCAGCACGACCTGTCGGACGCCGTGGCGGTGATGGGTATCAGCTCGCTGCCCCAGGTCGTCCCGGCCTTCGCCACCGACGCGGTGGAACTGCGCCGGCTGGACGGTTCGGCCTATGTACGCCTGGACGAGGGCGGCACCCTGACGCTGGACGGCGCCAAGGTGCTGATCAAGTGCCCTGTGGTGTTCGAGGCGGGCATGACCGGCAAGGGCGACGTGGTGTCCAGCGGCATCAGCCTGGAACGCCACCTGCACGGCCAGGTCATGGCTGGCCCGGCCGTCACCGGTGTGCCGCAATGAGGACACGACAATGAGAGTGAGACGAATAGACAAGGACGGCGACTGGACCTTCGGCCAGGGCCGCAACAACTACGCCGACGGCGGCGAATGCGTGGCCCAGCGAGTGTGCACGCGCCTGCGCTCCTTCCAGGGGGACTGGTTCCTCGACCTGGAGCACGGCCTGCCCTGGCTGCCCCGCATGGAGCGGCCGGCGGACCTGGCGCAGATCGAGGTGGACATCAAGCGCTGCATCCTCACCACCGAGGGGGTGAGCGAGATCCTCGACTTCCAGCTGGACGTCACCCCCGACGACCGGCGCCTGGCCATCGGCGTCACGCTGCGCGACAACCTCGGCAATGACCTGAGTACCCGCGTCCAGCGCTGATCGGCCGCCGCCGTCAAACCGAAGCCCCACCTCGCGTGGGGCTTTTTCTTTGGAGAACCAACATGGGACAACTGACCAACAAGGGCTATGTCGGTGTACGCCTGGACAGCATCCTTGCGGAGCTGGACCAGGGGTTCCGAGCCATCTATGGCAACGACATCGACCTCGCGCCCGACAGCCCCGACGGGCAGATGCTCGGGCTCATCGCCCAGGTCCGTGCGGACCTGGAGGAGCTGGGCGAGGTCATCTACCGCGCCCTCGATCCGGACCACGCCAGTGGCGACTGGCTCGAACAGCGGGTCGCCTACGCCGGGCTGACCCGGCGCCAGGCGCGCTACAGCTACCTGCGCGGCACCGCCCTCACCGGGCGTGCCGGCACCCAGATTCCCGCCGGCGCCGTGCTGCGCGACGCCAACCGCGGGCGCTGGCTGCTCACCGCCGACGTCACGCTGGGTGTCGACGGCTCCGCCCGCGCCGACTTGCGCAGCGAAGCGCTGGGCGCCTACAACCTGCCGGCCAACAGCAGCCTCACCCTCGAGACCCTGGTGCTGGGCTGGGACACCGCCACCACCCAGGCGCCCGCCGAAGTGGGCGCCGAGGAGGAGACCGACGCCGAGCTGCGTGCGCGCTTCTTCCGCAGCCGCGCCCGCCCGGCGCAGAACAGTCTCGATGGCCTGGTGGCCGCGCTGCTGCAACTGCCGGATGTGCGCCAGGTGGTGGGGCTGGAGAACACCGGCCCGACCGTAGACGCCGACGGCGTGCCGGGCCACAGCCTCAACCTGATCGTCGATGGCGGCGAGGAGCAGGCCATCGCCCAGGCGATCTTCCAGCGCAAGCCGGCGGGCACCGGGCTCATGGGCCAGCAGTCGCGCACCGTGGTGGACGGGCAGGGCATGAAGCGCCTGATCCGTTTCGACCGCCCGGCGGTGGTGGACTGCAAGGCCTTCGTCCAGCTGCGGCGCGACGCCGAGTTCACCGCCATCGACGTGGCGGCGATCAAGGCGCAACTGGCGCAGCTGGACTTCCGCATCGGCCAGGACGTGCAGCTGTCGCGGCTCTACAGCCCGATCAACACCGTCCAGGGCTTCTGGGTCGAGCAGCTGAAGATCAGCCGCCGCAGCGGCACCCCGGCGGCGGACAACATCGCCATCGGTGTGCGTGAACGGGCGCGGTTCGCCCCGTCCGACATCGAGGTGGTGGTGCTATGAGCTATGACCGCCTGCTGATCTGGCAATACCAGGGCAAGCCCCGGGCCGCCGCCACCGCCGAACTGATCTCGCGACAGTTCGGCGACACCTGGCAAGGCCTGTCGAGCCTGCCCGACGCGCTCGACATCGACCGCGCGCTAGGCGCCAACCTCGACCTGGTGGGCAAGCACGTCGGCCAGAGCCGCGTGCTCAACGGGCTCGCCCCGCGCAGCCTGTTCGGCTTCCACGAAGTCCCCGGTGCCCGTGGTTTCGGCACCGGCAAGTGGTACCGCATGGGCGACCCGCTGGAAGAGTCGGCGGTGCTGGATGACGACGACTACCGCTTCCTCATCCGCTGCCGCATCGCCCGCAACTACCAACTCGGCACCGTCGACGACATCAGCGCAGCCCTGCGCTTCATCTTCGACAGCGAGAGCCTGGTCTTCGACCAGTACGACATGAGCCTGACCGTGGTCATCCGCAGCGACCAGGTCAGCGACTTCAAGCGCTATGCGCTGAACACCCTGGACATCCTGCCGCGACCGGCGGGTGTCCGTATCCAGTTCTACGTCGCTGTGCCCCAACGGGCCTTCGGCTTCCGGGGCGCCGCCGGCGCACTCGGCTTCAACCAAGGAAAATTCGCGAGGTTCCTATGACGCATTACTCCCGTCCTGACGAACTGGTCTTCGCTTCCGGCGCCAAGCCGGGCGAGGTCCAGGGTTTCCCCGACATTCCCCGTGGCTGGGGCGTGGCCTACGACCAGACCGCCGGCATCCCGCCGATGGAGTGGTTCAACGCGCTGTTCAAGCGCGGTGACGAAGGCCTGCGCTACCTGCTGCAACGCGGCATCGCCGACTGGTCGGCCACCGAGGACTACCCCGTGGACGCCCACGTTCAGGAGGGGGGTAAGGTCTGGAAGGCCAAGGTGGCGAACCTTGGCAAGCGGCCGTCGGTCAACCCCGGCGAATGGGTGGAGACGGCGCTGACGCGTGAGGCGTTGAAGGCGTTGATCCAGGAGCAACTGGGCGGTGGCACCCTCAACTTCGGCCAGTGGCAATGGAGCAGCGCCACCTCCGGCGGCGTGGCCAACGGCTACCTGGCGCTGAACGCCACCAACCCGGCCGACGCCACCGCGCTGATGATCGCCAAGTCCAGCGCCGAAGGCCTGGACTACAGCCGCAGCGTGGCCTTGCTGCGGGCCGGCGACACCCTGTGCATCCAGAGCCGCCCGGGCGGCACCGTCGCCCACCGCTTCCGCGTCACTGGCGAGCTGGTGGACAGCGGCGCCTACCGCTCGGTGCCGGTGGTGTACGTCAGCGGGGCTGGGGGCGTGCCGGCCTCCAATGCGCTGCTGCAGGTGTTGATGACGCCGGCGGGGGCTTCGGACATGGGCATGCCGCTGCTGTCCGTCCAATGGTGGGTCAGCCGCGCCAGCATCCCCGCCGGTTGCGCCCCGGCCGATGGCCAATTGCTGAGCCGCGCGCTGTACCCCGACGTCTGGGCTGCCATTCGCGATGGCAAGGTGCCCAAGACCACCGAAGCGACCTGGAGCAGTGACCCTACCCAGCGCGGCATGTTCACCGAGGGTGACGGCAGCACCACGTTCCGCATGCCGGATTACAACGGCAAGGCGATGGGGTCGTTGGGGGCGCTGTTCCTGCGGGGGGATGGGGCGTTGTCTTCTAGCCGTGCTGGCGTGATTCAGCGGGATGCCATGCAGGATCACAAGCACCGCACGACGCTTGGTGACGCCAGTTTCACCAACCCATCTTCCAAGAACGATGGATTGGAGTCGTTACCGACCAACCCTACTGTCGGTGGAGCCGGTACAGGTAACTATTACCGTTACCTGACAGGTACCCCGATTGCCGACGGCAGCAACGGCACAGTACGCACCGACGCCGAAACGCGCCCGCTCAACGTCACCGGTTGCTGGATCATCAAGATGGGCAGCGAAGTGACCAACCCTGGGGCAATTGATGCCGCTGCGGTTTCTTCGACCTATGCGAAGTTGGTGACGCGGGTGGAAGCGATTGAGGGCGCGGGCATGCCGCTTATGTCCGTGCAGTGGTGGGTCAGCCGCGCCAGCATCCCCGCCGGCTGCGCCCCGGCGGACGGCCAACTGCTGAGCCGCACGCTTTATCCCGATGTCTGGGCCGCCATTCGCGATGGCAAGGTGCCCAAGACCAGCGAAGCGACCTGGAGCAGTGATCCAACTCAGCGCGGCATGTTCACCGAGGGTGACGGCAGCACCACGTTCCGCATGCCGGACTACAACGGCAAGGCAGCGGGATCGTTGGGGGCGTTGTTCATGCGGGGGGATGGGGCGTTGTCGGCGGGTGGTGCTGGCGCCATTCAAGGTTCGCGGAGTAACAGTCTCAGTCGTGTTCGACTCGAAACAACGTATGACATCAGTACCAACACTGATATGAGCATTCCCGAGGACGGGAGCTACTCACAGCGGCTCGCAGCGGATTGGGTCAACCATGGCATTCGGTTTGCGAAGTCGGGGGGAGAGACTCGGCCGCTCAACGTAACTGGTTGCTGGATCGTCAAGATGGGCAGTGGCGTGACCAACCAAGGAACAATTGATGCCGCTGCGATCTCTTCTACTTACGCAGCGTTGGCAACGAGAGTGGAGGCGCTTGAAAGTCGACCGCGTACGCTCGGTGACGGCCAGCAGTGGCTTGATGTGACAGCGCAGCGGGCACTTGGCACGACTTACACAAACACCACGAATCAGCTGATCAAGGCGCGGGTGACCGTGCAAGTTTCGACGAGCAGTGGTGGTTCACTCATTGCCCAGGTCAATGGCTCGTCGGTTGATCGCGGAACGCAGAGTTATTTGGGCAGTGCCCCGACTAGCAACGATATCGAAGTACCCCCCGGAGCCACCTACAGGTTTTTGATGGGGTCGGGTTCTTCTGGGTCAGTACTAACTTGGTGGGAGATGCGCTGATGATTTATTTCAAGGATCTGGCAGGTGAAGTATTCGCTTATGACAGTGCTGAGGAGCGTCATGAGTTCGGCAAAGCCGAACTGGTCCCAATGACTGCAACGGAGGTTGAGGCGCATCTCAACCCACCCGCGCCTCTGCCCAATACAGCGGAAATAGATGCCGCCCGTGACGACCGTCTTGCGAGGGGGATCGAGTTCCAAGGCACGTTGTTCCAATCCCGGCCAATCGACCGTGAACGTATCACCGAAGCCGCTCAACTGGCCTTCATGGCTGCAGCCAGCGGCGCCAAGCCGGGTGATCTGCGTTGGCTGGAACCTGAGCAGGATTTCACCTGGATCGCCGCCGACAACACACTGGTGCCGATGGATGCGCCTACTGTCGTAGCCTTCGCCAAGGCCATGGCAGCGCGCACCCAGGCATTGGTCCTGGCAGGGCGTCGCCTGAAGGACATGGACGCCATCCCCAGCGACTACACCGACGACAAGTGGTGGCCATGATGGCGCACCTTGCCAAACCTCTGATCTCCCCGCGCCCATTGGCGCCCGACCGGCTCGACTGAGCCTTCTCTCCCCAGCCCGCTCACGCGGGCTGGGCGTTTCAACCTGAGCCATGGCGAGCATCGATTCGTGATCGGTGGGGCGTTTGCCCCTCCTTTGTTCCCGAGCGCCAGCCCCCTTCCAGAGCGGGCCGCGCTCAATCGCCGGCCGTTGTGCCGGCGATTTTCTAGCCACGAATCGAATGAGGTTTTACCCATGACTCAATACAAACGTCCTGACGAGACGGTCTTTGCATCCGGCGCCAAAACCGGAGAAGTCGAGAATTTCCCCGACATCGCCCGAGGTTGGGGCGTGTCGTTCGATCAGACCAACGGCATCCCGCCGATGGAATGGTTCAACGCGCTGTTCAAGCGCAATGACGAAGCCCTGCGCTATCTCCTGCAGCGGGGCATCGCCGAGTGGTCGGCGACCGAGGATTACCCCGTGGGAGCCCACGTGCAGGAGGGGGGCAAGGTCTGGAAGGCCAAGGCGACAAGCCTGGGCAAGCGGCCATCGAGCAGCCCAAGTGAATGGGGGGAGGCCGCGCTGACGCGTGAATCCATCACGGCCCTGATCCAGGAGCAATTGGGTGGGATCGGGATCAAGGGGCGGGTGCGTGCGGCAAGCACGGGCAATCTGACCCTCAGCGGTCTGCAGGTCGTCGATGGCGTCAACTTGCTCGATGGTGATCGCGTGTTGGTGAAAAACCAGAGTGCAGCCAAGGACAACGGCATTTATCTGGTCACAACCGGCCCCTGGATACGGACGCCAGATGCCGACATCTCGGCTGAAATGACCCCAGGCTTACTGGTCGCCGTCGAACAGGGCAACAGCCAGGCAGACAGTTTGTGGCAGTTGGTCACCGACGGCCCTATCAACCTGGGCACCACCTCACTTGGCTTCGAGATGGCCTTCGGCCGCAACCTGGTTTCCGCTGCCAGCTACGACATCGTCACGGTGAACAATCGCGGTCTGGTCGTAGGAGGTGCTCCGCGCCAGGTGATTACGGTTTCCAGTGACGTGACTTTGGCCGCAAGCCAGATGAGCCTGGTTGTGATCGACGCCAGTGCGGGTCCCCGCACCGTCACCCTGCCGGCATCCAACCCTGCTCTTGGGGTTGTCGACGTGATTGTCCGTCGGCTGGACAACACGGCGAATCGATTGGTCATCCAGGCAGCTAATGGGGACCGGGTGCGTTTTCACACGCACCTCAATGGTGGCGGCTATCCGTTCTTCGTATTGATGGGGGCTGGTGACTACTGGCATCTGCGCAGTGATGGCACGGGTGGTTGGTATCCCCTGGATCGTCTGGATAACACGCCTTTGGGGCGTCCGGTTTTCCATACGAGCACGGCGACGATGCCCGGTGGGTACGAGTCCATGAATGGAGGCTTGCTCAGCCGGGCGTTGTGGCCATGGCTTTGGGATCACGCGCAGCAGTCGGGCATGTTGGTCACGGAGGCTGCGCGCGGGGGTATGGAAGGAAGTTGGACGAGCGGCGACGGCAGCAGCAACTTCCGTTTGCCCGATGTGCGAGGAGAGTTTCTTCGCTCGTTTGATGAAGGGCGGGGTATTGATGCCGGGCGTGTAATGGGAAGTTTGCAGGGCGATGCCATTCGAAATATTAAAGGCAGTGCTGCGGGTAACTATTTATCTAGTCAACCAACCGCCGCGGAGGGCGCACTTTTTTCAAGTATTACTCAGTTGGCTAACCGTTATAGCTACGGAAATGGTTCTTACTGGGGGGCGACGATGAACTTCGATGCTTCCTTGGTTGTGCCAACTGCAGGTGAAAATCGTCCGCGAAATATTGCGTATGTAAGTCGAGTAAAAGTTATCTAAAGGTTCTTGGCTTTCTTTGGTTTTTTTATTCGACTATTAGTTGGTAGGTTTTTACATGAGTAGTGCAAGTTATATGGATCATTTAGTTGAGGCGGGAACGAGTTGTATTGGTGGCATTGCTTTGAGCATGGATTTGCAACTTGTATTTCTCCGTTTCTCCCTCACCACCCCCACCCGTCAATCCGCCTTCCTCGCCCAAGCCGCCCACGAATCCGCCGGTTTCACCCGGCTGACCGAGAATCTCAACTACAGCGCCACCGGCCTGGCCACTACCTGGCCGGGACGTTTCCGGGGTGCGGATGGGCAGCCCAATGCGCTGGCCCGCAGCCTGCACCGTCGGCCCGAGGCGATTGCCAATGTGGTGTATGCCAACCGCATGGGGAACGGACCCGAGGCTTCCGGAGACGGTTGGCGGTACCGGGGCAGGGGGCTGTTGCAGATCACCGGTCGGGCCCAGTACCAGCGTTGCGGTGCGGCGCTGGGGCTGCCCCTGGTGGAGCAGCCGGATCTGCTCGCCCAGCCGGAGCCGGCCGTGCTTTCGGCCGCCTGGTTCTGGCAGGTGAATGGGCTGAACGAACTGGCTGATGCCGGGGACTTCGAGGCCATCACCCGGCGCATCAACGGTGGGCTCAATGGCCTGGCCGAGCGTCGGGCGCTCTGGGCGAAGTTCCGGGAGGCGCTGGCATGAGTGCCTTCCTTTCTAGCCGTTGGTTGGCCTGGGGGCTTTGTGCCCTCGGGCTGGTCGGGTTCGGCGCCTGGATGGCGGGGCAGTTCTACCGGCCCCGGTTGGACGATGCCCGTGCGCAGTTGGCCGTGTTGCAACAGGCCGATCAGGCCAATCGCCTGGCGCTGCTCAAGCAGGGCGAGGCAATGGCCGAACTGGAGCGCCAGGGACATGCGCGCAGCGAGCACGCCGAGGCAGCTGTTGCCGAAGCGCGGTCCCGGTCCGCCCGTGACTACCACGCCGCCGCCCAGGTGATGCTGGAGCCCACGCCCGTGGCCGATGCCTGCGAGGCGGCGAGGCACGCGTTTGCCGAGGAGCTGCGGCGCGAGCGTGCGCCATGAACGGGGTGTGGCTATTGCCCCTGGGTCTGCTGGCCGGATGTGTCGCGCCAGCTGTGCCGCCGCCCATGGAGGTGCGTGTGCCGGTGCCGGTTCCGTGTCGTGTCGAGCTGCCGGCTGCCCCGGCTTTTGCCGTATCGGCACTGGCGCTGGATGCGCCGATCGATCAACAGATGAAAGCGCTGCGGGCCGAACGCCTACAGCGCATGGGCTACGAGCGAGAGCTTGTGGCCGCCCTGGACGCCTGCCGCTAGCAGGCTGTTGAACACCTGAACGCTGCTACGGCAACGCTGCGGGTTGTTCAGCGGCCTGCCGGGGCGGACGTCAGTTCCCTTCCCATTTCCTACCTTCCAGGCGCTGCTTCAGCGCCTTCCCTTGACGCAGCCTTGTTCGTCGAACGCGACGACCTGGCTGCGTCCCTTTCCTTTCTTCGGCGTGTAGTGGTAACGGGTCAGCCCGTTGCTGCGGGTGATCCGGTCCGGTTTGCCGAGCATGCTTTCCACGTCCCGTTGTGTCATCCCGGTGCGCACCTGTTTGCGCAACATCGCCTGGCGCCGTTCGGTGCCGGTGATCCGATTGCCGCAGCCGTCCTGTCGTTCCCCCACCACCGTTATTTCGCGCCGATTCTCGGCCGCTTCCTTCCGGCTCCTGCGCACGATCCGTTCGGGTTTGGCCGGCGGCAGCAGGTACTCCGCTTCGCCGTGGGCAGGAGCGGTTTCCTGGCTGGCGATGCGCTGGTCGTCGGGACAACCCAGTTGCGAGTAGGTGATGCGCCCGTCCGGGCCCTTGCAGTGGTAGATGGTGGCGGCCTGGGGCGCGTTGAGCGGTGCAGCGAGCAGCAGGGCCAGGGTGGCGACGTATCGAAGCATGAGCGGTCCTCCATGACGATGAGCCTCGAAGGTATCTGCTTTACTTGCTTCCCAACGGTGCCTCGCCAGGGCGTGACGGCGTCCCACGGAAGGTGAAAGCAATCTCAGCTTTATGCTGCAACCGATTGTTCTGGCCACGATTTTGTAACGCGCAAAATGACTGACCGGTGTTATCATTGCGCGGTCAGCCTCGCCGAGGCTTTTGGACACCCCTCATGGACTTACCCAGTAGTTACTCAAGATCTCGATTTGCCAATCGCGTATTGACTGATTGACCCTCCTTGGCGTGCGCCGCCACTGGGGGTGGAGCGCGCTATGACCGAAGTAGAAGTAAAGAAGCCTCAAGAGAGCCTGCAGGATCGCCTGGCCCAGGTGGTCGAACTGCTGCATCGCCACAAGCTGGTGGAAGACCTGACCCACCGTCAGGAAGGTCAGCACCATGACCTGGTGGAAAATCTCGTCCACCGTCAGAACCTCGCCGAACTCCAGCGCAAGCTCGACGAACTTCACCCCGCCGACATCGCCCACATCCTCGAATCCCTGCCGCTCGAAGACCGCCTGACGGTCTGGCAGCTGGTCAAGGTCGAGCGCGATGGCGACATCCTGCTGGAAGTCTCCGACGCCGTCCGCGAGACGCTGATCGCCGACATGGACGATCACGAGCTGCTCGCCGCCGCCAAGGAGATGGACGCGGACGAGCTGGCGGACCTGGCCCCCGAGCTGCCCCGCGACGTGATCCACGAGCTGATGGAGTCCCTTGACGCCCAGCAGCGCGAGCGCGTGCGTTCGGCACTGTCCTATGAAGAGGACCAGGTCGGTGCGCTGATGGACTTCGAGATGGTCACCATCCGCGAAGACGTCACCCTTGAAGTGGTCCTGCGCTACCTGCGTCGCCTGAAGGAGCTGCCGGGCCACACCGACAAGCTGTTCGTGGTCGACTACGACGGCATCCTCAAAGGGGTGCTGCAGATCAAGCGCCTGCTGGTGAACGATCCGGACAAGCTGGTGGCCGAAGTGATGGCCAGCGACCCGGTGAGCTTCCACCCGGACGAGGACGCCAATGACGCCGCCCAGGCGTTCGAGCGCTACGACCTGGTATCGGCACCGGTGGTCGACAAGAACGGTAAGCTGATCGGCCGTCTGACCATCGACGAGATCGTCGACCTGATCCGTGAGGAGAGCGAAAGCGAAGTCCTCAGCATGGCCGGTCTGCGCGAAGAGGAAGACATCTTCGCCTCGGTCTGGAAGTCCGTCGGCAACCGCTGGGCCTGGCTGGCCATCAACCTTATTACCGCCTTCGTCGCCTCGCGGGTGATCGGCCTGTTCGAAGGCTCCATCGAGAAGCTGGTGGCCCTGGCTGCACTGATGCCCATCGTCGCCGGTATCGGCGGCAACTCCGGCAACCAGACCATCACCATGATCGTGCGCGCCATGGCGCTGGATCAGCTGAGCCCCGGCAACACCTCGCGCCTGCTGCGCAAGGAGCTGGGCGTGGGCCTGGTGAACGGCCTGGTGTGGGGCGGGGTGATCGGCGTCGTCGCCTTCTACCTCTATGGCAGCTGGTCGCTGGGGGTGGTGATGACCGCCGCGATGACCCTCAACCTGCTGCTCGCCGCCTTGATGGGCGTGCTGATCCCCATGACGCTTGCCCGCGTCGGCCGTGATCCGGCCATGGGCTCCAGCGTGATGATCACCGCCATGACCGACAGCGGCGGCTTCTTCATCTTCCTCGGGCTGGCGACCATCTTCCTGCTCTGATCCCAAGGCCCCGCACCAGCGGGGCCTTTTTCTTCCAGTCTGAAAATCCCAGGCAATAAAAAGCCGCCTCGAGGGCGGCTCTTGAATGTCGCAACGGACTCACGCTTCTTCGGCGGCGAGTTCCACGTCGTGGGCGATCAGCGCGACCAGTGCGTTCTGCTGGCGGCGGGAGAGTTGACGGAAGCGCTGAAGCAGCTCGCGCTCATGAAGGGAAAGCTCCGGGCTGTCGATCCGCATGCTCAACCCTTCATCCAGCGCGCCTTCCTGGAGCATGCTCTGCTCCAGTCGCGCGATGATTTCGGAGTTCATGCTGCGGTGGTGGTTGCGAGCCACATCGGCGATGCGTTCACGCATGCCTTCGGGCAGACGGACGACGAACTTGTCAGCGGTACGGCTGGAGTAGATAGCCTGTTTCATAGGGCGCATACATTCATAAACCGGTTAGTTCAGGGAGCGATGCTGGCAATGAGCTACGTGATTGTCACCGGTTTGACAATCCTTCGCATCAGGCGTTCCGCCCGACATCGCATTTGGCGTCAGGAGCGACCCGGCAGGTCAGTGCAACGTTTCCTTGACGTCAAAACTGTGTCGTAAATTCTGGTCTGGGTGCAGGCTTTTTGCCAGCACCAATTGTCCGAAATGCGAGTCACTGTGCAATTCGGAGCCCTGGGCAGAGCGCTTGCCGGTGAATCGACCGTCAGACAGCCGCATCGTTCCGTAAGGCTGCCGAACGGTTGCCATGATAACGCCGCTGCGCTGGCGTTTTGATACTGTTCGACGTTCGGTGATTCCAGGTGACCGAGGCTGCCAAAACAAGCCCGATCCCGGTATCGTGGCGCCCGTTTCCAGGCCCCTCGGTAGCGCGAGCGAGAACCCCATGAACGGCAGGCTCTTCTATCTCATCGGACCTTCAGGATCGGGCAAGGACAGCCTGCTTGACGCCGCCCGGCCGCAGTTGGCCGAGCGCGGTTGCCGGGTGGTCCGGCGGGTCATCACCCGCTCCGCCGAAGCGGTGGGGGAGGCGGCCGAAGCGGTTACACCCCAGCGTTTCAATGAACTGGAAGCCCAGGGCGCCTTCGCCATGAGCTGGCATGCCAACGGTCTTTCCTACGGCATTCCCAGGGAAGTCGATGACTGGCTGGGTAATGGACTGAATGTCCTGGTGAATGGTTCCCGCGGCTATCTTCCCGAAGCGCGTAGGCGCTACCCCCAACTCCAGGCCATTTTGCTCGACGTGGCGCCGGACGTTCTGCGCCAGCGCCTGCTGCGCCGGGGGCGGGAGACCGCAGACGAGATCGAAGCCCGCCTGGCCCGCAACGCCGCCTTCACCCAGGCCCTGCTAGCCGAAGAAAGTGAAGGGCTGGTGATACTCGACAACTCCGGCGACCTGCAAACCACCCTCGAACGCCTGCTGACGATCCTCGGCAGCGCGGACTAACGCAGCACCGGGTCGAACTTGACCCGCTTCCCCACCAGCAGCGCCAGCACCAGCAGCACGCCGCTGGTGGCCAGCCCGATCTTCAGGGCCTGCGCCAGCCACGCGGTTTCACCCGGCTCCAGCCACAGCCCGAACGCGCACAGCACGCACACCATCAGGCAGATCAAGGCCGACTTCGACATTTCGGGCTCCTTGCACTCAAAAGAAAGGGTCGTATTCCGAGTCATCCCCATTGGGGCGCTCGGCACGTCGTTGCTTGGCCTGCTGGTCCGGCGAGGTGATGCAGTCGATCACCCAGAACGCCAGGCAGGCCGAACCGGCCAACACCAGGACCGAGACCGGGAGCGCCAGGCTCCAGAGGGCGTAGTCGAGCTGCATCGCAACGCCCTCAGAACGACAGGCGCTCGACCGGCGCGGGCACCTGCTGCTCGGTCATGCGCAGAGCCTTGGCCGCAGGCTGGCTGGTAGCGGGTTGCCGTGCGTGCACGAACTCCATCGGTGCGATGCGGATATCGGCGATCGCCTGGCGGGTGGCGTACTGCTGGTACTGCCCGTGCAGGGCAGCGAAACCAGAAGCCACGAGCAGGGTGGCGGCGATGGCGACGAACAGGGTGAAGAGGCTGTTCATGGGAGGGTCCTGCATCCATAGGTCCTTTTGCCATGGATAAGAGCAGGTGTCGTGCCAAGCTGGATTTTATAGAAAATCCATATAAATCAATTAGTTAAATGCAAAACAAAACGCTCGTTCCGTGCACTTTGCAAGGTGGGGTATTCCCGGCATTGCAAATTGCACGGTGCCGCGCAGGCGCTCTGGAACGGGCCTGTCGCCGGCTCAATCGAGGGGCAGTTCGGTGGTCCGCTTCACTTCGCTCATGGCGATGTTCGAATGCGCCTCCTGCACGTGGGGGCGCTGCAGCAGATGGTCCCGAAGGAAGCGTTCATAGCCCGCGATGTCCTTGGCCACCACCTTCAACAGGTAGTCCGAGCCGCCGGCCATGGTGTAGCACTCCAGCACCTCCGGGTAGCCGACGATGGCTTCCTCGAACTCCGTCAGGTTGTTGCGGCCGTGGGCCGACAGCTTCACGTTGACGAACACCGTGATGGAAAACCCCAGGCGCTGGGGATTGAGCAGGGCGACCTTGCGCTCGATCAGCCCTTCCTCCTGCAGGCGGTGGATGCGTCGCCAGCAGGGCGACTGGGACAGCTCCACCCGTTCCGCCACTTCAGCGGCGGAGAGGTCGGCGTTGTGTTGCAACAGGCGGAGGATCTTGCGATCGATGGGGCTGAGAAGGGTGTGCATGAATCAGTCCGTAATCTTGTTCTTGTTGGAGGGATCATGCGCAAGTCTGGCCTTGGCGCCCGAAAATAGAAAGAAAAAAGCAGAACCCTTCGGTCAGATTATTGAGCATGCGTTCCGGGCAGCGATCCTGCCCAGGGACGGGACGATGGCCCCAACCGTGGCCATCCTGGTCGCCATAAAAATAAAAGGAGCGCCCGCATGTCACTGGCCGAGATCCGCCTGGATGACAAATACCGCCTCGAAACCGGTCACCTCTACCTGACCGGCACCCAAGCCCTCACCCGCCTGCCCATGCTGCAGAAGCAGCGGGACAAGGCCCACGGCCTCAACACCGCCTGCTTCATCTCCGGCTACCGGGGCTCGCCGCTCGGCAACCTCGACAAGAGCCTCTGGGAAGCCAAGTCCTTCCTCAAGGACAACCACATCCACTTCCAGCCCGGCGTCAACGAAGAACTGGCCGCCACCGCCGTCTGGGGCAGCCAGCAGACCAGCCTGTTCCCCGGCGCCCGCTACGACGGCGTGTTCGCCATGTGGTACGGCAAGGGCCCGGGTGTGGACCGCTGCGGCGACGTCTTCAAGCACGGCAACTCCGCCGGCGTGTCCGCCCATGGCGGCGTCCTGCTGCTGGCCGGCGACGACCACGGCTGCAAGTCCTCCAGCATCGCCAACCAGAGCGAGCACGCCTTCATCGCCGCCTCCATCCCCGTGCTCAACCCCGCCAACGTCCAGGAGATCCTCGACTACGGGATCATCGGCTGGGAACTCTCGCGCTACAGCGGCTGCTGGGTGGCCCTCAAGACCATCGCCGAGAACGTCGACTCCTCCGCCGTGGTGGACGTCGACCCGCTGCGCGTCCAGGTGCAGGTGCCCAAGGACTTCGTCCTGCCCGAGGATGGCGTGCACATCCGCTGGCCCGACCCGCCCCTGGCGCAGGAAAAGCGCCTGAACATGTACAAGATCTACGCCGCCCGCGCCTTCGCCCTGGCCAACAACCTCAACCAGGTCAAGCTCGACTCGCCCAACCCGCGCCTCGGCATCATCACCACCGGCAAGTCCTACCTCGACGTGCGCCAGGCCCTCAACGACCTCGGCATGGACGAAGCGCTCTGCGCCCAGGTCGGCCTGCGGGTGCTCAAGGTCGGCATGAGCTGGCCGCTGGAGCCGGTCTCCGTGCACGAATTCGCCCAGGGCCTGGACGAAATCCTCGTGGTGGAAGAGAAGCGCAGCATCATCGAGGACCAGCTCACCGGCCAGCTCTACAACTGGCCCGTGGACAAGCGCCCACGCGTCGTCGGCGAATTCGACGAGCACGGCAACTCCCTGCTGCCCAACCTCAGCGAACTGACCCCGGCGATGATCGCCCGCGTCATCGCCAAGCGCCTCGCGCCCATCTACACCAGCGAGCAGATCGAATCGCGCCTGGCCTTCCTCGCCGCCAAGGAGAAGGCCCTCGCCGCACCCAAGCACACCACCGTGCGCACCCCACACTTCTGCTCCGGCTGCCCGCACAACACCTCCACCAAGCTGCCCGAAGGCAGCCGCGCCCAGGGCGGCATCGGCTGCCATTACATGACCCAGTGGATGGACCGCAACACCGACACTTTCACCCAGATGGGCGGAGAGGGCGCCACCTGGATCGGCCAGGCCCCCTTCACCGACACCCCGCACATCTTCCAGAACCTGGGGGACGGCACCTACTTCCACTCCGGCCAGCTGGCCCTGCGCGCCGCCGTCGCCGCCGGCGTCAACATCACCTACAAAATCCTCTACAACGACGCCGTCGCCATGACCGGCGGCCAGCCCATCGACGGCGAACTGCGGGTCGACCAGCTCAGCCAGCAGGTCTTCGCCGAAGGCGTCAAACGCATCGCCCTGGTCACCGACGAACCCGAGAAGTACCCCACCCGCGCCACCTTCGCGCCCATCGTCACCTTCCACCACCGCCGCGAGCTGGACGCCGTGCAGCGCGAACTGCGCGAGTTCAAGGGCGTCTCGGTGATCATCTACGACCAGACCTGCGCCACCGAGAAGCGCCGCCGCCGCAAGCGCGGCAAGCTCGCCGACCCGGCCAAGCGCGCCTTCATCAACCCCGCCGTGTGCGAGGGCTGCGGTGACTGCAGCGTCAAGTCCAACTGCCTCTCCGTGCTGCCTCTGGAAACCGAACTGGGCCGCAAGCGGCAGATCGACCAGAACGCCTGCAACAAGGACTTCTCCTGCGTCGAAGGCTTCTGCCCCAGCTTCGTCACCGTTCACGGCGGCAGCCTGCGCAAGCCCGAGGCCGCCGGAGCCAAGGCACTCTTCGTCGCCCTGCCCGAGCCGCGCCAGCCGAGCCTCGCCCGGCCCTGGAACATCCTCCTGCCCGGCGTCGGCGGCAGCGGCGTCACCACCGTCGGCGCCCTGCTGGGCATGGCCGCCCACATCGAAGGCAAGGGCTGCACCGTGCTCGACCAGGCCGGCCTCGCGCAGAAGTTCGGCCCGGTCATCACCCACATCCGCATCGCCGCCAAGCAGGACGACATCTACGCCGTGCGCATCGCCGCCGGCGAGACCGACCTGCTGCTGGGCTGCGACCTGGTGGTCGCAGCCAGCGAAGAGGCCCTGGCCAAGCTCAACGACCGCATTGCCACCGCCGTGGTCAACAGCCACGAGGCCGCCACCGCCGAGTTCACCCGCAACCCCGACGCCCAGGTGCCCGGCGCCGCCATGCGTGACGCCTTGGTAGAGGCGGTGGGCGAAGCCAAGACCCACTTCGTCGACGCCACCCGCCTGGCCACCCGCCTGCTGGGCGACAGCATCGCCACCAACCTGTTCATGCTCGGCTACGCCTACCAGAAGGGCCTGGTGCCCATCTCCGCCGCCGCCATCGACAAGGCCATCGAACTCAACGGCGTCGCCGTCACCCTCAACCAGCAGGCCTTCCTCTGGGGGCGCCGCGCCGCCCACGACCTGCCGGCGGTGGAGAAGCTCGCCCGCCCGGCCGAGATCGAAGCCCCGCGCTGCGAAACCCTGGAAGAGATCGTCCAGTACCGTGCCGACCACCTGCGCGCCTACCAGGACGCCGCCTACGCCGAGCGCTACCGCGCCCTGGTGGAGCGCGTGCGCCAGGCCGACATCGGCGAAGACAAGGCCCTGACCCGCGCCGTGGCCCGCTACTACGCCAAGCTGCTGGCCTACAAGGACGAATACGAAGTGGCCCGGCTCTACAGCGACGCCAGCTTCCGCAAGCAGCTGGAGGCGCAGTTCGAGGGTGACTACAGCCTCGAATTCCACCTCGCCCCGTCCTGGCTGGCCAAGGCCGACCCAGCCACCGGCGAGCCGCGCAAGCGTCGCTTCGGCCCCTGGATGCTCAAGGCCTTCGACGTCCTCGCGCGCTTCCGCTTCCTGCGTGGCAGCGCCCTCGACCCCTTCGGCTACAGCCACGAGCGCAAGCTCGAACGCCAGCTGATCGACGAGTACGAAGCCCAGGTGGAACTGATCCTCAAAGAGCTGCGCCCCGGCAACTACGCCGCCGCCGTCGCCCTGGCCGAACTGCCCGAGCAGATCCGCGGCTACGGCCCGGTGAAGGAGCGCGCCCTGGCCAAGGTCCGCCAGCAGGAGCAGCAGCTGCGCGCGCGCCTCACCGCCAGCGACGTGCAGGTCTTGCACCTGTTCGACCCGGCAGCCTGACGCCCGATCAGAGGCCCCTCTCCCAGTCCATGGGGGAGGGCGCCCCATCGACTTGAAACACGCCCAACCCGAATCGAGGAACCCCCATGTCCGTCTTCAGCCACGTCGAATTCGACCACCACGAGCAGGTCGTCTACGGCCACGACAAGGCCAGCGGCCTCAAGGCCATCATCGCCATCCACAACCGCAACCTCGGCCCCGCCCTCGGCGGCTGCCGCATGTTCCCCTACGCCGACGACGAGCAGGCCCTGCGTGACGTGCTGCGGCTGTCCCGTGGCATGACCTACAAGTCCGCCCTGGCCAACCTGCCGCTGGGCGGCGGCAAGGCCGTCATCTTCGGCGACCCGCGCAAGGACAAGACCGAAGCGCTGTTCCAGGCCATGGGCGACTTCGTCGACAGCCTCGGCGGGCGCTACATCACCGCCGCCGACTCCGGCACCGGCCCGACGGAAATGCAGATCATGGCCGAGCGCACCCGCCACGTGGCCGGCGCCAACACCCGCGAAGCCTTCGACGGCGGCACCCGCAGCGGCGACCCGTCGCCGTCCACCGCCTACGGCGTGTTCATCGGCCTCAAGGTCGCCGTGCAGCACCGCCTGCGCCGGGATGACCTCAAGGGCCTGCGCGTTGCCATCCAGGGCGTCGGCCAGGTGGGCTTCCACCTCGCCCGCTTGCTGCATGACGCGGGGGCCGAACTGTGGGTGACCGACATCGTCGAGGCCAACGTGCGCCGCGCCGTCGAGCAACTGGGCGCCAAAGCCGTCGGCCAGCACGAGATCTACGGCCTGGACGTGGACGTCTTCGCCCCCTGTGCCATGGGCGGCATCCTCAACCTGCAGACCCTCGAAGCCCTGCGCGCCCCCGTGGTCGCCGGCGCCGCCAACAACCAGCTGGCCGACGCGCAACTGGCCGAGGAGCTGCGCCGCAACGGCTGCCTCTACGCCCCGGACTACGCCATCAACGCCGGCGGCATCATCGACGTGCACTACGAGCGCAGCGGCGGCAGCACCGCCGCCCTCAAGGCCCACATCGAAGGCATCGGCGCCACCCTCAAGACCATCTTCCAGCGCGCCGACCAGGAGGGCCGCACCACCACCGAGGTGGCCGACCGCCTGGCTGAAGAGCGCTTCGGGCGAACCTGAAGCGCGCGATGCCGGCGCTACAGGTCCAGGTAGAAACTGACCCCGTGGCGCCGGTACCCCAGGGACTCGTAGAAGGCATGGGCCGCCTCGCGGCCCAGCCCGCTGGAGAGCACCAGCTTGTAGCAGCCCAGCGCCCGGCCGCGTTCCGCCGCCTTCTCCATCAGCGCCTTGCCCACCCCCAGGCCACGGGCCTCGGCGTCCACCACCACGTCCTCGACGATGGCCGAGCGGGCGAAGTTGTGGGCCAGGTGCTCCACCAGGATCACCGTACAGGTGCCCAGCAACTGGCCCTCCCGCTCCGCCACCAGCACCTCCCGCCCGGCCGGCAGGTTCTCCAGGCGCAGCGCCAGCAGCGTCGGGTCCGGCTGCGGCTCGTCCGGCCCCAGCTGGTGCAGCAGCAGCGCCAGCGCCGGGGCATCGGTCGGGCTGGCAGCGCGCAGCTCAAGGGTCATGAAGGGGGAGTCGGGAAGGGGATCAAGGCGGCTCGGTTGCATGGTGTCGCTCCTTTTTTCCGGAAGTCTGAGCCTAGCCGGTGGCAGTGGCATGACAAAAACGCCGAGCGCCGCTAACATGCCGCCCGTTCCGATGTCCCAGTAGCTCAATTGGATAGAGCATCCCCCTCCTAAGGGGAAGGTTGGTGGTTCGAACCCACTCTGGGACACCATGAATGCAAAGCCCCGCACAGCTAGCGCTGGCGGGGCTTTTTAGTTACGACCGACCGCTCACTCAGGCGTTGCCGGTTTCGCCGCCGTCGTTGGGCATAGTCAGGTAGATCAGCACCACCAGCAGCGTGATGAAGAAGCGGAAGGCATCCGGCACGCCGTTCCACTGCTTCGACATCCACATCCCGAACCATTCCCCGCCCACCGACATGAAGCCCACCTGCCAGGTCAGGAAGCCCAGGGTCAGGCCGGCCACTGCCCAGCCCTTGGCCGCGCGGAATGTCTCGGCCGGTGCCTTGATCGCCCGCAGCAGGCGCACGCCGCCGATCCAGCAGAACAGGGCGGTCAGGCTTTCCAGCGTGATGATGAAGATGTAGCCCGCGTGGTGCAGCCAGGGCATGGTGATGGAGCGGTACATGATCTGGTTGTCGGGGAACAGCGTGTCCATCAGGAACACGTGGCGCACGAAAGCGAAGTTGGTGCCGTAGTCGGTGATGTTGCCGAAGGCGACCAAGGTGGCGAAGAAAGCCATGGCCAGCACCATGGCGGCCTTGGACAGGCGGATCAGGGTCATGTCGTTTTCCTTTTGGGTAGGGATGACCGCGCGCCCGAGGCAAGGCAGCCGGGCTCTGGGTCGGGTCGAAGGGGGGGGCGCAGGGCGCGCGGGTGCGGACATCGGGACTGGAAGACCTGAGGCCGGCGCCGCGCGGGGAAGCACGGCGGCTCGGCTGGATGGAACGGCCGCACCGGAAGGCGCGCGGATTCTCGGCAGGCCAGGCCGGAGCGTCAAGGCACCGCTGACGTCCAAAGAAGCATTGCCCTGTGGGCATGGGTTGAGGATGCTGTGCGCATTTGTCGACGGTGCTGCCCATGTCCGAGACGCCCGCCCCCTCCAGCCCGCTCCCCCTGCGCACCTGGCAGCAGCCGGGCCCCCTCGCCGCCGTGCTGCTGCGGGTCCACGCCGGCAGCCATGACGCGCCCCGCGAGTGGCCGGGCCTGGCGCACTTCCTCGAACACCTGCGCTTTCTCGGCGGCCAGCGCTTCACCCAGGGCGAGCGGCTGATGCCCTTCGTCCAGGCCTGTGGCGGCCGCCTCAACGCCAGCACCCAGGCCCACCACACCGACTTCTTCTTCGAGCTGCCCGCCGACCGCCTCCAGGCCGGCCTGGAGCGGCTCGCCGACCTGATCCAGGCGCCACTGCCCAGCCTCGACCTGCAGCGCCGCGAGCGGGAAATCCTGCAGATCGAATACCTCAACCGGGGGCGCGACCCCTGGACCCAAGCCCAATCCGCCCTGGCCGCCGCGCTGGCGCCGGGTCACCCCCTGGCCGACTTCCATGCCGGCCACCGCGACAGCCTGGCCATCGACGCGCCCGCCTTCCAGGCCGCCCTGGCCCGGTTCGCCGAGGCCGGCGAGCGCCAGCTGTGGGTGGTCGCGCCGCAGCCGGCGGAGCAGGTGCAGGCGCTCGTCCAGCAGGCCTTCGCCGGCTGCCCACCGGGCCAGGCGCTGCCACACCGGGCAGCGCCGCCCCTGCTGCCGTTGGCCTGCCACAGCCTGCGCCTGCAACTGCCCGGCGCCCCGCGCCAGTGGCTGGCCTTCGCCCTGGAGCGCCAGCCCGAGACGCTGCCCGACGCCGTGGCACTGCTCGGCGAACTGCTGCGGGACGAAAGCCCCGGCAGCTTCCAGGGCTGGCTGTGCGAACAGGGCCTGTGCGACGGCCTCGACCTGCACCTGACCTATCACCACCAGGGCCAGGCCCTGCTGGTGCTGGAGCTGGCCCTGGCGGATGCCAGTGCCGACACCCGCGCCCGCATCGAAGGCGGCCTGTTCGCCTGGCTCGCCGCCCTGCGCGAGCGGGAGCCCTGGGCGCGCCTCCTGCACGAGCGGCCTGCCGCGCCCCGGCAGGCGCCCCTGGACTTCATCCGCGACCAGGCACAGCGCCACGGCACCTTGCCCGCCAGTGCCCTGGCGGCCCTGCTGGCCCAGCTGCAGCCGGCCCGCCTCGTGCGCCTGCTGGGCGAGGCGCGCCCTGTGTCGGCCCGCTGCCTGTCGGCCGGTTTCGAACTGGCGCTGGAGCCCGCGCCCCTGGCGCCGCCCCTGCGCCCGGAGGTGCGCTGGCGCTTCGGCCCCGCACCGGCCTTCCAGGCCTTCGTCGCGCCGCCCCAGGCGCCCCGCGCGGTACCTCCGCTGGTGCGCTGGCCGGGGGACCCCGGGCACGCCCAGCTGCTCCTGCGCTGGCGGCTGAACCCCGGCGTCCGCGACCCCGCCCACTACCCGGCGCTGCAGCGCGCCTTGCGCGGGTTGCGCAGCCAGGCCCAACAGCAGGGCGGTGACCTGCTGCTGCTGGAGCAGGGGCTGGATTGGCAGCTGCAGGTCAAAGGCCGTTCCGGTGACCTCCCGGCCATGCTCGCCGCCGCCCTGCGCACCCTGCTGGCACCGCCGCTGGCCGCCTGCGAACAAGGCCCCCGGCTGCTGCAGGCCGGGCGCAACCGGCTGGCTGCCGAGCTGCCTATCCGGCAGTTGCTGCAGCGCCTGCCCGAAGTGCTCGCCACCCCGCGAGGGGCCGCTCCGGCGCAGGCCGTCGTCAGCCCCGCCAGCATCCGCCGCAGCCTCGACGCCAGCCGTTGGGACGTGATCGCCCTCGGCCTGGCCGACGACGACCTGCCCAGCGTGCAAGCCCTGCTCGACGCCCTGCCCGGCGAGGCAATGCCCCGCAGCCTCGCACCGCCGGCGCTGGCACCCGGTTATCACTGGCATCACCTGCCGGGCCAGGGCGAACCGGCGCTGGTGCTGTTCTGCCCGGTGCCGGATCGCAGCGCCCGCAGCGAAGCGCTCTGGCACTGGCTGGGTCGCAGCCTGGAGTCGCCCTTCTACCAGCGCCTGCGCACCGAGCTGAACCTCGGCTACGCCGTGTTCGCCGGCCTGCGCCACGTGGCCGGCCAGGCCGGTCTGGTCTTCGCCGTGCAGGCTGCCGACACGCCGGTGCCCGAAGTGCTGGTGCAGGTCCAGGCCTTTCTCGACCAGGCGCCACCCTTGCTGGCACAGGCCGAGCCCCTGCGCGAGGCGCTCCTGCAGGCATGGCGGCAAGCGGCCGAGGACCTGCCCGGCAACGCCAGCCCCCTGCACCTCGGCGCCCGGCCGGCGGACTGGCACCTGCAACTCGCCCAGGCCCTCGCCACCCTCGGCCCTGACGACCTGCACCGCGCCCTGGCGCGGCTGGTGGCCGGGGAGGGCGGCTGGCACCTGCTGGCCAACGCCCCGTCGCCCGGCCTGCCCTGGCGCTGACCCCTCCCTCCGTCCTACTCCTTCCGCAGCGACCCGCCCCCTGTCCAAGGGGGCGGGCCCTTGGTCGTCCGCCGTTCGCGACCTCCGCCCCGGGCCCGTCCCGCGACCTTCCGCCAGGCCCGCCCGTGCCCCGCCAAGGAACCGCCGGAACAGCGCCAAGGCCGCATATGCCGGGGGTTCCGGCGTTTCGATAATCGCCTCCGACACGGCCCGGACGGGTCGTCCCACACCGCGGAGAGCGCCATGCACAACAACAAGAACGCCGTCATCGGATTCCTCCCCCTCGCCCTCACCACCGGCCTGGCCCTGGTCGCCATGGAGCAGGCCAAGGCCGAGATCGTCCTCTACGACAAGGACGGCACCACCTTCGCCACCGACGGCTACGTCAACGCCTTCTACGTCAACAGCGACGTCGACCGCGAAGGCGAGCGCTACGACCGCCGGCAGTCCCGCGTGAAGATGGGGTTCCTGCCCAACTGGATCGGTTTCAACATGGGCAAGCAGGTGGATGACCTCACGCTCGGCGGCCGCGCCTCCTTCTGGGTGACCATCAACGACAGCGAGACCAACGGCACCGACACCGCCATCGACGTGCGCCAGTTCTACGGCACCGTCGCCAGCGACTGGGGCGAAGTGCTGGTGGGCAAGGACTTCGGTCTGTTCGCCCGCTCCAACATCCTCCTCGACGAACTGCTCGCCGGGTACGGCCAGGTCAGCGACACCCTGGGCCTGGTGGATGGCGGCGGCGTGTCCTTCGGCAACATCGGCAGCGGCTACCCCTATCCCTTCCCCACCTCGCAGATCACCTACCGCACCCCCAAGTCCGACGGCCTGCGCCTGGCGGTCGGCATCATGGACCCGGTGGACACCAACGACAGCAGCGCCACCGGCAAGGCCTACCAGGAGAACCCGCGTTTCGAGTCCGAACTCACCTACGAATTCGAACTGGGCGGCGCGCAGATCTACTCCTGGCTCAACGGCGGCTACCAGACCTCCGACAACACCGACCCGGCCGTGGACAGCGTCACCTCCAAGGGCCTGGGCTACGGCGTGCAGGCCAAGATGGGCGCCTTCTCCGTGGTCGCCTCCGGCTTCCAGGCCAAGGGCATCAACCCCTTCTTCACCAACAACGCCGGCGAAGCCACCCTGCGCGAAGTGGACAGCGACGGCTACCTGCTGCAGGGCTCCTACCGCTTCGGCAAGAACCGCCTGGCGCTGTCCTACGGCAAGACCAAGGACGACGGCAACGGCGCGGTCAACGCCGGCGCCGACTATCAGACCCGCGGCGTCGCCCTGTTCCACGACGTCAACGACAACCTCAAGCTGGTCGCCGAATACAACCAGTTCGAGATCGACGGCCACGCCGGCAGCACCCAGAACGAAGACACCGACACCCTCGCCCTGGGCGTGGTGCTCAACTGGTAAGCCCCACCCCTCGTAGCTCCCTTGGATTGGCGGGACGGCCTCGGCCTCCCGCCTTTTTTCATGGCACCGTGGCACGTAGCCCGGGCTTCAGCCCGGGAGCCGTTGGCGGATGGAAGTCGAGCCCCGGCGTGATGCGCTTCGTGGCCTCAGCACATCCTACGAACCGGTAGCGCCCGTAGGATGGGCTGAGCTGTGCGAAGCCCATCGCGTCCCGGCAGGCGACTCCCGGCGATCCACCTGCGGCGTCAGGCCGAGCGTCTAGGCGGATGGACAGAACGCGATCCGCCCCGAGCCTCGGCGTGATGCGCTTCGTGACCTCAGCACATCCTACGAACCGGTAGCACCCGTAGGATGGGCTGAGCTGTGCGAAGCCCATCGCGTCCAGGCAGGCGATTCCCGACGATCCACCTGCGGCGTCAGGCCGGGCGCCTGGGCGGATGGAAAGCACGCCATCCACCCCGAGCCCCGGCGTGATGCGCTTCGTGGCCTCAGCACATCCTACGAACCGGTGGCACCCGTAGGATGGGCTGAGCTGTGCGAAGCCCATCGCGTCCCGGAAGGCGGTTCCCGGCGATCCACCTGCGGCGTCAAGCCTAGCGCCTGGGCGGATGGACGGAACGCGATCCGCCCCGAGCCTCGGCGTGATGCGCTTCGTGGCCTCAGCACATCCTACGAACCGGTGGCACCCGTAGGATGGGCTGAGCTGTGCGAAGCCCATCGTGTCCCGGCAGGCGATTCCCGGCGATCCACCTGCGGCGTCAGGCCGAGCGTCTAGGCGGATGGACAGAACGCGATCCGCCCCGAGCCCCGGCGTGATGCGCTTCGTGGCCTCAGCACATCCTACGAACCGGCGGCGCCCGTAGGATGGGCTGAGCTGTGCGAAGCCCATCGCGTACCGGCAGGTGCTTCGCCGGGCGCCTTGGTGGATGGAAAAATCGTCATCCACCTCACAACCCCATGCGCCCCGGCGCCTCCTCCCTTCGAACGAGCCTGCCCGCTACCCAAGAAGGATGGGGCCGGCCTCGGGGGCTCCGTAGAATCGCGCCAACTGCTGTTCGACACGCGAGGCGCGTCATGCAAGAGCTACAGGCCGAAGGCGTGGTCACCGCCATGTCCGCCGCCGACGACGCGGAGGTCGTCGCCCAGGACCTGGCACGCCAGTTGGTGCACCCGCACCTGGGCTTCGTGCTGTTCTTCTGTTCCGCCGAATACGACCTCCAGGCCCTGGGCGACGCCCTGGCCCAGTACTTCGGCGGCATCGAACTGGTGGGCTGCACCAGCGCCGGCGAAATCACCCCCCAAGGCTACGGCCGGGGCTGCGTCAGCGCCGTGGGCTTCGACTACCGCAGCTTCTCCATCGCCAGCGCCCTGGTGGACGAGATGGAGCGTTTCAGCCTGATCGACGCCCAGCAACTGGTGGAGCGCCTGGTGGGGGATTGCCGGGGCCACGACCTCGCCCCGATCAAGGACCACAGCTTCGCCCTGACCCTGCTCGACGGCCTCTCCAGCCGCGAGGAAGTGGTGCTCGCCGCCCTCAGCGCCGCCTTCGGCAGCATCCCCCACTTCGGCGGATCGGCCGGCGACGACAACCACCTCACCCATACCCACGTCTACCACGGCGGCCAGTTCCACACCGGCGCCGCCGTGGTGCTGCTGGTCAACACCGCGCTGGACTTCGAAGTCTTCAGCACCCACCACATCGAGCCCAACGGCCAGAAACTGGTGGTCACCCAGGCCGACAGCCACAGCCGCCGCGTCTACGAGCTGGACGCCGAGCCCGCCGCCCTGGCCTACGCCCAGTGGGTCGGCGTACCCGTCGCCGCCCTCGACCACCCGCTGTTCGCCGCCCACCCCCTCGCCGTGCGGGTCAACGACCAGTACTACGTGCGCTCCATCCAGCAGGTCCATGACGACCTCAGCCTCAGTTTCTACTGCGCCGTCGAGACCGGCATCGTCCTCACCGGCATGCGCCCCGGCCCGCTGCTGCCCAACCTCCAGGCCCTGTTCCGGCGCCTGGAAGCGCGCCTCGGCCCGCCACTGCTGACCATCGGCTGCGACTGCTTCCTGCGGCGCCTGGAGGCCGAATGCAACGGCCGCGACGCCGAGATCGGCGACTACCTGCGGCGCCAGCGGGTGATCGGCTTCAACACCTACGGCGAGCAGTACAACGGCATGCACGTCAACCAGACCTTCACCGGCGTCGCCATCGGCCGCCGCAGCCGCCATGGCGGACGCTGAACAGGGCGCCCGGCTCGCCGAGCTGGAGCGGGAGAACGCCAAGCTGCGGCGCATCAACGCCGCCCTGATCGAACGGGTGGAATCCGGCGGAGCCCGCCGCGAAGGGGCCTATGCCGCCTTCGAGCACTCCGTGGTGCTGGCCGAACAGGTGCGCGAACGCACCGACGCCCTGAACCAGGCCATGTCCGAACTCAAGGCCAGCAACCGCCTGCTCAGCGATGCCCGCCTGCGAGCCGAGACCGCCCATCAGCACCTGGTGGACGCCATCGAGAGCATTTCCGACGCCTTCGTCCTGTTCGACGCCCAGCAGCGCATCGTCCTGTTCAACAGCCGCTTCAAATCCTTCTGGGCCCGCAGCCGCGCTCGCATCATCAGCGGCACCCGCCTCGACGAGATCCGTCGCCTGGCCCAGAGCACCGGGCTGATCGTCGAAGAACAGCGCAGCAGCGACAACGAGCACAGCCTCTACCGCCTGCACGACGGGCGCTGGGTGCAGGTCAGCGAACGGCCCACCCGCGAAGGCGGGCTGGTGATCCTCTACACCGACATCACCGAGCTGAAGGTCAGCGAAACCATGCGCCGCGAGCAGGCCCTGGCGCAGAAGTCGCGCCTGCTGCAGCGCGCCGTGGACAACCTGTCCCAGGGCATGGCCATGGTCAGCGCCGAAGGCACCCTGGAGCTGTGGAACCACCGCTTCCTCGAACTCTGCGGCCTGGCGCCGATCCAGGCCCACCGGCCCTTCGCCGAAGTCATGGCCGACAGCGAGCTGGCGCTGCTCACCCCCGCCAGCCGCGACGCCGAAGGGCGCCCCCAGCGGCAGATGGAGCAGCGCCTGTTCGATGGCCGGATGCTGGAGGTGCGCACCCACCCGTTGCCCACCGGCGGCTTCGTCAACACATTCACCGACATCACCGAGCGCTACCGCCACGCCGAGACCCTGGCCGAGAGCGAGCGCTGGATCCGCCTGATCACCGACCAGGTGCCCGCGCTGATCGCCTACCTCAATGCCGACCTGGTCTACGAATTCACCAACAAGGTCTACGAAGAGTGGTACCGCTGGCCCCGGGGCGGGCTGCTCGGCCAGCGCCTGCGCGACGTCCACAGCGAAACCCACTGGGAGCGCCTGGAGCCCTACGTCGAGCGCGCCCTCTCCGGCGAGAACGTCACCTTCGAAGTGGCCGAGGTCAACCTCGCCGGGCAGGAGCGCTACATGCTGCGCTCCTACGTGCCCAACCGCCTGCCGGGCGGCGAAGTGGTGGGCATCTTCGTGCTGATCCGCGACATCACCGAACGCCGCCGCACCGCCGAAGCCCTGCACCTGGCCTACCAGAACCTCGAGCAGCGGGTGCGTGAGCGCACCGCCGAACTCACCCAGCTCAACGAACAGCTGCTGCGCGAAGTGGGCGAGCGGCGCCAGGCCGAACAGCGCCTGCGCGAGGCCAAGCGCGAAGCCGAGCAGGCCAACCTGTCCAAGACCAAGTTCCTCGCCGCCGTTAGCCACGACCTGCTGCAACCGCTGAACGCCGCCCGGCTGTTCACCAGCGCCCTGCAGGAGCTGCGCGAACCCGCCCGGGGCGACACCCTAGTGCGCAACATCAGCAACTCGCTGGATGACGTGGAGAACCTGCTCGGCACCCTGGTGGACATCTCCAAGCTGGACGCCGGGGTGATCCGCCCCGAAGTGGCACCCTTCGCCCTCGGCGAACTGCTGGACAACCTCGCCACCGAGTTCCGCCAGCAGGCCGCCAGCGAAGGGCTGGCGCTGCACTACGTGCCCTGTTCGGCGCTGGTGCGCAGCGACGTGCAACTGCTCGCCCGCATCCTGCGCAACCTGCTCAGCAACGCCATCCGCTACACCCCCAGCGGCCGCGTGCTGCTGGGCTGCCGGCGGCGCCGCCGCAGCCTGTCCATCGAAGTCTGGGACAGCGGCATCGGCATCCCGGCGGACAAGCTCAAGGAGATCTTCCAGGAGTTCAAACGCGGCGACTCCCAGCGCCCGCAGCAGGACCGCGGGCTCGGCCTGGGCCTGGCCATCGTCGAGAAGATCGCCGGCATGCTCGGTCACCGCATCCGCGTCAGCTCCCAGCCGGGGCGTGGCTCCTGCTTCGCCCTGGAGGTGCCCCTGGCCCGCCGCGCCCCCCGTGCCCGGCCCGAAGTGGAGCTGCCGGTGGCGCCCCTGGAGCGCCTGCAGGGCGCGCGGGTCTGGGTGCTGGACAACGACGCCGCCATCTGCGCCGGCATGCGCACCCTGCTGGAAGGCTGGGGCTGCCGCGTGGTCACCGCCCTCTCCGAACAGGACCTGGCCCGCCAGGTGGACGACTACCAGGCCGACGCCGACCTGCTGATCGCCGACTACCACCTGGACAACGACCACAACGGCGTCGACGCCGTCGCCCACATCAACGCCCACCGCGACCACGCCCTCCCGGCGCTGATGATCACCGCCAACTACAGCCACGAACTGCGCCAGCACCTGCGCGAACTCGGCCACACCCTCATGCACAAACCCGTCCGCCCCATGAAGCTCAAGGCCGCCATGAGCCACCTGCTGGGCGGCTAGCTCCTGAACCGCCTCCTGGCACGCGATTGCCGACGAGCACCGTGGGTGGATCACGCTTCACCGATCCACCATTCGTGGCCATGCCGAAGGCCATGGGTGGATGGAAAGAGCGCCATCCACCCTGCGCGGTGACGCCCCTCGATGTGCTCTGGATTACGCCGTGAAAGCGCCCGAAGCCCCGGCGTGATGCGCTTCGTGCCTCAGCGCATCCTACGAACCAAACCGGTAGAACCGTTGGCACCCGTAGGATGGGCTGAGCTGTGCGAAGCCCATCGCACCCTGGCACGCGATTGCCGACGAGCGCCGTGGGTGGATCACGCTTCACCGATCCACCATTCGTGGCCATGCCGAACACCATGGGTGGATGGAAAGAGCGCCATACACCCAATGCGATGCTCACCCTCGATACGTTGTGGATGACGCCGTGCAAGTGCCTGACCCCGGCATGATGCGCTTCGTGCCTCAGCACATCCTACGAACCGAACCGGTAGAACCGGTGGCACCCGTAGGATGGGCTGAGCTGTGCGAAGCCCATCGCGTTCTGGCACGCAATTGCCGGCGAGCACCGTAGGGGGGGATCGCGCTTCACCGATCCACCATTCGTGGCCATGCCGAGCGTCATGGGTGGATGGAAAGAGCGCCATCCACCCTGCGCGGTGGCCGCCTTCGATGCGTTGTGGATGACGCCGTACAAGCGCCCGAAGCCCCGGCGTGATGCGCTTCGTGCCTCAGCGCATCCTACGTACCGAACCGGTAGAACCGGTGGCCCCCGTAGGATGGGCTGAGCTGTGTGAAGCCCATCGCGTTCTGGCACGTGATTGCTGGCGAGCGCCATCCGCCACCCTGCGCTAGCGTTCGCGCATGGCTTCGGAACGGGCCTTGAGGACGGGTTTGAGGAGGTAGTCGAGCACGCTCTTCTCGCCGGTGATGATGTCCACGGTGGCGACCATGCCGGGGATGATCAGCAGCGGTTTGGCGTCGCTGCCGAGGTGGCTTTTGTCGGTGCGGACCTGGATCAGGTAGAAGCTGTTGCCCTTGTCGTCGGTGATGGTGTCGGCGCCGATCAGTTCCAGCTTGGCCTTGAGCCCGCCGTAGATGGTGTAGTCGTAGGCGCTGAACTTCACCATGGCCTTCTGCCCGGGGTGGAGGAAGGCGACGTCCTGCGGGCGGATGCGCGCTTCGATCAGCAGGTTGTCCTCCAGCGGCACCACTTCCACCATGTCGCTGCCCGGCTGGACCACGCCGCCGATGGTGTTGACCTTGAGTTGCTTGACGATGCCGTGCACCGGCGAGAGCACGGTGGTGCGCGAGACGCGGTCGTCGATGGCGCGGCCGGTGGAGGTGATCTTCTGCAGCTCGGTGCGGGCTTCGTTGAGTTCCTTGAAGGCGTCGGAGCGGAACGACAGCTGGCTCTCCTCCATTTTCCGTTCGATCTCCTTCACCGCTGCCTCGGCCCGGGGGATGGCCAGGTTGGTGCCGTTCAGCTCGCCGCGCATCTCCACCGCGCTGCGCCGCAGGCGGAGGATCTCCACCTCGGAAATGGCGCCGGTGCCCACCAGCGGCTGGGACATGTTCAGCTCCTGCTGCAGCAGCGCCAGGCTGGAGGCGTACTGCTGGGACTTGGAGCGGAACTCGGCCAGTTCCTGCTCCTTCTGCCGCAGCTGTTCCTTGAGGATGTGCTGCTCGCTTTCCAGCCGCTGCAGGCGCGTGCGGTTCAGCGCGCGTTCGTCCTCGGCCAGCTGCGGCGCGCCCTTGGCGATCTCGTCGGGCACCTCGAAGGGCCGGCCCTCGGCTTCGGAGGCCAGGCGTTCGACCCGCGCCATCAGCGCCAGGCGGTCGGCCTCGGTCTCGCCCTTGTTGGAGAGGAAGCGGGTGTCGTCCAGGCGCAGCAGCACATCGCCCTTGTTCACCACCTGGCCCTCGCGGACGAAGATCTCCGAGACGATGCCGCCCTCCAGGTTCTGGATCACCTGCACCTTGCTGGAGGGGATGGCCTTGCCTTCGCCGGTGGTGACTTCCTCCAGCACGGCGAGCTTGGCCCACACCAGGGCGACGATCAGCAGGCTGCAGGCCACCCACACGGTGATGCGGGTGCCGGTGGGGGAGTCTTCGAGGATGGCGCCGTCCACCTCGGGCATGAACTCGGTGTCGGCTCGGGCCGGGGCGCGGCCGCCGAAGTACTGGGCGGGGGTTTGAGCGTTGGCCATGGAGCCCTCCTAGACAGCCGCCGGGCCGACACGGCCCTTGCGCAAGGCATCGATGACGGCCTCTTTCGGCCCGTCGGCGACGATGTGCCCGGCGTCCAGCACCACCAGGCGTTCCACCAGGCTGAGCATGGAGGCGCGGTGGGTGATGAGCACCACCGTCTTGCCCTGGGCCCAGGCGTGCAGGCGGTTGCGCAGCAGGTCTTCGCTGGTGTTGTCCATGGCGCTGGTGGGCTCGTCCAGCAGCAGGATGGGCGGGTCCAGCAGCAGCGCACGTGCCAGCAGCACGGCCTGGCGCTGGCCGCCGGAAAGCAGCTGGCCGCGCTCGCCCACCGGGCGGTCGAAGCCCTGGGGGTGTTGCCGGGCCAGTTCGGTGACGCCGGTCAGCTCGGCCACCTCCAGCATCCGCGCGTCGTTCACGTAGCGGGCGCCGAGGGTGAGGTTGTCGCGCAGGCTGCCGGAGATCAGCGGCATGTCATGGGTGACGAAGCCGATCTGGTGGCGCAGGTCGGCCACGTCCAGCTGGCGCAGGTCGATGCCGTCCAGCAGCACCTGGCCTTCCTCGGGGCTGTAGAAGTTCATCAGCAGCCGCGCCAGGGTGCTCTTGCCCGAGCCGCTGCGGCCGATGATGCCGACCCGCTCGCCGGCGGCCATGCGCAGGCTGACGTTGTGCAGCGCCGGGGCGTTCTGCTCGGGGTAGCGGAAGCTCACCCCGCGCACGTCGATGGCGCCGCGGATGTGGGTGCGTTCCAGCGGCTGCTGGGTGTTCTCCCGCTCCTGGGGCAGGCCCATCAGCGAGTCGGTGCTCTTCATCGTCAGCTGGGCCTGCTGGTAGCGGGTGATGAGCCCGGCGATCTGCCCGAGCGGCCCGAGCACACGGCCGTTGAGCATGTAGCTGGCCACCAGGGCGCCGACGCTGAGGTTGCCGCCGATGATGCTGTAGACCCCGGCGACGATCATCGCCAGCCCGGCGAACTGCTGCAGGAACAGGGTGCCGTTGGTGACCAGCGCGGAGAGGAAGCGGGCGTGGCTGTCCAGACGGGTGAGGGCGCCGTGGGTGCGCTCCCAGCGGTGCTGGCGCTCGCTCTCGGCGCCGCAGGCCTTGAGGGTTTCCAGGCCGGAGAGGGTTTCGATCAGCAGTGCCTGGCGTTCCGCGCCCAGGGCCAGGCTGCGCTGCACGGTGTCGCGCAGGCGGGCCTGGATGATCCAGGCGAAGATCGCGGTGATGGGGAAGGCGAGGATCGGGATCACCACCAGCCAGCCGCCGAGCAGCCCGATCACCACCAGCATGAGGACGGAGAAGGGCAGGTCGATGAGGCTGGTGAGGGTGACGGCGGTGAGGAATTCCCGCAGGCCCTGGAAGTCATGGATGCTCTGGGCGAAGCCACCGATGGTGGCCGGCCTGGCCTTCATCGACATGCCGGTGATGCGCTCGAAGAGGGTGGCCGAGAGCACCACGTCGGTCTTCTTCCCGGCGGTGTCCAGCAGGTGCGCCCGCAGCACACGCAGCAGCAGGTCGAAGCCGGTGCCGATGAGCAGGCCGATGGTCAGCACCCAGAGGGTGGAGGTGGCCTGGTTGGGCACCACGCGGTCGTAGGTCTGCATCACGAACAGCGGCACCAGCATGCCCAGCAGGTTGATCAGCAGGCTGGCCAGCACCGCGTCGGTGTAGAGCCAGCGCGACAGCCGCAAGGTGTCGCGGAACCAGGACTTGACCCGGGGCATCAGCGGCTTGCGGGTCTCCTCCAGCTCGTGGCGGGGGCGGGCGAACAGCGCCTGGCCGCTGTACTCGGCGGCCAGGGCCTCGCGGTCGATCCATTGCTGACCACCGTCGGACTCGCTGGGCAGGATCAGCGCGCGACCATCCTTGCCCCACTGGTGCAGCACCGCGCTGCGGCCGTTGCGCAGCAGCAGCAGCACCGGCAGGTTGAGCGGCGAGATGGCGTGCAGCTCGCGGCGCAGCAGGCGGCTCTGCAACCCGGCCCGGGCGGCTGCACGGGGCAGCAGCTCCGGGGTCAGGCGCTGTTCGGCCAGCGGCAGGCCGGCGGTGAGGCTGCCCCGGCTGGCGGGGCTCTCGTGCAGCCTGCAGAGGATCAGCAGGCCGTCGAGCAAGGGGTCATCGTGGCTCTGCCGCGGGTCGACTGCAGGGCCCGCCAGTTCCATGGTGGTCATCGACTGCTCCCGATCCGGGTTACTTCAGGTCCGGCAGGTGGGCCTCGCTCTTCACCTCGGTGGCGGCCACGGCTTCGGCCGGTACCACCACCCGCTGGCGCTGCAGCAGGCCGCCCATGGCCGCGAACACGCGGTACATGGCGAACTCCTCGGTGTAGCGGACTTCGACGTAGCGGCGGTTGGCGGTGAACAGCTCGTTGTCGCTGTCCAGCAGGTCCAGCAGGGTGCGCTGGCCGAGGCCGAACTGCTGCTGGTACGCCTCGCGCACGCGCTGGGTGTAGTCGGCGTATTCACGCGCCTTGGGGGTTTGCAGGCGGGCGTTCTCCATGGCGTTCCAGGCCAGGGCGAGGTTCTCGTTGAGGGTGCGCAGGGCGTTGTTGCGGATGTCCATCGACTGGTTGATGGAGTGGGCGGCGGCCTGCAGGCGGGCCTTGTCGCGCATGCCGTTGAACAGGTTGTAGTTCATCACCACGGCGGCGCGCCAACCCTTAACGTGGCCCTCGTCACCCTGCACGTCGTTGTCGGCGTTGGTGGCCAGCTCGCCGTCGAAGCGCGGGTAGAACGGCGACTTGGCCGACTCGTACTGGCTCTCGGCGGCCTGCACGTCGGCCTGGGCGGATTTCAGGTAGGGGTTGTTCTCCATCATGGTCTGGCGGGCCGCCAGCAGGTCGGCGGGCATCTCGCCACGGACGCTGGAGGGGGCTTCCAGTTCGTCCGCCGGGCGGCCGACGGCGCTGAAGAAGTTGGCCTCGGCATCGGCCAGATTCACTTCCTCGGTGTAGAGGTTGTTCTCGGCCAGGGCCAGGCGGGCGGCGGACTGGTCGGAGTCGGCGGTGCTGCCCACGCCGCGCTGGCTGCGCAGGTTGATCTGGTCACCGACGCGCTGGTGCGACTGCAGGTTGTTGCGGGCCAGGGCCACCATTTCGCGGCGCTTGAGCACTTCCAGGTACACCTCGATGGTGCGCAGCGCCAGGCTCTCGGCGGTGGCCAGGGTGTAGTAGGCGCGGGAGTTCACCACCGATTGGGTACGGCCCACCTCGTTGGGGGTGTTGAAGCCGTCGAACAGCATCTGCCGCAGGCGCAGCTCGGCGTTGCTGTAGTTGAGGGTCTCGGTGTTGTGGTTGCCCTGGGCGCGGGTGCTGGGGTTGTCGGTCATCTGCCGGCCGTAGCCGGCGATCAGGTCGACGGTCGGCAGGTAGCCGCCCTTGGCCACCTTCACCTGCTCGTCGGCGACGAGCCGGGCGTTGGAGGCGGCGCGCAGTTCCGGGTGGGTGTCGAGGGTGCTCTGAATCGCATCCGTGAGATTCATCGCCTGGACCTGGGTGCTGGCGAAGGCCAGCAACATGGCGCTCCAGAGTGGGGTGAGTGCTCGCATGAGGGGTGTCTCCTTGTCCGATGCTTCTTGCTGCTTTCTTCTGGGTCGCCATTTTTTTGGCGAAATTGCCTGTTCAACCGTTTCAGGCTTGTAACATCAGAGCTAAGAACAACTTTTGACGGAGCTAAGAAATTTTTTTCACAACGGATATGCCGAAAAAATCTTATGCAGGTGCGGCAAACCGGCACATCTTGTTTTCCTGTCAGCCGCGGAATTCGGGCCTTTCAGGCATTCGCGGTCTGGTTTCAGGTGGTCAGTTGCGCGATTCGAGCCCTGGGGAGACGCGGTTTTTGCTGGAGCAGTTCGACACGGAAAATAAGTGACGTTTTTCTGTCGCGAATTTTTTGACCAAAAAATTGTCGCCCCGCCCCACGCACTTTTCCCCCCTTGAGCACCGCTCCTACGCAGCGCTGGCCCTATTCGAGAAGGGTTGTCGGCAGTGGTCGGCAGGTGTGCGCTGGAGGAAGGATTCATGGCTACGGTAATCGGTGTCGTCAGGCAGGTCGTAGGCGAGGTGTTCGCGGTAGCAGGCGATGGAACGCGCCGGCCGTTGGTGGAAGGGGACCGGGTGTTTGCCGGTGAACAACTGGTTACCGGCGCCGAAGGCGCGGTGGCCATCAACCTGGCCAGCGGCGGCGAGCTGACCCTGGGGCGCGACAGCACCACCACCCTGAGCACCCAGATGCTCAGTGCTGGAGGCGACAACGCGGCGCCGGTCGATCCCACTGCCGACGCCCAGCCGCAGCCCCCGAGCCAGCAGGAGCTGACCGATGTGCAGCAACTGCAGGCTGCCATCGAGGCCGGCGTGGACCCGACCCAGGCTGCCGAGGCCACCGCAGCCGGCCCGGGCGCCGGCGGTGCCGGTGGCGCGGGCGGTGTGGGCGGCGGCCACTCCTTCGTGCTGCTGTCGGAAACCGCCGGTGCGTTGGACCCGACCATCGGCTTCCCCACCGGGCCCATCGACTTCACCCCGCTGTTCCCCGAGGGCGACATCCCTCCGCTTCCGGCCGACTCCACCCCCTCGCTGACGGTGGTGTTCCTCGACCAGTCCGGCACCGTGGTGACCGGCCCCGGCGTGGTGGATGAAGAGGCCCTCAACGGCGGCGAAGGCGGGGGCGGCAAGGCCGGCAGCAATGCCGGCAGCACTGCCGAGAGCACCTCCGGCAGCCTGGTGATCACCTCGCCGGACGGCATCGACCGCGTCGAGGTGCTGGACGTCAACGGCAACTGGATCAACGTCACCGGCGGCGGCACCGTGCAGGGCGCCTTTGGCGTGCTGGTGTTCGACGGCGCCGGCAACTGGACCTACACCCTCACCGACAACAGCCTCGACCACGGCAACCCCAACGCCACGGGCGCCGACGACCAGATCTTCGACAACTTCAGCGTGCGGGTCTTCGACCTGGACGGCGACGTGTCGCCCACCGTGCCCCTGACCGTGGCCATCAACGACGACGGCCCCACGGCCGGGCTGCAATTCAACCAGGAAGGCGGCTTCGTGGTGCTGGACGAGTCCGCCGGCCTGCAGCCGGACAGCCAGGAAGTGCCCGGCCCGCTGGCGGTGTTCGCCTCGGTGGCCAATGCCTCTGCTGACATGCTGGCCTTCGCCCAGGGCAGTGGCCCGGTCGTCGTGGGGGCCTTTGACACGGGGGCTGACGAAGCCGGCTCCTCCGCGGTGTTTTCCCTGGCCCTGGGCGAGGGTGGTGGCGAAGGCGAGGGCGGCAGCGGCCTGTTCACCACCGCCGGCAGCCCCATCACCCTGGCCCTGGAGAACGGCCTGGTGGTGGGCCGTGATGGCAGCGGCAATGCCGTGTTCGCCATCGCCATCGACCCGGATTCCGGGCAGCTCAGCGTGGTGCAGTACGAATCCCTGCGCCATCCCGACAGCGGCAGTGATGACGAGGGCCTGAACCTGTCCGGCCTGGTGCGGGCGGTGTTCACCGTCACCGACGGCGACGGCGACAAGGCCACCGCCAGCGCCGACATCGGCAGTGCTATCCGCTTCGAGGATGACGGCCCCACCGCGCTGATCCGCGTGACCGAGGGCGGCAGCGTGACCCTCGACGAAAGCGCCGGCCTGCAGAACGGCACGGCCACGCCCGGTGTCCCCGGCGATGCCGGCAACCAGGACACCAGCGACCCGGCCGTGGCCGCCCTGTTCAGCGGCGTGGCCAATGCCGGCACCGACCTTTCCAGCCCTGGCTATGCCCAGAGCAACGGCCCGGTGGTGGATGTTTCCGGCAGCAGCACCGGCGAGGACGAGGAGGGCGCCACCACGGTGCTGAGCCTGTCCATCGTCGGCGGTGACGGCGCCGATTCCGGCCTGACCACCACCGACGGGCGCGCCATCGTCCTCAGCCTGGAAGGTGGGCTGGTGGTCGGGCGCATCGTCGGCGGCAGCTTCGACGGCCAGGCCGCGTTCGCCGTGGCCATCGGCCAGGACGGCACCCTCCAGGTCGCCCAGTACGTGTCGCTGTTCCACCCGGACACCAGCAGCGGCGATGACAGCGTCAGCCTCGCCGGCAAGATCAACGCCGTGGTCACCATCACCGATGGCGATGGTGACGTGGCCGTCGACCAGGTCGGCGTCGGCGGAGCCGTGCGCTTCGAGGACGACGCCCCCACCGCCAGCATCCAGCTGGTGGAAGGCCGCAGCGTGACCCACGACGAAAGCCCCGAGCTGCAGAACGGCACCACCACCCCGACCCCGGCCGGCGATGCCGACGACAACGACGTGGGCGGCAAGGCGGTCGCTTCGCTGTTCGACAGCGTGGCCAACGCCGGCACCGACCTGCTCGGCTTCGCCCAGAGCGAAGGCCCGCTGGTGAGCACCGCCGGCAGCAGCTTCGGCGAGGACCAGGAGGACGCCACCCTCGAACTCAGCCTGGCCATCACCGGTGGCAACGGCACCGATTCGGGCCTGACCACCACCGACGGCCAGGTGATCCGCCTGTACGTTGAGAACGGCCTGATCGTCGGCCGCGTCGAAGGCATCGACGGCCCCGGCCAGGCGGCCTTCGCCATCGTCCTCGGGGCGGATGGCACGGTGAGCGTGGCCCAGTACATGTCCCTGCATCACCCCGACACCGGCAGCGGTGACGAGTCGGTGGACCTGGCCGGCCTGATCAAGGCCGTGGTCACCGTGACCGATGGCGACGGCGACGTGGCCCGGAGCGAAGTGGACATCGGCGGTGCCGTGCGCTTCGAGGACGACGCGCCCAGCGCGGCCATCCAGGCCGTGGAAGGCCGTGTGGTGATCCACGACGAAACCCCCGGCCTGCAGAACGCCAGTGCCACCCCCGGCATCCCCGGCGATGCGGCCAACCATGACACCAGCAACCCGGCCGTGGCGGCGCTGTTCGCCAGCGTGGCCAACGCCGGTACTGGCCTGGCGGCGGGCTATGCCCAGAGTACCGGCGCGGTGGTGGACACCTCATCCAGCAACGTTGGCCAGGACCAGGAAGGCGCCACCACGGTGCTCAGCCTGTCCGTGCAGGACAGCGACTCGGGCCTGAAGGCCCTCGACAGCTCGTCCATCCTGCTCAGCGTCGAGAACGGCCTGGTGGTCGGCCGCGTGTCCGGTGGCGCCCTCGATGGGCAAGCCGCGTTCGCCGTGGCCATCGGCCAGGACGGCACCCTCAGCGTGGCCCAGTACCTGCCGCTGCAGCACCTGGACGGCAGCAACGCCGACGACGCCCTGAGCCTCACCGGCAAGATCAACGCCGTGGTCACCGTGACCGATGGTGACGGCGACGTGTCCGTGGCCTCCACCGGCATCGGCGATGCCGTGCGCTTCGAGGATGACGGCCCCACCGCCAGCGACGTGCGTGCCGAAACCGTGCTGGACGACGAAGGCCTGGCCGGTGGCATCAACGGCGGCCCCGGCGATGTTGCCGGCGCCAACACCAGCACCAGCGGCAGCCTCGGCTACGACGGCGGCGCCGACGGCGTGAAGAGCGTGGAACTCACCGGCCCCAGCAGCCTGGGCAGCGAGAGCGTCACCTCCACCTGGGATGCCAGCACCAACACCCTGACCATCAGCTCCGCCCGGGGCGCGCTGATGACCGTGGTGCTCACCAACCCGGCCACCGGCGCCTACACGGTCAACCTGCTGCAACCGTTGATGCACCCGCAGGGCGGCACCGAGGACAACATCACCCTCAACGTCGGCTACAAGGTCACCGACGGTGACGGCGACAGCGCCAACGGCTCCCTCGCCGTGGTGATCAACGACGACTCGCCCAGCGTGCAGGCCAGCGAGCTGGACCTGAATTCCTCGGTGACCTTCCTCGGCACCAATGCCGGCTACTCCAACACGTACGGCTACTACATCAAGGGCGATGACGGCACGCCCCAGGGCGGCAAGATCATCTGGGCCAACGTGCACGACCAGAGCGTGGGTGACCAGGCCAGCCTCGATGGCCTGGACCCGGCCCACACCGGCTTCTTCATCATCCCCGACGGCGCCGCCAACGGCGGCCTGAGCAATGGCGCGGAGGTCACCTTCCAGCTGGTGGGTGGCAAGTGGCAGGCCTTCATCGGCAGCACCCCGCTGGTGGGGGCCGACGGCGCCAACGTGCTGTTCAGCGACGCCGCCCTGAACCCCGGCGGTTCCCACCTGCAGGACACCGGCAGCGCCGGCAACCAGAACTGGGAAGACAAGACTGCCACCTCCGACTACGACTACAACGACGTCAGCGCCAACGTCACCTGGGGCTCGGCGATCCAGTTGCAGGTGGACGAATCCAACTTCGCCCAGGACGCCACCGCCAACTTCAGCGGCGTGTTCAACGTGCAACCCGGCGCCGACGGCGTGGGCAGCCAGACCTACAGCCTGAGCGTGCAGAACGCCAATTCCGGCCTGGTGGACACCGCCACCGGCGAGGCGGTGCTGCTGAGCCTCAACGGCTCGGTGATCGAAGGCCGCACCGCCGGCACCGGCGAGCTGGTGTTCACCCTCAGCGTGAACGCGGCCGGCACCGTCACCCTCGACCAGCAGCGCGCCGTGGTGCACCCCACCAGCGACGCCGACGAGGCCAAGTACCTGGGCGCCGGGCGTGTCAGCCTGACCCTCACCGTGGTGGACAAGGACGGCGACAGCGCCAGCGGCGCGGTGGACATCGGCAAGGTCATCAGCTTCAAGGACGATGGCCCGAGCATCAGCGCGGGCCAGGCCGGCGTCGCCAGCCTGGAGGTGGACGAAACCAGCCTCGGCATCGACGCCACCACCGACTTCAGCGGGGCCTTCACCAGCAGCTACGGCGCCGACGGTGCCGGCAGCATCGCCTACAGCCTGGCGGTGAGCGCCAACGGTGCCTCCAGCGGCCTGAAGGACAGCGCCACCGGCAGCGACATCAAGGTCTACCTGGAAGGCAACCAGGTGGTCGGGCGCGTGGGCGGCAGCGGCGGCGCCGTGGCCTTCACCCTGACCGTGGACAGCGAAGGCAAGGTCACCCTCGACCAGAAACTGGCCATCCAGCACAGCCCGGATGCCGGGCCGGACCAGGCCACCGGCCTGTCGGCGGCGGACCTGGTGAAACTGGTGGCCACCATCACCGACAAGGACGGTGACTTCAGCAAGGCCAGCCTCAACCTGGGCGACGCCATCAGCTTCCGCGATGACGCCCCGGCCATTCGCGCGGTCTCCATCCCGGCGGACATCCTCCAGGTGGACGAAACCAACCTGGCCGGCGATGCCACCACCGACTTCAGCGGCGCCTTCATCCGCAACTACGGCGCCGATGGCCCCGGCACCACCACCTACGCCCTGCAGGTCAGCGCTGACGGCGCCAGCAGCGGGCTGAAGGACAGCGCCACCGGCAGCGACATCAAGGTCTACCTGGAAGGCGGCCAGGTGATCGGCCGCGTGGGTGGCCCCTCGGGCGCCATCGCCTTCACCGTCAGCGTGGACAGCACCGGCAAGGTCACCCTCGACCAGCGCATCGCCCTGCAGCACAGCCCGGACAGCGGGCCGGACCAGGAGGTGAGCCTGGGCAGCGCCGACCTGGTGAAACTGGTGGCGACCATCACCGACAAGGACGGCGACTCCAGCAGTGCCAGCCTGAACCTGGGCGACGCCATCAGCTTCAAGGACGATGCGCCCGGCATCCGCGCGGTGGAGATCCCCTCGGACATCCTCCAGGTGGACGAGACCAACCTCTCCGGCGATGCCACCGCTGATTTCAGCGGCGCGTTCATCCGCAATTACGGCGCCGATGGCCCCGGCACCACCACCTATGCCCTGCAGGTCAGTGCCGATGGCGCCTCCAGCGGGCTGAAGGACACCGCCACCGGCAGCGACATCAAGGTCTACCTGGAAGGTGGCGAAGTGGTCGGCCGCGTGGGCGGCCCCTCGGGCGCCATCGCCTTCACCGTCAGTGTGGACAGCACCGGCAAGGTCACCCTCGACCAGCGCATCGCCCTGCAGCACAGCCCGGACAGCGGGCCGGACCAGGAGGTGAGCCTGGGCAGTGCGGACCTGGTGAAACTGGTGGCCACCATCACCGACAAGGACGGCGACAGCACCAGCGCGACCCTCAACCTGGGCAACGCCATCAGCTTCAAGGACGACGCGCCGACCATCAGTGCTGGTCAGGCCGGCGTCGCCAGCCTGGAGGTGGATGAAACCAACCTGGCCATCGACGCCACCACTGACTACAGCGGCGCCTTCACCGGCAATTACGGCGCCGACGGTTCCGGCAGCATCGCCTACAGCCTGGCGGTGAGTGCCGAGGGCGCCAGCAGTGGCCTGAAGGACACCGCCAGCGGCAGCGACATCAAGCTCTACCTGGAAGGCGGGCAAGTAGTGGGCCGCGTGGGCGGCAGCGGCGGGGCCGTGGCCTTCACCGTCACCGTGGACAGCAGCGGCAAGGTCACCCTCGACCAGCGCATCGCCCTGCAGCACAGCCCGGACGCCGGACCGGACCAGGCCACCGGCCTGTCGGCGGCGGACCTGGTGAAACTGGTGGCCACGATCAGCGACAAGGATGGCGACAGCAGCAGCGCCAGCCTCAACCTGGGCAATGCCATCAGCTTCCGCGATGACGCACCGGCTATTCGCGCGGTCTCCATCCCGGCGGACATCCTCCAGGTGGACGAAACCAACCTGGCCGGCGATGCCACCACCGACTTCAGTGGCGCCTTCATCCGCAACTACGGTGCCGACGGCCCCGGTACCACCACCTACGCCCTGCAGGTCAGCGCCGACGGCGCCAGCAGCGGGCTGAAGGACACCGCCACCGGCAGCGACATCAAGGTCTATCTGGAAAGCGGCCAGGTGATTGGCCGCGTGGGCGGCCCTTCGGGCGCCATCGCCTTCACCGTCAGTGTCGACAGTACGGGCAAGGTCACCCTCGACCAGCGCATCGCCCTGCAGCACAGCCCGGACAGCGGGCCCGACCAGGAGGTGAGCCTGGGCAGCGTCGACCTGGTGAAACTGGTGGCGACCATCACCGACAAGGACGGCGACAGCACCAGCGCCACCCTTAACCTGGGCAACGCCATCAGCTTCAAGGACGACGCGCCGAGCATCAACGCCGGCCAGGTCGTGGCCGACAGCCTGCAGGTGGACGAAACCACCCTGGGCACCGATGCCACCACCGACTTCAGTGGCGCCTTCACCGGCAACTACGGGGCCGATGGCGCCGGCAGCATCGCCTACAGCCTGGCCGTGAGCGCCGATGGCGCCAGCAGCGGGCTGAAGGACACCGCCAGCGGCAGTGACATCAAGCTCTACTTGGAAGGCGGCCAGGTGGTCGGCCGTGTCGGCGGCAGTGGCGGGGCCGTGGCCTTTACCCTGACCGTGGACAGCAGCGGCAAGGTGACCCTCGACCAGAGGCTGGCGATCCAGCACAGCCCGGACGCCGGACCGGACCAGGAAGTGAGCCTGGCCGGTGCGGACCTGGTGAAACTGGTGGCGACCATCACCGACAAGGACGGTGACAGCAGCAGCGCCAGCCTCAACCTGGGTCATGCCATCAGCTTCAAGGACGACGCGCCGAGCATCAGCGCCGGCCAGGCCGGCGTCGCCAGCCTGCAGGTGGATGAAACCAACCTGACCGTCGACGCCACCACTGATTTCAGTGGTGCCTTCAGCGGCAACTACGGTGCCGACGGCGCCGGCAGCATCGCCTACAGCCTGGCCATCAGCGCCAGCGGTGCCAGCAGCGGGTTGAAGGACACCGCCAGCGGCAGCGACATCAAGCTCTATCTGGAAGGCGGCCAGGTGGTGGGCCGTGTGGGCGGCAGCGGCGGGGCGGTGGCCTTCACCGTGACCGTGGACAGCAGCGGCAAGGTCACCCTCGACCAGAAACTGGCCATCCAGCACAGCCCGGACGCCGGGCCGGACCAGGCCACCGGCCTGTCGGCAGCGGATCTGGTGAAACTGGTGGCCACCATCACCGACAAGGACGGTGACAGCAGCAGCGCGACCCTCAACCTGGGCCATGCCATCAGCTTCAAGGACGATGCGCCCACCATTAGCGCCGGCCAGGCCGGCGTCGCCAGCCTGCAGGTGGATGAAACCAACCTGGCGATCGACGCCACCACTGATTTCAGTGGTGCCTTCAGCGGTAACTACGGTGCCGACGGCGCCGGCAGCCTCGCCTACAGCCTGGCCATCAGCGCCAGCGGTGCCAGCAGCGGGTTGAAGGACACCGCCAGCGGCAGCGACATCAAGCTCTACCTGGAAGGTGGGCAGGTGGTCGGCCGCGTTGGCGGCAGCGGTGGGGCGGTGGCCTTCACCGTCACGGTCGACAGCACGGGCAAAGTCACCCTCGACCAGCGCATCGCCATCCAGCACACCCCCAACACCGGGCCGGACCAGGCCACCGGCCTGTCGGCGGTGGATCTGGTGAAACTGGTGGCCACCATCACCGACAAGGACGGCGACAGCAGCAGCGCCAGCCTCAACCTGGGCAACGCCATCAGCTTCAAGGACGACGCGCCGAGCATCAACGCTGGTCAGGCCGGTGTCGCCAGCCTGCAGGTGGATGAAACCAACCTGGCCGTCGACGCCACCACTGATTTCAGTGGCGCCTTCTCCGGTAACTACGGTGCCGATGGTGCCGGCAGCCTCGCCTACAGCCTGGCCATCAGCGCCAGCGGCGCCAACAGCGGCCTGAAGGACAGCGCCAGCGGCGGCGACATCAAGCTCTACCTGGAAAGCGGTCAGGTGGTCGGCCGCGTCGGCGGCAGCGGCGGGGCAGTGGCCTTCACCGTGACCGTGGACAGCGTCGGCAAGGTCACCCTCGACCAGCGCATCGCCATCCAGCACAGCCCGGACAGCGGGCCGGACCAGGCCACCGGCCTGTCGGCGGCGGACCTGGTGAAACTGGTGGCCACCATCACCGACAAGGACGGCGACTCCACCAGCACCAGCCTCAACCTGGGCAATGCCATCAGCTTCAAGGATGACGCGCCCACCGCCGGCAACATCGACGTGAAGCTGGACGACGACACCCTGGCCAACGGCAACCCCGGTGGCGTGGGCGACGACGTGGATGCGCAGAACACCAGCGGCACGGTGGCCCACAGCTTCGGCTCCGACGGCGCGGGCTCGATCACCTGGGTCACCAGCGGTGCGCCTAGCGGTTTCACCTACGAGACCTCGGGCAGCAACCTGCTGGTCAAGCAGGGCGCCACCACGGTACTGACCGTCACCCTCAACAGCACCAGCGGCGCCTACCAGGTGGTGCAGAACGCGCCCATCCGCCACCCGGACGGGCAGGACGAGAACAACGTCCAGTTCCAGCTGACCTACAAGGTCACCGACAAGGACGGCGACAGCGCCAACGGCACCCTGAGCCTGAGCGTGGATGACGACACCCCGGTGGCACGCAACGACGTGGCCACGGTGGCCGAGTCCAACGCGCCGGACATCAACATGGTGTTCGTGCTGGACTTCAGCGGCAGCATCGACAACACCGAGCTGAACCAGATGCTGGATGCCGTGAAAGCCGCCGCCCAGGCGCTGTTCCAGGGCACCCCGGGTGATGTGCAGATGCAGGTGGTGGCCTTCTCCTCCACCGCCCAGGCCTATGCACCGGTCACCTCCTATGCGGCCTTCGAGTCGCTGGTCAACTCGCTCAACCCGCTGGATGGCGGCACCCGGCCGTTCGACGGTGGCACCGACTTCACCGATGCCATCAAGGCCACCATCGCCAACTACGTGCCGCAGGCGGGGTGGAGCAACCAGGTAGTGTTCGTCAGCGATGGCAACCCCAACGAGCAGACCGGTACGGGCGGCAACGCCCTGGCCGATGCCACGGCCACGGCCTGGGCGCAGTTCATCGCCAACAACGGCCTCAACGTCACCACCGTGGGCGTGGGTAACGGCATCGACGACAGCAAGCTGCAGAACGTCGATCTCGACGGCAGCGGTTCGCCGATCCGCGTCGGCAGCTTCGACCAACTGGTGGATGCGCTGCTGACCGGCGTCAGCTCCGGCCAGGTGAGCGGCAACGTGCTCAAGGGCTCCGATGGCGTGGCCGGCACCGCCGACGACGACAGCTTCGGCGCCGACGGCAAGGGCGGCATCACGTCGGTGACCGTGAGCGGCGTGACCTACACCTGGAACGGCAGCGATGCCACCGCCCAGCTGTCGGTGAACACCGCCCTGGGCGGCAAGCTGCAGTTCAACTTCAAGACCGGCGACTGGAGCTACACCGCGCCCTCGGGCTTGACCGGCAATGTTTCGGAAGTGGTCGGCTACAGCATCAGCGACGCTGACAAGGACGGCACCAACGGCCAACTGACCATCAACGTGACGGCCACCAACGATGCCCCGGTGGCGGTGAACGACACCTTCACCACCGCCGAGGACAGCCCGCTGACCATCACCGCCGACGGCCTGTTCGGCAGCGACGGCACCGGGCCGGTGAACGACCGCGACAGCGACTCCGGCAGCTTCACTGCCATCAAGGTGACCCAGCTGGCGAGCAACGGCGTGCTCACCCTCAACGGTGTGGCGGTGACGCTGAACCAGGTGATCTCGCTGTCCGATATCAACGCCAACAAGCTGGTGTTCGTCCCTGATGGCGATGAGAACGGTGCGCCCTACGCCACCTTCAAGTACCAGGTGAGCGACGGCACCACCTTCAGCAACGCGGCCACGGTGACCATCAACGTGACGGCGGTGAACGATGCGCCGGTGGCGGTGGATGACAACCTCACCACTGCCGAGGACACCTCGCTGACCATCACCACCACGGCCCTGTTCGGCTCGGACGGCACCGGCCCGCTGAACGACAGCGACGTGGACTCGGCCAGTTTCACCACCATCCGCATCACCCAGCTGGCCAGCGACGGCGTGCTGAAGCTCAACGGCGTGGCGGTGACCCTGAACCAGGTGATCAGCCTGGCGGACATCACCGCCGGCAAGCTGGTGTTCGTGCCGGACGGCAACGAAAACGGCTCGCCCTATGCCACCTTCCAGTACCAGGTGAGCGACGGCGCGCTTTACAGCAATGTGGCCACGGTGACCATCGCCGTGACGCCGGTGAACGATGCGCCGGTGGCGGTGAACGACACCTTCAGCACCAACGAGGACACGGCGGTGACCATCACCAGCGCCGGCCTGTTCGGTAGCGATGGCACCGGCCCGGTGAACGACAGCGACATCGACTCGGGCAGCTTCACCGCCATCCGCATCACCCAGCTGGCCAGCGACGGTGTACTGAAGCTCAACGGCGTGGCAGTGACCCTGAACCAGGTGATCAGCGCGGCGGACATCGATGCCGGCAAGCTGGTGTTCGTGCCCGATGGCAACGAGAACGGCACGCCCTACGCGACCTTCCAGTACCAGGTCAGCGATGGCAGCGCCTACAGCAACGTGGCCACGGTGACCATCAATGTGGCGGCGGTGAACGATGCGCCGGTGGCGGTCAACGACACCTTCAGCACCACTGAAGACAACGCCGTGACCATCACCAGTGCCGGGCTGTTCGGCAGTGACGGCACCGGCCCGCTGAACGACAGCGACGTCGATTCCGGCAGCTTCGCCAACATCAAGGTGACCCAGCTGGCCACCGACGGCGTGCTGAAGCTCGATGGCGTGGCGGTGACCCTGAACCAGGTGATCAGCATCGCCGACATCGCCGCCGGCAAGCTGGTGTTCGTGCCCGATGGCAACGAGAACGGCGCGCCCTATGCCACCTTCCAGTACCAGGTGAGCGACGGCAGCCTCTACAGCAACACCGCCACGGTGACCATCAATGTGGCGGCGGTGAACGACGCCCCCGTGCTGGACCTGGACGCCAACAACAGCAGCGGCGCCACCGGGGCCGACTACCGCACCACCTTCACCGAAGGCCAGCCGGCGGTGGCCATCGCCGACCTGGACAGTCAGATCACCGACGTCGACGGCAGTACCATCGCCTCGGCCAAGGTGGTGCTGACCAACGCCCAGGCGGGCGATGTGCTCAGTGCCACCGGCATGCCGGCCGGCATCACGGCGGTGGTGGACACCAGCGTGGCCGGCAAGATCACCGTCACCCTCACCGGCGTGGCCAGCCAGGCCACCTACGAGACGGCGCTGGAGGCGATCCGCTTCTCCAACACCAGCAACACGCCGAGCACCACCCCGCGTGACGTGACGGTGACGGTGAGCGACGGCGCCACCGACTCCAACACCGCCCACACCACCATCAACGTGGTGGCCGTGGACAACGGGCCGGACGCGAAGGACGACGTGGCCAGCGTGGTGGAAGGGCACGGCCAGGACTTCAACGTGGTCTTCGTGCTGGACTTCAGCGGCAGCATCGACAACACCGAGCTGAACCAGATGCTCAGTGCGGTGCGCCAGGCCGGCAGCGAGCTGTTCGACGGCACCAGCGGGCATGTGCAACTGCAGATCGTGGCCTTCTCCTCGACGGCCACCTCCTATGCGCCGGTCACCAGCGTGGAGGCGTTCTCGGCGCTGATCGCCAGCCTCAACCCGGCCGAGGGCGGCACCCGGCCGTTCGCCGACGGCACCGACTTCACCGCGGGCATCCAGGAAACCATGGGCGTGTACCAGCCGATTGCCGGCTGGAGCAACCAGGTGGTGTTCATCAGTGACGGCAACCCCAACGAGCAGACCGGCAGCGGTGGCAACTCGCTGACCGATGCCACGTCGACGGCCTGGAACAATTTCGTCGACAACAACGGCATCAACGTCACCACGGTGGGCATCGGCGACGGCATCAACACCGCGCGCCTGCAGGACGTCGACCTCGATGGCCAGGGCTCGCCGCTGAGCGTCTCCGGCTTCGGCCAACTGGTGGATGCGCTGCTGGGGCAGGTGGTTGGCGGCGATGTGACCGGCAACGTGCTCAAGGGCTCCGATGGCGTGGCCGGCACCGCCGACGACGACAGCTACGGGCCGGACGGCGCGGGCTACATCAAGTCCATCACCATCGGCAGCATCACCTACACCTGGAACGGCAGCAGCACCATCACCCCGAGCAGCGGTTCGCCCATCAGCGGCAACCAGCTCACCGGGATCGACACGCCGCTGCACGGCAAGCTGACCTTCAACTTCGCCACCGGGGCCTGGAGCTACGTGGCGCCGGAAGGGCTCACCGCCAACGTCACCGAGCAGTTCAGCTACACCCTGGTGGACAGTGACGGCACCCCGGACAGCGCCAACCTGACCATCAACGTGATCGACGCCAACAGCCCGCCGGCCGGTGCCGACGCCACCCTGAGCCTGCTGGAGGACACCAGCCATGTGCTGACGGCGGCCAACTTCGGCTTCTCCGACAGCGAGGGCAACAGCCTGGCGGCGGTGAAGATCACCACGCTGCCCACGGCCGGCACGCTGTTGCTCAACGGCAGCGCCATCAGCGCCGGGACCTTCGTCTCGGCCGCCGACCTGGCTGCCGGCAAGCTGGTGTTCAGCCCGGCGGCCAACGCCAATGGCAACGGCTATGCGAAGTTCACCTTCCAGGTGCAGGACAACGGTGGGACGGCCAACGGCGGGATCAACCTCGACCCGAACCCGAACACCATCACCTTCAACGTCACCCCGGTGAACGATGCGCCGACCGCCGACATCAGCCGGCTCACCTACAGCATCGGCGAGAAGAGCAGCCTGACCCTCAGCGGCACCGGCATGAGCGTGGGTGACGTGGACGGCGGCAGCGACCTGCGCACCGTGACCCTGGCGGTGGCCCAGGGCGCGCTGACCGTCTCGGCGGGCAACAGCGGGGTGACCAACATCACCGGCAACGGCACGTCGCAGGTGACCTTCCGCGGAACCCTGACCCAGCTGAACAACCTGCTGGGAGGGATCGATACAGGGGCCGGCTCGGCGGGGAGCATTTCCTTCCTGGCCAGCACCAACACGGCGGCTGCGGTGGCGCTGATGCTGATGATCAACGACGCCGGCGCCATCGGAGGCGGCGCGCTGACGGCGGTGGACACGGCGACCATCAACGTCACCTTGGTGAACGATGCACCAACGCTGACCGGCGATTCGCTGATCACCAACGTGGCCTCGGGGGTCACGGTGCCGGTGCCGGAATGGGCACTGCTGTACAACGACACCGACCCGGACACCAGCACCTTGCACATCAGTACCGTGGGCAGTGCCAGCGGCATGACCGCGACCTTGGCGGCCGGGGTGGTGAGCGTCACCGACACCGGCACGCTGGGGGGCTCCTTCAGCTACATCGCCGAGTCGACGACTGCCTCGGTCAGCCTGACCCGTGACACCGACGGGATCCTCGATGGCAACAGCAGCGACAACCTGCTGGTGGACGGCCTGGCGGGTGGGCACACCCTCAACGGCAACGGTGGCAACGACGTGCTGCTGGGCAACGACGGCGATGACACCCTCAACGGCGGGGCCGGCAACGACCTGCTGGTGGGCGGTTCCGGCAATGACTACCTGGACGGCGGCAGTGGCACCGACACCGCCGGCTACCAGGACGCCACGGCCGGGGTCAACGTCAGCCTGGGCATCACCGGGCAGCAAAACACCGGCGGGGCAGGGCTGGACACCCTGGTGAACATGGAGAACCTGACGGGCTCGAACTTCAACGACACCCTCACCGGCAACAGCGGGGCCAACGTGCTCAGCGGGCTGGCCGGCAATGACACGCTGATCGGCGCGGGCGGCAACGACACCCTCACCGGCGGCGACGGCGCCGACACCTTCAAGTGGCTGTTGGGCGACACCGGTACCACCCACATCACCGACTTCACCAAGGGTGTGGATGCGCTGGACCTGTCGCAGCTGCTGACCGGGGAGCAGGCCAACCTGGGCAGCCTGAGCCAGTACCTGACCTTCAGCTTCGGCACCAACACCACCATCACGGTGGACAGCAACGGCAGTGGCAGCGGTACGGGCGGGCCGACCATCGTGCTCGATGGCATCAACCTGCAGGCAGCCTACGGCGCAGCCGATGCGGCGGGGGTGATCAGCGGGATGCTGGGTGACGGCACGCTGAAGACCGATACGGTCTGACGTGGGGCAGGGCCCGCCTCCCTCCGGGGGGCGGGCCTTTTCACGTGTGGATGGGCGGTGGCTGTTCCTTCCTGGGCTACAGAGGGTGAAGTCGATGGTCTACGTACAACGGGACGAGCGGGGCCGGGTGCTGCGGGTGGAGCACGAGGCCTTCCCGGGGATGACCCACCGGGTGCCGGAAGCTGACCCGGAGGTGCGCAGCTGGCTGGCGAGCCGCTCGCTGCACGAGCACCTGCTGTCGCTGCAGCATTCGGACCTGGAGCTGGTGCGGGTCATCGAGGACCTGGTGAACGTGCTGGTGGACCGTGGGGTGATGCGCTTCACCGACCTGCCCGAGGCCGCGCGCAACAAGCTGCAGCACCGGGCCAACACCCGGGCGCAGGTAGAGGGGTTGTCGGGGCTGGTGCCGGATGACGGGGCGCTGCCGTATTGAGGGCAGGAACGGCCTATTCCTGTCGCTGCTCCCCGCTGAAGCGCAGGGTGGCCCGGCAGCGCCGGCAGAAGTAGCGGCGCCCTCGGCCGACCAGGGCGTGGCGCTGGGGCGAGAAGGGGAATTCGCCGTCGGGGCAGGCACACAGGTAGATGAAGCGGTTCACCGTGCGGCGCTGCACTTCGTAGCTGTGGCAGCGGTTGGGCGGCAGTTCGTAGACGCCGCGCATGATCAGCTGCCATTCCTCGCCGTGGGGCTGGATGCGCGGGCCGAACAGTTGATGGGCGACCAGGTGGGCGACTTCGTGGGCGACGGTCTGGCGCAGGAAGTCCTCGCGGTTCTCCCGGTACAGCTGCAGGTTGAAGCGCAGGCGGTTTTCGGTCAGGTGGGCGACGCCGGCCTTCTGGCCGCGCAGCTTGAAGCTGACCTCGGGGCGGGTGAACGGGCGTTGGAAGAAGGCTTCTGCCTGCTGGTAGCAGGCTTCGACGCGGGCGTGTAACTGCTCGGGCATAAGGGGCACTCCAGAGTGCGGCGATTATGCCCAAAGCGGTGGACGCCCGCTGCGTTCTCCTGCCGAGTGGTGCGACCGGGTCAGCGGTATTCCGGGGTCAGGTAGAGGAGCCAGTGGAGGATCACCGTTACCAGCACGTTCACCAGCACCAGCAGCCCGACGCCCCAGATCGAGGAGGCGTAGAGGAAGGCCTGCTCACGGTTCAGGCGCATGAACACCGGGGTGCCCAGGTAGAGCAGGACGCTGGCGTAGGCGCCGGCCAGGCCCAGGACCAGCACGGCCAGCCAGCGGGTGGGGTAGAGCGCGGCGAGCCCGGCGATGAACAGCGGGGTGGCGGTGTAGGCGACGAAGCCGACGCATTCGTTGAAGCCGGGGCGGGTTTCGAAGGCTCGCGCCATCCAGCGCACAAAGGCGCCCATCAGCAGGGTGCCGAGCACGGCGGCCAGGTACAGGCCGGCGCACAGCTCCAGGGCGCTGGCGGTGTCGAGGCGCACCACTTCGTCCTCGGCCAGGCTCCAGCCGACCACGGTGGTGCCGATGTAGAGGCTGATGGCAGGGATGAGGGCGAGCAGCAGCAGGTGCCCGAGGTAGTGCAGCGGGTTGCGGGTCTCCTGGGCGCGGATGTCCTGCCAGGCTTGTTCGGGGCGGGTGAAGAGGGTGAGCAGGTGCGGGGCCATGTCCGTCTCCTTCTATTCCGGTGGTCGGGCACGGGCCCGGTCTCGAAGGGTTGGAGGACGGCGGCGGGGGAGGTTTCAACGTTTCCGGCGAATGGTATGGCGCACAGCAAAGGGCCACCCCGTGGGGTGGCCCGGTTCACGGCAAGACGGTCAGCGGATGTAGACGGGGCCGACGCCCATGCCCCAGAGGATGACGGAGGTGGCGATCATGGCCACCAGCACCACCAGGCCCACCGCCAGCACGGAGCTGGAGAAGAGGAAGCCTTCGTCCTGCGGGATGTTCATGAAGGTCGGTATGCCCACGTAGAGCAGGTACACCGTGTAGCAGATGGCGGCGGTGCCGATGACCATGCCCAGCCACAAGTGCGGGTAGAGCGCGGCCAGGCCACCGATGAACAGCGGGGTGGCGGTGTAGGCGGCGAACACGATGCACTCGGTCAGGCTCGGCGAGGCGTCGTAGGTGCGCGCCATCCAGTGGATGAAGGCGCCCATGACGGCGACGCCGGCGAGCATGGCCAGGTAGGACAGCACCGTCATCTGCAGGGCGCTGGATGGTGTGAGTAGCACGGGGTCGCCCTTGCCGATCACCCAGCCGACCTGGGTGGTGCCGATGTAGGCGGAGATCGCGGGTATGGCAGCGAGGATCAGGATGTGGGTGAGGTACATGTGGCTGATGCTTTCTTCTTCGCCACGAATGTCCTGCCATTCCTGATCGGGATGGGTGAAGAGCCCCCAGACGTGATGGATCATGCTGAACACCTCCTCTCTTTTTATGAGACCGCCCCCTGTTCGGGGCGCGGGGTGCGGGCCTGCCGGTGGGCTGGGCCTGCGACCTTGTGTCGCAGTATAGGGCAGGCTGGAGGCCACGCAGTTCGGGGCTTTAGAGCAAATCGCGCTTAACCCTCAGTGGTAATAGCGTTGCAATATTTCCATCGCCTTGTTGATCGACTGCAGGCGGCTGGTGCTGCCGCCCCGGTCGGGGTGGTGCAGGCTGACCAGCTGGCGGTAGCGGCGGCGGATCACGGCGAGGTCCAGCGGGGCCTCGGTGTCCAGCTCGAACAGCTCCAGGGCGGCACGCTTCTCTTCGCCGCCCTGCATGCGCGTCCAGAAGCTGGCCAGCAGGCGGTCGACGTCGCGCTCGGTGGTGTCGCGCAGCTGGTTCATGTCCAGGTAGTAGGCGCGCAGCGGGTCGGGTTCCTCCAGGGCGGCCTCGCCGGCCTCGCCGGCCTGGTAGGGCAGCAGCTGGATGTGCAGGGCGCCGATGGCCAGCCAGCCGCTGCGTTCGGCCAGCAGGCGGTCGCGCAGGCGATAGAGGGCGTTGAACAGCAGGAAGTGGGTGCGGAACAGCACCAGGTGGTCGTTCAGGCCGAGCTGGGGGATGTGGGTGCTGTGGCCGGCCTTGAGGCGCTTGATCAGCTCGAACTCGCCGAGGCCGTCGGGGGCGGCGCGCAGCAGGTCGAGCACCTGGTCGGCGAGGTCCTGGGTGGGGTCGAGGTCGTGATTCATCGGGCGAGCCTAGCAGGTTGTGCTGTACGGGGAATGCGACGCGGGCCGCAGGTGGTCGCCCGGGCTCTGGAGGGGCTGGGGCGGCGCGTGCTTTGTGCGTAAAATGGCCAGCTTTTCGCATCGCACCCGGACTCCAGAGCACCATGGGCACCCTTTCGGTCAACCAGAACAAGCTGCAGAAACGCATCCGTCGCCAGGCCGGCGAGGCCATCGCCGACTTCAACATGATCGAGGACGGCGACAAGGTGATGGTCTGCCTGTCCGGCGGCAAGGACAGCTACACCATGCTGGACGTGCTGCTGTACCTGCAGAAGGTCGCGCCGATCAAGTTCGAGATCGTCGCCGTGAACATGGACCAGAAACAGCCGGGCTTCCCCGAGCACGTGCTGCCGCAGTACCTGGAATCCATCGGCGTGCCGTACCACATCATCGAGAAGGACACCTACTCGGTGGTGAAGGAGAAGATCCCGGAGGGCAAGACCACCTGCTCGCTGTGCTCGCGCCTGCGCCGGGGCACTCTTTATACGTACGCCGACGAGATCGGGGCGACCAAGATGGCGCTGGGGCACCACCGTGACGACATCCTGGAGACCTTCTTCCTCAACATGTTCTACGGCGGCACCCTGAAGGCGATGCCGCCGAAGCTGCTGGCCGACGACGGGCGCAACGTGGTGATCCGCCCGCTGGCGTACTGCAACGAGGCGGACATCGAGGCCTACTCGCGCCTGAAGGAGTTCCCGATCATCCCGTGCAACCTGTGCGGCTCCCAGGAGAACCTGCAGCGCCAGGTGGTGAAGGAGATGCTCAACGAGTGGGAGCGCAAGTCGCCGGGGCGTACCGAGATCATGTTCCGCGCCCTGCAGAACGTGGTGCCGTCGCAGCTGGCTGACCGCAACCTGTTCGACTTCGTCAACCTGCGCATCGACGAGACCGCCACGCCCCGTACCCTCGACCTGGTGAATCTCTGAACGGAGCGCCTGCATGCGTGACTATCGCTGGCTGCACGAGTACTGCCTGAACCGCTTCGGCTCCGCCGAGGCGCTGGAGGCGCGCCTGCCGCAGCCCCGCTCCGACGGGGAGCTGCGCTCGATCCCTGATGACCGCTACCTGTCGCTGCTGGCGCTGCGGGTGTTCCGTGCCGGGCTCAAGCACAGCTTGGTGGATGCCAAGTGGCCGGCCTTCGAGGAGGTGTTCTTCGGCTTCGACCCGCAGAAGGTGGTGCTGATGAGTGCCGAACACCTGGAGCGGCTGATGCAGGACACCCGGCTGATCCGTCACCTGGGCAAGCTCAAGAGCGTGCCGCGCAACGCCCAGTTCGTGCTGGACGTGGTGCGGGAGAAGGGCAGCTTCGGGGCGCTGATCGCCGACTGGCCGGTGACCGATGTGGTCGGCCTGTGGAAGTACCTGGCCAAGCACGGCAACCAGCTGGGCGGGCTGTCGGCGCCGCGCTTCCTGCGGATGGCCGGCAAGGACACCTTCATCCCCACCGATGACATGGTGGCGGCGCTGAAGGCCCAGGGCGTGATCGATAAGTCGCCTACCAGCCAGAAAGACCTGGCCCTGGTGCAGGCAGCCTTCAACCGCTGGCACGAGGAAAGCGGCCGACCGCTGTGCCAGCTTTCGGTGATGCTGGCGCATACCGTCAACCATTGATCGAGGCCGCAAGGCCAGAGGGAGTGCAGCCGATGGACCCGAGCAGCCGAATCCGCCGCGTCGCCGAGGCCTTGTCGCGGGCCGAGCGCATCCTGGTGATCACGGGGGCTGGCCTTTCGGCGGACTCCGGCCTGCCGACCTATCGCGGGCTGGGCGGGCTCTACAACGGCGTGACGGAGGAGGGCATCCCGATCGAGGAGGCCATCTCCGGGCCGATGCTGCAGCGCGACCCGGCGTTGTGCTGGAAGTACCTCGCCCTGCTGGGGCGCGCCTGCCTGGCCGCCCGCCCCAATGGAGGGCACCGGGCCATCGCCCGCTTGCAGGCACTCAAGCCCCAGTGCTGGGTGCTGACCCAGAACATCGATGGCTATCACCGCCAGGCGGGCTCGCCGGCGGAGCGGCTGATCGAGATCCACGGGGAGATGGCGCCGCTGTTCTGCCAGTCCTGCGGCCGGGAGAGCGACCACGTGTCGCAGTACCTGGAACGGGAATTGCCTCCCCGTTGCGACGGGTGCGGTGGTATCCTCCGCCCCCCTGTCGTGCTGTTCGGCGAAATGTTGCCGGAACACGCCATCGACACCCTCTACGCGCAACTGCGCCAGGGCTTCGATGCGGTGCTTGCAGTGGGCACCACGGCTGGCTTCCCGTACATTTCCGAGCCCGTCCTGCGCACTCGCCAGCAGGGCGGCTTCACGGCGGAGATCAACCCCGCCGTCACCGATCTCTCCCCCGTCGTCGATGTTCATCTCAAGGGTCGCGCCTTAGATGTTCTGGAAGAACTCCTGAGTCACATTTCGATCGATTAAATTTGCAAATCAGATCGATAGAGGGCATAGTCGCGCCTTCATTTAAAAATTCGACACGGTCGTGCCCATGCTCAAGCGCTTCGCACCCCTCGTGCCCCTCGCATTCGCTATTTTGTTGACCGCCTGCGCCGGTGTTTCGCCCAAGCCGCAATCGGTCGCCATCCAGGAACCCCAGGTCGAAGAACCGACCGACCAGGAACTGGCTGATTTCACCGACGACAAGCCCTACGAGCTGCCGTCGCTGGCTGATGGCCTCCTGGAACGTGGCTTCGAACTGATCGGCACTCCCTACCGCTTCGGTGGCCGTTCCGAGAAGACCGGTTTCGATTGCAGCGGTTTCGTCGGCTTCCTGTTCAAGGAAGAGGCGGGCATCCAGCTGCCGCGCTCCACGCGCGAAATGATCAACCTCGACGCCCCGCTGGTTTCCCGCAATGAGCTGAAGCCCGGTGACATCGTCTTCTTCAACAACCGTGGCCGTGGTCGCGTCAGCCATGCCGGCATCTACATCGGCGACGACCAGTTCATCCACTCCTCCAGCCACCGCAGCGGCGGTGTGCGGGTAGACAGCCTGGATGACCGCTACTGGAGCGCCAGCTACATGGAAGCCAAGCGCGTACTCGCCCAGGCTTCCCCGCAGCCGACCCACCCGCTGCACCGCTGATCGATCGGCTTCACCTGACGGCCCGGACATTGTCCGGGCCGTTTCGTTTGTGGTATCCGTTGCCGGTCGTCGCTGGGGCCGCGCTGAAAGATGGCTTTTTGCTTGCATTATTCGAACTGGATCAGCACATTAGCGTGCAAACCTCAAGTCGGGACTGACTTGCCATGCGCGCCTTCCTCCGTTTTTCCCTCATCGCCCTGGCTGCCACCCTCGCTGCCTGTTCCGGCCACGCCCCGACTCCCGAGCCCGTCTACACCCCGCCCGTCTTCAGCAATGCCCAGAGTTCGCCCGAGGCCGAGGACGTGCTGTTCCGTGCGCTGGGCCTGGTGGGCACGCCCTACCGCTACGGCGGCAACACCCCCGACAGTGGGTTCGATTGCAGCGGCCTGATCGGCTACGTGTACCGCGACGCCGCTGGCATCCAGCTGCCGCGCTCGACCCGCGAGATGATCGCCATGCGGGCGCCCGACGTGGGGCAGGATGCATTGCAGAGCGGTGACCTGGTGTTCTTCGCCACCAATGGCGGCGGCCAGGTCAGCCATGCCGGCATCTACGTCGGCGAGGGGCGCTTCGTCCATGCGCCGTCGAGCGGCGGAACGGTACGCCTGGACAGCCTGTCCAACCGCTACTGGCAGAAGAGCTACCTGAATGCCAAGCGCGTGCTGGCGGAGCCGAGGCTGGCCCGCACTCCCTGACGGCTTACCTGCGGTCCCGCCATGACCAACCGAACCCTGGCCCTCGACGACGCCCTCCACCGTTACCTCCTCGATGTCAGCCTGCGCGAGTCGCCCCTGCTGGAGCGCCTGCGTGCCGAAACGGCTGCCCTGCCGACGGCCAACTGGCAGATCGCCCCGGAGCAGGGGCAGTTCATGGCATTGCTGGTGCGCCTCATGGGGGCGCGGCGAGTTCTCGAGGTCGGCACCTACACCGGCTACAGCTCCCTGGTGATGGCTGAGGCGCTGCCCGAGGACGGTCGGGTGGTCTGCCTGGACCGGGCGGGGGATTACCACGCCATTGCCCGGCGCTACTGGCACGAAGCTGGTGTCGAGGCGCGCATCCAGCTGCGCACAGGCGAAGCCCTGGCCTGCCTGGAGGCGCTTGAGCGGGAGGGAGGCGAGGCGTTCGACCTCGTCTTCATCGATGCCGACAAGGCCAACTACCCGCGCTACCTGGAGCATGCCTTGCGCCTGGTGCGTCGCGGCGGGCTGGTGCTGTTCGACAACGTGCTGTGGAGCGGCCGTGTGCTGCAGGCCGAGCCCGACAGTGACGACACCCATGGCATCCAGGCGCTCAACCGTGCCTTGAAGACGGATCCGCGGGTGGAGCTCAGCCTGCTGCCCCTGGGTGATGGCCTGACCCTGTGCCGCAAGCGCTGAGCCATGGCCGACGTCATCCGCCTGCCACCCCAGCCCGAGGCCTGTGAGCTCTGCGGGCGCGCCACGCTGCTGACCCGCCACCACCTCATTCCCAAGGCGCTCCACGACAAACCCTACGTGCGCAAGCGCTTCGACCGCAGCGAGCGCATCACCGCGACCCTCTGGGTCTGCCGGCCCTGCCACAACCAGATCCACCGGCTGTTCACCGAGAAGGAGCTGGCGCTCACCTACAACACCCGCGAGGCGCTGATGGCCCATGCGGACCTGCGCACCTTCGTCGATTGGCTGGCCACCAAGTCGCCGGGGTTCTCGCCGCGTCACTGACGCCGTTTTTCGGCCTGACCGAAGTGGGCACAATGGCGCTTTTGACCGAGGTGCCCGGAATGCCGCCGATCCCCGCCGAACTGACCCAACGCCTTGCCCGCAGCCAGCGCCTGGTGATCTTCACCGGGGCCGGGGTGTCTGCGGAGAGCGGGATTCCCACCTTCCGTGAGGCTCAGACCGGCCTCTGGGCACGCTACAACCCCGAGCAACTGGCCAGCCCCGACGGATTTCGGGTGGACCCACAACTGGTCTGGGACTGGTACACCTGGCGCCGGCAGCGCTGCCTGGAGGCGCAGCCCAATCCCGCGCACCGGGCCATCGCCGCTCTGCAGCAGCGCCTGCCGGGAACCGAGCTGATCACCCAGAACGTCGATGGCCTGCATGCGAGGGCCGGCAGCACGGGGTTGCTGGAATTGCACGGCAACATCCACCAGCTGCACTGCTTCCGCTGCGGAGCCAAGGGCGGCGAATGGCCGGAGTCGGCGGGGCCGGTGCCGCGTTGCGCGTGCGGCGGGCTGTTGCGCCCCTCGGTGGTGTGGTTCGGCGAGAACCTGCCGGCGCCTGTGTTGGCCAAGGCGGTGCAGGCCAGCGAGGCGGCCGACCTGTTCCTCAGCATCGGCACCTCCAGCCTGGTCTACCCGGCGGCGGAGCTGCCCTACCTGGCTCGGCACCAGGGTGCCTACCTGGTGGAGATCAACCCGCAGCCGACACCCCTCAGCGCCCACGCCGACCTGTGCCTGCACGGCCCGGCGGGCGAGGTGCTGCCGGCCCTGCTGGCGAGCCTCGATCAGCTGGAATAGGGAAGGATGCGCCGCTGCGGCCATGCCACAGCGGCGCGAGAGGGTCAGGCGTAGTTCTGCGGAGCCAGCTTGCGTTCGACCAGCTCGATGAGGATGTGCACCACCTTGATGTGCAGCTCCTGCACGCGGTCGGCGAAGTCGCCGCCCGGCGCGCAGACGCACACGTCCGCCAGGGCTTCCAGTTGCGAGCCGGGCTTGCCGGTCAGGGCGATGACCTTCACGCCCAGTGCCTTGGCGGTTTCGGCGGCCTTGATCACGTTCGGGCTGCGGCCGCTGGTGCTGAAGGCCAGCAGCACGTCGCCTTCGCGGCCGTGGGACTCGATGTAGCGGGAGAAGATGTGGTCGTAGCCGAAGTCATTGGCGACGCAGCTGATGTGGCTGGCATCGCTGATGGAGATGGCGGCGATCCCCGGGCGGTTCTTGCGGTAGCGCCCGGTCAGCTCCTCGGCGAAGTGCATGGCGTCGCACATCGAGCCACCGTTGCCGCAGGAGAACGCCTTGCCCTTGTTCTCGAAGCTGGCGACCAGCAGGTCGGCGGCCCGTTCGATGTTGCGCAGGGTCGCCTCATTGTCGATGAACGCGTCCAGGGCGCGCCTGGCTTCCTCCAGGCTGTTGCGGATGTGGCTCAGCATGGTGACTCCCTTCAGGGCAGATCGTGGCTGGAGTAGAACGCGGACAGCACCTTCACCAGGTGCGCCAGGTCATGGCTGCCGGCCAGTTCGCGGATGGAGTGCATGGCGAAGGTGGGCAGGCCGATGTCCACGGTGCGCACGCCCAGCTGGCTGGCGGTGATCGGGCCGATGGTGGAGCCGCAACCCATGTCGCTGCGGGTGACGAAGCTCTGCACCGGCACTTCGTTCTCCAGGCACAGGTGGCGGAAGAACCCGGCGGTCTCGCTGTTGGTGGCGTAGCGCTGGTTGCTGTTGATCTTGATCACCGGGCCGGCGTTGAGCTTGGGCCCGTGGTTGCCGTCGTGCTTGTCGGCGTAGTTGGGGTGCACGCCGTGGGCGTTGTCGGCGGAGACCAGCAGCGAGCGCTGGATCACCCGGGCGAAGGTGTCGCCTTCGGGCAGCAGGCGGCGCAGCACCTGCTCCAGGAAGGGGCCGTCGGCGCCGCAGGCGGAGCAGGAGCCTACTTCCTCGTGGTCGGTGCAGACCAGCACGCAGCTTTCGTCGCCCTCGGCGGCCAGCAGTGCCTGCAGGCCGGCGTAGCAGGAGAGCAGGTTGTCCAGGCGGGCGCCGGCGATGAAGTCACCGCCCAGGCCGATCACGGCGGCGTCCTGGGTGTCGTAGAAGCTCAGCTCGTAGTCGAGCACGGCATCGGCGGTGACGCCGTGTTCCAGGGTCAGCTGTTCGGCTAGCAGGTCGCGGAATTCGCGGGTCTCGCCGGTGGCTAGCTGGGCCAGGATCGGCGGCAGCTCGGTCTGCGGGTTGATCGCCCAGCCCTGGTTGGCCTCGCGGTTGAGGTGGATGGCCAGGTTGGGGATGACGGCGATGGGGGCCTGGAAGTCCACCAGCTGGCTTTCCACGCGCCCGGCGGAGCGGTAGGTGACGCGGCCGGCGATGGACAGGTCGCGGTCGAACCAGGGCGCCAGCAGGGCGCCGCCGTAGACTTCCACGCCCAGTTGCCAGAAGCCCTGGCGGTGCAGCTCGGGGTTGGGCTTGATGCGCAGGCACGGGCTGTCGGTATGGGCGCCGACCAGGCGCAGGCCGCCTTCGAGGGGCGCACGCTTGCCGAGGCGTACGGCGATCAGCGAGGAGTCGTTGCGGGTCACGTAGTAGCGACCACCGGCTTCGGCACGCCAGGCTTCGCGCTCATCCAGATGCACGTAGCCGGCTGCTTCCAGGCGCTTGGCCAGGCTGCGGGTGGCATGGAAAGGGGTAGGCGAGGCCTTGAGGAAATCGATCAGGCCCTGGTTCAACTCTTCGCGCATAAAACACTCCAGGCGGCAGTGGGCCGGAGTTTATCCCATCAGGCTCGGGGTTTAGCAGGCGAAGGGCGATGAATTTTGGCCAGCGGGGCGATAGTCACGGGCGCCGTGCGATCAGGCCGTACAGGTGCCAGTGTTTGGTGCGGCCTCGGGCAGTGGTGCCGTCGCGGTCGATTTCCTCCAGGTGCAGCACCTCCCAGCCGGCCAGCAGGGCGTCCAGCTGCGTGCGGGTGAAGGTGCAGACCTCGGGGCTGGCCCAGTCGTCGCGCTCGCCCAGCAGGTTGCCGCAGAACAGCCCGCCGCCGGCCAGTGCCCGCTCGATGCGTTGCCACAGGCCGGGGAAGTGCGCCGGGGCGCAGAAGGGCAGGGCGAAGGCGCTGTTCACCAGGTGGGCGGCGGGCAGCTCGGTGTGTTCGAAGGGGTCGCAACGGGTTTGCAGGCGAGGCGCCCAGGCGGGGTCGAGCTGGGCCTGGAGGCGTTCCAGGGCTTCGGCGGCCTTGTCCACCGCCAGCACCTGCCAGCCCCGGCGCAGCAGCTCCAGGCTGTCGCGCCCGGCGCCGCAGCCCAGGTCGATGGCCAGGCCATCGGTGTGGCCGAGGAGTTCCAGGGCCTTGAGCAGTTCGGGCCAGGGCGGTGCCCCCTGGGTGCGGTCGTAGTAGAGGCGGTCGGCCATTGTTCAGAACGGTGCGGGGCACTCGAAGCGCAGGCGCTCGCCGCTCACCGGGTGGGTGAAGGCGAGCATGCTGGCGTGCAGGCACAGGCGTTCGTGGGCGGCTAGGGCTTCGTCGTGGGCGTACAGGCGGTCCCCCAGCAACGGATGGCCGATGGCGAGCATGTGCACGCGCAACTGGTGGGAGCGGCCGGTCACCGGGGTCAGTTCGACCCGGCAGTGGTTGTCGCAGCGTTCCAGTACGCGCCAGAAGGTCAGGGCGTGACGGCCCTGCTCGTGGTCCACCACGTGGCGTGGCTTGGTCGGCGGGTCGTAGCGCAGGGGTAGTTCGATGCGCCCGCTGTCCTGCTCCGGCTGGCCCCAGCACAGGGCGGTGTAGGCTTTCTCGGTCTCGCGGTCATGGAACTGGCGGGACAGCTCGCGGTGGCTGTCCGGGTCACGGGCCAGCAGGATGATGCCCGAGGTCTCCCAGTCCAGCCGGTGCACGATCAGCGCCTCCGGGTAGCCGTTCTGCTGCAGGCGGGTGATCAGGCAGTCCTTGTTGTCCTCGGCACGACCGGGGACGGACAGCAGCAGCGTCGGTTTGTTGATGACCAGGAAGGCCGGGTCCTGGTGGAGTATCTGGATCTGCGAGAGGGGCATCTGGGGTACCGGAAATGACGACGGCGGCCGAGGCCGCCGTCCTTGTTCACCCGCCGATCAACGATCGGGGAGGGTGATGTTCAGCTCGAGGATGGAGCAGTTGCCCTGGTCCTCCAGCATGACCTGGACCTGGTCCTGGTCGATGTTGACGTATTTGCGGATCACCTCCACGAGCTCCTTCTGCAGGGCCGGCAGGTAGTCCGGCTGACTGCGTTGGCCACGCTCGTGGGCCACGATGATCTGAAGTCGTTCTTTAGCGATCGAAGCGCTGCTCTGCTTCTTCCGCTCGCGAAAGAAGTCAAGAATGTTCATTCACGGCCTCCAAAAAGGCGTTGCAGGAATCCTTTCTTCTGCACATCGAGGAAGCGGTGAGGCAGTTCCTTTCCGAGCAGGCGGTCGACGGCATCGCTGTACGCCTGACCGGCGTCGCTCTGATCGTCGAGGATGACCGGAATGCCCTGGTTGGATGCCTTGAGCACCGCCTGGGATTCCGGGATGACGCCCAGCAGGCGGATGGCGAGGATTTCCTCGACGTCCTCCACGCCCAGCATTTCGCCCTTGGTGACGCGTTCAGGGTCGTAACGGGTGAGCAGCAGGCGCTCCTTGATCGGCTCCTCGCCCTTCTCGGCGCGGCGGGACTTGCTGGCCAGCAGGCCGAGCATGCGATCAGAGTCGCGCACCGAGGAGACTTCGGGGTTGGTCACCACGATGGCCTCGTCGGCGTAGTACATGGCCAGGTGGGCGCCCTTCTCGATGCCGGCGGGGGAGTCGCAGACCACGTATTCGAAGCTCTGTGCCAGCTCTTCGATGACCTTGCCGACGCCTTCGATGGTCAGGGCGTCCTTGTCACGGGTCTGGCTGGCGGCCAGGACGTAGAGGTTGTCGAGGCGCTTGTCCTTGATCAGGGCCTGGGTGAGGGAGGCTTCGCCGTTGATGACGTTGACGAAGTCGTACACCACGCGGCGCTCGCAACCCATGATCAGGTCCAGGTTACGCAGGCCGACGTCGAAGTCGACGATGACGGTTTTGTGGCCGCGCAGTGCGAGGCCGGTGCCGATGGCGGCGCTGGTGGTGGTTTTGCCGACGCCACCCTTGCCGGACGTGACAACGAGGATCTTGGCCAAGGTGATTCACCCCAAAGAAGATAGAAATGGCGGGTAGCCTGCAGGCCCCGGATCGGCCGTCCTGGCGCCCGTTCAGGTCCCTTAAAATCGCGGCAGTATCCGTTAAAGGCGGGTGATGTTCAACACATCCCCCGACAGGCTGACCTGCACGGAATGGCCCCATGACGGATCGCGGCGCAGGTCCTCCGCGACCTTGTACTGGCCGGCCACCGAAACCAGTTCGGCGGCCAGTTGCTGGCAAAAGATCCGCGCCTGGGTATTGCCCTTGATGCCGGCCAGGGCGCGGCCTCGCATCGGGCCGTACACATGGATGTTGCCATCGGCCAGAAGTTCCGCACCCGGGCTCACCGGGGCGAGCACCACCAGGTCGCCACCGGGGGCGTAGACCTGCTGGCCGCCGCGCACCGGCGTGGTCACCAGCTTGGTGGGGCGGACCACCGGCTCCGGCGGCTTCTCGGGGGCTTTCTCTTCCTTCTTCACGGCGCCGGGCTCAACCGGGTCGATGGGGCGCTCGCGGGCGCCGGAGGGCGGCAGCACCGGCAGGTCCAGGGCATTGGCGGCCGCGACGTCCTGCTCGCGGCTGGCACGGATGGCCAGGGTGCGCAGGCCGTGGCGACGGCAGATTTCCATCAGCGCCGGCAGGTCCAGCTCGCCTTCGCCCTCGGGCAGCTTGTCCAGGGCCATGACCAGGGGCGTGTTCTGGAAGAAGTTGGGGGCCTGGGCGACCTTGTCCGCGAGCTGGCGATCCAGCCGTTCGAGGTCGTTGTGCGCCAGCTCCATCACGGTGATGGCGAGCATGCTGCCCTTGAGTTGGAACACGGGATCTTGGTCGAGGAGGTCAGCTTGGCTCATGGTCGTTCTGCGGGGTTCGGTGGGCAGGACTTATAGCGATATCGACCCGCCGTCGCAACCCGGATTCCGTGCCGGGGAGGCCGAGCGGCGGGCAATTCTGTAGAATGCCGGCCCTTGTCGATCTGCTTCGGAATCCTGATGGAACGTCCCCGTTTCCGTGCCGCCTTCCTGCACCCGCGTTTCTGGCCGTTGTGGCTGGGCCTTGGGCTGCTCTGGCTGCTCACCCAACTGCCTTACCCGGTGCTGGTGCGCCTCGGGCGCGTGCTCGGGGGCTGGATGGGGCGGCTGGCCGGCTCGCGTCGGCGCATCGTCCGGCGCAACCTCGAGCTGTGCTTCCCGGCCATGACGGCGGAGGCCCGTGAGCGCTTGCTGCGGGAGAACTTCGCCTCCACCGGCATCGCCTTCTTCGAGATGGCCATGAGCTGGTGGTGGCCGGCCGCGCGCCTGCGTCGCCTGGCCCACATCGAAGGCCAGGAGCACCTGCAGCAGGCCCAGGCCGAAGGGCAGGGCGTGATCCTCATGGCCCTTCACTTCACCACCCTGGAGATCGGCGCGGCGCTGCTCGGCCAGGTGCACACCATCGACGGCATGTACCGCGAGCACAAGAACCCGTTGTTCGACTACATCCAGCGCCGGGGCCGCGAGCGCCACAACCTGGACGCCACCGCCATCGAGCGCGAAGACGTGCGTGCCATGCTCAAGGTGCTGCGTGCCGGCCGCGCCATCTGGTACGCGCCGGACCAGGACTACGGTGCCAAGCAGAGCCTGTTCGTGCCGCTGTTCGGCATCACCGCCGCCACCGTCACCGCCACCACCAAGTTCGCCCGCCTGGGCCGTGCCAAGGTGCTGCCCTTCACCCAGGAGCGACTGGCCGATGGCTCGGGCTACCGCCTGGTGGTGCACCCGCCGCTGGCGGACTTCCCCGGCGAGAGCGAAGAGGCGGACTGCATCCGCATCAACCAGTGGATCGAGCAGGAGGTCAGCCGCCTGCCCGAGCAGTACCTGTGGGCGCACCGGCGCTTCAAGAGCCGGCCCGAGGGCGAGCCCAAGCTCTATTAGCGCTGGCCTACACTTGCGAGAAAAACAGCGGACGCCGCCATGACTTCGACCCCCGCCGCCACACCCGTCACAGGCCTGATCCTTTCCGGGGGTGGCGCCCGGGCGGCCTACCAGGTGGGGGTGCTGGCCGCCATCGCCGACCTGCTGCCGGATTCGGCGTGCAACCCCTTCCCGGTGATCGTCGGCACCTCCGCCGGCGCCATCAATGCCGTGGGCCTGGCCTGCGGTGCCCTGCACTTCAGCGAGGCGATCCGTCGCCTGACCGCCGTCTGGCAGGGCTTCGAGACACACCAGGTGTACCGCAGCGACTGGCCCGGGGTGATGCGCCAGAGCCTGCGCTTCCTCGGCCACAGCCTGCTGGGCATGAACCGTCACTCGCCGGTGGCGCTGCTGGACAACGCGCCGCTGCGCACCCTGCTGGAGCGCGAGCTGGATTTCTCCGGCATCGCCGCCGCCATCCGCATGCGCCAGCTGCGTGCCGTGGCGGTGACCGCCTTCGGCTACGAGACCGGCCAGGCCGTGACCTTCTATCAAGGCCGCGCCACCATCGATCCCTGGTTCCGCCACCGCCGTGGCGGTGTGCCGACCCGGCTGAGCGTCGAGCACCTGATGGCCAGCGCCGCGATCCCGCTGATCTTCCCGCCGGTCAGGCTGCACCGCGAGTACTACGGCGATGGCGCGGTTCGCCAGTCGGCGCCCATCAGCCCGGCGCTGCACCTGGGCGCCAGCCGGGTGCTGGTGGTGGGGGTGAGCGGCAACCCCAGGGAGGACGCCCGTGACAACGGCATGGCCCGCCTCGGCACCGGCAACCCGCCGAGCCTCGCGCAGATCGGCGGGCACATGCTCAACAGCACCTTCATCGACAACCTGGAAAGCGACATCGAGCTGCTGGAGCGCATCAACCAGCTCAGCCGGCTGATCCCCGACGAGGCTCACCGGCGCAGCCTGGGGATGAAGCCGGTGGAGGTGCTGGTGGTGTCGCCCAGCCGGCCGCTGGATGAAATCGCCGCGCGCCATCGGCGCGAGCTGCCCCGTGCCATCCGCACCTTCCTGCGCGGACCGGGCGCCACCAAGGCCAGTGGTGCCGGGGTGATCAGCTACCTGCTGTTCGAGGCTGGCTACTGCAACGAGCTGATCGAGCTGGGCTACCAGGACGCGATGGCGCAGAAGCTGGAGCTGCAGGCGTTCCTTGGCCTGGTCGAGGACGCCACGCTGCCCGAACCGGCCTAGGCGTCGCACGAAAAGTGCCTGCGCTCGGTGATGCTGCGTTGAAAACCCCCTCGTGCGCGAGTCCGATCAGAATGCTCATTTACAGCACGTAAACTGCGCTTCTTCGGGCGTTTTCGCCTTGCCTGACCGTCGCTCGACGACTTTTCGTACAGGGCCTAGTAGCCGGCCAGGCGGCCGTCGCGGTAGTCGCGCAGCGCCTGTTCGATCTCCTCCCGGCTGTTCATCACGAAGGGCCCGTACTGCACGATGGGCTCGCCCAGCGGGCGGCCCGCCAGCAGCAGCACCTTGGCACCCTCGCTGCTCGCTAGCTCGACTGCACCCTGTTCCGAAAGACGCGCCAGGCGCCCCTTGCCGACTGGGTTGCCGTTCACATGCAGCGCACCTTCGTACACGTACAGCAGTACCCGCAGGCCATCGGCCAGGCGCGGCGCCACCCGGCTGCCGGCGGGCAGGTGGAGGTCGAAGAGGTGGGGTTCGGTGTGCGGGCGCTGCACCGCACCGTCCTGTTGCACCTGGCCATCGTCGAAGCGACCGGCGATCACCCGTGCCTCGACCCCACCGGCCGTGCGCAGGTGCGGAATCTCGGTTGTGGCGAAGTCGCGGTAGCCGGGGTCGCCGAGCTTGTCCCTGGCCGGCAGGTTGAGCCAGATCTGGAAGCCGCGCATGACGCCCTCCTGCTGCTCCGGCATCTCGCTGTGGATGATGCCGCGCGCGGCCGTCATCCACTGCACGCCGCCGTTCTCCAGCAGGCCGACGTTGCCCAGGTGGTCCTCGTGGCGCATGCGCCCTTCGAGCATGTAGGTGATGGTCTCGAAGCCCCGGTGCGGGTGGGCGGGGAAGCCGGCGACGTAGTCGTCCGGGTTGGCCGAGCCGAACTCGTCGAGCATCAGGAAGGGGTCGAAGCGCGGGATGCCCTGCTCGGCGAAGACGCGGATCAGGTTGACCCCGGCGCCGTCGGAAGCGGGCTGGCCGGGGCGTTGCTCAAGAAGCTGGCGATAGGTGCTCATGGGAGCCTCCCTGGATGACGGACCGGGCGATCCTAATCCAGGGAATTGAATGAATGGTGCGTGATTTTGCGTGGTTTCAATCGAAGTGCTGGATGAGTGGCCGATGAGGTCCCCACCCGGCTCCCGGGCGGGGAGGGCGCATCACTCGGCGATCTGCAGCTTGCGCGACTCGGTGTAGACGTAGCGGATCTTCTCGTACTCGAACGGCGAGTTGAGCTGGCCGTAGCGGAAGCTGGTGGTGTAGCGCTTGTCGACGATGCGCAGCGCGGTGATTTCCGGGTGGTCGCTGCTCACCTCCGCCACGTTGAGGAAGTTGATCTGGTTTTCTGCGGCGAAATCCACCACCAGGCCGGTGGTGTCGCGCAGGTTCGACGGCCCCAGCAGCGGCAGCATCAGGTAGGGGCCGGCGCCGACGCCGTAGAAGCCCAGGGTCTGGCCGAAGTCCTCGCTCTGCTTGGGCAGGCCCATCAGGGTGGCCGGGTCCCACAGGCCGACCACACCGATGGTGGTGTTGATCAGCAGGCGCCCGGTGACCTCCATGGAGCGCTGGCCCTTGAACTGCAGCAGGCTGTTGACCAGGTTGGGCACGTCGCCGAGGTTGCTGAAGAAGTTGCTCACGCCGCTGCGCACGAAGCGCGGCGTGACGTAGGTGTAGCCACGCACCACGGGCAGGAACACCCACTGATCGAAGCGGTAGTTGAAGTGGTAGACGCGGCGGTTCCAGGACTCCAGCGGGTCGTAGACCTCCAGGGCATCGAAGGTCGAGCGCTCGAATTCGCGCTGGTCCAGGCCGGGGTTGAACGTCAGCTGGCGCAGCGGCTGGGTGAAGCCGTCCGGGTCGGCAACGGGTTTGGCCGGGGTGTCGGCGAATGCCGGCAGGCTGGCCAGCAGCAGGGCGGGCAGGAGTGCGTACTTAGCCACGGAAGAACTCCAGCATGGCGTCGCTGTTGACGCGGTAGTTGAGGTTGCCGCAGTGCCCGCCATGGGGGTAGACGGTCAGGCGGTCGCCGAAGGTGCGGCGCAGGAAGCCCAGGTCACCGGTGCCGAGGATCACGTCGTCGGCGTTGTGCATCACCGCGATCTTGCTGCTGCTTTTGAGGTAGTCCTCCAGGGCGTAGAGGCTCACCTGGTCGATCAGCTGGGTGAGGCTGCCGCCGTCGAAGCGCGCGCGCCAGAAGGGGATCAGTTGCTCGGTGATGTAGCAGTCGAAGTCACACAGCAGTGCGCCCTTGAAGTAGGGCGTCAGGCTCGTGCCTTCGGTGATGGGCATCTTCACCGGGGTGATCAGCCCGCGGCGGTTGATCAGGTCCGAAGTGAAGGCGATGTCCGAGGCGGAGAAGCGGAACGAGGTACCGATCAGCATCGCCATCTGTTCGTTGGAGAGCTTCTGCTTGGACTGCTGGAAGTCGTAGAGCATCGCGTCGTTGATGTCGACGTAGCCGCGCTGCTGGAAGTAGCGGGTCAGTTTGCCCAGCACCACTTCATAGAAGTTGGTGTTGGTGTCGATGCCCTTCACCCGGGTCTGCACCAGGCGGTCCAGGTTGCTGATGGAGGTGTAGAGGTTCACCGGCGGGTTGAGCAGCAACACGCGCTTGAAGTTGAAGCTGCGCCGGGTCTCGTCCAGGTGGCTGACGAAGGCCGCCTCCAGGGCGCCCAGGCTGTAGCCGGTGAGGTAGAAGTCGGTGACCGGCAGGCGCGGGTGCTGTGCGCGCACGGCCTGCATCACCCGGTACAGGTCGTCGGCGTCCTCGGTGGACAGGCCGGGGGTGGCGAAGCGCGAGGCGGCGGCCATGAAGTCGTAGCTGCTCGGCGAGGACAGCTGCACCACGTGGAAGCCGGCGCCGTAGAACAGCTTCTTCAGGTACTCGGCCAGTGTGCTGGAGTAGTGCGCACCGGTGCCGGCGATGATGAATACCAGCGGCGCCGCGTGGTCCTGCTTGGCCAGGCGGTAGCCCAGGGTGCGCACCGGCCAGAAGTTGTCCGGCAGCTGGAACTCCCGCTCGGGGCGCAGCTTCAGCGAGTAGTCGGCCTGGTCGATGTCCTCGTCGTCCGGCAGCTCGGGGCGCAGCTCGGGCGGCGTGGTGGCGATGGTCGCCTCGAACGGGTTGGTCAGCGGGTAGCCGTAGCTGGCCGCGTCGATGTCGGCCGCCCACAGCGGGGCACAGAAAAGCAGGCCGCCAAGCAGGGCGGCGATACGGCGGGTCAGGGCCATGTGGGTCGTTCTCGTGGCTGGAGCGTGAGGGCCGAGTGAAGTACGCAGGCTATGACAAGCGCAACCGCAGCAAAGTGCCGCAGTGAGTGGCAATCTGCCTGCCCCCGGCCAGGCTGGCAAGAACAAAGCCGTGGGCGGCTCAGTCCAGGCGCTCGATGCGCTCCAGCCAGACCAGTTCGCAGGCACCGTTGCCGGTGTCCTCGCGGGTCAGCGAGCTGACCCAGGTGAAGCCGTCGTCGCCGTCCACCCTCACCAGTTGCCCGCTGATGCGGATGCGCTGGCCGGGCGCCACGTCCGCCAGGTCCCGGGCCACCTGCGCCGTGGCCGGGATCATGTGCATGTTGGCGCTGTGGGTCTCGATCTCCCGCCGGGGAATGGGGAAGCGCTCGGTGGACCAGTGGTACCAGCGGTTGCCCTGGGTGATGCGGATCTGCGCCAGCACCGACGGATCGGCCATAGGCCCCCAGCCCAGGGCCAGGTCGGTGGGGGAGAGGCGGGCGCCGGCGTCGAAGCGGTAGTCCTCGCGGCCGAGGATGCGCGCCTCCAGTTGGAAGGGCTGCAGCGGGGTGATGCGGTCCTTGCCCACGCGCAGCTCCCCGGAGGCGATGCTGGCCGGCGGTGCGTGCGGAGTGGGGCGGGCCATGGTGTAGAGCATCCAGGCCAGGGCCAGCGCCGCGCAGAGGTAGACGAAGCGGGACAGGTTCATGGGGCGCAGTGTAGTGGCTGCAGGGCAAGGCGGAACCCGGCGCCTGGCCCCTCGTCACAATTGTGCGAAGCACCTTGCATAAGGCTTGCGGCGGTTTATCCTTGGCGCCGCTTTTCATCCACCGGAGAGAACCATGTCCCGCCGTTTCCCCCTCATTGCCCTGCTGGTGCTGTTCGCCCTCTGGTTGGCCGGCAGCTACGGGTTGCGCTATGCGCTGATGGAGGATGCCCAGTGGGTCGGGCTCTGCGTGGAAGACGCCCAGCGCTGGGAATGCCAGCTGCGTGCCGGCCTGGGCCTGCTGATCCACCACCGGGTGATCGCCCTGGGTGCCCTGGGCCTGGCACTGGTGGCCTTCTTCCTGCCCGGCCGCGCCGGCTGGCGCCTGGGTGTGCTGGGCATGCTGGTGGCGCTGCCGGCCATGGTGCTGTACAGCGCCAGCATCGGCGTGTTCGCCGTGGTGATCGCGGCCCTGCGGCTGGTACGTCGCCCGGGGGCAACGCCCGCTACGGTCTGATGGCCCATGTCACTGGAAAGGGATGCCGAGGCATCCCTTTTTTATTGACGCTGTTCTGTACGCACTCACGCCGGCTCCGCTATTTTTTCCCGATCAACCAGGGAGAGACGCATGTTCGAATCTGCGGAAATCGGCCATTCCATCGACAAGGACACCTACGAGAAAGGTGTGCTGGAGCTTCGCGAGGCGCTGCTGGAGGCGCAGTTCGAGCTGAAGCAGCAGGCACGCTTCCCGGTGGTCATCCTGATCAACGGCATCGAGGGGGCCGGCAAGGGCGAGACGGTCAAGCTGCTCAACGAGTGGATGGACCCGCGCCTGATCCATGTCGAGAGCTTCCTCACCCCCACCGACGAGGAGCTGGCGCGGCCGCCGCAGTGGCGCTTCTGGCGCAAGCTGCCGCCCAAGGGGCAGATCGGCATCTTCTTCGGCAACTGGTACAGCCAGATGCTCCACGCCCGGGTGGAGGGCGACATCAAGGACGCCCGCTTCGACCAGGCCATCGACGGTGCCGAGCGCTTCGAGCGGATGCTCTGCGACGAGGGCGCGTTGATCTTCAAGTTCTGGTTCCACCTGTCCAAGAAGCAGCTCAAGCAGCGCCTCAAGACCCTGGAAAGCGACCCCCAGCGCAGCTGGCAGCTCAACCCGCTGGACTGGAAGCAGAGCGAGACCTACGACCGCTTCGTGCGCTTCGGCGAACGCATGTTGCGCCGCACCAGCCGCGACTATGCGCCCTGGTACGTGATCGAGGGCATCGACGAGCACTACCGCAGCCTCAGCGTCGGCCGCATCCTGCTGGAGGGCCTGCAGGCGGCGCTCAAGCGCAAGGACCGCCAGCAACCGCAACCCCATGCCGCACCGTTGACTTCCAGCCTGGACAACCGCAGCCTGCTGGATGCCCTCGACCTCGGCCTGTCCCTGGACAAGGACGAATACCGCGAACAACTGGCCGCCGAGCAGGCGCGCCTGGCCAAGCTGATGTGGGACAAGCGCTTCCGCAGCCATGCGCTGATGGCGGTGTTCGAGGGCAACGACGCCGCTGGCAAGGGTGGGGCGATCCGCCGCGTCACCGGCGCCCTCGACCCGCGCCAGTACCGCACCGTACCCATTGCCGCCCCCACCGAGGAGGAGCGCGCGCAGCCCTACCTGTGGCGTTTCTGGCGGCACGTGCCGCCACGCCGGCAGTTCACCATCTTCGACCGCTCCTGGTACGGCCGGGTGCTGGTGGAGCGGGTCGAAGGGTTCTGCAGCCAGGCCGACTGGCTGCGGGCCTACAGCGAGATCAACGACTTCGAGGAGCAATTGCACGACCACGGCATCGTGGTGGTGAAGTTCTGGTTGTCCATCGACAAGGACGAGCAGATGAAGCGCTTCAAGGAGCGCGAGCAGACCTCGTTCAAGCGCTACAAGATCACCGAGGAAGACTGGCGCAACCGTGACAAGTGGGACCAGTACGTCAGCGCGGTGGGCGACATGGTGGACCGCACCAGCACCGAGATCGCGCCCTGGACCCTGGTGGAGGCCAACGACAAGCGCTATGCCCGGGTGAAGGTCCTGCGCACCATCAATGACGCCCTGGAGGCCGCCTTCCGCAAGTCCTGAACCATGGGCGCGCATACGCCGGGTGAATGATCGTCGCGGGCGAGGATAGTCGGCATCTATCCTCGCCCCATCGTCAATGGACACCCGTCCTCCAACCGACAAGAAAGAGGTGCCTCATGCGTGAAGTGGTGATAGTCGACAGCGTCCGGACCGGCCTGGCCAAGTCCTTCCGCGGCAAGTTCAACATGACCCGGCCCGACGACATGGCCGCCCACTGCGTGAACGCGCTGCTGGCACGCAACGACCTGGACCCGGCGCTGGTGGACGACTGCGTGGTCGGGGCCGGCTCCAACGAGGGCGCTCAGGGCCACAACATCGGCCGTAACGTGGCCGTGCTGTCCGGCCTGGGCATCGGCGTCGCCGGCATGACCCTGAACCGCTACTGCTCCTCCGGCCTGCAGGCCATCGCCATCGCCGCCAACCAGATCGCCTCCGGCTGCAGCGACGTGATGGTGGCTGGCGGCGTGGAGTCCATCACCCTGACGCTGAAGAGCATCAACCAGGACAACTTCGTCAACCCGCGCCTGAAGCTGGAACACCCCGGCATCTACTACCCCATGGGCCAGACCGCCGAGATCGTCGCGCGCCGCTACAACGTCAGCCGCGAGGTCCAGGACCTCTATGCCCTGCAGAGCCAGCAGCGCACCGCCCGCGCCCAGGCCGACGGCCTGTTCGCCGACGAGATCGTGCCGATGAACGTCAAGTACGTGGTGGAGGACAAGGCCACCGGCGAGAAGCAGATTCTCGACGGCGTGGTCGACCGCGACGACTGCAACCGCGCCGACACCACCCTGGAGGGCCTGAACAGCCTCAAGCCGGTGTTCTCCGAAGACGGCAGCGTCACCGCCGGCAACTCCTCCCAGCTCTCCGACGGCGCCTCCATGACCCTGCTGATGAGCCTGGACAAGGCCATCGAGCTGGGCCTCAAGCCTCGTGCCTTCTTCCGTGGCTTCACCGTGGCCGGTTGCGAGCCGGACGAAATGGGCATCGGCCCGGTGTTCTCGGTGCCCAAGCTGCTCAAGGCCCGTGGCCTGAGCGTCGACGACATCGACCTGTGGGAACTGAACGAGGCCTTCGCCTCCCAGTGCGTCTATGCCCGTGATCGCCTGGGCATCGACAACGAGAAGTACAACGTCAACGGCGGCTCCATCTCCATCGGCCACCCCTTCGGCATGACCGGCTCGCGCCAGGTCGGCCACCTGGTGCGCGAGCTGCAGCGTCGCGGCAAGCGCTACGGCATCGTCACCATGTGCGTGGGCGGCGGCATGGGCGCCACCGGGCTGTTCGAAGCGGTCCGCTGAGTTCCGGCGGCCCATATGCGCGAAACCCGCTGGAGGGAACTCCAGCGGGTTTCGTCGTTTCAGGGCGGCAGGTTCGTCAGGCGCGGCTGGCAACGATCTCCTTGGCCTGGACCATGCGGCGGATGTAGGAGGTGATTTCCCGCTCGGCATCGGCCCGGGTGAAGTAGGGGCCTTCCAGGGTGCCTTCGCGGGTGGCGAAGAAGTACTGGCCGTTCACCGAGCTGATCCGGTCGCTGCGGTAGTGGGTGCCGGGACCGGCGTCTTCAGTGCGTTGGCCGTACATGCGGGCTCTCCGAAAGCGGCGTACAGATGCCTGGAGTCTAATGCGTCGCCGCTGCGCTGCACGGGCCGGCGATGGACGGTTGTGATCACAGGTGCGGGTGGTCGACCGGTACAGTTGGCCGGCAGCCTGGCGGGCGGGTGTAGCTGTCCTGCCGGCCGGGCCCACCCTAGAATGGCGCACCCGCCGTCCTGCGGGCCCTGCCCTGAGGTTTCCCATGCATGTTTCATCCGGCCGCTGGTTTCTCGGCCTGGTTCTCGCCCTCGTCACTGCGGTGCTCTGGGGCATCCTGCCCATCAAGCTGAAGGAAGTGCTGAAGGTGATGGACCCGGTCACCGTGACCTGGTACCGCCTGGTGGTTTCCGGCTCCCTGCTGTTCCTCTACCTGGCGGCCACGCGGCGCCTGCCGACGTTCCGACCGCTGGGGCGCAAGGGCGGCTGGCTGGTGGCGCTGGCCATCGCCGGCCTGCTGGGCAACTACGTGCTCTACCTGATGGGCCTGCGCATGCTGACGCCGGGCACCACGCAGCTGGTGATCCAGGTGGCGCCGATCCTGCTGTTGCTGGGCAGCCTGTTCGTCTTCAAGGAGCGCTTCAGCCTCGGCCAGGCCCTGGGCCTGCTGGTGCTGGTGAGCGGGTTCGGGCTGTTCTTCAACCAGCGCCTGGGGGAGTTGTTCACCTCCCTGGGCAGCTACACCACCGGTGTGCTGATCGTCCTCGGCGCGGCCTTCGTCTGGACCTTCTACGGGCTGGCGCAGAAGCAGCTGCTGACGGTGTGGAATTCCATGCAGGTGATGATGGTGATCTACCTCGGCTGCGCCCTGCTGCTGACCCCCTGGGTCTCGCCGCTGGAGGCGCTGCAACTGAGCCCGCTGCAGGGCTGGCTGCTGCTGGCCTGCTGCCTGAACACCCTGGTGGCCTACGGCGCCTTCGCCGAGGCCCTGGCCCATTGGGAGGCCTCCCGGGTCAGCGCGACGCTGGCCATCACCCCGCTGGTGACCTTCGCCTCGGTGGCGGTCGCTGCCAGCCTGTGGCCGGACCACGTCCACCCCGAGCAGATCAACGGCCTGGCCTACGGCGGAGCCGTGCTGGTGGTGCTGGGCTCGGCGCTGACCGCCCTGGCACCCTCACTGGTGCGCAGCTGGAAGGCCCGCCGCCAGCGGGCCGGGTGATACCACTCAGGCGTGGCCCTTGCCGCCCAGCAGCTTGAACCAGAAGGCCACGCCATTGGCCAGTTCGGTGCGCAGGGTGGCAGCGTCCAGCTGGTCTGCGCGCTCGCCGAGCACCCGTCGCCAGGCCGGTAGCTGGGGCAGGCTTTCGTCGTCCGGCTCGCTGGCGCAGAGGCGGCTGGCCACCTGCACCAGGTCGGCCAGGTCGGCCCGCTCGCCGTGCTGGCGATCCCAGTGGGTGCGATGGCGCGCGCAGTCCACCAGCACCGGAGGCAGCTTCCAGGCGGTCAGCACCACCACGCCGATGTCTGCCGAGAGCTGCTCGCACAGCTGCTCCAGCACGGCTTCCTCGCGGGGGATCTCGGGCCACTGGTCGGCCTCGTCCAGCAGCGGCAGGCTGCCGATGTCCTGCACCAGGCCGGCGAGCATGGCGTCTTCCAGGGAGAGGCGGGTGTAGTCCTGGGCCAGGCAGGCGCAGTAGGCGGCGCAGAGCAGGGCGGTGTTCCAGCGATGGCGGAAGACCTTCTGCAGCACCGGGTCCTGGGTGGTCAGCAGGTTCTGCAGGGTGAAGCTGAGCACCAGGTTGTTCAGGCGCTGCATGCCCAGGCGGGCGATCACCTCCTGCAGGTTCACCCCCGGCCGCAGGTTGCGCAGCAGCGGGGTGGCGGCGAACTGCATCAGGTAGGCCGCCAGCGGCGGGTTGCTGTGCAGCAGGCGCGTCACCTGCTCCAGGGAGGCGTGCTCGGACGAGAGCAGCTTGCGCAGCTGCATCGAGGTCTCCGGCATCTGCGGGACCTTGGCCTCGCCCTTCATGAAGTGGCTGAGCAGCGAGAACTTGAGGCGGTCGTAGCGGTTATCCATGGGGTGTGTCCTTCCTCCCTCCTCGATTGACAAGAGTAGAGGGCATTTCTTAGGGTGCCCGACCACTGGACGGCCGGCCGGCCGTGCTCATGCGCCACGGGCGCCGCAGACGGGATGCACCATGACTGAAAGCGATCGGATCAAGCTCGAGGCAGGCTGGAAAGAAGCCCTGCGCGACGAATTCGACAAACCTTACATGAAAGCGCTGGGAAATTTCCTACGCACTGAGAAGGCTGCCGGAAAAGAGATCTACCCGCCGGGACCGATGATCTTCAACGCCCTCAACTCCACGCCGCTGGACCAGGTGAAGGTGGTGATCATCGGCCAGGACCCATACCACGGCCCGGGCCAGGCCCACGGCCTGTGCTTCTCGGTGCAGCCGGGGGTAGCCATCCCGCCGTCGCTGCTGAACATCTACAAGGAACTCAAGCGCGACCTGAACCTCGACATGCCCAGCCACGGCTACCTGCAGAGCTGGGCCGAGCAGGGTGTGCTGCTGCTCAACACCTCCCTCACCGTCGAGCGCGGCCAGGCCGGCTCCCACGCTAACCAGGGCTGGCAGCCGTTCACCGACCGGGTGATCGAAGTGGTCAGCCAGCACCAGCCGCACCTGGTGTTCCTGCTCTGGGGCGCCCATGCCCAGAGCAAGCAGCGGCTGATCGATACCCAGAAGCACCTCGCCCTGCGCTCGCCGCACCCCTCGCCGCTGTCGGCCCACCGGGGCTTCCTCGGCAACGGGCACTTCAGCCGCTGCAACAAGTTCCTCGAACAGCACGGGCTGGCCCCCATCGATTGGCGCGTCCCGCCGCTGGACTGAGTCGCCGCAAGGGCCGCAACCCCGCCCCGGGCCTGATTTCCTGATCGACCGGCTGTTCAGCCGAGGTTCAGAGAGGGTTCAGGGGCGGTTCAGTGACCCGCCTGCATCATGGCTCCCGAGTTCGACACCTACATACGTCAACAGGGAGAACCCCCTCATGAAGAAGATCCTCACCCCCCTCGCGCTGGCCACCACCCTGGGCTTCACCGCACTGTCCGCCCAGGCCGCCGAGCCGTTCGTGGGCCTGACCTGGGGCCAGACCAACAACAACATCCAGAACTCCTCGGCGCTGAACGCCAACATGGACCACCCGAGCCTGGACAAGGTCATCCACAAGACCGGTACCTGGGGCATCCGCGCCGGCCAGGCCGATGACAAGGGCCGCTACTACGCGACCTACGAGAACTTCTCCGACACCCACAGCGGCAACAAGCTGCGCCAGCAGAACCTGCTCGGCAGCTACGACCTGTTCCTCCCTCTGGGTGACAACAACACCAAGCTGTTCGGCGGTGCCACCCTGGGCCTGGTCAAGCTCGAGCAGGACGGTTCCGGCCTGCGTCGCGACAGCGACATCGGCTACGCCGCCGGCCTGCAGGCCGGTATCCTCCAGGAGCTGAACAAGAACACCTCCATCGAGGCCGGCTATCGTTACCTGCGTACCAACGCCAGCACCGAAGTCGCGCCCCACGGCGGTCCCAAGCTGGGCTCCCTGGACCTGCACAGCAGCTCCCAGGCCTACGTTGGCGCCACCTACAAGTTCTGACCCGCTGCACCCACGGGCCGGGCACCTGCCCGGCCCTCTTCATGGAGACGCTGATGAAACTGCTGGTCGTGGAAGATGAGGCGCTGCTGCGCCACCACCTCTACACCCGCCTGGGCGAGCAGGGCCACGTGGTGGACGCTGTCGCCGATGCCGAGGAGGCGCTGTACCGCGCCGAGGAGTATCACCACGACCTGGCCGTGGTGGACCTGGGCCTGCCCGGCATGAGCGGGCTCGACCTGATCCGCCAGCTGCGCAGCCGCGACAAGACCTTTCCCATCCTCATCCTCACCGCCCGCGGCAACTGGCAGGACAAGGTGGAAGGCCTGGCCGCCGGCGCCGACGACTACGTGGTCAAGCCGTTCCAGTTCGAAGAGCTGGAGGCCCGCCTCAATGCCCTGCTGCGGCGTTCGTCCGGCTTCGTCCAGTCCACCATCGAGGCCGGGCCGCTGGTGCTCGACCTGAACCGCAAGCAGGCACTGATGAACGGCGAGTCCCTCGGGCTCACCGCCTTCGAATACCGCATCCTCGAATACCTCATGCGCCACCACCAGCAGGTGGTCGCCAAGGAGCGGTTGATGGAGCAGCTCTACCCGGACGACGACGAGCGCGACCCCAACGTCATCGAAGTGCTGGTCGGCCGGTTGCGGCGCAAGCTCGAAGGCGACAACGGCTTCCGTCCCATCGACACGGTGCGCGGCCAGGGCTACCTGTTCACCGAGCGCTGCCGATGAGGCGACACCCCCTGGCGGGGTTCTCCCTGCGCCTGCGGTTGATGCTCGGCGCCGCCGGCCTGGCGGTGCTGTTCATGCTGGCGTTGCTGCCGGTGCTCAGCAAAGCCTTCGATAACGCCATGGAGCAGGCCATCGAGAAGCGCCTCGCGGCCGATGCCAGCGCGCTGATCGCCGCCGCCCGCATCGTCGACGGCAAGCTCGACATGCCCGACAAGCTCCCCGACGAGGAATTCGACAACCTCGACGCCCACCAGCTCGGTTTCATCTACGACAGCGACGGCCGCCTGATCTGGCAGTCGCGCTCCTCGCAGGATGAGAGCGTCCACTACATGCCGCGCTACGACGGGCGTGGCCACGAGTTCACCCAGATCCACGACGACCGCGGCCGGCGCTTCTTCGTCTACGACGTCGAGATCGACCTGCTGCGCGACCAGGCCGCTGCCTTCAGCATCGTCACCATGCAACCGATGAGCGACTACCAGGTGATGCACGACGGCTTCCTCCAACAGCTCTACTTCTGGCTCGGCACGGCCCTGCTGGTGCTGCTGGTGATGCTCTGGTTCGGCCTCACCTGGGGCTTTCGCAGCCTGCGCCGCCTCAGCGAGGAGCTGGACCAGGTGGAGTCCGGCACCCGCGATGCCCTGAGCGATGCCCACCCCCGCGAGCTGCTGCGCCTGACCAAGTCCCTCAACCGCCTGCTTGACAGCGAACGCCGCCAGCGCGAGCGCTACCGCCATTCCCTCGACGACCTGGCCCACAGCCTCAAGACGCCGCTCTCGGTGCTGCAGGGCGTCAGCGAGACCATCGCGACCCGCCCCGGCGACACCGAACCGGCGCGGGTGTTGCGCAACCAGATCGAACGCATGAGCCAGCAGATCGGCTACCAGCTGCAACGGGCCACCCTGCGCAAGAGCGGCCTGGTGCGACACCGGGTGCAGCTCGCCCCGCTGCTGGACACCCTCTGCGACGCCCTCGACAAGGTCTACCGCGACAAGCGGGTCAGGGTCCTGCGGGATTTCGACCCGAACCTGCAGGTGCCTGTGGAGCAGGGCGCCCTGCTGGAGATGCTCGGCAACCTGCTGGAGAACGCCTACCGGCTGTGCCTCGGCACCGTGCGGGTCAGCGCCCGGGAGCACGAGGCCAGTTGCGAGCTGGTGGTGGAGGACGACGGCCCCGGCGTACCCCCGGACCAGCGCGCGCGCATCCTCCAGCGCGGTGAGCGGGCCGACGCCCAGCACCCGGGGCAGGGCATCGGCACCGCCGTGGTGCTGGACATCGTCGAGAGCTTCGAGGGCGAACTGGCCCTGGGCGACTCGCCCCTCGGCGGCGCCGAGTTCCGCATCCGCCTGCCCCGGAACTGAGCAACGCGCCGACGCCGTTCGCCGGACGGTCATCGACAATCCGGCGGATCGGCGGAGCATGAGGGGGCCGCCACGGAGTGTGGCGGAACCCCACAGGGAGTAACCCCTCATGCGCATCAATGCCTACCTGATCTTCCCCGGCACCTGCCGGGAGGCCTTCACCTTCTATGCCGATGTACTCGGTGGCGAACTCCGGATGATGACCTTCGGCGAAACCCCGGCCGCTGCCCACGTACCCACTGATTGCCACGGGCACATCATCCACGCCTGCCTGACCCGCGACGGCCAGTCGCTGATGGCCTCCGACAGCCTGCCCGAGCAGCCCCACGCCGGCATTCGCGGCTGCTCGGTGTCGCTCAACGTCGACAGCATTGCCGAGGCCGAGCGGGTGTTCAGCGGGCTCAGTGCCGGCGGCACCGTGCAGATGCCCCTGGAGCCCACCTTCTGGGCCGTTCGCTTCGGCATGTTCGAAGACCGTTTCGGCGTGCCCTGGATGGTCAACTGCGAGAAGGACGGCGCCTGATCCCTCCCGTCCGGCGCGGCGCGGGCTCGATTGACCCTGTCCCGCCGCGCCACTAAGCTGCGCGCCTGCACCAGGTGCCCCACGGCTTTTGGCCGGTGGGGTGAAACAGGGAAGCCGGTCCATTCCATCAAGAATCCGGCGCTGCCCCCGCAACGGTAGGCGAGTCAACCACCGCATCCAGCCACTGTGCCCACGCATGGGAAGGCGCGGTCGGGGAACCCCAGGTTCCGCTCGCAAGCCCGGAGACCGGCCTGGTGCGAGCGAGCATGGCCAAGCCATGCATCCATCCCTGGAGTCGCGCGGGTGGCGCGACGGAGACCCCACATGCAGTCCCCCGTATCCCGGGCATCCGCCACATGGATGCTGCTCGGCCTCGGTGCCGTTCTGCCGGCCCATGGCGAGCCCCTCGAACTGGCGCCCCAGAGCGTCACCGCCACGCGCACCTCGCAGCCAGTGCGCGCCAGCCTGGCCGCCACCACCGTCATCGACCGCGACGCCATCGAGCGCAGCCAGGCCCGCTCGGTGCCCGAGCTGCTGCGCCAGGTGCCCGGCGTCACCCTCAGCAACAACGGCGGCCCCGGCAAGAACACCACGCTGTTCATGCGCGGCGCCGAGTCCGACCACGTGCTGGTGCTGGTGGACGGGGTGAAGATCGGCGCGGCCAGCAACGGCCTGGCCGCCTTCCAGGACCTGCCGGTGGAGCTGATCGAGCGCATCGAAGTGGTCCGTGGCCCGCGCTCCAGCCTCTACGGCTCCGAAGCCATCGGCGGAGTGATCCAGATCTTCACCCGCCAGGGCAGCGGCGACGGCACCGCCAAGCCCTGGTTCTCCGCTGGCTACGGCACCCACGACAGCTACCAGGGCAGCGCCGGCGTCAGTGGCGGCGGCGAGCAGGGCTGGTACAGCCTGGGCATGAGCAGCCAGGACAGCGACGGCATCGACGCCACCCGCGCGCGCAGCAGCTACCACGAGGGCGACGCCGACGGCTACCGCAACCTCTCCGGCAACCTGCGCGCCGGCTACCGCTTCGACAACGGCCTGGAACTGGACGGCACCCTGCTGCGGGCCAAGGCCCACACCGATCTGGACCTGGTGTCGCGGTCCAGCCCCGGCGGCGGCCGCAATGCCAACGCCGACAACGAGCAGCGTGTCATCGGCGGGCGCGCCCGTTTCAGCCCGGTGGAGCCCTGGGGCATCACCCTCCAGGCCGGGCGCAGCGAAGACCTGTCGCGCACCGAGGCCGGCGGGCAGTTCGACTCGCGCTTCGACACCCGCCGCGACACCGCCTCCTGGCTCAACGAATTCACCCTGGCCGAGGGCCACACCTTCAGCGTCGGCCATGACTGGCAGCAGGACGAAGTGGACAGCTCCACCCGCTTCGACCGCGACTCGCGCCTCAATCGGGGCACCTTCGCCCAGTACCTGGGGGAAGCCGGCCGGCATGACTGGCAGCTCGCCCTGCGCCGCGACGACAACCAGCAGTTCGGCCGCCACGACACCGGCAGCGCCGCCTGGGGCTACGCCCTCAGCGAGGCGCTGCGCTTCAGCCTCAGCTACGGCACCGCCTTCAAGGCGCCCACCTTCAACGAGCTGTACTACCCCGACTACGGCAACCCCAGGCTCAAGGCCGAGACCTCCGAAAGCCTCGAAGCGGCGCTGAGCGGCGAACACGACTGGGGGCACTGGTCGGCCAACCTGTTCCGCACCCATGTGGATGACCTCATCGTCCACGATGCCCAGGCCGGCACCGGCCCCTTCGGCGGCCCCAACAACATCGGCAAGGCGCGCATCGACGGCGCCGAGCTGAGCCTCGGCAGCCGCTGGCTCGGCTGGGACTGGAACGCCAACCTGACCCTGCTCGACAGCGTCAACCGCGCCCACGACGGCAACCACGGCAAGCAGCTGCCGCGCCGTGCCCAGCAGGTGTTCAACCTGGACCTGGACCGGCGCATCGGTGCCGTCGGCCTGGGCGCCACCCTGCACGCCGAGGGGCGGCGCTTCGACGACGTGGCCAACGACGACCGCCTGGCCGGCTTCGCCACCCTCGACCTGCGCGGCGAGTACTGGCTGAACGAGGAATGGCGCCTGCAAGCCAAGGTCAGCAACCTCTTCGCGGCCGACTACGAGACCGCCAAGGACTTCAACCAGCCCGGCCAGGCCGTCTACTTCAGCGTCCGCTACCAGGCCCTGTAACCCCTGAACATCCTTGCCGGGTGCGGCGGAAAAGCCTTCGGGCCGCCGCCGCACCCGGCGTAAACTGCGCATCCTTCCGCCGGCGCCCGCGTCGGCCCGAACCGAGGACTCCCATGAGCGAATCCCCCGAACGCGACCAGCGCCACAAGGCGCGCATGCAGCGCAAGAAAGCCCTGATCGACGAGAAGATCGCCCAGGCCCAGGACGAGTACGGCCTGCTGCTGGTGCACACCGGCAACGGCAAGGGCAAGAGCAGCTCCGCCTTCGGCATGGTCGCCCGCGCCCTCGGCCACGGCTTCAAGGTGGGCGTGGTGCAGTTCATCAAGGGCGGCATGTCCACCGGCGAGGAGGCCTTCTTCCGCCGCTTCCCCGAGGAGGTCAGCTTCCACGTCATGGGCGAGGGCTACACCTGGGACACCCAGGACCGCCAGCGCGACATCGACAAGGCCCGCGCCGCCTGGGCCGTGGCCCGTGAACTGCTGGACGACCCCGAGGTGGGCCTGGTGGTGCTCGACGAACTGAACATCGCCCTCAAGCACGGCTACCTGGCGCTGGACGAGGTGCTGCGCGACATCGAGTCCCGCCCCGAGCACCAGCACGTGGTCGCCACCGGTCGGGGCGCGCCCGAGGCGCTGATCGAGGCGGCGGACACCGTCACCGAGATGAGCCTGGTCAAGCACGCCTTCAAGGCCGGGGTGAAGGCCCAGAAAGGCGTGGAGTTCTGATGACCCGCACCTGCCCCGCACTGCTCATCGCCGCACCCGCTTCCGGCCAGGGCAAGACCACCGTCACCGCCGCCCTGGCACGCCTGCACGCCCGCCAGGGCCGGCGCGTGCGGGTGTTCAAGTGCGGGCCGGATTTCCTCGACCCGATGATCCTTGCCCGCGCCTCGGGCCACCCGGTCTACCAGCTGGACCTGTGGATGATCGGCGAGGCCGAGAGCCGGCGCCTGCTGTGGGAAGCGGCGGGGGAAGCGGACCTGATCCTCATCGAGGGCGTCATGGGGCTGTTCGACGGATCGCCGTCCGCCGCCGACCTGGCGCGGCACTTCGGCGTGCCGGTGCTGGGGGTGATTAACGGCGCCGCCATGGCCCAGACCTTCGGCGCCCTGGCCGTGGGCCTGGCCACCTACCAGCCGGACCTGCCGTTCGCCGGCGTGCTCGGCAACCGTGTCGGCAGCCAGCGCCACAGCGACCTGATCCGCGACAGCCTGCCGGACTGGATCCGCTGGTACGGCGCCCTGCCGCGCAGCGCCGAGGTGGAGCTGCCCAGCCGTCACCTGGGGCTGGTGCAGGCCGAGGAGCTGGCCGACCTGGACGCCCGCCTGGACGCCGCCGCCGACGCCCTGGCCGCCAGCGCCGAAGTGGCGTTGCCGCCCGCCGTGGCCTTCGCCGCGCCGGCAGCCGAACCCCTGGAGCCCTGGCTCGAGGGCGTGCGCATCGGCGTCGCCCGTGACACCTCCTTCGCCTTCCTCTACCAGGGCAACCTCGACCTGCTGCAGCGCCTGGGTGCCGAGCTGGTGTTCTTCTCGCCCCTGGTGGACGCCGAGCTGCCAGCGGTGGACAGCCTCTACCTGCCCGGTGGCTACCCGGAGCTGCACCTGCCGCAGCTGGCCGGCAACCCGGCCATGGCCGCCGCCATCCGCGCCCACCACCAGGCCGGCAAGCCGATCCTCGCCGAGTGCGGCGGCATGCTCTACCTGCTGGAGGCGCTCACCGATGCCGCCGGCCAGTCCGCCGAGCTGCTGGGCCTGCTGCCCGGCCGCGCGGTGATGCAGAAGCGCCTGGCCGCCCTGGCCCTGCAGGAAGCCGCGCTGCCGGAAGGCACCCTGCGCGGGCACACCTTCCACCACTCGCTGCTGGAGTCCCCCGAGGCGCCGCTGGTGCGCGGCCTGTGCCCCAACGACAAGCCGGTGGCCGAGGCGGTGTACCGCATCGGCCGGCTGACCGCCTCGTACATCCACTTCTACCTGCCGTCCAACCCCCGGGCGGCTGCGGAGCTGCTGCGTCCATGAGCGACCACGCCTACCGTCCCGAGGACCGCGAGGCGATCTACCGGGTCATCGCCGAGCGCCGGGACATGCGCCACTTCGCCGGCGGCGAGGTGGCGCCCGAGCTGCTAGCGCGGCTGCTGGAGGCCGCCCACCAGGCGCCCAGCGTCGGGTTGATGCAGCCCTGGCGTTTCATCCGTATCCGCGACCGGGCGCTGCGCGAGGCCATCCATGGCCTGGTGGAAGCGGAGCGGGTGCGTACCGCCGAGGCCCTGGGCGAGCGTTCCGACGAATTCATGCGGCTGAAGGTGGAGGGCATCCTCGACTGCGCCGAGCTGCTGGTGGCCGGCCTGATGGACGGGCGCGAAGCCCATGTCTTCGGGCGACGCACCCTGCCGGAAATGGATATGGCTTCGCTGGCCTGCGCCATTCAGAATCTCTGGCTCGCCGCCCGTGCCGAAGGGCTGGGCATGGGCTGGGTCTCGCTGTTCGAGCCCCAGGCCCTGGCCGACCTGCTGGGCATGCCGCCCGGCAGCAAGCCCCTGGCAGTGCTCTGCCTGGGCCCGGTGGAAGCTTTCTACCCGGCGCCGATGCTGGCGCTGGAAGGCTGGGCGCAACCGCGCCCGCTGAGTGATCTGCTGTTCGAGAACCATTGGGGACACACGCAATGAGCCTGGGCCTGACCACACTGGTCGCACTGCTGCTGGACGCCCTGTTCGGCGAGCCCCGTCGCGGCCACCCGCTGGTGCTGTTCGGCCGCTGGGCCGAGCGCCTGGAGCGTCGTTTCAATCCGGGCGGACGCGGCTGGCGCAGCCACGGCGTCAGCGCCTGGCTGCTGGCGGTGCTGCCGCCTACGGCGGTGGTCTGGCTGCTGGCCGATATCCCCGGGCTGGGCTGGGTGGTCAGCGTGCTGGCGCTGTATGCCGCCGTCGGCCTGCGCAGCCTCAACGAACACGCCGAGCCGGTGGCCCAGGCGCTGGAGCAGGGCGACCTGGCCCGCGCGCGGGAGCGGGTCGGCTACATGGTCAGCCGCGACACCCGCGAGCTGGACGACAGCGCCGTGGCCCGCGCCGCCACCGAATCGGTGCTGGAGAACGGCAGCGACGCGGTGTTCGCCGCACTGTTCTGGTTCGCCGTGGCCGGTGCGCCGGGCGTGGTGCTCTACCGCCTGGCCAACACCCTCGACGCCATGTGGGGCTACCGCAATGCGCGCTTCGAACGCTTCGGCTGGGCGGCGGCGCGCATCGACGACGTCCTCAACTACATCCCCGCGCGCCTGGTGGCGCTGACCTACGCCGTGCTCGGCAAGACGGCGCTGGCCCTGCAGTGCTGGCGCCAGCAGGCGCCGCTGTGGGACAGCCCCAACGCCGGCCCGGTGATGGCCGCCGGTGCCGGCGCGCTGGGCGTGCAACTGGGCGGGCCGGCGATCTACCACGGCGAGCTGCACGAGCGGCCGCACCTGGGGCAGGGCGAGCCCGCCTGCGCTGCCGACATCCAGCGCGGCATGGACCTGGTGCGCCAGGGCGTGATGCTCTGGGTCGCCGTACTGATCGTCGGAGGGTGGCTCCTTGCTTGAACATGGCGGACGGCTGCGCCTCGCCGCGCAGCGCTATCGCATTCCCGAAGGCGACTGGCTGGACCTCTCCACCGGCATCGCCCCCTACGGCCTGACACTGCCGCCGATCCCCGCCCAGGCCTGGGCCCGCCTGCCCGAGCGGGACGACGGCCTGGAAGACGCCGCCCGCGACTACTACGGCGCCTGCGGGCTGCTGCCGGTGGCCGGCTCCCAGGCGGCGATCCAGGCCCTGCCGCGCCTGCGCAAGCGCAGCCAGGTGGGCATCATCTCGCCGTGCTACGCCGAGCATGCCGCCGCCTGGCGCCGTGAAGGCCACCGCCTCGAAGAGATCAGCGAAGCCGGCGCCCGCCGCGCCGTGGACCGCCTCGACGTGCTGCTGGTGGTCAACCCCAACAACCCCACCGGTCAACGCTTCACCCCGGACCTGCTGCTGGACTGGCACGGCCGCCTGGCCGAGCGCGGTGGCTGGCTGGTGGTGGACGAGGCGTTCATGGACGTCACCCCGGAGCAGAGCCTGGCCACTGCCAGCCACCTACCGGGGCTGATCGTGCTGCGTTCCTTCGGCAAGTTCTTCGGCCTGGCCGGCCTGCGCCTGGGCTTCGTGCTGGCCGAGGGGCGGCTGCTGGGCGAGCTGGACGAACTGCTCGGCCCCTGGACCGTCAGCGGCCCGGCCCGCGCCCTGGCCCGGGGCCTGCTGGAAGACCGCGCCGGCCAGGCCCGGCAACGCGAGCGCCTGCTGGCCGACGGGCAGCGCCTGGAGGCCCTGCTGGCCGGCCACGGCCTGGTGCCCACCGGCGGCTGCGCGCTGTTCCAGTGGGTGGCCATGCCCCACGCCAAGGTGCTGCACGAATACTTGGCGGCGCGAGGCATCCTCACCCGGCTGTTCACCGCACCGCCCAGCCTGCGCTTCGGCCTGCCGCCGGACGAGGCCGGCTGGCGCCGCCTCGACGAGACGCTGGCCGGCTTCAACCAGGAGTTCGCATGACCACCCTCATGGTGCAGGGCACCACCTCCGACGCCGGCAAGAGCACCCTGGTGACCGCGCTGTGCCGCTGGCTCAAGCGCCAGGGCGTGGCGGTGGCGCCGTTCAAGCCGCAGAACATGGCGCTGAACAGCGCGGTGACCGCCGACGGCGGCGAGATCGGCCGCGCCCAGGCGGTACAGGCCCAGGCCTGCGGGCTGGCGCCGCACACCGACATGAACCCGGTGCTGCTCAAGCCCAACAGCGACACCGGTGCCCAGGTGATCATCCACGGCCGCGCCGTCACCTCGATGAACGCCGTGGCCTACCACGACTACAAGAAGGTCGCCCTGCAGGCGGTGCTGGCCTCCCACCAGCGTCTGCAGGCGGGTTACCAGGTGGTGATGGTGGAGGGCGCCGGCTCCCCGGCGGAGATCAACCTGCGCGCCAACGACATCGCCAACATGGGCTTCGCCGAGGCGGTGGACTGCCCGGTGATCCTCATCGCCGACATCGACCGGGGCGGCGTCTTCGCCCACCTGGTGGGCACCCTGGAACTGCTCTCGGACAGCGAGCAGGCGCGGGTGAAGGGCTTCGTCATCAACCGCTTCCGGGGCGACATCGCCCTGCTGCAACCCGGCCTCGACTGGCTGGAGCAGCGCACCGGCAAGCCGGTGCTGGGGGTGCTGCCGTACCTCACCGACTTCCACCTGGAGGCCGAGGACGCCATCGACCGCCGCCAGGCCGATAAGACCGGCGAGGTGCTGCGGGTGGCGGTGCCGGTGCTGCCGCGCATCAGCAACCACACCGATTTCGACCCCCTGCGCCTGCACCCGCAGGTGCAGCTCACCTTCGTCGCACCGGGGCAGCCGCTGCCACCGGCGGACCTGGTCATCCTCCCCGGCTCCAAGAGCGTGCGCGCCGACTTGGCGCGGCTGCGCGAGCACGGCTGGGACCGCGCCTTGGCCCGTCACCTGCGCTACGGCGGCAAGGTGCTGGGCATCTGCGGCGGCTACCAGATGCTCGGCCGGCGCATCGCCGATCCCCATGCCCTGGAAGGTCCGGCGGGGGAGAGCGAGGGCCTCGGCCTGCTGGAACTGGACACCGTGCTGGAGCCGGAGAAGCAACTGCGCAACGTGCGCGGCCGCCTGAGCCTGGGCGACGTGCCGGTGAGCGGCTACGAGATCCACGCCGGAGTCAGCCAGGGCCCGGCCCTGGAGCGACCCGTCGCCCAGCTGGACGATGGCCGCTGCGACGGCGCACTGAGTGCCGACGGCCAAGTGCTCGGCACCTACCTGCACGGCCTGTTCGAAGGCGCCGAGGCCCGCGAGGCGCTGCTGCGCTGGGCCGGCCTGGAGCAGGTGCAGACCGTGGACTACCCGGCCCTGCGCGAACGCGACATCGAGCGCCTTGCCGATCAGGTCGAGCGCCACCTGGACACCGACCTGCTGCGCCGCCTCTGCGGCCTGGAGCCTGCCCATGGCTGAACTGATCCTCGGCGGCGCCCGCTCGGGCAAGAGCCGCCTGGCCGAACGACAGGCGGCCGACTCCGGCCTGGCGGTGGTGTACATCGCCACCAGCCAGCCGCTGGATGGCGAGATGAGCGCCCGCGTCGCCCATCACCGCGCCCGCCGGCCCGACCACTGGGGCCTGGTGGAGGAGCCCGTGGAACTGGCCCGCGTGCTGCGCGAGCACGCCAGTGCCGGCACCTGCCTGCTGGTGGACTGCCTGACCCTCTGGCTCACCAACCTGCTGATGCTGGAGGACGAGGCACGCCTGGCCGCCGAGCGCGATGCGCTGCTGGCCTGCATCGCCGAGCTGCCCGGCCGCGTGCTGCTGGTGAGCAATGAAACCGGCCTGGGGGTGGTGCCCCTGGGTAAACTGACCCGGCGCTACGTGGACGAGGCGGGCTGGCTGCACCAGGCCCTGGCCGAGCGCTGCACCCGCGTGACCTTCACCGTCGCCGGCCTGCCCATGCTGTTGAAGGGAGCTTCCTGATGAACACCGACGCCTGGTGGCTGGCCGCCTGCCAACCCGAAGACGCCTCTGCCCGCGACCTGGCCCTCACCCGGCAGGACCAGTTGACCAAGCCCCGTGGCGCCCTGGGCCGCCTGGAGGACGTGGCCGTGACCCTGGCTGCCCTGCAGGGCCGCGAGCGCCCGCGCATCGAGCGGCCCTGGTTCACCGTGTTTGCCGGTGACCACGGCGTGGTGGCCGAGGGCGTGTCGGCCTATCCCCAGGCGGTGACCGGCGAGATGCTGCGCAACTTCGTGCGCGGCGGCGCCGCCATCAGCGTGCTGGCCCGCACCCAGGGCGCACCGCTGGAGCTGGTGGACCTGGGCACCGCCGTGCCCATCGAGTCGCTGCCCGGTGTGCTGCACCTGAATCTCGGGCCGGGCACGGCGAACTTCGCCCAGGGCCCGGCGATGAGCGAGGCCCAGTGCCACGCCGCCCTGGCGGCCGGTCGCGACAGTGCCGAACGTGCCCGTGCCGAAGGTGCCGACCTGTACCTGGGGGGCGAGATGGGCATCGGCAACACCACCACTGCCAGCGCCCTGGCCGCCGCCCTGACCGGCACCTCCGCCACCACCCTGGCGGGCCCCGGCACCGGCCTGGACGCGGCGGGCGTGCAGCGCAAGGCCCTGGTGATCGACCAGGCCCTGGCCCTGCACCGGGCTCACTGCGAGGCCCCCCTGGAGGCCCTGCGGCGCCTGGGCGGCTTCGAGCTGGCGGCCCTGGCGGGCGCCTACCTGGCCTGTGCCCAGCGCGGCATCCCGGTGCTGGTGGACGGCTTCATCTGCAGCGTTGCCGCGCTCTGTGCCGTGCGCCTCAACCCCACGTGCCGCCCCTGGTTGCTGTTCGCCCACCGCTCGGCCGAGCCGGGCCACCTGGCGGTGCTGGAGGCGTTGGGCGCCGAGCCGCTGCTGGACCTGGGCCTGCGCCTGGGCGAGGGCAGTGGTGCGGCGGTGGCCTTGCCGCTGCTGCGCCTGGCCTGCGACCTGCACGGCGGCATGGCCACCTTCGCCGAGGCGGCCGTCTCGGACCGCCCGGCATGAGCCCGGTCATCGACCTGCTGCGCCATGGCGAGACGGAGCGCGGGGGCGGCTTTCGCGGCAGCCTCGACGATGCCCTGACCGCCACCGGCTGGGCACAGATGCGGGCGGCCGTGGAAGGCGCCGGGCCCTGGACGCGGATCGTCAGCTCGCCGCTGCAGCGCTGCGCCACCTTCGCCCGTGAGCTGGCGGAGCGGCTGGCGCTGCCCCTGGCCTTCGACGAGGACCTGCGCGAGCTGCACTTCGGTGACTGGGAAGGGCGCAGCGCGGCCGAGCTGATGGAAACCGACGCCGACGGGCTCGGTGCCTTCTGGAACGATCCCTATGCCTTCACCCCGCCCAACGGCGAGCCGCTGGAGGCCTTCGAGGCACGGGTGCTGGCGGCCCGCCAGCGGCTGCTGGAGGGCAGTGATGGGCCGGTGCTGGTGGTCAGCCATGGCGGGGTGATCCGCCTGTTGCTGGCGCAGGCCCGGGGCTTGCCTCGGCAGCAACTGATGAGCGTCGAGGTGCCCCACGCCTCGCTGCAACGGATCGTCCTGACATGACGCCGTTGCTGATCGCCCTGCAGTTCCTCACCCGCCTGCCGGTGCGCCTGCCGGGCATGCCCGAGCCGCAGCAGATCGGTCGCTCGCTGCTGTTCTACCCGCTGGTGGGCGCGCTGCTCGGCCTGTTGCTGCTCGGCCTGGAGTGGCTGCTGGGGGATACCGCGCTGCTGCTCAAGGCGGCGCTGCTGCTGGCCGCCTGGGTGGCCCTGAGCGGTGGCCTGCACCTGGATGGCCTGGCCGATACGGCGGACGCCTGGGTCGGCGGCTACGGCGACCGCGAGCGCACCCTGGCGATCATGAAGGACCCGCGCAGCGGCCCCATCGCGGTGGTGGTGGTGGTGCTGGTGTTGCTGCTGAAGTTCGCCGCGCTGGTGGCGCTGCTGGAGCAGGGCCCCATCGCCGCGCTGCTGCTGGCGCCCTGGCTGGCGCGTGGCCTGCTGCCGTTGCTGTTCATGACCACCCCCTACGTGCGCCCGGGCGGCCTGGGCCAGGCCCTGGCCGAGCACCTGCCGCGCCAGGCGCTGCCCTGGGTGCTGGGCGCCCACGCGCTGCTGGGCCTGGTGTTCGGCTGGGTGGCGCTGGTGTCGCTGGCGGCGGCCCTGGCCGTGTTCGCCGGGTGGCGGCGCGGCCTGATGCGCCGGCTGGGCGGCACCACCGGGGACACTGCCGGAGCGCTGGTGGAACTGGTAGAGGTGGGGGTGCTGGTCGTGGTTGGGCTGTCAGCCTAGCGCACTCTGTGAACGCTAGAAACCACGGCCCACGAAGAAGAACAATACATAGAGCATGATTATTTAGTCGACCACCGTAAAAGTAAGCTACTCGCTTTGATACTCTGTGCTCTCGTTAGCTAAGTATGGACTGGTTAACAATATTGAGTGGCAATTGTTTGAAAAATACCATGTTCTTGATCTGGTAGTTTTATTTTTGCTAAGGTGCCTGTGCCCGTTTTTTTGAAGAGTGATACATGATAATTTAAATATTAAGCTGTCTCGCCGATTTTTATGATTTTTTTCTATCTTGCACTCAGGCGAGATGGTTGCACATTTATGATGTATTATTTTTGTTTTTAATTTATTTGATAGCGTTTTTTGGGGTAGAGAAGCCTTCTGTTCGTGAGGGGTAATCCGGTCGGCTTGTTTTTATGGAGGGATAGAATGAATAATCCGATGTTTCATCATCAGCAGATCAATGGTGAGGTTGATTTTTTTACGCTGTTAAGGGATTTGTGGGAGCAGAGGCTTTTAGTTTTTTCAGTAACTGCCGTGGCAACGTTTGTGGCTGTCGCATATGCGTACATCTCAACTCCTTATTATAGAGTTGAGAGCGTTATTCGGATGGCTTCTTTGAAGGATTTGGATGAGTTAAATGGTTCTGAGCTCTATTCTTTGACACCTAAAGAGGCATTGCTCAATGTTAGTGATGCTTTGCAGTCTTACAGTCTTCGCATGAAGTTCTTTCAGGCTAACTCCAATCTCTACAGGGGACTTCAGAAAGATGATGAGCCTCTGGAGCGCTCGGTAGAGCGCTTTAATCGGGAAGGAATTTCAATGCTGGGTCTTGGGCCAAAAAAGGGGGATGATGAGACTTCTTATCAGGGGATCAGCCTTACTTATCCCAAAGGCTTGAATGGGGTGGCTATTGTTAACGGCTTAGTGCTTGCTGCTATCGAGCAAGAGCGACAGCGCGTACAGGACGACTTCAACGTTATACTTAGTAATCGTCTGGTGCAGTTGCAGAACCAGATTTCAACTGAGCGTGCTCGTTATGAGGCTGATAAGGAGGCACGTATTGCTTCGTTAGCTGAGGCTGATCAACTAAAACGTGCCCAGCTGCAGGATGAGCTGCGAGCGTTGCGAAAAGAGCTACAGTTGCGTCGCCAAAATAGAATTAAAATGTTGGATGAGGCTATCCATATTGCAGAAAGTCTCGAAATTTACAAGCCCACGATGCCTTTTTCTTTTGGCGATAATTCAAACGAATTTCCGAGTGGTGTGACTCATGCGGAAGTCACTAGTCGGCAGTTTCCTCTTTATTTTATGGGGAGTGAGACGTTGAGGGCTGAGCGCTCTGCCCTGCAGTCTCGCCGTTCGGATGATTTTGTCGAGCCGCGTATCGCTGAGATTTACAGGGAATTTAGTTTGCTTGAAAAAAATAGACGGATTGAAATTATCAGGCAGCGAGATAATGTAGACCTGTTTTTTAGGGGGTTATTAAAGCTGCGTGGTGAGCAGATTCGGCTCGAAAACATAAAGCTTGATCTTTCTAATTTAAAGTTGGTGCGCGTGGATCAGCCGGCAATTGAGTATCAGGAAGTTGAGGGGGGGCGTAAGTTTTTTGTTATTTTGGTTGGTGTGATGTTTGGTTTTGTTTTTGGTTGTTTTGCTGCTGTATTGCGAGCTTTTATTTTGCGCAAGATTGGTTTTTCTAAGGTTTTGTAATCAGTTGTTTTGCGTTGCTTAAATTTAGCAAGGTGCGAGCGAGATTTTAATGCTGCTTTCTCTTTAAGAAGATAGTTGGTGTTGGTGGTGAGGTCGTATTTATTGTTGGTTTCGGAATATGGCTATCGGCTCTTTTGGGTTTAAGGTCGGAATCTGAGTGCGTTTTTGAGTGCAACTGATAGTTTTCAGTCATGGTGCATGTTTTGGCGCCGGAGAGAGCAGTCTTTAATCAGGGGCTAGCCCTCATCTATAGTTTCGTAGTGCCTAACTATATGATGGGGCTCCAGCCATTAAGGCGGAGACCTCCACCGGCGCCGATTCCTCCGTTCATTACCTCAGTTGCTGTCCCGCTGAACGTCGGTTCAGAAACGCAGCTTGCTGCGCCAGTCCTCGTGGACGGCGGTGGGGGCTACTTCCACACGGAAGCGGCTGCCGTCCTGGGCGTTGCCCCAGAGGAACAGGTGGTCCTTCCAGGCGCCGTCGGGCCAGATCTTCAGGTAGTAGTCGTGGCCGGGCAGGGGGCGTTGCCCGCTGTAGTCGATGAAGGCCACCTGGTCGCCGTCCTTCAGGCATTGCCCCTGGTCGTTGTCGATCTGCACGCGCAGGTGCCGCGAGGGCTTGCCGGCGGCGGGGTAGTAGCCCCATTTGCCGGCACCGTGTTCGTACCAGGTGAGGAAGTAGCCGGGGTAGGCGCGGGATTCCAGGGTGACGTAGTCGCCGTTGCGCACGCAGAAGCTGGCGAAGTGGTCCCAGGCATTGAGGCTGAAGGTGCTGGCGTCGTCGCGGCCGTTGCCGGTGACGGTGACCCAGTTGGTGGCCTTTGCCCCGGTGCGCAGGGCGTTGCCGTTGTCCAGGCTGCGCAGCACCACGCGGGCGTAGCGGTTGTCGGTGGGCTTGTAGGCCTGCTGCGGCGTGCGCAGCGGGTCGGCGTAGGTGAAGGCGGCCACCGGGTAGTGGTCGGAGTAGTCCTGGTAGTACCAGGTGTTGACGCCGTCGCTGGCACTCCAGCGCGGGGAGGGGATGTCCAGCGCCTGGTTGTGCCAGTAGGACACCTGGCCATGGCGGTTGGAGACGAGGATGTAGTCGAGGTACTCCGGCGGGTTGCTCGGCGCCTTGCCGGGGCCGTTGTCCTTGTAGGGGTACTGGTAGCCGGTGACGCCGTTGCGCCGGGTGTCGAAGGTGGCGGAGGCACCGGCGTAGCTGTCGGGCTCGCGCAGGTCCAGCTGGGCCAGCATGTGCGGGTATTCGTCGCTGCCGCGGATGACGTTGAGGTCGCCGCCGATGAACAGCACTTCGTTGGCGGGGATGTTCTCGCGGTCGATGAAGGCGCGCATTTCCCTGAACTGGCTTTCCCGCACGGCACGGCCTCCATCCGGGCAGGCGCTGTCGGCGGCCTGGGTGTGGGTGGCGATGACGTGGAAGGGGCGCTCGCCGCGCAGCACCTTGACGTAGACGAAGCCCTTGTTGGCCAGCCGGTCGGCGCCACAGGCATCGCGGTAAAGGTATTGCACCCGGCGTGCGATGGGCCAGCGGCTGACGATGGCGACGCCGCCGTCCTCGAGGTTGGCGGCGGGGTTGCCGGTGGTGGCGTCCCAGCCTGCGGTGGAGCGGCCGAGCACGGGCGTCTGGTGCGGGTAGCGGTCCTTCAGGCCGTTCAGCAGGATGTCGGAGGCGGCGTTGTCGAACAGTTCGTTGAAAATCACCAGGTCGCGCTCTTCCAGGTAGTCGGCGCGGGTCATCAGCCGGGCGCGATCCTGGTTGCTCCAGCTGAACTTGAACGGCAGCGGCGTGAGGAAGAGGGCGTTGTGGGTGAGCAGGTTGTAAGCGTCGGGCCGGGGATCGGGGGCGGCCTGGGCCTGGGTGGCGGCGAGGAGGGTGAGCAGCGTTCCGGTGATGCGGGCAGATGGGGTCATCGGCATGTCCTTGATGGGGGCTCAGGGCGGCGCGACGCTACCACCCGTTGGCGGACCGGCTAAGGCTTCGTCCGTTTCGTCCGCTGTAAGAAACATCAGCTGTATGACGGCGAGATTTCATGGGGGATAGCTGAAGGCCTGGCGTCGTCTGCCCCAGGCCTCCCGCCGGGAGCGCCTGGGGCGATGCCCCACCCGGTGCCTCATTCGAAGACGAAATGCTCCCCCGGCAGGCCCATCACCGAGCCGGTGGGCTTGGTCATGGCGGCGGCGTGGCCCTTGGCGCGGGGCAGCAAGCGGTCGAAGTAGAAGTCGCTGGTGGCCAGCTTGGCGCGGTAGAAGTCCTCGGACTCGCTGCCGCCTTCACGCAGGTGGCGGCGGGCGGCGGCTTCCTGCAGGGCCCAGGCGTAGGCGAGGGCGGCGTAGCCGGCGTACATGAGGAAGTCGTGGCTGGCAGTGCCCACCAGGTCGCGGTCCTTGCGGGCGCGCAGGGCGATGCGCAGGGTCATGACGTTCCACTGCCCGGCGAGCTTGAGCAGGGTGAGGGCGCGGCCGCGCATGGCGGGCTCCTGCTTGATCAGGTCCATGGCGAAGCGGGCCATCTGCCCGGTGAAGTCGCGCACGGCCTTGCCCTGGGTCATCAGCAGCACCTTGCGGCCGAGCAGGTCGAGGGCCTGGATGCCGGTGGTGCCTTCGTAGAGGGTGGCGATGCGGGCGTCGCGGACGATCTGCTCCATGCCGTGCTCGCGGATGTAGCCGTGGCCGCCGAACACCTGCATGCCGAGGTTGGCGCTCTCCAGGCCCAGTTCGGTGAGGCAGCCCTTGAGGATGGGGGTGAGGAAGCCGAGCTTGTCGTCCCAGTGTTCGTACTTGCCGGTGTCGTTCTGCAGGATGCCTTCGATCATGCGGTCGGCGTACTGGGTGGCGAGGTAGACCAGCGCGCGGCCGCCTTCGGCGATGGCCTTCTGGGTCAGCAGCATGCGCCGCACGTCACCGTGGTGCATCAGCACGTCGGCCACCTCGCCCGGCTCCTTGGTGCCGGAGAGGGCGCGCATGGAGCGGCGTTCGCGGGCGTAGGCGAGGGCGCCCTGGTAGGCCAGTTCGGCGGTGGCGACGCCCTGGATGGCGGTGCCGATGCGGGCGCTGTTCATGAAAGTGAACATGCATTCCAGGCCCTTGTTCGGCGGGCCGATGAGGTAGCCGGTGGCGCCGTCGAAATTCATCACGCAGGTGGCCGAGGCCTTGATCCCCATCTTCTTCTCCAGCGCGCCGCAGCTGACGCCGTTGCGCGGGCCGAGGCCGCCGTCGGCGCCGGGGAGGAACTTGGGCACGATGAACAGGGAGATGCCGCGGGTGCCCTTGGGCGCGTCGGGCAGGCGGGCGAGGACGATGTGGATGATGTTCTCGGTGAGGTCGTGGTCACCGGAGGAGATGAAGATCTTGGTGCCGGTGAGGGCGTAGCTGCCGTCGGCGTTGGCTTCGGCGCGGGTCTTCACCTGGCCCAGGTCGGTGCCGCACTGGGGTTCGGTGAGGCACATGGTGCCGGCCCAGCGGCCTTCGGTGAGGGGCGTCAGGTAGGTGCGTTTCTGTTCCTCGGTGCCGTGCTGCATGAGGGTGTTCATGGCGCCGAGGGAGAGGCCGGGGTACATGGAGAAGGGCCAGTTGGCGGTGCCGAGCATCTCCTGCTTGAGGGCGCCGAGGCTCATGGGCAGGCCCTGGCCACCGTACTCGACCGGGTGCGAGAGGCCTTGCCAGCCACCGGCGACGTAGGCGTCGTAGGCCTCTTTGTAGCCCTTGGGCGTGCGCACTTCGCCGTTCTCCAGGTGGCAGCCTTCCTCGTCGCCGCTGTGGTAGAGCGGGGCGATGACTTCCTCGCAGAGCTTCGCGCACTCGCCGAGGATGGCGTCGACCATGTCGGGGGTGGCGTCCTGGCCGTTGGCGAGGCTGCGGTAGTGGGCGGGGAAGTCGAAGACTTCGTTGAGCAGGAAACGGGTGTCGCGCAGGGGCGCCTTGTAGCTGGGCATCGGGACCTCGGCAGGCAGGTGGCAGTCGCGCCGAGTTATACGGCGCACCGGTCATGTCGGCCTTGGCAGCGGGAACGGGGGCGTCTGGCAGTTCGGACAATACCGGCCGGCGGTTGCGGTTTTCGTTGACGCTTTCCTTGATGCGGGTATATACACGCATCCATGTCGACCTCCCCCTGCCTGTGCACGCGGCTGCGCCGCGCCAGCCGCAACCTGACCCGCATCTACGACGAGGCGCTCGAATTCGCCGGGATCAACGTCGCCCAGTATTCGCTGCTGAGGAACCTGCAGCGGCTGGATCGGCCGAGCATCACCGACCTGGCGGAGGCGCTTGCGCTGGACCGCAGCACCCTGGGGCGCAACCTGAGGGTGCTGGAGGGCAAGGGCCTGGTCGGGCTGGGCGAAGGCGAGGACCAGCGCAACCGCGTGGCGTTCCTGACCGCTGAGGGCCAGGCCTGTGTCGCCTTGGCGCTGCCTGCCTGGGAGTCGGTGCAGCGACGGATGGTTGAGCGCCTGGGCGCGGGGCAGCGCGATGCGCTGATGGCCCTGCTGGGTGACGTGGAATCCCTGGACTGACTGTTTCGCGATAACGCGGGTGCCTGCCCGTAGAGGACATGCAATGAATTCGATGTGGCGCACGAGTGGCTGGGTGTTGCTGGGGGCGTCGCTGATCCTGGCGCTGTCGCTGGGCATCCGCCACGGCTTCGGCCTGTTCCTGGCCCCGATGAGCGGGGAGTTCGGCTGGGGGCGGGAGGTGTTTGCCTTTGCCATTGCGCTGCAGAACCTGATCTGGGGGCTGTCGCAACCCTTCACCGGGGCCCTGGCCGATCGCTTCGGTGCGACGCGGGCTGTGGTGGTGGGTGGTGTGCTCTATGCGCTGGGGCTGGTGCTGATGAGCCTGTCCCATACGCCGCTGCAGCTCTCGGCCAGTGCGGGGCTGCTGATCGGCATCGGGCTGTCGGGGACGTCGTTCTCGGTGATCCTCGGGGTGGTCGGGCGGGCGGTGCCGATGGAGCAGCGCAGCATGGCCATGGGCATTGCGGCGGCAGCCGGTTCGTTCGGCCAGTTCGCCATGCTGCCGGGCTCCCAGGGGTTGATCAGTTGGCTGGGCTGGTCGTCGGCGCTGCTGGCGCTGGGGCTGCTGGTGGCGTTGATCGTGCCGCTGGCGGGGATGCTCAAGGACCGTCCGTTGCCCAGCAAGGGGCCGGAGCAGAGCCTGGCCGAGGCGCTGCGCGAGGCGGCGGCGCACCGGGGGTTCTGGCTGTTGTCGCTGGGCTTCTTCGTCTGCGGGTTCCAGGTGGTGTTCATCGGCGTTCATCTGCCGGCCTACCTGGTGGACCAGCACCTGCCGGCGACCGTGGGCACTACGGTGCTGGCGCTGGTGGGGTTGTTCAATGTGTTCGGCACCTACATCGCCGGCTGGCTGGGCGGGCGCCTGGCCAAGCCGCGGCTGCTGACCGTGCTGTACCTGCTGCGGGCAGTGGTGATCCTGGCCTTCCTCTATATGCCGCTGTCGGTGTGGAGCGCCTACGCCTTCGGCATGGTGATGGGGCTGTTGTGGCTGTCGACGGTGCCGCTGACCAACGGCACGGTGGCGACCCTGTTCGGGGTGCGCAACCTGTCGATGCTGGGCGGCATCGTGTTCCTCTTCCACCAGCTCGGGGCCTTCCTCGGTGGCTGGCTGGGCGGCTACCTGTACGACCACACCGGCAGCTACGAGGTGGTGTGGCAGATCTCCATCCTGCTCAGCCTGATGGCGGCCGCGCTGAACTGGCCGATCCGCGAGCAGCCGGTGGCGCGCCTGCAGGTGGCGGTGTGAGGGCGCGCCTGGCGCTGGTCGCCGTGGCGGCCCTGGTGCTGGGCCTGACCGCGCTGGCCTGGTGGGGGTGGCAGCGGGGTGGCCTGGCGCTGCTGCAACTGAACATGAGCCTGTGCTGATTGCCGGCCGGCGGGCCCGGCGCTAGCCTTGCTCCACCGCTTGACCCGCCGCGTGCCCGAGGATGCCTGCCATGAAACGCCTGTTCGCCGTGCCCCTGCTCGCTCTGTTCGCCCTGCCCGTCGTAGCAGCGGAGTGCCCACCGCTGTTGCAGCACAGCCTGCCGCAGTTGCGGGCCAAGGCGACGGTGGACCTGTGCGAGCGCTTCGCCGGCAAGCCGCTGCTGATCGTCAACACCGCCAGCCACTGCGGTTTCACCCCGCAATTCAAGGGGCTGGAAGCGCTGTACCAGCGCTACAAGGCCGAGGGCTTCGAGGTGCTGGGCGTGCCTTCGGATGACTTCAAGCAGGAGGCGGCCAATACGGAGGAGACCGCGAAGGTCTGCTACGTGAACTACGGCGTGACCTTCACCATGACCGAGCCGCAGCACGTGACCGGTGACGAGGCGACGCCGCTCTACCGCGAGCTGATCGAGCAGTCCGGGCAGGCGCCACGCTGGAACTTCTACAAGTACGTGGTGGATCGCCAGGGCAAGGTGGTGGCGCATTTCTCCAGCCTCACCAGCCCGGATGACGAGGACCTGCAGAAGGCGATCCGCCAGGCGCTGGACAGCAAGCCCTGACCCGGCGAGGGGGCGAAAAGGCTGATCAGTCGAGAGTGTGTTTCAGAATCTTTCGGCTGGTTCCGGTTTGCGTGGCGTTCCTGTGATAGGGTTCGCGGCCTGTTTTTCACCCCCTCTCCTGGAGACACCCATGTCGATCAAGGACCTGATCCTGGCCGGACTGCTGGCCGCCGCCATTCCCACCGCCTTTGCCGCCAAGCCTGCTGCCCCCGTTGAAGAGAACGCTGCCCAGGCCGAACAGGCCACGGACGAGGACGTCTCGGCCGACGAAGAGCAGGGCATCAGCGAGGAAGAGTTCCTCAACAGCCTGAACTTCAAGCAGGGCAAGGTGGTGATCGGTGACAACCTGGCCACCCTGGATGTACCGGAGCAGTTCGTCTACCTGGACGGCAAGGACGCCGAGCGCGTGCTGGTGGAGGCCTGGGGCAACCCGCCGGATGCCGAGGAACCGCTGGGCATGATCCTGCCCAAGGGCATTTCTCCGCTGGCCGATGAGTCCTGGGCCGTGACCATCGAGTACGAGGAGAGCGGCTACGTGTCCGACGAGGATGCCAGCGACATCGACTACAACGAGATGCTGCAGGGCATGAAGGACGACACCAAGGAAGACAACAAATGGCGCGCCGAGAACGGCTACGAGCCGGTGCAGCTGATCGGCTGGGCCTCCCAGCCGCGCTATGACGCCAATGGCCGCAAGCTGCACTGGGCCAAGGAGCTGAAGTTCGGCGATTCCGAAACCCACACCCTGAACTACAACATCCGCGTGCTGGGCCGTAAGGGCGTGCTGGTGCTGAACTTCATCGCCAACATGGACCAGTTGCCGACCATCGAGCAGAACCTGCCGGCGGTGCTGGCGATGACCGAGTTCAACCCGGGCAACCGCTACGCCGACTTCAACCCGGACCTGGACAAGGTTGCGGCCTACGGTCTGGGCGCGCTGATCGCTGGCAAGGTCGCCGCCAAGACCGGCCTGCTGGCCATTCTGCTGGTGCTGCTGAAGAAGTTCTTCTGGGTGCCGATCGCCATCGGTGGCTGGGTCATTGCCCGTGTCCGCGGCAAGAAGAAGGAAGCTCCGCAGGCGGCCGATCCGGTCCAGCCGGAGGTGGCACCGGTGGTGCAGCCGAGCAAGCCGGTCGAACCTGCTGCGACGGTGATGGATCTGAACCGCGAAGAGCCGCCGAAGTCCTGACGGTGGCTGCTGCCCGGGGTGATGCGTCACCCCGGGCGCACATGAAAACGCCGCGATACCCGAGAGGGGACCGCGGCGTTTTCGTTTTGGGGTGTACCCCGGCGGCGACGGCCGCCGGGGTTCAGCTCAGAAGCGGTAGGTGACCTGGGCGCCCAGGCCGTGGGCGCTGTTCTTGTAGGTGGAGGAGTAGCTGCCCTTGGTGCTGCTGCTCTGGTTGATGGTGGCGTCGTCTTCCTTCAGGTAGGAGTAGGCGAGGTCCACGGTCCAGTCGTCGTTGGGGCTCCAGGCGGCACCGAGGCTGAGGATCTTGCGGTCATCGGTGGGAATGCGCGGGGAGCGGTACTCGTTGCGGGTCGGGCTCTGGTCGTAGGCCAGGCCGGCACGCAGGGTCCACTCGCGGTTCAGTTTGTAGGCTGCGCCGACGGCGTAGGACCAGGTGTCGCGCCAGTTCTGTTCTTCGGTGATGGTGCCGATACGACCTGCCAGCGGCGCCGGAACCCCCTTGTTGTTGACCGTGATGTCTTTCAGGCGACTCCACCGGGTCCAGGTGGTGCCGGCATAGAGGGTCCAGTCGGCATTCAGGTCGTGGGTGACGGAGAAGTCGACCGACTCGGGGGTTTTCAGTTTCAGCGAGGCGTCGTACTTGCTGCCGGCAAAGGGGCCAAAGCCGGTTCCGGAAATCTGGGTATCACCTTCCAGCTTGAAGTCGACCATCGAGTGGTAGGTCAGGCCGAGGCGAGTGCTGGGGGTGGCTTCGAACAGCACGCCTACGTTGTAGCCCAAGGCAGTGTCGTCACCCTTGATCTTGACCTTGCCATCGTTGCTACCTGGGCTAGATGGATTGAGCGTGGCAGAGGTCAGCTCGCCGTCAATGCGGTTGATGGTGGGGCCGAAGCCGACGGAGAGCTGGTCGTTGATCTTGTAGCTGACGGTGGGCTGCAGGGTGATCACGCGAACTTCGCTGCGGGTGCCGTAGTAGCGGCCCTGGAAGCCGTTCTCATAGTCGGTCACCAGGCCGAAGGGCACGTACATGCCGAGGCCGAAGGTCCATTTGTCGTCGATGGGTTTGACGTAGTAGCCCATGGGCACGCCGATGAACGGGACCATGTCGCCGTCATTGCTGCCCGATACGGAGCCGCGGCCATGGTCGATGTCGGTCTTGGCGTCCAGCAGGGCGACACCGCCGCTGACCTGTTCGCGCTTGAGGCGCGACATGCCGGCGGGGTTGCCGAAGACGGTGGAGGCATCGTCGGCCGAGGAAGAACGGCCGGCGAAGGCAGTACCCATGCCGCTCACGCTCTGTTCGTTGATGGCGAAACCGCCGGCGAGGCTGTAGGTGGATGCGCCGGCAACAGCGAGAGCGAGGCTGGTCTTTATGATTCTTGTGATCACGGTTGACTCCTGGGTCTGGTAAGGCAGGGGGCGGAAACTAGCAGGATTTCCAGACCCTTTCCAGCCACGTTGAGTTCCCGCTAAATCGGCGTTCTAGAGGCTTTCGTGTGGCAAATTGCCGCTAATTTCACGCTTCGTGCAAAAAGCCTTGGACGCTCGTTCCTGACTGATTGGTCAGTGATCGATTTATCCTAGGCAGCCTGTTGAGGAAGTCCTACGCAGCGATTCCAGGCGGCGAGGTAGTCGCTGGGATTTCCCTGCGGGTTGAATACGCGCCGCCAGACATCCGCCATGCCCGGCCAGTCATCCGCCGATGGCATCACGAGGACTTCGCTTTCCACCAGCAGCCAGGCGATGGCGGTGGCGTAGCGCAGGTTCACCGCGAGCTCCAGGTGGGGAGCGCCCAGGAAGGCGTGCTGGCTGGCTAGGCCCCGCACCAGGCTGGCCAGGTCTGGATCGCGGGCCAGGTGCTGGTCCCAGAGTTGGCGGTGGTGGGCTTCGCTGATGTGGTAGAGGCCGTAGCCGGCGCGATCCCCCAGGGCCGTGCCAAGGTCGGACTGGCACGCGGCGGCGCCGAGCAGGAGCACTTCGGCCGTGGGAGAGGGGCGTTGCAGGTAGGCCAGTGTGGGGCGGATGACGTGTTGGCAGAGATCGTGTGCGGCTATGCCCATGATGCCCTCGCGGAAGGTGCCGGCGGGGTCGGGGGCGTGTGGCAGCTTCTCGTTCTGGGAAAGGACCCCGCCGGGAGCGGGGTTAGCCGCTCGATTTGAAGTGTAGTGGGATAAAGGTGCTGTAAAGGCCTGTTTTTAAACTGTTTGGCGTCTTGCGCCAGGCGCCATATGCCAGGCAGTCATTAACAGATTGCGGAGTAGGCCGCCCGGTATGACGGGCGGCCGGGATCACAGGCCCGTGGCCACGGGGCGACTGGGGTCGGTTATCCATTCGCTCCAGGAGCCTGCGTAGAGCGGTGCGAGCGGGTAGCCGGCAAGGCTCAGGGCGAACAGGTTGTGGCAGGCGGTGACGCCGGAGCCGCAGTAGGCCACGAGGCTGTCTGCAGGGCGGTCGGCGAGGAAGGCCTGGAAGCGCTGGCGCAGGGCCTGGGCGGGCAGGAAGCGGCCGTCGGCGCCGAGGTTGTCGGTAAAGGCGGCGCACTGGGCGCCGGGGATGTGCCCGGCGACGGGGTCGATGGGCTCCACCTCGCCCTTGAAGCGCGGCAGGGCGCGGGCGTCCAGCAGGGTGAGTGCGTGGGAGTCGAGGCGGGCCTGGAGCTGACGGGCATCCAGCACCAGGCTGGAGTCGGGGGTGCCGGTGAAACTGCCGGCGCGCTCGGTGGGCTGCTCCGCATCCAGGGGCAGGCCGGCTTCGCGCCAGGCCTTCAGGCCGCCGTCGAGCAGGTAGACGCCATCGCGCTTGCCCAGCCAGGCGAGCAGCCACCAGGCGCGGGCGGCGAAGGCACCGGGGCCATCGTCATACAGCACGATGGTGCTGGCGTTATCCACGCCCCAGCGGCGCAGGGCGGCGACCAGTCGATCCGCCTCCGGCAGCGGGTGGCGTCCGGTGATGCCCGGTTGCACGGGGGCGGAGAGGTCACGCTCGAGGTCGGCGAAATGGGCGCCCGGGATATGCCCTTCGGCATGGCTGCGCTGGCCGTAGGACGGATCATCCAGGGCGAAGCGGCAATCGAGGATCACCAGGCCAGGCTCTCCCAGTCGAGGCGCCAGTTCATCAGGGCGGATCAGTTGCGCGAGGGGCATGACGGTCTCCTGTGTCGAATCGATGACGATGCGCATCATAAGGAACGATCGCGCGTTGCGTCGCGCGGATGAACACGAGATGGGAGGGCCACGATGCCAAACCTGCATTCATTCGCCCAGAGCGCCACCCTGGCACGTCGCGTCGGCGTGGTGGTTGGTTCGGTGCTCTGGACGCTGTATTTCTGCTGCCTTGTCCTGTGGCTGGCGCTCTGGCGGCGCCTGGACCGCCAGCGTGTGGACGGCTTCACGCGGGCCTGGTCACGCGGGCTGCTGCGCCTGGTGCGGGTTCGCCTGTCGGTCCATGGGCAGTGGCCGGATTTCAATGATGGCCGGCGCTACCTGATCCTCTGCAATCACTCCAGCCACTACGACATCCCGGCCTCTTTCGTGGCGCTGCCGGGCTCCATCCGCATGCTGGCCAAGCAGGAACTCTCCCGCGTGCCTTTCCTGGGCGCGGCGATGAAGGCGGCGGAATTCCCGTTCATTGACCGGCACAACCGGCGACAGGCGCTGGAGGACCTGGCCAAGGCGCGCGCCATGATGGAAAGCGGCATTGTGCTGTGGGCCGCGCCGGAGGGAACGCGTTCCCCGGATGGCCGGTTGCAGCCATTCAAGAAGGGCTGCTTCCACCTGGCCCTGGATACCGATGCGGTGATCGTGCCGGTGGCCATTCGTGGCATTCATCGGGTGCTGCCTGCGCGCTCCTGGCGTTTCAACCTGGGGCTGCCGGTTTCCGTGCATGTGGGTGAGTCGATCGATGCCAGCCAGTACGACGTGGCACGTCTCGGGATGCTCATGGAACTGACCCGTGAGCGCATGGAGGCCTTGTTGGAGCCTGGGGTGGCGCAGCCGGAAGCGGTGAGGCAGGTGCTGCTGGAGCCGGCCTGAAGCTGTTCGCAGCGGCGAAGGGGGAGGGCGGTTAACGAGCTGCCCAGTCTGAGAGGGCTCAGTGCTGTGAACGAGGCATAAAAAAGGGACGCCATTGGCGTCCCTTTTTCATGGAGCAAGCAGGCCTCAGACGGTCGGCTTGTCCTTCTCTTCCTCGCTGGCCTGCTGTTCTGCAGCAGGTTGCTCGGCTTCGACGGTTGCGGCTTCTTCTGCCTGGGCCTCGGCCTGGACGGCTTCAGCTTCGGCGGCCGGTGCGGCCTCTTCGGTCGGCTGAGCTTGTGCCTCGGCAGGGGCTTCGGCCACGACCGGCTCCTCGACCACCGCAGGTGCAGCCTCGGCTTCGACCGGGGCGGCGGCAGCGGCGGCAGCGGCTTCACGAGCCAGGCGCTCGGCCTCCTGCTGGCGACGACGAACCTCGCGAGGATCGTTGGGCGCGCGGCCGGTGCTGCTCACGCTGGCAGCGGGGGCAGCTTCGACGCTCGGAGCGGGCTCGGCGACAACCTCTGCGACGGGTTCCGGCTGAGGCTCGGCGGCTTCGGTCTGGGGCTCGACGGCAGCAGCCGGCTCGGCAGCTTCGGCGACTTCAACCGGCTGGGCCTGAGGCTCGCTGGCCACTTCGGCGCTTTCGCTCTGCTCGGTCTCGGCAGTGGCCGGTTCGTTCGCTTGCGGCGCGTCTTGCGGCTGGATCAGCTCCAGGCTGGCCTGCTGCTCGGTGGTTTCGCTGACGGCGTTCGCTTGCGGCTCGACCTCGGCTGCCTCTGCTGCTTGGCTGGCGGCTTCGACGGCGATCACGGAGCCGGCGGCGACCGCTGCAACCACGGCGGCTTCGGAGGGCTCGTTGGCCTGCTCGGCATCGCCTTCTGCTTCTTCATTACCATCCAGCGACTCGTCGCCATTCACTTCACGCTGACGCTCGCGGCGGTTGCTGCGGCGGCGTTGGCCACGGGAGCGACGACGGGGGCGTTCGCCGTCCGCGCCTTCCTGGCCGTCGTCCAGCAGCTCTTCGCTGTCGTTCAGCAGTTCTTCTTCGCTCGGGGCGGCGCCAGCCTGCTCGGGGCGCGGTTGGCGCTCTTCACGGGGCGGACGCTCACCACGCTCGCGGCGGTTCTCCTGGCCTTCACGCGGCTCACGGGCTTCGCGGGGCTGGCGCTCCTCACGGGGCTGACGCTCTTCGCGGGGTTGGCGTTCCTCACGGGCCTGGCGTTCTTCACGCGGTTGGCGCTCTTCGCGAGGCTGACGCTCCTCACGGGGCTGGCGCTCTTCGCGCGGGGCGCGCTCTGCACGAGGTTGGCGCTCTTCGCGCGGCTCACGGCCTTCGCGGGGCTGGCGCTCTTCACGCGGTTGACGGTCTTCGCGAGCCTGACGTTCTTCACGCGGCTGGCGCTCTTCGCGAGGCTTGCGCTCGTCGTCACGACGGCCTTCACGGCCTTCGCGGCGGCGGTTCTGCTGACGGCCGTTACGACGCTCCTCACCGGTACGGGCGGGGCGCTCGCTGGCGGCGGCCTTCTCGGGCGCGGGGCTCGGCTCGTCCTTGCCGGCGAACAGGCTGACCAGCGACTTCACCAGGCCCTTGAACAGGCTCGGTTCGGCGGCTGCAACGGCGGCGGTAGGCGGTGCCATCGGGGCCGGTGCGGTCGGGGCGGGAGCCGGACGCTCGGGGGCGACGGTCTTCACGGCGGCTTCCTGGCGAACCAGGGTGCGGGTGGAAGCGGCCGGGTGGTGCTCCTCGACTTCGGTAGGGGTCATCTCGTAGCTGGACAGGCCAGTGAGGACTTCCGGGTTGTCGTCGCGCAGGCGCTGGACTTCGAAGTGCGGGGTTTCCAGGTGGTCGTTCGGCAGGATCACGATGCGTGCGCGGGTGCGCAGCTCGATCTTGGTGATGCTGTTGCGCTTCTCGTTGAGCAGGAAGGCGGCGACCGGGATCGGGACCTGGGCGCGGACTTCGGCGGTGCGGTCCTTGAGGGCCTCTTCCTCGATCAGGCGGAGGATGGCCAGGGACAGGGACTCGACGTCACGGATGATGCCCTGGCCGTTGCAACGGGGGCAGACGATGCCGCTGGTCTCGCCCAGGGACGGACGCAGGCGCTGGCGGGACATTTCCAGCAGGCCGAAGCGGGAGATGCGGCCGACCTGTACGCGGGCGCGGTCGGCTTCCAGGGCTTCGCGGACCTTTTCTTCCACGGCGCGCTGGTTCTTGGCCGGGGTCATGTCGATGAAGTCGATGACGATCAGGCCGCCGATGTCGCGCAGGCGCAGCTGGCGGGCGATTTCCTCGGCCGCTTCCAGGTTGGTCTGCAGGGCGGTTTCTTCGATGTCACCGCCTTTGGTGGCACGAGCGGAGTTGATGTCGATGGACACCAGGGCTTCGGTCGGATCGATGACGATGGAGCCGCCGGAGGGCAGCTTCACTTCGCGCTGGAAGGCGGTTTCGATCTGGCTCTCGATCTGGAAGCGATTGAACAGCGGAACGCTGTCCTGGTAGAGCTTGATCTTGTTCTGGTACTGCGGCATCACCTGGCGGATGAAGCTGAGGGCTTCTTCCTGGGCTTCGACGCTGTCGATCAGCACCTCGCCGATGTCCTGGCGCAGGTAGTCGCGGATCGCGCGGATGATGACGTTGCTTTCCTGGTAGATCAGGAAGGGGGCACCACGCTCACCGGAGGCTTCCTTGATGGCGCTCCAGAGTTGCAGCAGGTAGTCGAGGTCCCACTGCAGCTCCTCGCTGGAGCGGCCGAGGCCGGCGGTACGCACGATCAGGCCCATGTCGGCCGGTGCGTTCAGGCCGTTCAGGGCTTCGCGCAGTTCGTTGCGCTCTTCGCCTTCGATGCGACGGGAGATGCCGCCGGCGCGGGGGTTGTTCGGCATCAGCACCAGGTAGCGGCCGGCGAGGCTGATGAAGGTGGTGAGGGCTGCGCCCTTGTTGCCGCGCTCTTCCTTCTCGACCTGGACGATGACTTCCTGGCCTTCGTTGAGCACGTCCTTGATGTTGACGCGGCCCTCGGGGGACTTCTTGAAGTATTCGCGGGAGATTTCTTTCAGCGGCAGGAAGCCGTGACGTTCGGCACCGAAGTCGACGAATGCGGCTTCGAGGCTGGGTTCGATGCGGGTGATGCGGCCTTTATAAATGTTGGCCTTTTTCTGTTCGCGGGCGCCCGACTCGATGTCCAGGTCATACAGGCGTTGGCCGTCGACCAGGGCAACACGCAACTCTTCGGGCTGAGTTGCGTTAATCAGCATTCTTTTCATGTAGTACCGTCGGTTTCCGGGGCTACCGGAAACGGCGACCGGCACACACGACTCTCGCGGTCGGTGTCAGGTGCGTGTCAGGAGCTGGTTAATGCTCCCGTGTCCAGCGACATCAGGCCATCTGGCCGGAGTCGCGACGACGTCTCCCGCTGCTGTTGTCGTAACAGAAGCAACGTTTATCAGGAGGAGGAATCAGCCATCGGCAGCGGACGGAATAAAACGTCTTGGTTGAAGCGCTGCTACGCAGTCCGACGGTTGTGCATCTCCACCCTACACTTGTCCCTTGAAAATCGGGTGCCGCTCGCAGAATCCGTAGCGGGTTGCATTTACCGCGACCGCCCTAGGGTGGTCACGCGTCATGGCTCAAGGCTTTTTTCTCCGAATGATCGCTGTTCTGGAGCGAAGATTCTGACGGACGGCCTGACGTCCTGAATGGGTTGCACGTGGCTGGGATGGCAGTTTTGGCGAGCATCCGGGGCACGGCCGCTTTTGGCGGCGTTCGCGACTATAGCAGCAATCATTAAGTGCTTCAAATCCATAAAAAATTGTTATGATCGCCGCCATGACGACTCCCTCCTCTCCAACTTCCGGCGTGCAAATGCTCGAAGTTGCGCCGGAATATGCCGGTCAGCGTATTGATAATTTCCTCCGGACCCAGCTGAAAGGCGTCCCCAAGACCTTGATCTACCGCATCTTGCGCAAGGGCGAAGTGCGGGTGAACAAGGGGCGCATCAAGCCTGAGTACAAGCTTCAGGCTGGCGATGTAGTTCGGGTGCCGCCGCTGCGTCTCGCGGAGCGGGATGAGCAGGTACCGCTTGCCCAGGGGCTGCTGGAGCGCCTCGAGGCCGCCATCGTTTATGAAGACAAAGGGCTGATTGTCCTGAACAAGCCGGCCGGCATCGCCGTGCATGGTGGCAGCGGGCTCAGCTTCGGTGTGATCGAGGCATTCCGCCAGTTGCGGCCGGACGCCAAGGAGCTGGAGTTGGTGCACCGGCTGGATCGCGACACCTCGGGCCTGCTGATGATCGCGAAGAAGCGCAGCATGCTGCGCCACCTCCATGAGGCGCTGCGCGGCGATGGCGTGGACAAGCGCTACATGGCGCTGGTGCGTGGCAATTGGCCGACTTCGAAGAAGAAGGTCAGCGCGCCGCTGCTGAAGAACACCCTGCGCTCCGGCGAGCGGATGGTGGAGGTGGATGAAGAGGGGAAGGATGCTCTGACCGAGTTCCGCGTGCTGCGGCGTTTTGGTGAGTTCGCCACTTTGATCGAGGCGAGCCCTATTACCGGCCGTACCCATCAGATCCGGGTCCATACCCGGCATGCCGGCCATGCCATTGCGGGTGATCCCAAGTACGGCGATGAAGATTTTTCTCGGGAAATCCGCGAGTTGGGCGGCAAACGCCTGTTCCTGCATGCCTATGCGCTCTCCCTGGTTTTGCCCGATGGCACGCCCCTGAGTCTTGAGGCGCCAGTGGATGAAATGTGGTCGCAGACCCTGGAGCGGTTGGGTGCCTGACTATCAGCTGCTGATCTTCGATTGGGATGGCACCCTGGTGGACTCCATTTCGCGCATCGTCGAGTCCCTTCGGGTGGCGGCTGAGGCTTGCGGTCTGCCGCAATTGGACGATTCGGCGCTCAAGGGCATCATCGGTCTCGGCTTGCCCGAGGCGATTGCAGTGCTTTACCCGGATCTGGCCGATCCGCAGCAGATCGCTCGCTACCGAGAGGTCTATGCGTCGCACTACAGTCATCTGGAGACGGCCCCGTCGCCGCTCTTTGCGGGCGTGGAAGATGCGCTGGAGTCGTTTCGCGAGGCTGGTTATCGCCTGGCGGTGGCAACGGGCAAGACGCGGCGCGGGCTTGATCGTGTCCTGGCGGGGCGTGGTTGGGAGTGCTACTTCGATATCACTCGCTGCGCTGACGAAACGGCGAGCAAGCCTGATCCCTTGATGCTGCGCCAGATCATGGCGCATTGCGGTGTCAATGCCGGTGCGTCGCTGATGGTGGGGGACTCGCCCTTTGATCTGCGCATGGCACGCAATGCGGCAATGGACTGCGTGGCGGTCGGTTATGGCGCGCAGTCGCTGGATGTCCTGCGGCTGGAGTCGCCGACGCTGACAATCGAGCATTTTGATGAGCTGCGCCATTGGTTGGCTGGTGGCGCGAACAATCCGGTGAACAAGGTGGAATTGCATGTCTGATGAATGGAACGCATCGGCACCCGCTGGTGGTGATGACAAGAGTTGGAGGCTGCTTGAGAAGGCTGTCCTGGCGGGCGTTCAGGAACAGCGGCGAGCTCGGCGCTGGGGTATTTTCTTCAAGCTCCTGACCTTCCTTTATCTGTTCGGCGCGCTGCTGATGTTTTCGCCGTTGTTCGATCTGCAGAAGACGGCGGCGCGTGGTGAGACCCATACGGCACTGGTCGAGGTTCGCGGCATGATTGCGGATAACGAGGCTGCGAGTGCCGACAACATCGTGAGCAGTCTCAGGGCGGCCTTCGAGGATCCGAAAACCAAGGGGGTTGTTCTGCGCATCAACAGCCCGGGCGGCAGTCCCGTCCAGTCGGGCTACATCTATGACGAGATCCGGCGGCTGCGGGGTGAGCATCCCGATACCAAGGTCTATGCGGTGATCACTGATCTTGGGGCATCTGGTGCCTACTACATTGCCAGTGCAGCGGACGAGATCTACGCGGACAAGGCAAGCCTGGTGGGGTCCATTGGTGTCACGGCGGCCAGCTTCGGCTTCGTCGACCTGATGGGTAAGCTGGGTGTCGAGCGTCGTGTCTATACCTCGGGCGAGCACAAGGCGTTCCTTGATCCGTTCCAGCCTCAGAAGGACGACGAGACTCGCTTCTGGCAGGGTGTGCTGGATACCACTCATCGCCAGTTCATCGAGAGCGTGAAGAAGGGGCGAGGTGATCGGCTGAAGGTCGATGGGCATCCCGAGCTCTTCAGCGGCCTGGTCTGGTCCGGTGAGCAGGCTCTTGAGCTGGGTCTGGTGGATAAGCTCGGTAGCACCAGCTACGTGGCGCGCGAGGTCATCGGCGCCAAGGAAATCGTCGACTACACGAAGCAGGACACGCCGTTTGATCGCTTTGCCAAGCGCCTGGGTGCGAGCATGGCTGAGCAGTTGGCGATGTGGATGGGGTTCCAGGGGTCTTCGCTGCGCTGAACCTCGCAGGTAGTTGCCAGAAAAGCCCGGCTTGTGCCGGGCTTTTTCGTCTCAGGGGACCTGTCGGCCTTCGGCGAGCAGCATGTCCACCAGGCGGATCAATGGCAGGCCAACCAGGCTGGTGGCGTCCTCTCCCTCTGTGGTGCGGAACAGCGCGACGCCAAGCCCTTCCGCTTTGAAGCTGCCAGCGCAGTCGTAGGGCTGCTCTGCCTGCAGGTATCGCTCGATGGTGGCTTCGTCCAGTTTGCGGAAGTGCACGGTGAAGGGGATGCAATCCACCTGGCAGCTACCGGTTCGCGTATTGAGCAGGGCGAGGCCGGTCAGGAAGCTTACGCTGGCGCCGCTTGCGGCCATGAGTTGCTGCTTGGCGCGGGTGAAGTCGCCGGACTTGCCCAGGACCTGCTGGCCAAGCACGGCAACCTGGTCGGAGCCGATGATCAGGTGCTGGTCATGGATGTGCGCCAGGGCACGGGCTTTCTGTTCGGCAAGGCGACGCACCAGTTGCTCGGCGCCTTCTCCCGGGTGGCGTGTTTCATCGATGGCGGGCGCGCTCCAGGTGAAGGGAAGGCCCAGGCGCTCCAGCAGGGCGCGCCGGTAGGGTGAGCTGGATGCGAGCACCAGATTGGTCATGATCGACTCCGCGAAAAAATGCCGCGATTCTATCGGGCGTGCCGTGCGGCGGACAGGTCGGAATTTGTTTTGACAGGGCAGGGGGGCATCCCTAGAATACCGCGCCTATGTTGAATGGGCCGATTCCAACTCACGTCGATCCGCGCAAGATGGCTGATCGCAGCGCCACCCTCCAGGGTGAGCTGCCTCTCGCCAGTCTCGAGCGTTTGTGCGATCCCCTCTCCGATGACGCAGGTCGCGTCACCGTCAGGCTTTCGTTCGAGCGCGACGAGCAGCGCACTGTGGTGATCCACAGCGAGCTCGACGTCGAGGTCAAGATGGTATGTCAGCGTTGCCTGGAGCTGGTCGCGCTGCCGATCCACAGCGAGTGTACGTACGCCGTGGTGAAGGAGGGTGCGGACAGCCAGTCACTGCCCAAGGGCTATGACGTGCTGGAAGTGGGTGAGGATCCGCTGGATCTTCTGACTCTGGTCGAGGACGAGCTTCTGCTGGCCTTGCCCATTGTTCCGGCCCATGACCCTGAGGAATGCCAGCAGCCGGCGGGGCTTGATGAGCCCGAACCGAGCGAGGACGAGGTTCCGCGGTCCAACCCGTTCAGCGTACTGGCGCAGTTAAAGCGTGACCCAAACGTTTAGGAGTTAATTGATTATGGCTGTTCAGCAGAACAAAAAATCCCGCTCTGCCCGTGACATGCGTCGCTCCCACGACGCCCTCGAGGCCAATGCCCTGTCCATCGAGAAGAGCACCGGTGAAGTTCACCTGCGCCACCACGTCTCCCCGGACGGCTTCTACCGTGGTCGCAAAGTGATCGACAAGGGCTCGAACGAGTAATCCTTGTCCGTCTCTGTTATAGCGATTGACGCAATGGGCGGGGACTTCGGTCCCCGTTGCATTGTTCCGGCCAGCATTGCCTGCCTGGCTGAGTTCCCCTCTTTACATCTGGTCCTTGTCGGCCAAGCCCCTGTCCTTGAAGAGCTCATCGCCCGCGAAAGCGGAGTTGATCGTCGACGCCTGTCCGTTGAGCATGCTGCCGAAGTGGTGGCGATGGACGAGCGCCCCTCGCAGGCGCTGCGCAGCAAGCCCGACTCCTCCATGCGTGTCGCTCTGGACCTCGTCCGTGCCGGGCGTGCCCATGCCTGCGTGAGCGCCGGCAATACCGGTGCGTTGATGGCGCTTTCCCGCTATGTGCTCAAGACCCTGCCGGGAATCGATCGACCTGCCATGGTGACTGCGATCCCCACGGCGCGCGGCCATTGCCACCTGCTGGACCTGGGCGCCAACGTGGATTGCAGTGCCGAGCATCTCTATCAGTTTGCGGTGATGGGCAGCGTTGCGGCTGAGGCGCTCGGGTTGCGCAGCCCTCGTGTGGCGTTGCTGAACGTCGGCACGGAGGACATCAAGGGCAACCAGCAGGTCAAGCTCGCGGCCAGCCTGCTTCAGCAGGCCAATGGGTTGAACTACATCGGCTACATCGAGGGCGATGCGCTGTATCGCGGTGAGGCGGATGTGGTGGTCTGCGATGGCTTCGTCGGCAACATCCTGCTCAAGTCCAGCGAGGGGCTGGTGGCGATGATTGCCGCGCGCATCGAGTCCCTGTTCACCGAGAATCTTGGCTCCCGTCTTGTTGGTGCGCTGGCGCTGCCGCTGTTGAGTCGTCTCAAGGGCGACCTGGCTCCGTCCCGCCACAATGGCGCGAGCTTTCTCGGGCTGCAGGGGATCGTGGTGAAGAGCCACGGCTCCGCTGGCGCGGATGGTTTCCAGAGTGCGATTCGTCGTGCCGTCATCGAGGTGCGGGAGAATCTGCCGCAGCGACTCCATGGGCGGCTCGAGGATCTGTTGCTCTAGGATGTGACCGCTGGCCGAGGGTTGTCATCCAACTGTCAGTCCGTTGCGCCTGGCGCCGCCAGGTGTGCGAATCGAACAAGGCAAACACGGGAACCGTTCCAATGTCCGCATCCCTCGCATTCGTTTTCCCCGGCCAGGGCTCTCAGTCCCTTGGCATGCTGGCTGAGCATGGCGCTTCGAGCCGCCTGGTCGCAGAGACCTTCGGCGAAGCCTCCGAAGCACTCGGTTACGACCTGTGGGCCCTGACCCAGCAAGGTCCCGAGGAAAGCCTCAACCAGACCGACAAGACCCAGCCGGCGATCCTGACCGCATCCATCGCCTTGTGGCGCCTGTGGCTGCAGGAAGGCGGCGCACGTCCCGCCTATGTAGCTGGTCACAGCCTGGGCGAATACTCCGCTCTGGTAGCCGCAGGCAGCCTGCAGTTCGCTGACGCCGTGAAGCTCGTCGAGCGCCGTGGGCAGTTGATGCAGCAGGCCGTCCCGGCTGGACAGGGCGGCATGGCGGCCATCCTGGGTCTCGAGGATGCCGATGTACTGGCAGCCTGTGCCGAGGCTGCAAAGGGTGACGTGGTCAGTGCGGTGAATTTCAACGCACCGGGCCAGGTGGTGATTGCCGGTTCGGCTGCAGCTGTCGAGCGTGCCATCGAAGCCTGCAAGGCGCGCGGTGCCAAGCGTGCGATGCCGCTGCCGGTGAGCGTGCCGTCCCACTGCGCCCTGATGAAGCCTGCTGCAGAGCGTTTCGCCGAGTTTGTCCAGGCGCTGGACTGGAAGGCACCCGAGATTGCGCTGGTGCAGAACGTCAGCGCCTCGGTGGTGACCGACCTTGATGTGCTCAAGGCCGACCTCCTGGCTCAGCTCTACAGCCCGGTCCGCTGGGTCGAGTCGATGGTGCGCTTGTCCGAGCAGGGTGTGACCGATCTCGTCGAGTGCGGCCCCGGCAAGGTCCTGAGTGGCCTGAACAAGCGCTGCGTCAAGGGCATCGCCACCCATAACCTGGATACCCCCGACGCCTTCGCAGCCGCCCGCGCTGCGCTGGCCTGATCAAGGAGAAGACCATGAGTCTGCAAGGTAAGGTCGCACTGGTTACTGGCGCGAGCCGTGGTATCGGCCAGGCCATCGCCCTGGAACTGGGCCGCCAAGGTGCCGTCGTCATCGGTACCGCCACCACGCCGGGCGGCGCCGAGCGCATTGCCGAGTACCTGAAGGAGCACGGCATCGAAGGGGCCGGTCTGGTTCTGGATGTCAGTAGCGATGAATCCGTCGCCAGCACGCTGGAGCACATCCAGCAGCATCTGGGGCAGCCGCTGATCCTGGTGAACAATGCCGGCATCACCCGCGACAACCTGATGCTGCGTATGAAAGACGACGAATGGTTCGACGTCATCAATACCAACCTGAACAGCCTGTTCCGCTTGAGCAAGGCAGTTCTGAGGGGCATGACCAAGGCGCGCTGGGGCCGCATCATCAACATCGGCTCCGTGGTCGGTGCGATGGGCAACGCCGGCCAGGCCAACTACGCTGCTGCCAAGGCCGGTCTCGAGGGCTTCGGTCGGGCGCTTGCCCGTGAAGTGGGCTCTCGCGCCATCACCGTCAACTCCGTTGCCCCTGGCTTCATCGATACCGACATGACTCGCGAACTGCCCGATGCGCAGCGCGAGGCCCTGTTGACCCAGATTCCGCTGGCTCGCCTTGGCCAGGCCGAGGAGATTGCGAAGGTGGTCGGATTCCTCGCTTCCGATGGTGCTTCCTACGTCACAGGGGCTACCATTCCGGTGAACGGTGGGATGTACATGAGCTGAATGTGACGAATCCCCTCAGGAAACTGTCATACGAGCTGTCTAAAATCCGGTACTCGAGTGCAATTGGGTTCTGGGCGGCTCCTGACGGGGCCTGAAGGGGTTCGGAGTCCTGCTTGAAAAGCAGAAAACCCTTTCTATACACTGCAGCCCAAGCTGCACGGATTTTTCCATAGGAGTGAAAACAAGGTATGAGCACCATCGAAGAACGCGTCAAGAAGATCGTCGCCGAGCAACTGGGCGTCAAAGAAGACGAAGTCACCAACAGCGCTTCCTTCGTTGAAGACCTGGGCGCCGACTCCCTTGACACCGTTGAGCTGGTGATGGCTCTGGAAGAGGAATTCGAGACCGAGATTCCGGACGAGCAAGCCGAGAAGATCACCACCGTTCAGGAAGCCATCGATTACATCAACGCTCACGCGCAATAAGTAATCGTCGGTTCCCCGACCTGGAAAAGCCGCACGACCCTGAAGGTCGTGCGGCTTTTCTTTAAGCGGTTTTTGCCGCCGATCAGCAACATGTAAAAGGAGAGCGCTGTGTCGCGTAGACGCGTCGTGATCACCGGCCTTGGCATGCTGTCGCCCTTGGGCAACACCGTCGCCGATAGCTGGCAAGGCATTCTGGCTGGCCGCAGTGGCATCGGCCTCATCGAGCATATGGATCTGTCGGCCTATGCCACCCGTTTCGGCGGCTCGGTCAAGGGCTTCGATGTCGAGCAGTACCTGTCGGCCAAGGAAGCACGAAAGCTCGACCTGTTCATCCAGTACGGCCTGGCCGCGAGTTTCCAGGCCGTGCGTGACGCTGGCCTGGAAGTGACCGATGCCAACCGCGAGCGCATCGGCGTGGCCATGGGGTCGGGCATCGGTGGCCTGACCAACATCGAGAACAACTGCCGTTCGCTGATCGAGCAGGGGCCGCGGCGCATCTCGCCGTTCTTCGTCCCGGGTTCGATCATCAACATGGTGTCCGGCTTCCTGTCGATCCACCTGGGCATCCAGGGGCCGAACTACGCCATCGCCACGGCGTGTACCACCGGCACCCATTGCATCGGCATGGCGGCGCGTAACATCGCCTACGGTGAGGCGGACGTGATGATCGCCGGTGGCTCCGAGATGGCGGCCTGCGGCCTTGGTCTCGGCGGCTTCGGTGCGGCCCGTGCACTGTCTACCCGCAACGACGAGCCGACTCGCGCGAGCCGCCCGTGGGACAAAGGGCGCGATGGCTTCGTGCTGTCGGATGGCGCCGGTGCGCTGGTGCTCGAAGAGCTGGAGCACGCCCGTGCCCGTGGCGCCACCATCTATGCCGAGCTGGTCGGCTTCGGCATGAGTGGCGATGCCTTCCACATGACCTCTCCGCCGGATGACGGCGCCGGTGCCGCGCGCTGCATGCGCAACGCCCTGCGTGATGCTGGTCTGAATGCGGACCAGGTGCAGTACATCAATGCCCATGGCACCTCGACGCCGGCCGGTGACCTGGCGGAAGCCGCTGCCGTGAAGAGCGTCTTCGGCGATCACGCCTACCGCGTTGCGGTGAGCTCGACCAAGTCGATGACCGGTCACCTCCTGGGCGCTGCCGGGGCCGTTGAAGCGATCTTCAGCGTGCTGGCGATCCGCGACCAGGTGGCTCCGCCGACCATCAACCTGGAGGAGCCGGACGAAGGCTGTGACCTGGATTTCGTGCCTCACCAGGCGCGCTCCATGCCCATCGACGTCGTACTGTCCAACTCCTTCGGCTTTGGCGGCACCAACGGTTCCCTGGTGTTCCGTCGCTTCGAGGGCTGATGGACGACTGGATTGATGGCCGGCCGGCCGCTTCCCTTCCCATGAGGGATCGCGGCCTGGCCTACGGCGATGGACTGTTCGAGACCATCGCCGTTCGCCGGGGCGTTCCAAGCCTGTTGGAACGTCATCTGGCGCGCTTGGCTGAAGGCGCGCGTCGGCTCTTCCTGTCCCTGGATCTGGAGACCGTTCGTAACGAGCTCCTGGCATTCTCCGCCGAATTGGGGGAGGGCGTTGCAAAGCTCATCGTCACCCGGGGTGATGGCCTGCGCGGCTATGCACCCTCCAGCGGCCCGGCCCGTCGCCTGCTGATGGCCAGTCCATTGCCTGCCTACCCATCGGTATGCGCCGAAGAGGGCATCGAGCTTTTTCCCTGCACCACGCGCCTGGCCGAGCAACCCCTGCTGGCTGGCCTCAAGCATTTGAACCGGCTTGAGCAGGTTCTCGCGCGTGCCGAGTGGAGTGATTCCCGCTATGCGGAAGGGCTGGTACGAGACCATTCGGGCCGGCTGATCGAGGGCGTGTTCAGCAACCTTTTCCTCGTGCATGACGGCCAGTTGCTGACGCCGGACCTGCAGCGCTGTGGTGTGCAGGGTGTCATGCGCGCGGCATTGCTGGATCTGGCCGCAGTCGAGGGAATCAACGTCCAGGTCCGCGACATCGCGTTCGACGAGTTGGCGGTCGCTGACGAGGTCTTTACCTGCAACAGCCTGTATGGCATCTGGCCGGTGCGCGCCTGCGGCGAGCATGTCTGGTCGGTGGGCCCGCTCACCCGTAAACTGCAGCCCCTTGCCCTCGCCCAACTGGACTGCTGATTCGTGATTCGCAAATTGCTCATGCTGCTGCAGGGTGGCCTGTTCCTCGTTGGTCTCTTGCTGGCGTTCGCGGGTTGGCAACAGCACCTGGCCCTTACCCAGCCCCTCGACCTCAGCGAGGAGCGCCTGCTCGATGTGCCGGCGGGTGCCACCCCGGGTGGCATGCTCAATCGACTGGAGGAGCAGGGCGTGATTCACAGCGCCTTCTGGCTGCGCCAGTACTGGCGTTTCAACCTTTCCGGCCAGGCGCTGCACAGCGGTGAGTACCGCATGACCCCGGGCATGACCGCCGAAGGGTTGCTCGGGCTCTGGCAGCGGGCCGATGTCGTCCAGTACAGCCTCACCCTGGTCGAAGGCTGGAATTTCCGCCAACTGCGAGCCGCGTTGGCCAAGCAGGTCAAGCTGGAACAGACCCTGGCCGGTGCCAGCGATGATGAAGTGATGAAGCGCCTCGGTCTGGAAGGCCAGCATCCCGAGGGGCGATTCTTCCCCGATACCTACCGTTATGTACGCGGCATGCGTGATACGGACCTGCTTCGCCAGGCTCACCAGCGCCTGGAGCAGGTCCTGGACGAGGAGTGGCAATCCCGTGCCCAGGGCTTGCCCTACAAGGATGCCTACGAGGCATTGATCATGGCCTCGATGGTGGAAAAGGAGACCGGCGTCCCGGAGGAGCGTGGGCAGATCGCCGGCGTGTTCATCCGTCGCCTCCAGCAGGGCATGCTGCTGCAGACCGATCCCACGGTGATCTACGGCCTGGGTGAGCGCTACACCGGCAAGATCACCCGTGCCCACCTGCGCGAGGCGACGCCCTACAACACCTACGTCATCGCCGGAATGCCGCCGACACCCATCGCCATGGTGGGGCGCGAGGCCATCCATGCGGCCCTCAACCCGGTGGAAGGCAAAAGCCTTTACTTCGTCGCCCGTGGCGACGGTAGCCACGTTTTTTCGGAGACCCTCGAGGCGCACAACAAGGCGGTCCGTGAGTTCCAGCTCAACCGCCGTGCGGACTACCGCTCGAGTCCCGCTCCCGTCAGCAAGAAGGACACCCCGTGAACGGCCTGTTCATTACGCTCGAGGGCCCCGAAGGGGCCGGCAAGAGCACCAATCGCGACTTCATCGCCTCTCGCCTGCGCGAGCGTGGCGTTGAAGTCCTGCTAACCCGCGAGCCCGGTGGCACGCCGTTGGCTGAACGCATCCGCGAGCTGCTGCTGGCGCCCAGTGACGAGTCGATGGCGGTGGATACCGAACTGCTGCTGATGTTCGCCGCCCGCGCCCAGCACCTGGACCGCGTCATTCGCCCTGCGCTTGAGGCCAGGCAAGTGGTGCTGTGTGATCGCTTCACCGACGCCACCTACGCCTACCAGGGCGGTGGCCGGGGTGTGTCGATGGCGCGTATTGCCGAACTGGAGCGCTTCGTCCAGGGCAGCCTGCGCCCGGACCTGACCCTGGTGTTCGACCTGCCGGTGGAAGTGGGCCTCCAGCGCGCCGCAGCCCGTGGCCGGCTGGACCGTTTCGAGCAGGAGGACCGCAGCTTCTTCGACGCCGTTCGCCAGACCTATCTCGAGCGTGCCGCCCAGGCGCCCGAGCATTATCGGGTGATCGATGCGGCGAAGCCCCTGGCCGATGTCCAGCGTTACCTGGACGCCCTTCTGCCGGAGTTGCTGGAGCGCTGTCATGGCTGAAGCCTACCCCTGGCAGGATTCGCTCTGGCAGCACCTGGCCGGTCGCCCGCGTCATGCCCATGCCTACCTGCTGCACGGGCCGGCCGGCATCGGCAAGCGTGCGCTCGCCGAGCGCCTGATGGCACGGCTGCTCTGCCAGCAACCTGCGGGAAACGATGCCTGTGGTCAGTGCAAGTCCTGCTTCCTGCTGGCGGCGGGCACTCACCCTGACAACTACGTGCTGGAGCCCGAGGAGGTCGACAAGGCAATCCGTGTCGATCAGGTGCGAGACCTGGTGGATTTCGTCGTGCAGACCGCTCAGCTGGGTGGGCGCAAGGTCGTACTTCTGGAGCCGGCGGAGTCCATGAACCTGAACGCGGCCAACGCCCTGCTCAAGAGTCTGGAGGAACCTTCCGGCGACACCGTGCTGCTGCTCATCAGCCACCAGCCGAGCCGCCTGCTGCCCACCATCAAGAGCCGCTGTGTGCAGCAGGCATGCCCGTTGCCAGGTGAGGCGGAGAGCCTGGCCTGGCTCGCCCGGGCCCTGCCCGACAGTGATGCTGCGACCCGCTCGGACCTGTTGGCCCTGGCCGGCGGCTCGCCCCTGACCGCGTTGCGTCTGCACGGACAAGGCGTGCTGGAGCAGCGTGCCCAGGTGGTGGAGGGGGTAAAGAAGCTGATCAAGCAGCAAGTCGGCGTCAGCCAGTTGGCCGAAGGCTGGAACGCGGTACCGCTGGTGCTGCTGTTCGACTGGTTCTGCGACTGGGCCCAGTTGATGCTGCGCTACCAGTTGACGCAGGACGAAGCAGGGCTGGGGCTGGCGGACATGCGCAAGGTCGTCCAGTACCTGGCGGACAAATCATCCCAGGCCAAGGTGCTGGCGATGCAGGAGTGGCTCCTGCAGCAGCGGCAGAAGGTGCTGGGCAAGGCCAATCTCAACCGTGTCTTGCTTCTCGAAGCCTTGCTGGTGCAGTGGGCAAGCTTGCCCGGACCGGGCTAGAATCGCCCACTGAGCCAGCCAGCAGGAACGCCGAATGAGTCTCCCACCCAATCTAGGCCCGCGTAACGGGATCCTGTCCCTGACGATCAAGGACAAGTCCGTGCTCTACGCCGCCTACATGCCGTTCATCAAGAACGGCGGCCTGTTCATCCCCACCAACAAGAGCTACAAGCTCGGTGACGAGGTGTTCATGCTGCTGAACCTGATGGATGAGCAGGAGAAGATCCCGGTGGCGGGCAAGGTGGTGTGGATCACCCCGAAGGGCGCCCAGGGCAACCGGGCTGCCGGCATCGGCGTGCAGTTCAACGATGGCGACACCACCGCCCGCAACAAGATCGAGACCTACCTGGCCGGCGCGCTGAAGTCCGATCGTCCCACCCACACCATGTAATCTCCGGCGCCGCCCAGGCGGCGCTTCCCTGTATCCCTCCAGTGGCACCCCGCACCATGTTGGTCGACTCTCATTGTCATCTTGATCGCCTTGACCTGGCTGCCCATGGCGGCTCCCTCGATGCAGCGCTCGATGCGGCGCGCGCCCGGGGCGTTGGGCAATTCCTCTGCATTGGCGTGAGCGCCGACAACGCTGCCGCAGTGAAGGCCCTGGCCGACCGCTACGGTGATGTGCACTGCTCGGTCGGCGTACACCCGCTGGATCTCGCGCCTGGTCAGCCTCCAGCCCTGGACTGGTTGCTGCAGGAACTGGATCACCCGCGTGTGGTGGCCATTGGCGAGACCGGGCTCGACTATCACTACGAGCCGGAGGCAGCGGAGCTCCAGCAGCAGGCTTTCCAACTGCACCTCGAGGCTGCACGGATCACCGGCAAGCCGGTCATCGTCCACACCCGCGAGGCGCGGGCGGACACCCTTGCCCTGCTGCGAGAAGCTGCCTTGCCCCAGGCAGGCGTGTTGCATTGCTTCACCGAAGACTGGGACATGGCCCGGGCTGCGCTCGACATCGGCTTCTATATCTCCCTGTCAGGGATCGTCACCTTCCGCAATGCCGAGGCGCTGCGCGAGGTCGCTCGCCAGGTGCCTGCCGATCGGTTGCTGGTAGAGACGGATTCCCCCTACCTGGCACCGGTGCCCCACCGGGGCAAGGCGAACCTGCCGCAGTATGTGCGCGAGGTGGCGGAGTTCCTGGCGGAGCTGCGGGGTGTGTCCTATGACGCGCTGGCCGAGCAGACCACGGCCAACTTCTACCGTCTGTTCCCGCTGGCCCAATCGGCTGCCTGACGCACAGGCAAAAAAAACCCGGGTTCTGGGGGATGAATCCGGGTCAAGACCATTAGGAGTAAAACAAAGTACGCGATCCTCGGTACTTTGGCCGGCGGGGCACTTGGGGGGAGATGCCGCGCACCGGTAAAGGGAAGTATTGGCCAATATCCCCGAGCGTCCAGAGCAGATCGGTCGTTTTTTAAACAGATTTGGAATACTCCCGCGCCCGCTGAGTCCCCCCTGTTCCTGCCTATCGTCTTGCATGCCGCAGCCCCAAAGAATGGGCGCAACATGACTTTTTCCACTTTGATCGGGCTTACAGCGAGCGTCGAATCGTCTGGCGTCGTCTTATAGATTGCTGATCGAATCCGGTCGGATTGATGTCTGGATGACTTCCAAGCGTTCTGTTTGGAGGGGGCGAAACCCTTCTGGGTCGCGCTTTCCAGCCATTCGGGGGCGTGTCGGCTGCTGCCTAATATGCCCGGTTGGGTGCTGGCAATACGCTCATAGTCGGATGTTCCGTGCATTTTGCCGGCATTTAGGCATAATACGCGGCTTGATTTTTGACCCTATAGTCCCTTTATGCAGAAAGAACCCCGTAAAGTCCGTGAGTTTCGCCGCCGCGAGCAGGAAATCCTCGATACCGCGCTCAAACTGTTCCTGGAGCAGGGCGAGGACAGCGTCACCGTCGAGATGATTGCCGACGCAGTGGGTATCGGCAAAGGCACGATCTACAAGCACTTCAAGTCCAAGGCCGAGATCTACCTGCGCCTGATGCTGGACTACGAGCGCGACCTGAACGAACTGCTCCACTCGGCGGACGTGGATCGCGACAAGGAAGCCCTGTCCCGCGCCTATTTCGAGTTCCGGATGCGGGATCCGCAGCGCTACCGCCTGTTCGACCGCCTGGAGGAGAAAGTGGTGAAGAACAGCCAGGTGCCCGAGATGGTGGAGCAGCTGCACAAGATCCGTGCGTCCAACTTCGAGCGCCTGACCCAGTTGATCAAGGGGCGTATCGCCGAAGGCAAGCTGGAAGACGTACCGCCTTACTTCCACTACTGCGCGGCCTGGGCGCTGGTGCATGGCGCCGTTGCGCTCTACCACTCGCCCTTCTGGAGCAACGTCCTGGAAGACCAGGAAGGCTTCTTCCAGTTCCTGATGGACATCGGCGTGCGCATGGGCAACAAGCGCAAGCGTGACAATGAGTCGCCATCCGGCTGAGTGATGGACGCCTGCTGGGCGCCGAGCCATGGGACGGGCTCGGGGCCCGGCGATATACTGCGCCACCCCCTCCTCGGAGCGTCCCGTGATCGTCGATCGACAAGGCAGGCGGTTTCGCAACCTGCGCATCAGCCTCACTGCCGCTTGCAACTACGCCTGTACCTACTGCGTGCCTGACGGCAAGCGCCTGGTCGCCGCCCATGACGAGTTGCCTGCCGATGCGCTGGTGCGCGGTGTGGCTTACCTGATCGAAGCCGCGGGCATCGAACGGTTGCGCATCACCGGCGGAGAGCCCCTGGTCAGCCCCAAGCTCGAAGCCTTTCTGGATGGCATCGGCCAGCTCGGTCTCGATGACATCAGCCTGACCACCAATGGCCAGCTGCTTTCCCGCAAGTTGCCCGCGCTGCTTGCCAGCGGCATCCGTCGCCTCAATGTTTCCCTGGATACCCTCGATGCGGATGCCTTCCGCCGGATCGCCAGGGGAGGAGACTTGGCGTCCGTGCTTCGTGGAATGGATGAAGCGGCCGCTGCCGGGATCAGGATCAAGGTCAACATGGTGCCGCTGCGGGGCCAGAACCTCGACCAGGTGCTGCCCCTGCTGGAGTACTGCCTGGCGCGCGGCTTCGAGCTGCGCTTCATCGAACTGATGCGCATGGGGCACCTGGCACGCGACTCGGCTGGCTTCCAGCGTCAGTTCGTCGGCCTGGATGAACTGCTGGCCGCCATTGGCGAGCAGTACGCCTATGTCCAGGCCGATGCGCCGGTGGACGCGACCGCGTTGCGCTATGAGATTCCGGGGCGCGGCCACTTCGGGGTGATCGCCAATGAGAGCGTGCCCTTCTGCCGGACCTGTTCGCGCCTGCGCCTGTCGTCCACGGGCTGGCTGCATGGCTGCCTGTCCTCCAGCAATCGTCACTATGTGGGGGACTTGTTGCACAAACCCCGTCACCAGGCACTCCCTGCACTGCAGCGGCTGCTCGTCAGCGCGTTGGCGGACAAGCAGGATGTCGCCTTCTCCGGTGGTGTGACGGTCATGAAGATCATCGGCGGCTGACGGCCGCCTCGGCGAGAAACAGCCCATGAGCTTTCCCGTTTCCTATATCGAACCCGTGTTCCGGCCGCCGAGTGAGGCGAACTCCCTGATCCTGCCGGTGACCAACGGCTGTTCGTGGAACCAGTGCACCTTTTGCGAGATGTACACGCAGCCGCAGAAGAAATTCCGGGCGCGTGATGAAGCGCAAGTGCTGGAGGAAATCCGTCGCTGCGGCGAACAACTGATCGTCCAGCGGGTTTTTCTGGCTGATGGCGATGCGCTGGTGCTGCCGACTCACCGCCTGCTGACGATTCTCCGCGCCATTGCCGAGCACCTGCCGGAGGTGAGGCGTGTCTCCAGCTATTGCCTGCCGAGGAACTTGCGTCGCAAATCGGTCGAGGAGCTGAAGGAGTTGGCCGATGCGGGCTTGGGGATGGTGTATGTCGGTGCCGAGTCGGGGGACGACGAGGTGTTGGCCCGGGTCAACAAGGGTGAAACCGCGGCCTCGACCCGCGATGCACTGCTGAAGCTCGGCGAGGCTGGTATCACCCGTTCGGTGATGGTCCTCAACGGGTTGGGCGGAACGGTGCTCAGTGACCAGCATGCTGATCATTCAGCGCAGTTGATGAACGAGACCCAGCCCGAATTTCTCTCCACGCTGGTGGTCAGCTTTCCCATGGGGGATGACCGCCTGCGGTCGCGTTTCGAGGATTTCCGTCCCCTGGACCAGATCGGCCTGTTCCGCGAAGTCGAGCGGATGCTGGAGGGGTTGGAGCTGCGCGACACCGTCTTCCGCAGTGACCATGCGTCCAACTACCTGGTCCTCAAGGGGCAGCTGGGAGCGGACAAGCCGCGTCTGCTGGAGCAGGTGCGCCAGGCCATCGCTGCGCCAGGGCGCGCCAATCTTCGCCAGGAATGGCAGCGCGGGTTGTGATGGCGCGGAACCTGCATTTCATACCGCCAGTGCCGGATTTACGTCGCTGGACGGAGGAACGTTATGCATAGGCTGATGGTGTTGCTGGTGATCGTGGCGTTGGGTGGCTGCATGAAGGTGAGCGACCTGGCCCTGGGCGCGCGTGACCACATGAGCGATGCGGGCCTGCTGGACCACAGCGAGACGCGCCGTGCCAATACGTGGCGCCTGCAGGCGGACTCCCTCATCTATATCGCCCAGAGCGCCTTCATGCCGGAGAACGGCACCCATACCCGGCCAAACGTGGTGGCGGAGGAGGCGTTCCGGGGCTTCGTCGAGTATTTCCCAATGGTCCGTCGCGCACGCCAGCCAGTGAGCCTGGAGCAGGCGATGAGCGAGGCGCGGGCGGTTGGGGCGAACTACCTGCTGTATACGCGCTTCGCCGATGCGGACGATCGGATCGGCACGCTGGAAGAGTGGGAGGACCAGGAAGCGGTGGACCGACTCGGCGTCGACAACGGCGTGATCCAGCTGATGCTGATCGAGACCAACACCCGCTACCTGGTGGATACCGCGCGGATCACCAACCGCGGCGGGCTGTTCACCTTCTATGACCAGAAGCCCGAGGACCTGATCGGTCCGCCCCTGAGAGAGTACGCGCGCAGCCTGTTGGGGTTGAGCCGCTGAGGAGGATGCCATGAGCGATACAGGCAAGGCAGGTGATCTGTTGGCACAGCTGCCCAAGGGAAAGGGGCTGCCACCTGTCCACCTGTGGAACCCCGATTTCTGTGGCGACATCGACATGCGCATCGCCCGGGACGGGACCTGGTACTACCTCGGTTCGCCCATCGGGCGGAAGCCGATGGTGCGGCTGTTCTCGTCCATCATCCGCCGCGACGGCGATGACTACTTCCTGGTGACACCGGTGGAAAAGGTCGGCATCACCGTCGAGGACGCGCCCTTCGTTGCGGTAAGTGTCGAGGTGAGCGGGGAGGGCGAGCGTCAGGTGCTGCGCTTCGTCACACATGTCGAGGACGAGGTGGAGGCCGGCTCCGAGCATCCCATTCGCGTGGTGATCGATCCGGTCACCCAGGAGCCTTCGCCCTATGTACATGTGCGGGCCAACCTGGAGGCGCTGATCCACCGCAACGTCTTCTACCAACTGGTCGAGCTGGCGGTGGTGCGCGAAATCGATGGTCGTCGCTGGCTGGGGGTGTGGTCGGGCGGGGAGTTCTTCCCGATCGGCGAAGAGCCTTGATCGGCTTTCCCACAAGCAACAAAAAAGGCCCCTCGGGGCCTTTTCTGTTTGTGGCGATTACATGTTGGGGTAGTTCGGGCCACCGGTGCCTTCCGGGGCAACCCAGGTGATGTTCTGCGCCGGGTCCTTGATGTCGCAGGTCTTGCAGTGGACGCAGTTCTGGGCGTTGATCTGGAAGCGCTTGTTGCCGTCTTCCTGGGTCACCACCTCGTATACGCCGGCCGGGCAGTAGCGCTGGGCGGGCTCGTCGTACAGCGGCAGGTTCTTCTCGAGCGGAATGCTCGGGTCGGTGAGCTTCAGGTGGCAGGGTTGTTCCTCTTCGTGGTTGGTGTTGGAGAGGAATACCGAGGACAGCTTGTCGAAGCTGATCTTGCCGTCCGGCTTCGGATAGTCGATGCGCTGGGACTGGGCGGCGGGCTTCAGGCAGGCGTAGTCCGGCTTGTTGTCACGCAGGGTGAAGGGAATCTTGCCGCCGAACCAGTTCTGGTCGATGTAGTTGAACGCACCGCCGACCAGGGCGCCGTACTTGTGGATGGCGGCACCGAAGTTGCGGCTGCAGAACAGCTCGTCGTACAGCCAGCTGGACTTGAAGGCATCGACGTAGCCGGTCAGCTCGTCCCCACCTTCCTTGCCGGCGGCCAGGGCGGCGGCGATGGCCTCCGCAGCAAGCATGCCGGACTTCATGGCGGTGTGGCTGCCCTTGATCTTGGCGAAGTTCAGGGTGCCCAGGTCGCAGCCGATCAGCGCGCCGCCTGGGAAGACCATCTTCGGCAGGGAGTTCAGACCGCCCTTGCAGATGGCGCGGGCACCGTAGGCGACGCGCTTGCCGCCTTCCAGGTACTGCTTGATCACCGGGTGGTGCTTGTAGCGCTGGAACTCGTCGAACGGCGAGAGGTAGGGGTTGGCGTAGGACAGGTCGATGATCAGGCCCACGACCACCTGGTTGTTCTCCAGGTGATAGAGGAAGGAGCCGCCGGTGTTCTCGGTGCCCATGATGTCCATCGGCCAGCCGGCGGTGTGCACCACCAGGCCCTGCTCGTGCTTGGACGGGTCGATGTCCCAGATCTCCTTGATGCCGATGCCGTAGTGCTGGGCGTCGGCCTCGGAGTCGAGGTTGTATTTCTTGATCAGCTGCTTGCCGATGTGGCCACGGCAGCCTTCGGCGAACAGGGTGTACTTGGCACGCAGTTCCATGCCGGGGGTGTAGTAGACTTCCTTCGGATGGCCTTCACGGTCGACACCGAGGTCGCCGGTGACGATGCCGCGAACCACGCCATTCTCGTCGATCAGCGCTTCCTGGGCGGCGAAGCCCGGGTAGATCTCGACGCCCAGGCCTTCGGCCTGCTGGGCCAGCCAGCGGCACAGGTTGCCCAGGGAGATGATGTAGTTGCCCTCGTTGTGCATGGTCTTGGGCACGAAGAGGTCGGGGATCTTGATCGCGCCCTCTGCATCCTTGAGCATATAGATGTCGTCGCGCTTGACCGGAGTGTTCAGCGGAGCGCCCAGCTCCTTCCAGTCAGGGAACAGTTCGTTGAGCGCGCGGGGTTCGAAGACTGCACCCGAGAGGATGTGGGCGCCGACTTCGGAACCTTTCTCGACCACGCATACGCTGATCTCTTGACCAGCTTCGGCGGCCTTCTGCTTCAGTCGGCATGCTGCGGACAGGCCAGACGGGCCGGCGCCGACGATGACGACGTCGAATTCCATGTATTCGCGTTCCACTGTCTATCTCCTCAAGGCTCTCTTCGATGTTTTATGTGGGAGGGCTAGGCTCGATCCCTGACCAGAGCTGGCGCATTATATCCACACCCTTTGGTGGGTCCAATACAAACGTTTGTTTGAATTTTGTCAAAGCCTGATAGGATAAGGCTCTGCGGCTTATGACTGGGTATTTTCCCGTATTGACCGGTTTGGGTGTTACGGTCAAGATACGGTCGGTTTTGCACTCGCCGTATGGGCTGACCGTCGGTTCCGGCCGATGAGCATCACCCGCCAGGTTCGCCTTGGCGACATTCTTATTTCACCGGAGAGTAACGAGGAATCCATGAAGGTTCTTGTAGCTGTCAAACGAGTGGTCGACTACAACGTCAAGGTCCGCGTCAAGGCGGACAACTCCGGCGTCGACCTCGCCAACGTCAAGATGTCGATGAACCCCTTCTGCGAGATCGCTGTCGAAGAGGCCGTGCGTCTGAAGGAAAAAGGCGTCGCGACCGAAATCGTCGTCGTCACCATTGGCCCGAACACCGCTCAAGAGCAGCTGCGTACTGCCCTGGCCCTCGGTGCTGACCGCGCCATCCTGGTCGAGTCGGCCGATGAGCTGAACTCCCTGGCCGTCGCCAAGCTGCTTAAAGCCGTCGTGGACAAGGAGCAACCCCAGCTCGTGATCCTCGGCAAGCAGTCCATCGACAGCGACAACAACCAGACCGGCCAGATGCTGGGCGCCCTCACTGGCTTCGCCCAGGGCACCTTCGCCTCCAAGGTCGAAGTCGCTGGCGACAAGGTCAACGTCACCCGTGAGATCGACGGCGGCCTGCAGACCGTGGCCCTGAACCTCCCGGCCATCGTCACCACCGACCTGCGTCTGAACGAGCCGCGCTACGCTTCGCTGCCGAACATCATGAAGGCCAAGAAGAAGCCGCTGGACGTGGTTACCCCCGACGCCCTGGGCGTTTCCACCGCCTCCACCGTCAAGACCCTGAAAGTCGAAGCGCCTGCTGCCCGCAGCGCCGGCATCAAGGTCAAGTCCGTGGCTGAACTGGTCGAGAAACTGAAGAACGAGGCGAAGGTAATCTAAATGGCTATCCTGGTTATCGCTGAACACACTAACTCCGCCCTGGCCGCCGCTACCCTGAACGTAGTGACCGCTGCCCAGAAGATCGGCGGCGACATTCACGTTCTGGTTGCCGGTTCCGGCGTTGGCGGTGCTGCCGAAGCGGCTGCCAAGGTTGCTGGCGTTTCCAAGGTACTGGTTGCTGACAACGCGGCTTTCGCCCATCAGCTGCCGGAAAACGTCGCGCCCCTGATCGCCGAGCTGGGCAAGGGCTACAGCCACGTCCTGGCTGCTGCCACCACCAACGGCAAGAACTTCCTGCCGCGCGCTGCTGCACTGCTGGACGTCGACCAGATCTCCGAGATCATCGCCGTTGAAAGTGCCGACACCTTCAAGCGTCCGATCTACGCCGGTAACGCCATCGCCACCGTGCAGTCCACTGCTGCCATCAAGGTGATCACCGTTCGTACCACCGGTTTCGACGCTGCTGCTGCCGAAGGTGGCTCCGCCGCCATCGAAGCCGTGGGCGCTGCCAACGACGCTGGCAAGTCCGCCTTCGTGGGTGAAGAGCTGGCCAAGTCCGACCGTCCCGAACTGACCGCAGCCAAGATCGTCGTCTCCGGCGGCCGTGGCATGGGCAACGGTGACAACTTCAAGCACCTGTACTCCCTGGCCGACAAGCTGGGCGCTGCCGTCGGTGCTTCCCGCGCCGCCGTCGACGCCGGCTTCGTGCCGAACGACATGCAGGTCGGGCAGACCGGCAAGATCGTCGCCCCGCAGCTGTACATCGCCGTGGGCATCTCCGGTGCCATCCAGCACCTGGCCGGCATGAAGGACTCCAAGGTCATCGTCGCCATCAACAAGGACGAAGAAGCCCCGATCTTCCAGGTGGCTGACTACGGCCTGGTGGCTGACCTGTTCGAAGCCGTACCCGAGCTGGAAAAGCTGGTCTGATCCCGCTGCTCCAGTCGTGAAGAAGCCCGCCTCCTGGCGGGCTTTTTCATCCCTGCATGATTCCTGGCGGCAACCATCCTGACCTGTCTCCTGAGGTCTGCACCTACGTCCCTGCTTCGCTCATGGGCGGGCGCTGCAGCCTCCGTTCGACTCCCAACAAAAAGCCCGCCATGAGGCGGGCTCTTCGAGCGATCCAGCCGGTGTCAGCGTGTCAGCTTCAGGCTGCGAACCATCGCCAGGGTCATCAGCAGGGCGGTGGCCGCCCAGCCGATGGCCTGGATGTTGCCCAGTGTTTCCTCGACAAGCTGGGGAATGATCCCCAGGCCGATCATCAGGGCCAGCAGCAGCGTCTCGCGGCGCGAGGCGCTGACCGGGCGGGCGAGATAGAACAGCGCCGGCAGCAGCAGTGCTGCGCTGGGGAAGCTGCGGTAGCGCGCATCGAACACCAGGCCCAGCATCAGCACCGCGCCGACGAAGCCGGCACCGAGCAGCCACCAGCCGCCACGGGCTTCCAGCCAGGCGAACAGGCGTTCACGCGCTGCACCCCGGGCGGACAGGCTCAGCACACCGTGGGCCAGCACCACCAGGTTCAGCGCCACGATGGCGGCGGCCCAGGCCCACTCGCCGGCATAGCGTGCGGTCACGCGGGTCAGCTCGGCCCACATGCCGATGCTGCCGGCGCCCAGGGCGGCCAGCAGCGGCATCAGCCAGGCCGCGCGCACCGAGGCGGGGCGGCCACCCAGAGCGAGGGCGACCAGGAACAACAGGGCGCTGGCGCCCAGCCAGTTCGGCCAGTGGGGGAGGTTGGAGACCGGCCCGGCCAGCACGCCTTTCTCGGTACGGTCGGCGCTGAACAGACCCCAATAGCCGCCCACCGCACCTTCGCTGACGCGCTTCCAGGGCTGGTCGAAGGCTTCGATCAGGTTGTAGCGCCAGCCGTTTTCCTCGGCCATGTGGACGAAGCCACGGATGAACTTGGCCTCGTTCACGCGGCTGGGCAGGGCGGTTTCGCGCTGGCGTCCCTCGCTGGGCCAGCCGGTCTCGCCGATCAGGATGTCCTTGGGCGCGAAGCGCTTGCCGAAGTCCTCGCGGATCTCGCCGACGTGGGCGAGGGCCTCGTCGATCCCCGCCGGGTCATCTTCCCAGTAGGGCAGCAGGTGGATAGTGAGGAAGTCCACCGCCGGAGCCACCTCCGGGTGGCGTAGCCAGAACTCCCACACATCGGCGTAGGTCACCGGTTGCTTCACCTGGGCTTTCACCTCGGTGATGAGCTTGGCCAGCTGGGCGCCGGTCACTTCCTTGCGCAACAGGGTCTCGTTGCCGACGATCACTGCCTCGACCACGTCCGGGTTGGCGTTGGCGGCTTTCACCAGCGCGGTGATTTCCTTGCCGGTGTCCACCGGGTTGCCGTTGACCCAGGCGCCGAGCATCAGCTTCAGCCCGTGCTTGCGGGCCAGCTCCGGCATGGCTTCGAGGCCGGTCATCGAATAGGTGCGCACGCAGTGGAAGCGCGTCGCCAGCAGCGCCAGGTCGGCATCCATGCGTTCGGGGCGCAGGACGAACGGCTGGTCGAACGGCGATTGGTCCTTGTCGAACGGGCTGTAGGACGCGCATTGCAGCTTGTGGGTCGGCGTGGCGGCGTCCGGCAGGATCACCGGCTTGCCCTGGCCGTACCAGAGGCCGGCGAGCGACAACAGGGCGATCAGAGATGCGAACAGGTAGGGAAACAGGGGGAATCGGCTGGTTGGGCTCATTGGATGTGTCGCGACTGGCGGCAAAGCGCCGAATCTTAGCGGATTAGCACCCTGCGTAGGAATGTGCCTTTCCTTCCGATCCGCCGCTGCCTGTGTCCAGTCGTTACCTATGCCCTCAGGCGTGGCGATGACCCCAGCCCGCAAAGCCGTTCGCACCATCGATGCCCCGGGCTTCCAGGCGCTTCCAGAGCTTCTCGTGCAGATGGAAACCCACCGAGTTCACCAAGGGTTCCACCAGGGCCACCAGGCCGCCGACCGTCACGCTGCCGGTGAGCAGGTAGGCCACCGTGAAGGCGATGCCGAAGTGCATGAGGGTGAAGGTCACGGTCTTGAGCATGATGGCGTTCCGCAGTTGCGAATGATTCAAGTTCGCCAGGCTAATGGCCGTGCGGCGCGGAAGGAAATGCAACGCGGGAATGGTGACGATAGCCCCGGTCAATCAAGGGTGTACGACCTTGGTCTAGAAAGCTGCGGCGCTACGACTAAGGTCGTCTGTCACCCGTGCATGGTCGATCTAGAGTTGCTTTCACCACCCATGTGCTGTGGAGGACAACAACAAAATGAACGACAGCATTTACCAACGGATTCACGAGAATCCGCGCTTCAAGGAACTGGTGACCAAGCGTGAACGTTTCGCCTGGTTGCTCTCTGCCATCATGCTCGGCCTCTACCTGGCCTTCATCCTGCTGATCGCTTTCGAGCCGCAGGTACTGGGCATGCGCCTCAGCGCCGACTCGCCGATCACCCTCGGCATTCCGATCGGCGTCGGGATCATCCTCACCGCCTTCGTCCTGACCGGTGTCTACGTGCGCCGCGCCAACGGCGAGTTCGACCGGCTGAACCAGGAAATCCTCAAGGAGGCGCAGCAATGAGCGCGCGTATTCTCTCGCTTCTTGCCGCCGCGGGCCTGATGGTCGCCGCGCCGGCACTCTGGGCAGCCGGTGCCATCGAAGGCGATGTGCAACGCCAGCCGGTGAACGTGTCCGCCATCGTCATGTTCGTGGCCTTCGTCGGCTTCACCCTCTGCATCACCTACTGGGCCTCCAAGCGCAGCAAGTCGACTGCCGACTTCTACACCGCCGGCGGCAGCATCACCGGCTTCCAGAACGGCCTGGCGATTGCCGGCGACTACATGTCCGCCGCGTCCTTCCTGGGCATTTCCGCGCTGGTGTTCACCTCGGGCTATGACGGCCTGATCTACTCCATCGGCTTCCTCGTCGGTTGGCCGGTGATCCTGTTCCTGATCGCCGAACGCCTGCGCAACCTCGGCAAGTACACCTTCGCCGACGTCGCCTCCTACCGCCTGAAGCAGAAGGAAATCCGCACCCTCTCCGCCTGCGGTTCGCTGGTGGTGGTGGCCTTCTACCTGATCGCGCAGATGGTCGGTGCCGGCAAGCTGATCGAGCTGCTGTTCGGCCTGAACTACCACGTCGCCGTGGTCCTGGTGGGCATCCTGATGGTCTGCTACGTGCTGTTCGGCGGCATGCTGGCCACCACCTGGGTGCAGATCATCAAGGCCGTGCTGCTGCTCTCCGGCGCCTCCTTCATGGCGATCATGGTGCTCAAACACGTCAACTTCGACTTTGCCGCCCTGTTCAGCGAGGCCATCAAGGTCCACCCGAAAGGCGAGGCCATCATGAGCCCCGGCGGTTTGGTGAAGGATCCGATCTCGGCCATCTCCCTGGGCCTGGCGCTGATGTTCGGCACCGCTGGCCTGCCGCACATCCTGATGCGCTTCTTCACCGTGAGCGATGCCAAGGAAGCCCGTAAATCGGTGTTCTTCGCCACCGGCTTCATCGGCTACTTCTACATCCTGACCTTCATCATCGGCTTCGGCGCCATCCTGCTGGTCAGCACCAACCCGGCCTTCAAGGACGCCACCGGCGCCCTCATCGGCGGCAACAACATGGCGGCGGTGCACCTGGCCAACGCCGTGGGTGGCAGCCTGTTCCTCGGCTTCATCTCCGCCGTTGCCTTCGCCACCATCCTCGCGGTCGTGGCAGGCCTGACCCTGGCCGGCGCCTCGGCCGTGTCCCACGACCTGTACGCCTCCGTGGTCAAGAAGGGCAAGGCCAACGAGAAGGATGAGCTGCGCGTCTCGAAGATCACCACCGTCGCACTGGGCGTCCTGGCCATCGGCCTGGGCATCCTGTTCGAGAAGCAGAACATCGCCTTCATGGTGGGCCTGGCCTTCTCCATCGCCGCCAGCTGCAACTTCCCGGTGCTGATCCTTTCCATGTACTGGAAGAAGCTGACCACCCGTGGCGCCATGATCGGTGGCTGGCTGGGTCTGGTAACGGCCGTCACGCTGATGATCCTCGGCCCGACCATCTGGGTTCAGATCCTCGGCCACGCCGAAGCCATCTACCCCTACGAGTACCCGGCCCTGTTCTCCATCCTGGTGGCCTTCGTTGGTATCTGGTTCTTCTCCATCACCGACAAGTCCGCGGCGGCTGATGAAGAGCGTGCACGCTTCTTCCCGCAGTTCGTCCGCTCCCAGACCGGCCTGGGTGCCAGTGGCGCCGTCGCCCACTGATCGCTCGGCCAACAAGAAGAAGGGCAGCCACTGGCTGCCCTTTTTCTTTTTCGAGCCGGTCGTTCGCCGCGCTAGATGCGCCCCAGCAGCATCAGCACGATGAGGATTACCAACAGCGCACCGACGATGCCGGACGGGCCATAGCCCCAGGAGCGGGAGTGGGGGAAGACCGGCAGTCCGCCGACCAGCAGGAGGATCAGGATCAGCAGCAGGATGGTGCTCAGGCCCATGGTGGACTCCTTGTTTCTGATTGGTTCTGGACTTCCTGGCGCAGGGCGGCGAGGCTTTGCGGCCTTTTCTACCCGTGCCTATGTGTTCCGACTTCAGCGGTGCGCAGCGGGTTCAGGGTGTTTTCATTCCAGCCTTATCAAGGAGGCGGCGCGGGGATGCGCCGACAGCGAGCGGATGATCGAACGGATCGCGGCGGATGCGGTGGTGCTGGTGCACCTGGCCTTCATTCTTTTCGTGCTGCTGGGTGGGTTGGCTGTGCTGGTGCGCACCTGGATGGCGATGCTGCATCTGCCGGCCGTGGCCTGGGGCGCCTGCGTGGAGCTGCTGCACCTGCGCTGTCCGCTGACGGACCTGGAAAACAGCTTGCGGCAGGCGGCTGGCGAGTCGGGCTACCCCGGTGGCTTTGTCGAGCGCTACATCCTGCCGGTGATTTACCCGGCCGGGTTGACCGACGCCATTCAGCTCTGGCTGGGCGCCGTGGTCATCAGCCTCAACCTGCTGGTCTACGGGCTGGTGCTGTGGCGGGCGCTGAAGCGCCGCACGGCCTTTTGAGGCGTTCTCGGGGATGCCGCTCGCGGGGCGCTGCGCAAGCCCGTGAAGCAACGTTTTGCACCGGTCATTCAGCGTCCTGATTTCGCGCTTCGGCGCCAGGGGCCTCGCTACACTGCGGGCATCTAGCACAGCAGAAGGCACCCTCACCATGCACAACCGCATCATGATCACTGGCGCCGGCTCGGGCCTGGGCCGCGAGATCGCCCTGCGCTGGGCCCGCGAAGGCAGCAAGCTCGCCCTGTCCGACGTCAACGAGGCCGGCCTGGCGGAAACCCTCGCCCTGGTTCGCGAAGCCGGCGGCGATGGCTTCACCCAGCGTTGCGATGTGCGTGACTACAGCCAGCTCACCGCATTCGCCCAGGCCTGCGAGCAGAAGCTTGGTGGCATCGACATCATCGTCAACAACGCTGGCGTCGCCTCCGGCGGCTTCTTCGAGGAACTGTCCCTGGAGGATTGGGACTGGCAGATCGCGATCAACCTCATGGGCGTGGTCAAGGGCTGCAAGGCCTTCCTGCCGTTGCTGCAGAAGAGCCGTGGGCGCATCGTCAACATCGCCTCCATGGCGGCGCTGATGCAGGGCCCGGCCATGAGCAACTACAACGTGGCCAAGGCCGGCGTGGTGGCCCTGTCGGAAAGCCTGCTGATCGAATTGCGCCAGGAGGGCATCGGCGTCCATGTGGTCTGCCCATCATTCTTCCAGACCAACCTGCTGGATTCCTTCCGTGGCCCGACCCCGGCCATGAAGCAGCAGGTGGGCAAGCTGCTGGAAAGCTCGCCGATCAGCGCCGCCGACATCGCCAGCTATATCTACGACGAAGTGGCCGCCGGCACCTTCATGATCCTGCCCCACGAACAGGGCCGGATGGCCTGGACCATCAAGCAGAAGAACCCCCAGGCCCTCTACGACGAAATGGCCACCATGGCCGAGAAAATGCGCGCCAGGAACCGCCAGGCGTCCTGATCGCTCGGTCAATTTCTGGGGCTTCCAGCCTTGCCTGGCCGGGGAGGGGAGTAGTAGGGTTCCGCTCCCCGACCTGCCTGTCGACGACCCTGGAAGCCCTGTGAAGCCTGTATCCCGAGCCCTCCTGATGCTCGCCCTGGTGCTGGGAGCGATCAACCTTCGCCCCGGCATCACCTCCCTCGCCCTGCTCATCGAGCGCATTGCCGCCGAGTTGTCCCTGAGCCGCGGGCTGATCAGCCTGACCACCGCACTGCCGGTCCTCTGCATGGGGCTGCTGGCCCCGCTGGCGCCACGCCTGGCTGTGCGCTTCGGGCTGGAGCGGGTCATCGCCGGCTGCCTGGGGTTGATCGGCTTGGCCCTGGCGGCCCGTCTCGGGTCGCACCACAGCGCCGTGCTGATCGGCAGCGCGGCCGCCCTGGGCGCCGGCATCGCCATCGCCGGCCCGCTGATGTCGGGTTTCATCAAGCGCCATTTCCATGACCACGTCGGCCGGGTCGTCGCCTGGTATGCCCTGAGCATGACCGTGGGCGGTGCAGCCGGTGCGGTGCTCACCGAGCCGGTGGTGGCGCTGGCCCAGGGTGGCTGGCACCTGGGCCTGGCCGCCTGGGCCATTCCCGCCGGGGTGGCGATGCTGCTCTGGCTGTGCCTGCCCAATCGTGCCGAAAAAGCCGAGGAGGGCGGGGCGGCTGGCCTGCCCTGGCGTGAGCCGCGTGCGTGGTTGATCACCGCCTTCTTCGCCATCCAGGCCGGCTTGTTCTACGCCCTGGCTACTTGGCTGGTGGCCCGCTATGGCGAGGCCGGCTTCAGCAGCCTGCGCAGCAACAGCCTGTTCAGCCTGTTCATGCTGATGGGGTTGCCCAGCTCCTTCGTGCTGCCCTGGCTGGCCCAGCGTTTTGGCAACCGCTATCACCTGCTGCTGGCGTGCGGCTTCATCAGCACGCTGTGCCTGGCGATGATCACCTTCGCGCCGACCCGGGTGCCCGAGCTCTGGGCGCTGTTGCTGGGCCTGGGGCTCTCCGGTTCCTTCTCCCTGGCCATGGTGCTGCCGCTCTATGAGGTGAACAGCTCCCTCGCCGTGAGCCGCTGGACGGCGATGATGCTGTTCGCCGGCTACAGCCTCGGCAGCCTGACGCCGGTGCTCGCCGGCCTCGGCCGGGACCTGGCGGGCGACTACCAGGGGCCCTTCATGGTCATCACCGCGCTGGCCTCGCTGCTCTGCGTGCTGGCCTGGCTGCTGGGGCGCGGCAAGGCGGATGCGCGGAAATAGCGCGCAGTTCCTTTCCTGGCCGCCGGCCCTGTGTTAGAAGGCTGCCTCAGTTTTCCTGGAGTGCTTGTGTGGACTCTGAATCCATCGTCTATGGCTGCATCCGCGATTGGCCGTCCGATGATCCCGAGGTGCTGGATCATCGCCGCGAGACCAATCGTGAGGTGATCGAGCGCCTGCCTGCCGGCGATATCTGGCCCTTTCTCGGCCGCGAGATGTTCTCCTTCAGCCGTCGCCCCGGGCTCGGCCTCTACCAGACCCAGGTGATTCACTTCGGCGCCAGCTACCCCGCCATCGAGTACGAGTGGAACCTCTGGGTGAAGCAGTTCGAGGCGTTGCTGGAGCAGCTCTACTGGGGCAGCGCCGTGGTGCACCTGGAGACGGAGCTCAACGGCACCCACACCTTCCGCTGGGAAAGCGAGCAGGGCTTCCACAGCCCGCAGGAGGCCGGCCTGCGCGTGCGCTGTGCCTGGGAACGGGAAGGCGCGTTGCGCGGTTGACATCAGGCGGCCGGCTCCGGCCGCACTCGCCCTGGAGGCACCCATGCTCAACTACCTGTGGTTCTTTCTCGCGGCGCTGTTCGAGATCGCCGGCTGCTACGCCTTCTGGATGTGGCTGCGGCTTGGACGCAGTGCGCTGTGGATCGCCCCCGGGCTGCTGAGCCTCACCCTGTTCGCCCTCCTGCTCACCCGGGTCGAAGCGGCCTACGCGGGGCGGGCCTACGCCGCCTACGGCGGGGTCTACATCGTCGCGTCACTCTGCTGGCTGGCCTTCGTCGAGCGCACCCGCCCGCTGGCCAGCGACTGGCTGGGCGCGGCGCTCTGCATCATCGGTGCTGCCATCATCCTGCTCGGGCCGCGCGTTTCCTCGTCCTGACCCCTCCGTCGCGTTCGTCTGATCCTGTTACTGGTTGGGGTGGAAAGCCGCCCTGTGACTGCTAGATTTTCGCACTCGGTGTTCGAAGATCCCTACGTCAGGCCCGCTCAACCATAACAAGCAGGACGGACCCGCCATGGATACCTGCCAATCGTTTTCGACCGTCGAAATCAAGAACCTGGTGTTCCAGCACCTGTGCGACTGCTCGCCTGCCCAGCAGGTGGTGTTCGCCGCCTGCCGCGTGCCCTTCTATGCCTGCACCCGCCTGCGCTCCGGCGAGCCGGAGGATGTGCTGGTGGTGGCCGAACTGCCCAACGGCATCCTCTATTTCGGCGAGGGTGACGAAGGCTTCGGGCTCGGCCTGCCGGACGGGCAGGGGCGGCTGCATTGCCAGGGGCAATACGCCCTGGCACTGACCCAGGCGCTCAGCCGAGCGGGTTTTCATCGCTAGGCGCGCGGGCGCTGCGCTGGGCTTATGCCTCGCTGGAATGAAGCCATAGCGAAATGATCCAATGAAATAACTTGCGCGCAAAATTAATGAGCGATAAATTTATCGCCATGAAGATTTGAGCGCTAAATGAAATCGCGCAAATCGAATCGGATCTACCCCAACGCAACCTGATCACGAGGACCGCACCATGAGCATCGAAAACGTCGTATACCGCGCCTATGCAGAAGCCACCGGTGGCCGTGATGGCCGTGCCGTTTCCTCCGATGGCGTGCTGGACGTCGCCCTGACCACCCCACGCGAACTGGGCGGTGCCGGCGGCTCGGGCACCAACCCCGAGCAACTCTTCGCGGCCGGTTACTCGGCGTGCTTCATCGGCGCGATGAAGTTCGTCGCGGCACGGGACAAGTACCCGATGCCGGCTGACGCCTCCATCGAAGGGATCGTCGGCATCGGCGCCATCCCCAACGGCTTCGGCATCGAGGTGGAGCTGCAGATCAGCCTGCCGGGGATGGACAAGGCTCAGGCCCGCGAACTGGTGGACAAGGCCCACATCGTCTGCCCGTACTCCAACGCCACCCGCGGCAACATCGACGTCACCCTGACCCTGGTCTGACCGTCGGCACAAATGAAAAAGGCCCCTCACGGGGCCTTTTTCATGTCAGGCGAGTTTCAGCAGGGTCATGCCGCCTACCAGCAAGCTCAGGCCGAGCCAGCCGCGCCAGGCCAACCGCTGGCCGAACAGGGCCCAGCCGAGGGCAACGGTGGCGATGATGCCGAAGCCGCCCCAGATGGCGTAGGCCATCGACAGCTCCATGCCCTGCACCGCCTGGGCCAGCGCGGTGAAGGCCGCGAGGATGCAGAGGATGGACAGGCCGCCGAGCAGGCGCCGGCGGAAGCCGTCGGAGTACTTGAGCAGAATGTTGGCCAGGACTTCCAGGACGATGGCCACGCCCAGCCAGGCGAAGTGAATCCAGGTCACGGTGCTCATGCTGCCACCTCCTGGCGAGTCGGCTCGGTCGAGCTGTGGGTGCCGAACTTGATCAGCAGGATGCCGGCAATCATCACGCCGATGCCCAGCGCCTTGGCCATGCCGAGGCTTTCCCCGAGCCAGGCGACGCTGACGGCGGTGATCAGCACGATGCCAATGCCCTCCCAGAGAGCGTAGGCGACCCCGACCGGGACGCGTTTGACGGCCAGTGCCAGGAAGAAATACGACAGGCCGATCAGCCCGTACATCAGCAGGTGCCCCAGCACCGGGTTGTTTTCGTTGGCAAAGGACATGGAGGTGGTGCCGACGACCTCGAAGAAGATCGCCGTCAGAAGATAGATCCAGGAACGCATGGTGCCCTCCCATGGGCATTGCGGGCTCGCCGGCAGTGGCGAATCGCCCGTGTTTCGGTTTCGGGTGTGCGCAGGGCGCAGGTGGCCGAAGTTGTCCGGCCCGAATGGGAGGGGCGCTACAGGTCGCCGGTCCAGTGGCCCTCGCGGGACACCAGACGGGAGAAGGACAGGGAAGGGGAGTGACTGTTCAACATAATGAACGGAATATTAACTTTAGGTATCCATGCGTATCAATCGATAGGTTTTGGCTAAATGTTTCCACGATTGTTACGGATTTGAGCGCGCCTGATTTCTGGGTTGGCAAAAACCTGTTCGCTTTATTGATCGTTCTGGGGCTTCGGCGCCCTGGAGCGGCAGACGCTGCCAGGGGCACCTGGAAAACGCGCTGGATGGCCCGTTCCACGGGGCTTAGACCATGGTCCAAGTCCGGTAAGACCATGGTCGAATGGCCCCACTGACAGGCGGGGGATACAAAAGACGGCATACAAAAACAACTACCCGTCGAGGTATGAGACATGAGTGCTGCTTCACTGTATCCGGTGCGTCCCGAGGTGGCTGAAAAGTCGCTGACCAACGAGGCGACCTACAAGGCCATGTACCAGCAGTCGGTGATCAACCCCGATGGTTTCTGGCGCGAGCAGGCTCAGCGCATCGACTGGATCAAGCCGTTCACCAAGGTCAAGCAGACCTCCTTCGACGACCATCACGTCGACATCAAGTGGTTCGCCGACGGCACCCTCAACCTCTCCGCCAACTGCCTGGACCGTCACCTCGCCGAGCGCGGCGACCAGCTGGCGATCATCTGGGAAGGCGACGACCCATCCGAGCACCGCAACATCACCTACCGCGAGCTGCACGAAGAAGTGTGCAAGTTCGCCAGCGCCCTGCGCGGCCAGGATGTGCACCGCGGTGACGTGGTTACCATCTACATGCCGATGATCCCCGAGGCGGTGGTGGCCATGCTGGCCTGCACCCGCATCGGCGCCATCCACTCCGTGGTCTTCGGCGGCTTCTCCCCCGAAGCCCTGGCCGGTCGCATCATCGACTGCAAGTCCAAGGTGGTGATCACCGCCGACGAAGGCCTGCGTGGCGGCAAGAAGACCCCGCTGAAAGCCAATGTCGACGACGCCCTGACCAACCCCGAGACCAACAGCGTCCAGAAGCTCATCGTGGTCAAACGCACCGGCTCCACCATCAAGTGGAACCCGCACCGCGACGTCTGGTACGAGGATCTGATGAAGGTCGCCTCCAGCCAGTGCCTGCCGAAGGAAATGGGTGCCGAGGACCCGCTGTTCATCCTCTACACCTCCGGCTCCACCGGTAAGCCCAAGGGCGTGCTGCACACCACCGGCGGCTATCTGGTCTACGCCTCGCTGACCCATGAGCGCGTGTTCGACTACCGCCCGGGCGAAGTCTTCTGGTGCACCGCCGACATCGGCTGGGTCACCGGCCACACCTACCTGGTGTACGGGCCGCTCTCCAACGGTGCCACCACCCTGATGTTCGAGGGCGTGCCGAACTACCCGGACGTCAGCCGCGTCGCCAAGATCATCGACAAGCACAAGGTCAACATCCTCTACACCGCCCCCACCGCCATTCGCGCGATGATGGCCGAGGGCAAGGCCGCCGTGGCCGGTGCCGACGGTTCCAGTCTGCGCCTGCTGGGTTCGGTGGGTGAGCCGATCAACCCGGAAGCCTGGCACTGGTACTACGAGAACGTCGGCCAGTCCCGCTGCCCGATCGTCGACACCTGGTGGCAGACCGAGACCGGCGCCTGCCTGATGACCCCGCTGCCGGGAGCCCACGCCCTCAAGCCGGGCTCTGCCGCGCGGCCCTTCTTCGGCGTGCAGCCGGCCCTGGTGGACAACCTGGGCAACCTGATCGAAGGCGCCGCCGAAGGCAACCTGGTAATCATCGACTCCTGGCCGGGCCAGGCCCGTACCCTGTACGGCGACCACGACCGCTACGTCGACACCTACTTCAAGACCTTCAAGGGCATGTACTTCACCGGTGACGGTGCCCGTCGCGACGAGGACGGCTACTACTGGATCACCGGCCGCGTCGACGACGTGCTCAACGTCTCCGGCCACCGCATGGGTACCGCCGAGATCGAGAGCGCGATGGTCGCTCACCCGAAAGTCGCCGAGGCCGCCGTGGTCGGCGTCCCCCACGACATCAAGGGACAGGGCATCTACGTCTACGTCACCCTCAACGCCGGCGTGGAATCCTCCGAAGCGCTGCGCCAGGAGCTGAAGCAGTGGGTGCGCCGCGAGATCGGCCCCATCGCCACGCCGGACGTGATCCAGTGGGCACCCGGCCTGCCCAAGACCCGCTCCGGCAAGATCATGCGCCGCATCCTGCGCAAGATCGCCGTGGCCGAGTACGACACCCTCGGCGACATCTCCACGCTGGCTGATCCTGGCGTGGTGCAGCACCTCATCGACACCCATCGCACCATGCAGGCCGCCTGACCCGGCGACCTCCCGCTCCAGCGAACGCCCCGCCCGGCCACAAGCCCGGCGGGGCGTTCTGCTTCTGGTCGATTGATATCGGACGGTGCCAGCGGCAGGCGTGTGGCAACGAGGGATAGCGAGCGGTAACAGTCGGGGTGTAACCTTGCGCGCCATTCTGGGGCGCCTGGGAGCAGATTGCCCCAGGCTGGTGCTGAATGAGGTGGGGCTGACAGCCCGGTAGCGGGCTGGAACGCCCGTTTTTACTGGGGGTGTTGGAAAGTGGTCTGGTAATTGCTTTTCTAGAAGGTTCTGAATTGAACTGCCTAGTCACGAAAGCAGGCTGCTGTCAACCTCTCCCTCCCGGCCGTCCTGGCCTTTTGTAATTTGTTGTCGCATTGAAGAAATATCGACTTTAGGGCTGTCGCTAGAATGCCGCTCACCCGGCCAAGGCCATTTCCCTGAGTTCAATCAAGGTAAATTCCGCGCCTATTTCTACAATTCGCTGAATGGTCTGGGCACGATCTCTCCTGCCAGCAGATGCTTCCCTATTCCAAGGAGTCAAACATGAAGAAGATTGCCCTTCTCGGCGCTCTGGCGCTGACCCTGCTGTCGCCGCTGGCAGCCACTGCCGATGATTCCAAGCCCCTGCGCATTGGCATCGAGGCCGCTTACCCGCCCTTCGCCTTCAAGACCCCGGACGGCAAGATCACCGGCTTCGACTACGACATCGGCAACGCCCTCTGCGAAGAGATGAAGGTCAAGTGCCAGTGGATCGAGCAGGAGTTCGATGGCCTGATCCCCGCCCTCAAGGTGCGCAAGTTCGACGCCGTGCTGTCCTCGATGACCATCACCGAAGACCGCAAGAAGTCCGTCGACTTCACCAACCGCTACTACCTGACCCCGATCAAGCTGGCGATGAAGGCCGGCACCGTGATCAACGACCCGCTGGTGGACCTCAAAGGCAAGAAGGTCGGCGTCCAGCGCGCCAGCACCTACGACCGCTTCGCCACCGAGGTCTACGCCCCGGCCGGCATCGAAGTGGTGCGCTACAGCTCGCAGAACGAAGTGTTCCTCGACATGACCGCCGGCCGCCTCGACGCGACCCTGGCCGATGCCGTGAACATCGACGACGGCTTCCTCAAGACCGAAGCCGGCAAGGGCTTCGCCCTGGTAGGCCCGGACTACACCGATCCGAAGTACTTCGGTGAAGGCGCCGGTATCGCCGTTCGCAAGGGCGACAAGGCCCTGGCGGACAAGATCAACGCCGCCATCGCCGCCATCCGTGCCAACGGCAAGTACAAGGAAGTCCAGGACAAGTACTTCCAGTTCAACATCTACGGCGAGTAATCCCCTCCGCCCTTCCCCGGAAGTGGCACAACCAGGACGTTGAGGTCGCGCGTGCGACCACGGCACCGCGCGACCGGGCGTCACGGTCGGCGGCTAACCTGCAGGTTGTGCCACTTTTTCATTGCAGCGGTGCTGTCCGGTTTCACCTGGGGCGCTGCAAGAGGACCTGAAACATGCTCAACGGCTACGGCTCGACCATTCTCGAGGGTGCCTGGCTCACCCTGCTGCTGGCGCTGTCCTCCATGTCCATGGCCATCCTGCTCGGCCTGGTCGGCGCGGCCTTCCGCCTGTCGCCGGTGCGCTGGCTGGCCATCATGGGGGATGCCTACGCCACCGTGGTCCGCGGCATTCCCGACCTGGTGCTGATCCTGCTGATCTTCTACGGCGGCCAGCAGGTGGTGAACCTGGTGGGGCCGATGGTCGGCTATGACGACTACATCGACCTCGACCCGTTCTGGTCCGGGGTCTTCACCCTCGGCTTCATCTTCGGTGCCTACCTGTCCGAGACCTTCCGGGGCGCCTTCATGGCCATCCCGAAAGGGCAGGGCGAGGCCGGCTTCGCCTACGGCATGAGCGGTCGCCAGGTGTTCTTCCGCATCCTGGTGCCGCAGATGATCCGCTTCGCCATCCCCGGCTTCACCAACAACTGGCTGGTGCTGACCAAGGCCACCGCGCTGGTGTCCGTAGTGGGCCTGCAGGACATGATGTTCAAGGCCAAGAGCGCGGCGGACGCCACCCGCGAGCCCTTCACCTTCTTCCTGGCCGTGGCGGGTCTGTACCTGGTGCTGACCAGCGTGTCGCTGCTGGCGTTGCGCTTCCTGGAAAAACGTTACTCCGTCGGCATCAAGGCCGCCGATCTGTGAGCGAGAGGGCGCATCCGTGATCTTCGACTACACCGTCATCTACGAGAACCTGCCGCTCTACTTCAGCGGCGTGCTGGTGACCCTCAAGCTGCTGGCCATTTCCCTGGCCGTCGGCCTGCTGGTGGCCGTGCCCCTGGCGCTGATGCGGGTCTCCAAGCAGCCCATGGTCAACTTCCCGGCCTGGCTCTACACCTACGTCATCCGCGGCACCCCGATGCTGGTGCAGCTGTTCCTCATCTACTACGGCCTGGCCCAGTTCGAGGCCGTGCGCGCAAGCTGGCTCTGGCCCTACCTGTCCAACGCCACCTTCTGTGCCTGCCTGGCGTTCGCCATCAACACCAGTGCCTACACCGCCGAGATCCTCGCCGGCAGCCTCAAGGCCACGCCCCACGGCGAGATCGAAGCGGCCAAGGCCATCGGCATGTCCCGCGCCAAACTGTACCGCCGCATCCTGCTGCCCTCGGCCCTGCGCCGTGCGCTGCCGCAGTACAGCAACGAAGTGATCATGATGCTGCACACCACCAGCCTGGCCTCCATCGTCACCCTGGTGGACATCACCGGCGCCGCGCGCACCGTGAACTCGCAGTACTACCTGCCGTTCGAGGCGTTCATCACCGCCGGCCTGTTCTACCTGTGCCTGACCTTCATCCTGGTGCGCCTGTTCAAGCTGGCCGAGCGCCGCTGGCTGGCCTACCTGGCTCCGCGCAAGGCCTGATGCCATGGAGCGCATCGATCACGAACTGCCCTGGGGCCTGCCCGGTACCCGCCGCCAGCTGAGCGTCTTCCGCTTCGGCGCCGGCGCGCGCAAGGCGTACCTGCAGGCGTCCCTGCATGCCGACGAACTGCCGGGCATGCGCGTGGCGGTGGAGCTCAAGCGGCGCCTGGCCGAACTGGAGGCCGAAGGCCGCCTGACCGGCTGCATCGAACTGGTGCCGGTGGCCAACCCCATCGGCCTCGGCCAGGTGCTGCAGGCCACCCACCTGGGTCGCTTCGAGTTCACCAGTGGGCGCAACTTCAACCGGGGCTTCGTCGACCTGGCGGCCCAGATCGAGGCCAGCCTGGAAGGGCGCCTGGGTGATGACGCTGATGCCAACCGCACCACCATCCGCGAGGCCATGCGGGCCGCCCTGCGCCAGCTGCCGCCGGCCACTTCGGAGCTGGAGGGGCTGCAGCGCCTGCTGCTGACCCACGCCTGCGACGCCGACCTGGTGCTGGACCTGCATTGCGACCTGGAGGCGGCCGTGCACCTGTACTGCCTGCCGCAGCACGCCGCGCCGCTGGCCGGGCTCTCGGCCCGCCTGGGGGCCGCGGCCGTACTCACCGCTGAAGAGTCCGGCGGCAGCTCGTTCGACGAGGCCTGCTCGCTGCCCTGGCTGCGCCTGGCCCGGCGCTTCCCGCAGGCGTCGATTCCGCTGGCCTGCGTGGCCAGCACGGTCGAGCTGGGCGGCGTGGCCGATACCGACCGCCCGCTGTCCGAGGCTCGCGCCGAGGCCATTCTCGCAGTGCTCGCCGAGCACGGGTTGATCGACGGTGACTGGCCGGCCGCTCCGCCGGCACGGTGCGAGCCGACCCCCTTCGAGGGCACCGAACTGCTCTATCCGCCCCACGCCGGCGTGGTCAGCTTCCTGCAGCCTGCCGGTGCGCGGGTCAGGGCTGGCGAGCCGCTGTTCGAAGTGATCGACCCCTTGAGCGACCGCCATTCCACGGTGTGCGCCACGGTGGACGGCGTGCTGTTCGCCCGTGAGCGCACCCGCTTCGCCCAACCCGGACTGTGGCTGGCCAAGGTGGCCGGCCGTGAACCCATTCGTCAGGGACGCTTGCTGAGCGACTGATCCAATCGCATCGAGACCGAGACCATGTACAAACTGGAAGTCCAAGACCTGCACAAGCGCTACGGCAGCCATGAAGTCCTCAAGGGCGTCTCCCTGGCCGCCAAGGCGGGCGATGTGATCAGCATCATCGGCTCGAGCGGATCGGGCAAAAGTACCTTCCTGCGCTGCATCAACCTGCTGGAGCAGCCCCACGGCGGCAAGATCCTGCTCAATGGCGAGGAGCTCAAGCTGGTGGCCAACAAGGACGGCGGCCTCAAGGCGGCCGACCCCAAGCAGCTGCAGCGCATGCGTTCGCGCCTGGCTATGGTGTTCCAGCACTTCAACCTGTGGTCGCACATGAGCGCCCTGGAGAACGTCATCGAAGCGCCGGTGCACGTGCTCGGCGTGTCGAAGAAGGAAGCCATCGAGAAGGCCGAGCACTACCTGGCCAAGGTCGGCGTGGCCCACCGCAAGGACGCCTACCCGGCGCACATGTCCGGCGGTGAGCAGCAGCGTGTCGCCATCGCTCGCGCCCTGGCGGTGGAGCCGGAGGTGATGCTCTTCGACGAGCCCACTTCCGCCCTTGACCCCGAACTGGTGGGCGAGGTGCTCAAGGTGATGAAGGACCTGGCCCTGGAAGGCCGCACCATGGTGGTGGTCACCCACGAGATGGGCTTCGCCCGCGAGGTGTCCAACCAGTTGATTTTCCTGCACAAGGGCGTGGTCGAAGAGACCGGCTGCCCGAAGGATGTGTTGGCCAATCCACAATCCGAGCGGCTCAAGCAGTTCCTCTCCGGAAGCCTCAAGTAAATCGTGCCGACTGAGGCTAAGCTGCCTGCCATGACTGCCCAACGAATCGGTTTCCTGCTCTGGCCCGGCACCAAGGCCATGACCCTGGCGCTGGCCGAGGAGGCCCTGCGCGTCGCCCAGCGCCTGCACCCGGAAGTGGTCTACGACCTGCACTTCCTCCAGGCCGAGGCACCGGCCGAAGGCGGCTGGCGCCTGCCGGGCGAGCCCTGGACCGGCAGGCTGGAAGGGCTGACACGCCTGTTCCTGCTGGCCGACGAGCCACCGGCGGCGGTGTCCGTCGGGCTGGCCACGGCACTGAAGCAGGTGGCCCGCACCGGCTGCGTGGTGGGCGGGCTCTCCGCCGGGGTCTACCCGCTGGCGCAGCTCGGCCTGCTGGACGGTTACCGCGCGGCGGTGCACTGGCGCTGGCAGGACGATTTCAGCGAGCGCTTCCCCAAGGTCATCGCCACCAGCCACCTGTTCGACTGGGACCGCGACCGCCTTACCGCCTGCGGCGGCCTGGCGGTGCTCGACCTGCTGCTGGCGGTGCTGGCCCGTGACCACGGCGCCGAGCTGGCCGGCGCCGTGTCCGAGGAACTGGTGGTGGAGCGCATCCGCGAAGGCGGCGAACGCCAGCGCATCCCGCTGCAGAACCGCCTCGGCTCCAGCCACCCGAAGCTCACCCAGGCGGTGCTGCTGATGGAGGCCAACATCGAGGAGCCGCTGACCACCGACGAGATCGCCCAGCACGTGTGCGTGTCGCGCCGCCAGCTGGAGCGCATCTTCAAGCAGTACCTCAACCGCGTGCCCAGCCAGTACTACCTGGAACTGCGCCTGAACAAGGCCCGGCAGATGCTGATGCAGACCAGCAAGTCGATCATCCAGATCGGCCTCTCCTGCGGCTTCTCCTCCGGCCCGCACTTCTCCAGCGCCTACCGCAACTTCTTCGGCGTCACCCCCCGCGAAGACCGCAACCAGCGGCGCAGCGGCGGCCCCTTCGACAACCAGCCGGCACTGTCCGAGCGCGGTTGATCACCGGTGCCGGGCGGGCGGCTTGCAGCGCCCGGCGCCTCGTTCCTGTCTTCCTTGTGCTGGCAGCCCCGGTTGCGGGTGCGGCGTGCCGGTGCATGGCGTCTCGATGCGCCGTCTCGCCTCGTGCCCTTGCGCATGACGGATACCCGCCGGTCATCCCGTGGCGAATACGCTGTGCCCCGTGCGTCCTGTGGCGATCCGCGTTTAAACTGCGCCTTCCCGACGCTTTCTGTCGCATTTCCGAAAGCCTCGGATTTTCGCGGGTTTGGGCTGTAAGAAGTTGTCGCTTGGCGGCAATGCCAACCCCGGATCACTCCCTACAATCCTTTCACCACTAGCCGCTTCAGGCAGGAGAAACTGATGTCCGTTGAGCATGCGCAGGTCGAGCGCGCCGATTTCGATCAGCTGATGGTCCCCAACTATGCCCCCGCCGCGTTCATCCCGGTGCGAGGCCAGGGTTCCCGCGTCTGGGACCAGAGCGGCCGTGAACTGATCGATTTCGCCGGCGGCATCGCCGTGAACTCCCTGGGGCATGCTCACCCGGCACTGGTCAAGGCACTGACCGACCAGGCCAACAAGATCTGGCACGTTTCCAACGTCTTCACCAACGAGCCGGCCCTGCGCCTGGCCCGGAAGCTGGTGGACGCCACCTTCGCCGAGCGCGTGTTCCTCGCCAACTCCGGCGCCGAGGCCAACGAGGCCGCGTTCAAGCTGGCCCGTCGCTACGCCCACGACGTTTATGGCCCGCAGAAGCACGAGATCATCGCCGCCACCAACAGCTTCCACGGCCGTACCCTGTTCACCGTCACCGTGGGCGGCCAGCCGAAGTACTCCGACGGCTTCGGTCCGAAGATGGAAGGCATCACCCATGTGCCGTTCAACGACCTGGAAGCCCTGAAGGCCGCCATCTCCGACAAGACCTGCGCCGTGGTGCTCGAACCCGTGCAAGGGGAGGGCGGCGTGCTGCCGGCCGACCAGGCCTACCTGGAAGGCGCCCGCAAGCTGTGCGACGAGCACAACGCCCTGTTGGTGTTCGACGAAGTGCAGAGCGGCATGGGCCGCAGCGGCCACCTGTTCGCCTACCAGCACTACGGCGTGACCCCGGACATCCTCTCCAGCGCCAAGAGCCTGGGCGGCGGTTTCCCCATCGGCGCCATGCTGACCACCACCGAGATCGCCAAGCACCTCTCCGTGGGCACCCACGGCACCACCTACGGTGGCAACCCGCTGGCCTGCGCCGTGGCCGAAGCGGTGCTGGACGTGATCAACACCCCCGAAGTGCTCAGCCGCATCACCGCCAAGCATGAGCGCTTCAAGGCGCGCCTCGAGGCCATCGGCCAGAAGTACGGCCTGTTCAGTGAAGTGCGCGGCCTGGGCCTGCTGATCGGCGCGGTGCTGGCCGATGCCTGGAAAGGCAAGGCCAAGGACGTGCTCAACGCGGCCGAGAAGGAAGCCGTGATGGTGCTGCAGGCCAGTCCGGACGTGGTGCGCTTCGCGCCCAGCCTGGTGATCCCGGACGCCGACATCGATGAAGGCCTGGACCGCTTCGAGCGCGCCGTGGCCAAGCTGACCCAGGCCTGAGGGCCCGGAAGGCGCGGCACAGGAGGTGCCGCGCCGCACAACCAGGGATGAAGGTTTTTCATGCGTGATCGGCGGCCCATTGGCCGCCGTTTTCTCCGGTCGGCCAACGGCGCCGCCGGAGCCTTTATTGAAGGAGTGACTCCCATGCTGGTGATGCGCCCCGCGCAAATGGCCGACCTCGCCGATGTTCAGCGACTGGCCGCGGACAGCCCCGTGGGTGTCACGTCCCTCCCGGACGACGCTGGTCGCCTGGGCGAGAAGATCACCGCCTCCGAAGCGTCCTTCGCTGCCGAAGTGAGCTTCAACGGTGAGGAGAGCTATTTCTTCGTGCTGGAAGACACCGAGCGCGGCTGCCTGGTGGGCTGCTCCGCCATCGTCGCCTCCGCCGGTTTCTCCGAGCCCTTCTACAGCTTCCGCAACGAGACCTTCGTGCATGCGTCCCGGGAGCTGAAGATCCACAACAAGATCCACGTCCTCTCGCTGTGCCACGACCTCACCGGCAACAGCCTGCTGACCAGCTTCTACGTCGAGCGCGACCTGGTGAACACTGCCTTCGCCGAACTCAACTCCCGCGGCCGCCTGCTGTTCATGGCCAGCCATCCCGAGCGTTTCGCCGATGCGGTGGTGGTGGAGATCGTCGGCTACAGCGACGACCAGGGTGAATCGCCATTCTGGAACGCCGTCGGGCGCAACTTCTTCGACCTCAACTACGTCGAGGCCGAGCGCCTGTCGGGGCTGAAGAGCCGCACCTTCCTCGCCGAGCTGATGCCGAACTACCCCATCTACGTGCCGCTGCTGCCCGACGAGGCCCAGGAGTCCATGGGGCAGGTGCACCCGCGCGCGCAGATCACCTTCGACATCCTCATGCGCGAAGGCTTCGAGACCGACAACTACATCGACATCTTCGACGGTGGCCCGACCCTGCACGCCCGCACGTCCGGCATCCGCTCCATCGCCCAGAGCCGCGTGGTGCCGGTGCGCATCGGTGCCGCGCCCAAGGTGGGCCGCCAGTACCTGGTGAGCAACGGCCAGCTGCAGGACTTCCGCGCCGTGGTGGCCGAGCTGGACTGGGCCCCGGGCAAGCCGGTGGAACTCACCGCCGAAGCCGCCGAAGCCCTGGGCGTCGGCGAGGGCGCCAGCGTGCGCCTGGTGGCGATTTAACCCCGAGTGCCAGCCCTGGGCGGCGTGCCGCCCGACCTGCCGCTCGCAGCACGAAGCTCTAACGGAGTGACTATGATCGTTCGTCCCGTACGCAGCGCCGACCTGCCGGCCCTGATCGACCTGGCGCGCAGCACCGGCGCCGGCCTGACCACGCTGCCCGCCAACGAGGAGCGCCTGACCCACCGTGTGGGCTGGGCCGAGAAGGCATTCCGTGGCGAGGCTGAGCGGGCCGATGCCGACTACCTGTTCGTGCTCGAGGACGACGATGGCAAGGTCGTCGGCATCTCCGCCGTGGCCGGCGCCGTGGGCCTGCGCGAGCCCTGGTACAACTACCGCGTCGGGCTCACCGTCAGCGCCTCCCAGGAGCTGAACATCCACCGGCAGATCCCCACGCTGTTCCTGGCCAACGACCTGACCGGCAACTCCGAGCTGTGCTCGCTGTTCCTGCACGCCGGCTACCGCACCGGCCTCAACGGCCGCCTGCTGTCCAAGGCACGCTTCCTGTTCATCGCCGAGTTCCCCGAGCTGTTCGGCGACAAGGTGATCGCCGAGATGCGCGGCATGTCCGACGAGCACGGCGTCTCGCCGTTCTGGGAGAGCCTGGGCCGGCATTTCTTCAAGATGGAGTTCTCCCGCGCGGACTACCTCACCGGCGTCGGCAACAAGGCCTTCATCGCCGAGCTGATGCCCAAGTTCCCGCTCTACACCTGCTTCCTCTCCGAGGCGGCGCGGGACGTGATCGGGCGCGTGCACACCGATACCGAGCCGGCCCTGGCGATGCTCAAGGGCGAGGGCTTCAGCTTCCAGGGCTACGTCGACATCTTCGACGCCGGCCCGGCCATCGAATGCCAGACCGCGAAGATCCGCGCCGTGCAGGACAGCCAGGCGCTGGTGCTGGCCGTCGGCACCCCCGGCGAGGACGCCACGCCGTACCTGATCCACAACCGCAAGCGCGAGGATTGCCGTGTCACCGCCGCCCCGGCGCGCCTGGCTGCCGGCACCCTGGTGGTGGACGCCGACACCGCCAAGCGCCTGAAACTCTCGGCTGGCGCCTCGGTTCGCGCCGTGCCCCTGTCGGCCAAGGAGTCCGTGAAATGAGCACCCATTACATCGCAGGCGCCTGGCAGACCGGGCAGGGCGAGGCCTTCGACTCGCTGAACCCGGTCACCCAGGCATCCGTCTGGAGCGGGCAGGGCGCCAGCGCCGAACAGGTCGAAGCCGCCGTGGCTGCCGCCCGTGCCGCCTTCCCGGCCTGGGCCCGCCTGAGCCTGGACGCGCGCATCGCCGTTCTCGAACGCTTCGCCGCCACCCTCAAGACCCGCGCCGACGAACTGGCCCGCTGCATCGGCGAGGAGACCGGCAAGCCGCTGTGGGAGTCCGCCACCGAAGTGACCAGCATGGTCAACAAGGTCGCCATCTCCATCCAGAGCTACCGCGAACGCACCGGCGAGAAGAGTGGCCCGCTGGCCGACGCCACCGCCGTGCTGCGCCACAAGCCCCACGGCGTGGTCGCCGTGTTCGGCCCCTACAACTTCCCCGGCCACCTGCCCAACGGCCACATCGTGCCCGCGCTGCTGGCCGGCAATGCCGTGGTGTTCAAGCCCAGTGAGCTGACCCCCAAGGTGGCCGAACTGACGGTCCAGTGCTGGATCGAGGCGGGCCTGCCCGCCGGTGTGCTCAACCTGGTGCAGGGCGGTCGCGAAACCGGCGTCGCCCTGGCTGGCAACCCGGGCATCGACGGCCTGTTCTTCACCGGCTCCAGCCGCACCGGCAACCTGCTGCACCAGCAGTTCGCCGGCCGCCCGGACAAGATCCTGGCGCTGGAGATGGGCGGCAACAACCCGCTGGTGGTGGACGAGGTGGCCGATGTCGATGCGGCCGTCTATACCATCATCCAGTCCGCCTTCATCTCCGCCGGCCAGCGCTGCACCTGCGCCCGCCGCCTGCTGGTGCCGGTCGGCGCCTGGGGCGACGCGCTGCTGGCGCGCCTGGTGGCGGTGGCGGCGAGCATCCAGGTCGGTGCCTTCGACGCCCAGCCGGCGCCCTTCATGGGCTCGGTGATCTCCCTGGACGCGGCGCGCCACCTGCTCAAGGCCCAGGAGCACCTGATCGCCCAGGGCGCCACGCCGCTGCTGGCCATGTCCCAGCCCCTGGAGACCGCCGCGCTGCTGACCCCCGGCATCCTCGACGTCACCGCCGTGGCCGAGCGTCCGGACGAAGAGTTCTTCGGCCCGCTGCTGCAGGTGATCCGCTACGACGGCTTCGAGGCCGCCATGGCCGAGGCCAACGCCACCCAGTACGGCCTGGCTGCCGGCCTGCTCTCGGACTCCCGCGAGCTGTACCAGCGCTTCTTCATCGAGAGCCGCGCCGGCATCGTCAACTGGAACAAACAACTGACCGGGGCCGCGAGCAGCGCGCCCTTCGGGGGTGTCGGCGCGTCGGGCAACCACCGCGCCAGCGCCTACTACGCCGCTGACTACTGCGCCTACCCGGTCGCCTCGCTGGAAAGCGAAACCCTTGCCCTGCCTGCAACCCTGACGCCTGGAGTCAGCCTATGAGCGCCCATGAAGTGAACTTCGACGGTCTGGTCGGCCCGACCCACAACTACGGTGGCCTGTCCTACGGCAACGTGGCGTCGCAGAGCAACAGCCAGGCCGTCTCCAGCCCCAAGGAAGCCGCCCTGCAGGGCCTGGCGAAGATGAAGGCGCTGATGGACATGGGCTTCAAGCAGGGCGTGCTCGCCCCGCAGGAGCGCCCCAACGTTGCCGCGCTGCGCAGCCTCGGCTTCGCCGGGACCGACGCCCAGGTGATCGAGAAGGCCGCCCGTGACGCCATGCCGCTGCTGGCCGCCTGCAGCTCGGCATCCAGCATGTGGACCGCCAACGCCTGCACCGTCAGCCCCAGCGCCGACACTGCCGACGGCCGCGTGCACTTCACCGCCGCCAACCTCAACTGCAAGTTCCACCGCAGCATCGAGCACCCCACCACCAGCCGCGTGCTGGCGGCGATGTTCGCTGACGAGCGCCACTTCGCCCACCACGCCGCGCTGCCGGCGGTGGCGCAGTTCGGTGACGAAGGCGCGGCCAACCACACCCGTTTCTGCAAGGGCTACGGCGAGGCTGGCGTGGAGTTCTTCGTGTTCGGCCGCAGCGCCTTCGACAGCCGCTTCCCGGCGCCCTCGCGCTACCCGGCGCGGCAGACCCTGGAGGCCAGCCAGGCCGTCGCGCGCCTGCACGGGCTGAGCGAGGCCGGCGTGGTCTACGCCCAGCAGAACCCGGCGGTGATCGACCAGGGCGTGTTCCACAACGACGTGATCGCGGTAGGCAATGGCGAGGTGCTGTTCCATCACCAGGACGCCTTCCTGGAGACCGACAAGGTACTGGCCGAGTTGCACGACAAGCTGGGCCGCGTCGGTGGCCGCTTCCAGGCCGTGTGCGTGCCCCGCGAGGCGGTGACGGTGGAGGACGCGGTGCGTTCCTACCTGTTCAACAGCCAGCTGCTCAGCCGCGCCGACGGCAGCATGCTGCTGATCGTCCCGGAGGAGTGCCGCAACAACGCGCGGGTGTGGCGCTACCTGCAGACCCTGACCGCCGAGGACGGCCCGATCCGCGAGGTGAAGGTCTTCGACCTCAAGCAGAGCATGCAGAACGGCGGTGGCCCGGCGTGCCTGCGCCTGCGCGTGGCCCTGAAGGACAACGAGCTGGCGGCGGTCAACCCGGGCGTGATCCTCACCCCCTCGCTCTACGACACCCTGACCGCCTGGGTGGAGAAGCATTACCGCGATCGCCTGAGCGAAAGCGACCTGGCTGATCCACAATTGCTCACCGAATGCCGCACGGCATTGGATGAACTCACCCAGATCCTTAAACTGGGCGCCGTTTATCCGTTCCAACTGAACTGAGCGGCGTGCGGCCGGCGGTGAGGTGTTCCTCGGAACCCTCCGCCCCGCCCGCCGCTCTCTGCCTTACGATCCTGGAGTTCTACACATGTCCGACGCCCTGCAACTCATCCTCGAAGACACCGACGGCACCCAGCTGGAAACGTCCTGCACCCGTTTTGCCGTGGTCTGGCAGGGCAAGGAGGTCTGGATCCAGACCGCCGGCAACGGCCAACTGCTGATCGGCGTGGACGTGGAGGAGGGCGATACCGAGTACGCCAACCTGCTGCTGCGCCCGCTGGCCACCAACCTGGTGAGCCTGCAGCTAGAGATGGAACCGGCCGACGCCGACGACGAAGACGGCCACGTACACGGGCCGGACTGCAACCACGACCACTGAGGACGCGCGGATGCTGGCCCTTGGCAAGCTGCTTGAACTGACCCTGGCCGGCCGTGAGCCGACCGAGAAGATTCAACTGACCGCCGAGGGCACGCGCCTGCACTGGCTGGCGGAGGGCGCCCTGGAGGTGACCCCGCCCGCCGGCGCCGATGACGGCCTGGACCTGCTGCTCTCCGCCGGCATCCACGGCAACGAGACGGCGCCGATCGAACTGCTCGACCGGCTGATCCAGGGTGTGGCCCGGGGCGAACTGAAACCCCGCGCACGCATCCTCTTCCTGCTCGGCAACCCCGAGGCCATGCGCCGGGGCGAGCGCTACGTGGAGCAGGACATCAACCGCCTGTTCAACGGCCGCCACGAGCAGACCAGCGGCACCGAGGCCATGCGCGCCAACGAGCTGGAACACCTGGCCGCTGCGTTCTTCGCCCGCGAGGGCCGCACCCGCCTGCACTACGACATGCACACCGCCATCCGCGGTTCGCGCATCGAACAGTTCGCCCTCTATCCCTACCGCGAGGGGCGTGCCCATTCCCCCCGCGAGCTGGCGCGCCTGGCCGCTGCCGGGGTCGAGGCCGTGCTGCTGCAGAACAAGACCGGCATCACCTTCAGCTCCTACACCTACGCGCGACTGGAGGCCGAGGCCTTCACCCTGGAGCTCGGCAAGGCCCGGCCGTTCGGGCAGAACGAGGGCGTGAACCTCGGCCGCCTGGAGACCCGCCTGCGTCAGTTGATCGAGGGCGCCGAGCCGGAGGCAGACGCGCTGGGCGACCTCAAGCTGTTCGCCGTGTCCCGCGAGGTGATCAAGCACAGCGATGCCTTCCGCCTGCACCTGCCCGACGACGTGGAGAACTTCAGCGAGCTGCCCACCGGCTACCTGCTGGCCGAGGACATCGCCGGGACCCGCTGGGTGGTGGAAGAGCAGGGCGCGCGCATCATCTTCCCCAACCCCAAGGTGAAGAACGGCCTGCGCGCCGGCATCCTCATCGTGCCCGCCAACGTCGACTGATCCAGTGGGCCGAGCCCTTGCGGGCTGAGGCCCGTTCCGCGGGGCGCCTGGCGCCCCTTGCCCCACTCGCCGCGCTCCTTTAGGGTCACCCCCTTACCCAGCTGAGGAGCCCGAGATGTCCGTCATAGACCTGCGCAGCGACACCGTCACCCAACCCACTCCGGGAATGCGCGAGGCGATGAACCGTGCCCCGCTGGGGGATGACGTCTATGGCGAAGACCCCACCGTCAACCGCCTGGAAGCCTGGCTGGCCGAGCGCCTGGGGTTCGAGGCGGCGCTGTTCGTCCCCACCGGCACCATGAGCAACCTCCTGGGCCTGATGGCGCACTGCCAACGGGGCGACGAGTACATCGTCGGCCAGCAGGCGCACACCTATAAGTACGAAGGCGGCGGCGCGGCGGTGCTGGGCTCGATCCAGCCACAGCCCATCGAGGGCGAGGCCGACGGCAGCCTGGACCTGGCGAAGGTGGAGGCGGCCATCAAGCAGGACGACTTCCACTTCGCCCGCACCCGCCTGCTGGCGCTGGAGAACACCATGCAGGGCAAGGTCCTGCCCCTGGCGTACCTGGCAGCGGCCCGCGAGCTGACCCGCCGCCGTGGCCTGGCGCTGCACCTGGACGGCGCGCGGCTGTACAACGCCGCCGTGAAGCTGGGGGTGGACGCCGCCGAGATCACCCGCCATTTCGACTCCGTCTCAGTGTGCCTGTCCAAAGGGCTGGGCGCGCCGGTCGGGTCGGTGCTGTGCGGCGGGGCCGAGTTCATCCAGCGTGCCCGCCGGCTGCGCAAGATGGTCGGTGGCGGCATGCGCCAGGCTGGCCTGCTGGCCGCCGCCGGGCACTACGCCCTGGAGCACCAGGTGCCACGCCTGGCCGACGACCACGCCAATGCCGCACGGCTGGGTGAAGGTCTTGCGGCGCTGGGCTTCAGCGTGGAGCCGGTGCAGACCAACATGGTCTACGTCGACATCGGCGAGCGGGCCGCTGCCCTCAAGGCCTTCATGGCCGAGCGCGGCGTGATAGTGAGCGCGGCGGCACGCCTGCGCATGGTCACCCACCTGGATGTCGACGCCGCCGGAATCGAGCGGGTGATCGAGGGTTTTGCCGCGTTTCTGGATCATGCGAGCTGAAATCCCCCCGATAGCCCCTTTCTATCGCACAAGGCACTATCCGCGCGGCAAAGGGCCGATATAATGCGGCCCTTTGCCGGCGATTCTTGACCGCAGATTCCGTGGACGAACCTATGAAAAGCGCAGAAATCCGTGAAGCCTTCCTGAGCTTCTTCGAAGAGAAGGGGCACACCCGCGTCGCCTCCAGCTCCCTGATCCCGGGCAACGACCCGACCCTGCTGTTCACCAACGCGGGCATGAACCAGTTCAAGGACTGCTTCCTGGGCCTGGAAAAGCGCGCCTACACCCGTGCCACCACCAGCCAGAAGTGCGTCCGCGCCGGCGGCAAGCACAACGACCTGGACAACGTCGGCTACACCGCGCGCCACCACACCTTCTTCGAAATGCTGGGCAACTTCAGCTTCGGCGACTACTTCAAGCGCGATGCCATCCACTACGCCTGGGAATTCCTCACCGGCGACAAGTGGCTGAAGCTGCCCAAGGAAAAGCTCTGGGTCACCGTCTACGCCAGCGACGACGAGGCCTACGACATCTGGACCCAGGAAGTCGGCATCCCTGCCGAGCGCATGGTCCGCATCGGTGACAACAAGGGCGCGCCCTATGCGTCCGACAACTTCTGGGCGATGGGCGATACCGGCCCGTGCGGCCCGTGCACCGAGATCTTCTACGACCACGGCCCGGACATCTGGGGCGGCCCGCCCGGCTCCCCGGAAGAGGACGGTGATCGCTACATCGAGATCTGGAACAACGTCTTCATGCAGTTCAACCGCACCGCCGATGGCGTGATGCACCCACTGCCGGCGCCCAGCGTGGACACCGGCATGGGCCTGGAGCGCATCAGCGCCGTGCTGCAGCACGTGCACTCGAACTACGAGATCGACCTGTTCCAGAGCCTGCTCAAGGCCGCCGCCGAGGCCATCGGCTGCGCCAACGACGACGCCCCGTCCCTGAAGGTCGTGGCCGACCACATCCGCTCCTGCTCCTTCCTGGTGGCGGATGGTGTACTGCCGTCCAACGAAGGCCGTGGCTACGTGCTGCGCCGCATCATTCGCCGCGCCTGCCGCCACGGCAACAAGCTGGGCGCCAAGGGCACCTTCTTCCACAAGATCGTCGCTGCCCTGGTGGCCGAGATGGGCGAGGCCTTCCCCGAGCTCAAGCAGCAGCAGGCGCACATCGAGCGCGTGCTGAAGACCGAGGAAGAACAGTTCGCCAAGACCCTGGAGCATGGCCTGAAGATCCTCGAGCAGGACCTCGCGTCCCTGCAGGGCCAGGTCATCCCGGGCGACATCGTCTTCAAGCTCTACGACACCTACGGGTTCCCGGTGGACCTGACCGCCGACATCGCCCGCGAACGCGAGCTGACCGTCGACGAGGAAGGCTTCGAGCGCGAGATGGAGGCCCAGCGTGAACGCGCCCGCGCCTCCAGCGCCTTCGGCATGGACTACAACAGCCTGGTCAAGGTCGACGTTGACACCCGCTTCCTCGGCTACGCCGGCACCAGCGGCAGCGGCAAGGTCGTCGCGCTGTTCAAGGCTGGCGCTGCCGTCGACAGCCTCGCCGAAGGCGAGGAGGGCGTGGTGGTGCTGGACCAGACCCCGTTCTACGCCGAGTCCGGTGGCCAGGTGGGTGACTGCGGTTACCTGGAAGGCGCCGGTGTGCGCTTCGACGTCCGTGACACCACCAAGGCCGGCGGCGCCTTCCTGCACCACGGCATCGTGGCCAAGGGCGGCCTCTCGGTCGGCGCCAGCGTCAAGGCTGAGGCCGACTCCAGCGTTCGCAGTGCCACGGCGCTGAACCACTCCGCGACCCACCTGCTGCACGCAGCCCTGCGTCGCGTGCTCGGTGAGCACGTGCAGCAGAAAGGCTCCCTGGTGGACAGCCAGCGCCTGCGCTTCGACTTCAGCCACTTCGAGGCCATCAAGCCCGAGCAGCTGAAAGCGCTGGAAGACATCGTCAACACCGAGATTCGCCGCAACACCGCAGTCGAGACCGAAGAGACCGACATCGAGACCGCCAAGGCCAAGGGCGCCATGGCGCTGTTCGGCGAGAAGTACGGCGACCAGGTACGCGTGCTGAGCATGGGCGGTGATTTCTCCGTCGAGCTCTGCGGCGGTACCCACGTCTCCCGCACGGGCGACATCGGCCTGTTCAAGATCACCAGCGAAGGCGGCGTAGCCTCCGGCGTGCGCCGTATCGAGGCAGTCACCGGTGCTGCGGCCCTGGCCTACCTGAACGGTGCCGAGGAGCAGCTGAAGGAAGCAGCCGTGCTGGTCAAGGGCAGCCGTGACAACGTCCTGGACAAGCTCGCAGCCCTGCTGGAGCGCAACCGCCAGCTGGAGAAGGAAGTCGACCAGCTCAAGGCCAAGGCGGCCAGCGCGGCCGGCGACGATCTGGCGGCATCGGCGGTGGAGGTCAAGGGTGTCAAGGTCCTGGCCGCGCGCCTGGACGTGGACGGCGACGCGCTGCTGGCGCTGGTCGACCAGTTGAAGAACAAGCTCGGCCGCGCAGTGATCCTGCTCGGCGGGGCGCTGGAGGGCAAGGTGACACTGGTCGCCGGCGTCACCCAGGACCTGACCGGCCAACTCAAAGCCGGCGATCTGATGAAGCAGGCCGCGGCAGCGGTCGGTGGCAAGGGCGGTGGCCGTCCGGACATGGCGCGTGGCGGTGGTACCGACGCCGCAGCCCTGGACCAGGCCCTGGCACTTGCCGTTCCGTTCGTCGAGCAGGGGCTCTGATGCCGTTGGTGCCCGGTTGCCACACGCACCGGGCGCCCGCCGGAACCCTTCGCCAGGAGCTCCGCGCCACGCCCGGCGGGCCCTTGGCAGTGTCCTGCGTTGATTGTTTAATGGGCGCCCTTCACGGGATTAGGCGGCTTTGAAATGGCTTTGATCGTACAGAAGTTTGGGGGGACCTCGGTCGGCACCATCGAGCGCATCGAGCAGGTGGCCGAGAAGGTCAAGAAATTCCGCGAGCGCGGTGACGACATCGTCGTGGTGGTTTCCGCCATGAGCGGCGAAACCAATCGCCTCATCGATCTGGCCAAGCAGATCAGCGACAACAAGCCGGTTCCGCGTGAGCTGGACGTGATGGTGTCCACCGGCGAGCAGGTGACCATCGCCCTGCTGGCGATGGCGCTGATCAAGCGCGGTGTGCCGGCCGTCTCCTACACCGGCAACCAGGTCCGCATCCTCACCGACAGCGCCCACAACAAGGCGCGCATCCTGCAGATCGACGACCAGAAGATCCGCGCCGACCTCAAGTCCGGTCGCGTCGTGGTGGTCGCCGGTTTCCAGGGCGTGGACGAGCACGGCAACATCACCACCCTCGGTCGTGGTGGTTCCGACACCACCGGCGTGGCCCTGGCGGCTGCCCTGAAGGCGGACGAGTGCCAGATCTACACCGATGTAGACGGCGTCTACACCACCGATCCGCGCGTTGTTCCCCAGGCCCGTCGCCTGGACAAGATCACCTTCGAGGAAATGCTGGAAATGGCCAGTCTCGGTTCGAAGGTGCTGCAGATCCGCTCGGTGGAGTTCGCCGGCAAGTACAACGTTCCGCTGCGCGTGCTGCACAGCTTCCAGGAGGGTCCGGGCACCCTCATTACCCTTGATGAAGAGGAATCCATGGAACAGCCGATCATTTCCGGCATCGCCTTCAACCGCGACGAGGCCAAGCTGACCATCCGTGGCGTGCCGGACATCCCCGGCGTGGCCTTCAAGATCCTCGGCCCGGTGAGTGCGGCCAACATCGAAGTGGACATGATCGTGCAGAACGTCGCGCACGATAACACCACCGACTTCACCTTCACCGTGCACAACAATGACTACCAGAACGCCCTGGCCGTGCTGGAGAAGACCGCTGCCGAGATCGGTGCCCGTGAAGTCGGCGGCAACACCAACATCGCCAAGGTGTCCATCGTCGGTGTCGGCATGCGCTCCCACGCGGGCGTCGCCAGCCGCATGTTCGAAGCCCTGGCCAAGGAAAGCATCAACATCCAGATGATCTCGACTTCCGAGATCAAGGTCTCCGTCGTCATCGAGGAGAAGTACCTCGAACTGGCCGTCCGTGCCCTGCACACCGCCTTCGAACTGGATGCACCCGCTCGACAGAGCGAGTGAGCCTTATAACGAAAGGCGCGGCTCACCCCGCGCCTTTCGTCGTTTTTGGTCTGCGGTGGTGGAACTTTCCTTTTGCCACCGCTGGTCAATACTTGGGTGGACGCCCCTTGAAATTCATGGGGGGCCGACGCCATTTCTTTTTTGCAGACTGTCCCTGAAACACATCCGTGAGGAGAAAGGAATGCTGATTCTGACTCGCCGGGTCGGAGAGACCCTGATGGTCGGTGATGAAGTCACTGTCACCGTATTAGGCGTGAAAGGTAATCAGGTGCGCATTGGCGTCAACGCCCCGAAAGAGGTAGCCGTGCACCGTGAGGAAATCTACCAGCGCATCCAGAAAGAGAAAGACCAGGAACCAAACCACTAATTTTTCTACTTTTTTTCTTTGCAAACGGGGAAAACATGGTTATCATGCGCCCCGTGTTGCGGAGAGGTGGCCGAGTGGCCGAAGGCGCTCCCCTGCTAAGGGAGTACACCTCAAAAGGGTGTCGGGGGTTCGAATCCCCCCTTCTCCGCCATTATTCAGTGTTGTAGAGATGTCAGCGGTTAGTTCGATAAGTTATTGAAAAGTATCGAAAAAATCAGTTGACGGTGGTTTTGAAGTCTCTATAATGCGCGCCCACAACGCACTCGTAGCTCAGCTGGATAGAGTACCCGGCTACGAACCGGGCGGTCAGAGGTTCGAATCCTCTCGAGTGCGCCATTTTCAATCAGCTGATATAGCGTCGGGTGATTGAAGAAACCAGCGGTGATCTGGTCTAAAAACACCACAACGCACTCGTAGCTCAGCTGGATAGAGTACCCGGCTACGAACCGGGCGGTCAGAGGTTCGAATCCTCTCGAGTGCGCCATACAAGAAAGGCCTGCAGAAATGCAGGCCTTTTTCTTTTCCCGCCTTTTTTATTTCTCCGGTAATTCCGTCGCTCTGTACGGGCAAGCGGTCACGGTGTGGCCGTGCCGGTGGCGAGACCGTCGAGGAAGGCCTGGTAGTGGCGTGCCGTCTCGGCGGGTCGCTCGATCATCGGGGCGTGTCCGCAATCCTTCATGACCACCGTACTGGCGTGCGGGATCAGCGGCTTCATGACATCGAGGCTCGATACATCCAGCACGCGGTCCTTGTCGCCCCAGAGCAGCAGGGTAGGGGCCTTGATCTTTGGCAGTTCCGGCTCCAGGGGGATGTAGCGCTGAACCAGTTGCTGAAAGACCACTTCGTAGTGGACCTGGTTGGCGATGGCCCTGTCGGCCAGGTAGCGCTTGAGCGGGGCCGGCAGGACGGGCGGATCGACGAAGACGAAGTCCATCAGCCTGTCGTAGTCGGAGACGCGGGTAACCACCAGGGGATTGGGGCGGTCCTGTTCCAGCAGGTCGAACAGTTCGCTCTTGTGCGGTGCAGTGACCCCCGCGTTGTCGAAGAGCGCCAGCGAACGCACGCGGTCCGGGTAGCGCGCCGCATACAGCGCCACGATGTGGCCGCCCATGGAGTTGCCCACCAGATGGACCTTGCCCACCCCCAGCGCCTGGATGAAGTCCGCCAGCCGCTCGGCCTGGGTGCCGACGTCGTAGCTGCCCGTCGGCCGGCTGCTTTCGCCGAAGCCCGGCAGGTCGGGTACCACCACGTGGTAGCGGCTGCTGAAGTGCCGGGCCATGCGCAGCCAGTTGTCCTTGTCCGCACCGAAGCCATGGACCATGACGATGGTCTCGCCCAGCTTCGGGCCGCCGTCGTAGTAGGCGAAATCCAGTTCGCCCGCTGTCACCACCTGGCTGCTCAGGCCGGCCAGATGGGTTTCCACCAGTCGCGCGCTGGCCATCAACGCAGGCGGATAGAAATAAAGCGTGGCTGCCACTGCTGCCAGCAACGTCACAAGTCCTGCAAGCAGTCTCTTCATCAAGGCTTCCTTATGACAAAAAACGATTTCAAATGGCCTAAGCTAGCACGGCGTTATGGTCGTGCAGTGACACGGCCGGCGTCTTCCCAACCAAGCTCCAGAACTGGGACTCCATGATGTACAGACGTCTCTTCCTCGCTCCGTTGCTGATCGCCAGCCTGCTGGTGCCGACCCTCGCCCTGGCGGCCAAGAAGTGCGAGCGCCTGGTAGCCACGGGAAACCCCGAGTACCCGCCCTACCTGTGGCGCGACCCGCAGAACCCCAAGCTGCTGGTCGGCGCCAATGCCGACCTGCTGCACCGCATCGGCGAAGAGATCGGCGTGAAGATCGACGTCCTCTATACCGGCCCCTGGTCCCGCGCGCAGGACGAAGTGCGCACCGGTCGGGTCGACCTCATCGCCGGGGCCTTCCTCACCCTGCCGCGGCTGGAGACGATGGACTACATCCATCCCGCCTTCCTGGACACGCCCAGCGTGGTCTGGGTCAAGCACGGCCGCGCGTTCCCCTTCCAGGGGCGTGACGACCTCAAGGGACGCACCGGTGGCACCCTGGTGAACAACAGTTTTGGCCAGGACTTCGACCACTTCGCCCGCGACAACCTCACCCTCGAAGAAGTCCCCAGTGTCACCCAGGCCTTCCAGAAGCTGCTGCTGGAGCGCACCGAATTCGTCCTCTACGAGCACTACCCCGGCGTCGCCCTGGCGGAAACCCTCGGCATCACTAATGACCTGGAAGTGCTGGAACCGCCTATCGCCAGCGAAGGGCTGTACCTCACGCTCTCTTACAACTCCGCCTGCAACGACCCCTGGCTGCGCGGACAACTGGCGAAAAAGATGACAGAATTGGTCGCCGCAGGGGTGCCGCAGGCCCTGCTGCAACGCAATCTCGAGCGGTGGCGGACCCAGCAGGTACAGCCCGCCACGGCCCCGAAACCGTAGGAAACCCCAGTGATCGAACACCGCATAATGGCCGCCGGCCTGGCACTTCTTGCCCTGTCCGGCTGCGCCAACGATCCCGCCCCCGTCGAGCAGATGCGCCTCTCCGAGCAGGCCGTGGCCCAGGCCCGTGCCGTCGGCGCAAGCGCCGACCAGATCCCCGAGATGAAACTGGCTGAAGAGAAGCTGGCCCGCGCCCAGAAGAACATGGGCGAGCAGGACTACAAGCGCGCACGCTTCTTCGCCGAGCAGGCCGAACTGGACGCCCGCCTCGCCGAATCCCTGGTGCTGACCCAGAAGAGCAAGGCCCAGCTCAACGACCTGACCTCTCGCATCAACCGCCTGCGCAAGCAACTGGGGGACCTGGAATGACCCCGCGTATCGCCATGGGCGGCCTCGTCGCCGCGCTCCTGTTGCTCGGCGGCTGCGCCTCCTCGCGCCAGGCCGAGCAGAGCCTGGATGAAGCCCGCAACCGCTTCCAGCAGGTGAAGGAAGACCCCCAGGTACTGGCCAGTGCACCCAAGGACGTGATCCGCGCCGGGGAATCCCTGGCCCGCGCCGAGCGCCTTGCCACCTACTGGGGCAACGACGGCGACGTCGAGCACTATGCCTTCCTCAGCCAGCGCTACAGCCAGATCGCCACCCAGCACAGCGAACTGGCCCGCGACCAGGAGCGCGCCGTGCGCTTGCAGGGCGAGCAGGAGCGCCTGCAGCAATCCCTGCGCGAAGCCAAGCTGCTCAGCGCGCAGCAGAAGGGCAACTGGCTCGAGGAGCAGATGGTCGCCCTCGCCGCCACCGAGACCGATCGCGGCCTGGTGATGACCCTGGGCGACGTGCTGTTCGACACCGGCCGCTCCGAGCTGAAGGGGCGGGCCAACCGCACCGTGCTCAAGCTCGTGCAGTTCCTGCAGATCAACCCGCGCCGCACCGTGCGCATCGAGGGCTACACCGACAGCAGCGGCACCCGCGAGGAGAACCTCGCCCTGTCCCGTGACCGCGCCCAGGCCGTAGCCGACGTGCTCACCGACCTCGGGGTCGACGCCAAGCGCATCGAGGTGAAGGCCTATGGCGAAGCCTTCCCCATCGCGGAGAACGCCTCCAACAGCGGCCGCGCGCAGAACCGCCGCGTCGAGATCGTCATCTCCGACGAGAAAGGCAACCTCGGCGAAGCCCGCTGATCGCCCCCGCGCCTCCTCAGGAACCCCGGCGGCCTCGCGGCCCCGGGGTTTTTCATGCCCGCTCGCCACGCCTCGCACCCATACAGCTCGGGTTTGCAACGGGGCACTTGCGCAACGAGGCGCAACCACCGGTCACTGTGGCGGTACAGTCCCTGGCAAATTTCACTGTATGGTCCACAATTTTGCGGACTGTACCGGTGCAATCCCGTCTCGCTTCGGTACTGTTACGGTCCAGTGAGACAGGTGCCGCCGCCATGACCAATCTGCTGCTTTACCAACGCATCGCCCAGCAACTGGCCGAAGACATCCGGCGTGGCGTGTACCAGCCCGGCGAACGGGTGCCCTCGGTGCGCAAGCTAAGCGCCCAGCTCAACGTCAGCCACGCCACCGTGCTGCAGGCGTACGCCAACCTCGAAGACCAGGGCCTGATCCGCGCGCGGCCGCAGTCCGGCTTCTACGTCCACCAGACCCCCGCGCTCACCGCCTCGACCCCCGACATCGCCCGGGTCGAACGCCCCGGCCTGGTCACCCGCGCCAGCATCATCAACCAGGTGCTCACCGAATCCCGCCGCGAGGGCGTGTTCCCCCTCGGCGCCGCCGTGCCCCACGTGGACTACCTCCCCGTGCGCGCCCTGCACCAGCAACTGGCCAAGGTCACCCGCTTCCACAGCCCGCGCGCCTTCAGCTACATGTTCAGCCCCGGTTTCGAACCGCTGCGCCGCCAGGTGGCGATCCGCATGCGCGATGCCGGCGTGGTGGTCGACCCGTCCGAAGTGGTCATCACCCACGGCTGCGTCGACGCCATCCAGATGAGCCTGCGGGTGCTGACCCGCCCCGGTGACCTGATCGCCACCGAATCGCCCACCTACTACGGCCTGCTGCAACTGGCGGACCTGCTCGGGCTCAAGGTCGTCGAGATCCCCAGCGACCCCACCACCGGCATCAGCCTCGAAGCCCTGCAACTGGCCGCCAACCAATGGCCCATCAAGGCCCTGGTGCTCACCTCGCGCCTCAGCAACCCGCTGGGCGGCACCGTGCCTGAAGAGCGGCAGAAGCAACTGCTGCGCCTGGCATCGGACTTCGACATCCAGATCGTCGAGGACGACATCTACGGCGAGCTCATGTTCGAGCAAGGCCCCTCCAAATCCCTCAAGGCCAGTGACCGTGACGGCCGGGTGATCTACTGCTCCAGCTTCTCCAAGACCCTCTCGCCCGGCGTGCGGATCGGCTGGATAGTCGCTGGCAAGTACCAGGACGAAATCCAGCGCCTGCAGACCTTCACCACCCACTCCGCCTGCAGCGTCACCCAGATGGGCGTCGCCGCCTACCTGGAGAACGGGGGCTACGACCGGCACCTGCGCTACATCCGCCAGGAGTACCGCAAGAACCTCACCGCCTTCCAGCTGGGGGTGCAGCAGTACTTCCCCGACGGCACCCAGATGACCCGGCCCAACGGCGGCTTCATCCTCTGGATCAGCCTGCCGGCCAAGGTCAACACCAAGGACCTGCACGTCCGCGCGCTGCAGCAGGGCATCAGCATCGCCCCGGGGCTGATCTTCAGTAACACCGAGCAGTTCAACCACTGCGTGCGCCTGAACTGCGGCATCCCGTGGAACCGCGAAGCCGAGCGCGCCATCATGACCCTCGGCATGCTCGCCAAGCAGCTCTGCCAGGAAGCCGGCGGCAGCTACTGAGACCAGGTGGAGGAGGGCGGACGCTCATCGGCGTTGACAGCCCTCCACCGTTCCCCGCAGTATCCAGCTCCTCGCAATCTGCAACCTGAGCCCGACCATGCCCGCCCACGCCTTCTCCCGCGCTTTCGTACCGGCCCTGCCGGCGCTTGCGCTTGGCGTCGCCGCGAGCAAGGTCAAGAAACAGCCGCTCATTTGACCGGGGCGCGCTGTCCCGTCAGATGGGCTGACAGGACAGCAGGCGCGAAGGTCGAACCCTCTCTCACTCCCGCATCCCTGTACCCCTCCGACGGCGACGACAGACGGTCAGCCTGAAGGAGTGAAGCAATGCCCGCGTTTTCTGGAATCTGGGTCGCCCTGGTGACCCCCTTCGCCGACGGCGAACTCGACCTGCCCGCCCTGCAACGCCTCGCCCGGCATCTGCTGGATGCCGGAGCGGCCGGCCTGGTCGCCTGCGGCAGCACCGGCGAAGCCGCCGCCCTCAGCCGCGACGAGCGCCTCGCCGTGCTGGATGCCCTGCTTGAGGTCGTGCCCGGCGAACGCCTGGTGATGGGCCTGGCCGGCAACAACCTCAACGACGTCCTGGGCATGCTCGACGCCATCCAGCAGCGCCCCATCGGCGGCGTGCTGGTCCCGGCGCCTTACTACATCCGCCCCTCCCAGGCCGGCCTGCTCAGCTGGTTCAGCCGCATCGCCGACGCCTCCCGGCTGCCGGTGATCCTCTACGACATCCCCTACCGCACCGGTGCCACCCTGGCCCTCGACACCCTGCGCCAGCTCGCCCGCCATCCCCGCATCGTCGCCCTCAAGGATTGCGGCGGCGACACCGGCAAGACCCAGGCCCTGATCACCGACGGGCAACTGGCCGTGCTGGCCGGCGAAGACAACCAGGTGTTCACCACCCTCTGCCTGGGCGGCAGTGGCGCCATCGCCGCCTCCGCCCACCACCACACCGAGCGCTTCGTCGAGATGGCCGCTTGCGTGCAGCGGGGCGACCTGGCCCGTGCCCGGGCTCTCGCGCACAGCCTGCAACCCTTGATCGAACTGGCCTTTGCCGAGCCCAACCCCGCACCGGTGAAGAGCCTGCTGGCCCTGCGCGGGCTGATCCGCGATGAGCTGCGCGAGCCCATGCAGCCCAGTTCGCCGGCCCTGGTGGAGCGCCTGCGCAGCCTGCTCGTCTGAGCCGGCTGCCGCCCGCCCGCCGGGCCGGGTGGGGCGGCGCCGGGGTTGCGATATATACTTCGCGCCTCTGAACCGAGGAGAGCCTTGTGGCCATCGATTTTCACTGGATTCGCGACGACGCCGAACTGGCCTCCCACTGCGAACGCTGGCGCCGACTGAGTTTCGTCGCGCTGGACACCGAGTTCATGCGTGTCGACACCTTCTACCCCAAGGCCGGCCTGGTCCAGGTCGGCGACGGCGAGACGGCCTGGCTCATCGACCCCCTGCTGATCCAGGACTGGCGCCCCTTCGCCGCCCTGCTCGAAGACACCGCCGTCACCAAGGTGCTGCATGCCTGCGGCGAAGACCTCGAAGTCTTCCTGCGCCTCACCGGCAGCCTGCCGCAGCCGCTGCTCGACACCCAGCTCGCCGCCGGCTACCTCGGTATCGGCTACTCCATGGGCTACTCGCGCCTGGTGAACGCCGTGCTCGGCATCGACCTGCCCAAGGAAGAGACCCGCTCCGACTGGCTGCAGCGCCCGCTCACCGAGATGCAGGAGCGCTACGCCGCCGAGGACGCCGTGCACCTGGCCGAGATCTACCGCATCCTCGACCAGCGTCTCGACGCCACCAAGCGCGCCTGGATCCTCGAAGACGGCGCCGAACTGGTGGCCAACCTGCGCCGCGAGACCGATCCCCAGACGCTGTACCGCGAGTCCAAGCTCGGCTGGAAGCTGTCCCGCCAGCAACTGGCCGTGCTCCGCGCCCTCTACGCCTGGCGCGAGGCCGAGGCCCGGCGCCGCGACCAGCCGCGCAACCGCATCATCCGCGAGCACGCCCTGTGGCCCATGGCGCGTTTCCAGCCGGACAACCTGGTCGCCCTGTCGCGCATCGAAGACATGCACCCGCGCACCGTCCGCCAGGACGGCAACACCCTGCTCAAGCTGATCCGCGAAGCGGCCGAACTGCCGCCCGCCGAATGGCCCGAGGCACTGCCCGAGCCGCTGCCCGCCGAGGTCAACGGCCTGCTCAAGAAGCTGCGCGCCGTCGGCCAGGCCCAGGCCGAGCGCCTGGGCATCGCCCCCGAGCTGATGCTGCGCAAGAAACACCTCGAAGCCCTCATCAAGAGCGGCTTCCCCAACGGCCCCTACCAGCTGCCCGCAGGCCTGCGTGGCTGGCGCCGCGAACTGATGGGCCAGGCCCTGCTGGACGTCCTGGCCGGAGAGACCGCCTGATGAAACGCATCTGCTCGATCTACAAGAGCCCCCGCAAGAACGAGATGTACCTCTACGTCGACAAGGCCGAAGCCCTCAGCCGCGTGCCCGAAGGTCTGCTGGCCGCCTTCGGCGCCCCCCGGCACACCTTCGACCTGGTCCTCAGCCCCGAGCGCCAGCTGGCCCGCGAGGACATCCACAAGGTGCTGGAGAACATCGAGAAGCAGGGCTACCACCTGCAGATGCCGCCGGGTGAAGAGGAGTACATCGAGCACCTGCCCGAAGAGCTCCTGCGCATGAACGACCCGGTCTGATGCGCGTTCTCCTCGCCGACTCCAACCACGCCCGCCACGCCGAACTGCTGAGCGAGCTCGCCCCCGAGCTGGAGCTGCTGGCTGCAGATTCGCCTGACGGACTGGCCCGCCTGGCCGCCGACTGCCCGGTGTGGCTGGGCAGCCCGGATCGCCTCGCCGAGCTGCTGCGCCGGGGGCTTCGGCCCGAATGGGCGCAGTCCACCTGGGCCGGCATCACCCCGCTGCTGGCCGAAGGCCTGCCGCGCCAGTACCGGCTCACCCGTGCCGTCGGCATCTTCGGCCAGGTGATGGCCGAATACGTGCTGACCTACCTGCTGGCCCATGAGCGCGCGCTGCTGGCGCGCCTGGCGAGCCAGGTGGAAGGGCGCTGGGATGGCCGGCTGCCCCGCAGCCTGGCCGGGCGGCGCGTGCTGGTGGTGGGCGCCGGGGACATCGGCAGCAGCGTCGGGCGCTTCCTCGCCCCCTTCGGTGTCGAGCTGCGCGGCATCGCCCGCCAGCCGCGTCCGCTGGAGCCATTTGCCGAGGTCGCCGGTCTCGAGGCCCTGCCCGAACAGGTCGGCTGGGCCGACTGCGTGGTCAACCTGCTGCCGGACACCCCCGCCACCCAGGACCTCTACGACCGCGCGCTGTTCCAGCGCATGCAGCCCACGGCGCTCTTCATCAATGCCGGGCGTGGCGTTGCGGTGGTGGACCACGACCTGGTCGCGGCCCTCGAAGCCAACGAACTGGCCGGCGCCGTCATCGACGTCTGCCGCCAGGAACCGCTGCCGGCCGAGCACCCCTTCTGGCGCGCCCCGCGCCTGCTGCTCACCGGCCACAGCTCCGCCCCCACCTTGGCCGAGCCGCTGGTCAGGCTGTTCGCCGACAACCTCACCCGCTTCCAGCAAGGCCAGCCGCTGCGCGGCGAAGTGGACTTCCAGCGCGGCTACTGACCCCAAGCGAGGGGGTAATCCACCGGCACGTAGGATGGGCTGAGCTGTGCGAAGCCCATCATTGCCCAGGCGCCCCGGATTCGATGCGGTTCGCACAGCTCACCGCATCCTACGGGGCCCTTGCCATGGCTCGTGTAGGGTGGGTCGCGCTTCATCGACCCACGCGGAGGGGGAGGCCATCAATCCCATGGTTGGCTCCGTTCCCGGGCTGAAGCCCGGGCTACGTCGGGTAAGTGTGTCGGGTGGAGCACGCTTCACCGATCCACCGCCGGGGCGGCGCTGCTGGGAGATAGTGCGAACGATTTTCCTTACACCGCGCTACCGGTCGCTCCCGTGGTGGCGGTGCTTGGCCGGCACCGTCGGCGCGACTAGACTACCGCGCCCCTTCACCCAGTCAGATCGCCATGGCCGCCAAAGTCGAACCCTTCTGGAAGCGCAAGACCCTCGCTCAACTCGATCAGGAGGAGTGGGAGTCCCTGTGTGACGGCTGCGGCCTGTGCTGCCTGCAGAAGCTCGAGGACGAAGACGACGGCGCGGTGTACTACACCCGCATCGCCTGCAAGCTGCTCGACCTCAAGACCTGCCGCTGCACCAACTACCCCAACCGCCGCGACTTCGTGCCCGACTGCATCCAGCTCACCCCGGCCCAGGCCGACGAGTTCCGCTGGCTGCCGCCCACCTGCGGCTACCGCCTGGTGGCCGAGGGCAAGGACCTGCCGCCCTGGCACCCGCTGGTCTGCGGCGACCCCGAGGCAGTGCACAACGCCGGCATTTCCCAGTCCGGGCGCATGGTCAGCGAGACCAAGGTGGCCGAGGACGACTGGGAGGACTACATGATCTTCCGCGCCGGCTAGCGCACCCCAAGGGATCGAATCGCCGTTCGCCGCGTCATAGGGAAATCGCCACGAGGAAGCCCGCCATGTCCCACCGCGCCACCCTGCTGCTGTCCGCCACCGCCCTGCTGTTCAGTGCCCCGTTGCTGGCGGCCAAGCGCACCGACATCGACTACAAGGTTCGCTTCCTGCCCGACAGCGACCAGGCCGAAGTCCAGCTGGTGGTGGAGGAGGGCGAGAAGGTCCGCCGCCTCAGCTTCGACCTGGGCGACAAGGGCTACTACAGCGACTTCAAGGCCGACGGCCAGTGGCAGCAGGAGGGCGCCGGCCGAGGCACCTGGCAACCCGCAGCGGGCAAGGCCACCCTCAGCTACCGCGTGCGCATCACCCACGACCGTGGCGACGGCACCTTCGATGCGCGGATGACCCCCGACTGGGCCCTGCTGCGCGGCGACGACCTGGTGCCCCCGGCCCGGGCCGACGTGGTGGAAGGTACCGACCTGGCCGCGCGCATCCAGTTCGAATTGCCCAAGGGCTGGACCTCCGTGGAAACCGGCTGGACCCGCGTCGGCAAGAACCGCTTCCGCGTCGACAACGCCGAGCGCGTGTTCGACCGCCCCACCGGCTGGATCATCGCCGGCAAGCTCGGCAGCCGCCGCACCGAACTGGGCAACACCGACGTCACCATCAGCGCCCCGGTGGGCGAGGGCATGCGGCGGATGGACATCCTCACCCTGCTGACCTTCGTCTGGCCCCACGCCCAGGCGGTGTTCCCGCGCGACCCCGGCAAGCTGCTGATCGTCGGTGCCGGCGACCCCATGTGGCGCGGCGGGCTGTCCGGCCCCAACTCCTTCTTCATGCACGCCGACCGCCCGCTGGTCAGCGAGAACGGCACCAGCTCCCTGGTGCACGAACTGGTGCACGTGTTCACCCGCATCCAGGACACCGAGCGCAGCGACTGGATCAGCGAAGGCATCGCCGAGTACTACGCCATCGAGCTGATGCGCCGTGCCGGCGGGCTCAGCGAGGACCGCTACCACAAGGTGCGCGCCAACCTGAAGCACTGGAGCCGCAAGGTCACCAACCTGCGCGGCGAGCATTGCACCGGGCCGACCACCGCCCGCGCCGTGCTGCTGCTGCAGGACCTGGACGAAGAGATCCGCAAGAGCAGCAAGGGCGCTCACTCCCTCGATGACGTGGTGCGCGGGCTGATGCGCCTGGACAAGGTCGCTACGGCGGACTTCGTCGGCATCGCCGAGAACGTCCTCGGCGGCCCCTCCAAGACCCTCGACACGCCGCTGCTGGACGACAAGGCCGCCGCCCAGTAGCCCCTTCAGCGCATCAGTGCGGGTACAGCGGCGGCAGCGCGCTGGCCGTGGCCTGCTGCTGCACCTGGCGCGCCGGCAGCGCGCGGATCGCCTTCCACAGGTCCTCGCCCTGCCAGTGCTGGCCGCTCTCGCTGTAGAGCGCGCCGTTCAGGCCGTCCATCGCATCCGACAGCGGCACGAAGCGCGCCGCCATCTCCGCCAGGGTTTCCGGCTGCTGGCGTGCCCAGGCGTCCAGCGCCTGGCGGGTTGCCTGCGGGTCGTTGGCCTGGCAGGCGCGCTTGAGGTCGTCCAGCAGCGTGCGCGGGCTCGGCCCGGTCTGCACCGTCGGCAGGATCGCCGGCTGGCGGCGGGCATGCCACCACAGGCCGAAGCCCAGCAGGGTGGTCAGCGCCAGGATCAGCGTCGCCAGCTGCCAGGGCCACAGCGGCGCACCGGCCGGGGCCGGCTGGTCGGCACCGGGTGTTTCCACCGGGGCCTCCGGTTCCATCGCCGGGTTCACCGCCACCTCCAGGGTGCGGGCCGGCAGGCGGCTGTGCTCCAGGCGGTCGTCCCGGGTGTTCCACCACACCACGTCCACCGCCGGCAGCTCGATGCGCCCGGCCGCCGTGGGCACCAGCGCCTCGCGTTCCTCGCGGCTGCCGGTCACCCCGCGTTCGCCCACCTCGTTGGCCAACTGGGGCTGGTCCGGGTAGCGGCGCAGGTCATTGGCGCTGGTGGCCGGCAGCGCCGGGATCTGCGCGCTGGAGAGCCCTTCGGTCTTCACCATCAGGCTGCGGGTCAGGGAGTCGCCGACCCGTGCCTTGTCCGGCTCCGGGCTCCAGGCCTCCACCAGGGTCAGGTTGCGCGCCGGCAGCCACGGCGCATCGGCCGGGTAGTCCGCCGGGCGCGGCTTCACCGCCAGGGGGATCTGCGGCGAGCTGACCCGCGTCAGGCGGCCCGGGCGCGGCCCGAAGGGCTGGTAGGCGTCCTGGCTGCTGCGTTCGGCCAGGGTCGCGCTGAACACCTGGGAGGGGATCATCAGCTGGCCGCTCTTCTGCGGGAAGATCGCGTAGCGCAGCTCGATCACCCCGTGGCGCACACCGTTGATCTCCTTCTCGTAGGTGCGCGGCTCACCCAGCTGCTCGATGCGCGCATCGGCCATCTGCAGCGGCGTCAGGCTGCTGTCGTCGTACAGCGAGACCGAGTGGTAGATGCGCAGGGTGAGGATGGCCTGGGCCTGCACGTAGACGCTTTCCTGGTCCAGGCTGGCGTCGATGAACACCGGCGCCAGCTTGCCGGAGTCCGCGTTGGGGTCGTTCTTCTGGATGTGCAGCGGGATCGGCTGGGTCTCGGCCTCGCCCAGCTTCAGCGGCGGGATGACCACGTAGCCGGTCTGCTTCGGCTGCAGGGTGACGATCCAGCGGGTGGCGCGGTTGCTCTGGCCGTTGAGGGTACTCAGGCGGTTGATCTGGCGGGTGCCGAGCACATCGAACAGCGACTCCAGCGGCGACAGGTCCGGCTTGCCGAACAGCGTCGGGTCGGAGGACTCCAGCACCAGCTCCACCGTCTCGCCTTCGCTGAGGCGGGTGCGGTCGACGCTGGCGGTGAAGCCGGCGGCGTGGGCGAGGCTGGCCAGCAGGAGGAGGATCAGGGCGCAGGTCAGGCGCTTCATTCTTGGTTTTCCTGGCGGCGTTGCTGTTCGTACCAGAACTTGCGGCGCAGCAGTTCGGCGGGGTCGTCGGGAATCTGTCGCAGCCACTGCTCCAGGGACTGGCGGCGTTCGTCGCCCAGGGGCTCGTGCTCGCTGTCCAGCGCTTGTGGCTCGCCGTCCGGTTCGGTGGGCTGGGCGTTGGCTGCCTGCTGGTCCTGGCCGCCGGCGCCCTGGCCGTTCTTCTGTTCGGCTTCCGTGCTGGCCTGCGAATCCTGGCCGGATTCGGGCTTGGTGTCCTGCTCCGCCGGCTGGGGCGTGCCCTTGGGCGCGTCCTGGGCGGCCTCGTCCTGGCCGGCCTGTTGCTGCTGTGGTGGCGAGGTGGGCTGGGGCTGCTCGGCCTGGGCCTGGCGCTGCTTCAGCAGCTCCTCCACCAGGGCCTTGTTCTTCAGCGCCGGCTGCAGGTCGGGCTGGCGCTCCAGGGCCGAATCGTAGGCATCCAGCGCGGCCTCCAGTTGCTCGGCCTTGGCCAGGGCGTTGCCCCGGTTGTAGTGATCGGCGGCGCTGTCGCCGGCGGCGAAGCGCTCCGCCGCCTCGCCGTACTGGCCGGCCTGGTAGAGGGCATAGCCCTGCCAGGCACGGTCCTGGAAGCGCTGCGCGGCCTCTGCCGGCTGTTGCGCTTCCAGCAGGCGCTGGCCCTGCTGGTCGGCCCGCAGCCACAGGTCGTCCAGCTCGAAGGCAAGGGCAGGGCGGGGCAGCACGAAGAACAGCGGCAGGCAGAAGATCCAGCCCCGGCGGCCGGCGCAGGCGGCGATCAGCAGCAGCGGCAGCAGCAGCCAGTGGCCCTGGTCGGCCCAGGCTTCCAGGCGGGTGGTCTCGCCGCTGTCGCGCAGGGTGGTGGCGCCGCCGAGCAGGCCGAGGTTGCGCAGGTCGCGCTCGTCCACCCGGGCCGTGGCGTACTTGCCGCCCAGGTCGCTGGCGAAGCGCTTGAGCCCCGGTGCGTCCAGGCGCGGCAGGAGGATGGCGCCCTGGGCGTCCTTGAGGAAGCCGCCGTTGTCCTGGGCGATGGGCGCGCCCTGGGCGGTGCCGATGCCGAGGATCGACAAGCGGCCGCTGCGCGAGCCGAGGGCCTTGCGGATGCCGTTGCGCTCGGCCTCGCTGAGGCCATTGGTGATCAGCAGCAACCGGCCCTGGCCGCGCGCGCCCTGTTCCAGCAGCGCCAGGGCCTTCTGCACCGCCAGGTCGGCGCGCTGGCCGGGCTCGGGCATGATCGTCGGCTTGAGGGCGTCCAGCAGGTTGCCGGCGGTCATCAGATCGTCCGACAGCGGCACCAGGCTGTGGGCGCTGCCGGCGTAGACGACGATGGCCGTCTGCGCGTCGCGGCGGGCGTCCAGCAGGTCGCGCAGCTTGCGCTTGGCGTGCTCCAGGCGGCTGGGCGGCACGTCGCCGGCGAGCATCGAGGGGGTCAGTTCGAGAATCACCACCAGCGGGTCGGCGCGTTTCTGGGTGCTTTGCTCCACCCGCTGCCAACTGGGGCCGAGCAGCGCCAGCAGGCCCAGCAGCCAGGCCAGGCCGAGGGCGATCCACGGCAGCCGGCTGCCGCGCTGGCGCCCGCCACCCAGCAGCCAGGGCTGGAAGTGCAGGGGCAGCAACTGCTGCCAACGGCCGGTGCGGCGTTCGCGGTGCAGCAGTTGCCAGAGCAGCCACAGCAGCAGGGGCAACAGCAGCAGCCACAGCGGGCGCGACCAGTGGGGCCAGAGTTCGCTCATGAACGCCTCCAGCGGCTGCGGGCCCAGGCCAGCCCCTGCTGGGGCAGGTCGGGCCAGAGTTCACGGGCGATCAGCACCAGGCTCAGCAGCAACGCCAGCCCCAGCGGCCAGCAGTACAGCGCCAGGGCCGGGCGTGCCTGGCTGGGCAGCTGGCTCACCGGTTCGAGGGTGTCCAGTGCCAGTTCGATCTCGGTCAGCTCCTGGCTGGAGCGGGCGCGGAAGTACTGGCCGCCGGTCTGCTCGGCGATCTGCCGCAGGGTCGGCTCGTCCAGGTCCAATGCCGGGTTGAGGCCGAACAGGCCGAGCATGCCGCCCTGCTCGGGGTCGGCGCCGATGCCGATGGTGTAGATCTTCACGCCTTCCTCGGCGGCCAGGCGCGCGGCGGTCAAGGGCTCGATCTGGCCGCCGGTGTTGGCGCCGTCGGTCACCAGCACCAGCACGCGGCTGTTGGCCGGGCGCTGGCGCAGGCGCTTCACCGCCAGGCCGATGGCGTCGCCGATGGCGGTGTTCTTGCCGGCGATGCCGATCAGCGCCTCGTCCAGCCACACGTGCACGGTCTGTCGGTCGAAGGTCAGCGGCGCCTGCAGGTAGGCCTGGCTGCCGAAGAGGATCAGGCCGATGCGGTCGCCCACCCGGCCGTCGATGAACTCGCCCATCAGGTGCTGCACCAGCGCCAGGCGGCTGACCGGCTTACCGTCCAGCTGCATGTCGGCGTAGTCCATGGAGCCGGACACATCCACCGCCACCAGCAGGTCGCGGCCGCTGGCCGGCAGCGGCTGCGGCTCGCCCACCCACTCGGGGCGCGCGGCGGCGCACAGCAGCAGCAGCCAGAGCAGGGCGAAGGGCGCCTGCTGGCGCCAGGCCGGCAGGTTGGCGCGGGCGCGGCGCCCGGCCAGGGTTTCCAGCTCGCCGAGGAAACTCACCTTCAGCGCCGCCTCGCCGCTGTCGGCCGGCGGCAGCAGCACCCGCAGCAGCCAGGGCAGCGGCGCCAGCAGGAAGATCCAGGGCCAGGCCAGTTCAAACATGCTTGCGAATCCAGGTTTCGACGGCCTGGTGCAGGCCGGCAATGGCCTTGTCGTCGAGTTTGCACTGCGGGCGGTAGGCACCCTCCACCAGCACCATCCAGCGGGTCAGGCCGGCGGCGGGGCAGCGGTTGTCCAGGTAGGCCAGCCAGGCGCGGCCGTTCAGGGTCAGCACCTGGGCGTCGGGGTAGCGCTGCCGGCACAGGCGCTTGAGCAGCGCATTGAGCTGCTGCAGCCAGGGGCCGGCATGGGCGCCGTCGTAGGGCTTGGCCAGTTGTGCCAGCTCCTGCAGCGCGGCCTCGCGCATCGGGTCCAGGGGCTGGGCCTGCTCGGCCTCCTGGCGCTGCCGCGACAGCCGCCGGGCCAGGCGCCAGGCGCCCCAGGCCAGCAGCGGCAGCAGCACGGCGAGCAGCCACCAGCCCGGCGCCGGGGGCCAGAACGGCACGGGCAGCGGGGCGATCAGGGGTTCGAGCTGGTCCAGCGGGTTCATCGCCGCGCCCCGCGCTGCAGGTGATCGCGCAACTGGTCGACCATCTCTTCCTGGGTGGACAGCGGCAGCAGCAGCACCCCCAGGCGCAGGGCCAGGCGCTGCCAGCGGGCGCGGCGGGCCTCGCCCTGTTCGCGGTAGGCCTGGCGCAGCTCGGGGTTGTGGGTGTCCAGCTCCAGTTGGGCGCCCAGCTCGCTGAAGCGCAGCAGGCCGGCGGCCGGCAGCGCGTGGTCGAGGGGGTCGGACAGCGGCAGCAGGATCAGGTCGGTGTGCCGGGCCAGCAGCGCCAGTTGCTGCTCGGCGGTGTCCGAGAGGGTGCGCTCGTCACAGAGGATCACCACCAGGCTGCCGGGGCGCAGCACCTCACGGGCGCGGCGCAGGGCCAGGCTGAAGCCTTCGCGGGGCGTCGCCTGCGGGGTGACCAGGCCCTGGTTGGCGCGCACCAGGCGGTTGAGCAGTTGCAGCAGGCTCTGCTTGCTGCGGCGGGGCTTGATCTCGTGGTGCTCGGCGTCGCTGAAGACCAGCCCGCCGATGCGGTCGTTGTGGCCCAGGGCGGCCCAGCCGATGAGGCTGGCGGCGTGGGCGGCGAGCACCGACTTGAACATCCGCCCGGAGCCGAAGAACAGCCGCTGGCTCTGTTCGACGACGATGAACACCGGGCGCTCGCGCTCCTCGTGGAACAGCTTGGTGTGGGGCTCCTGGGTGCGTGCGGTGACGCGCCAGTCGATGGTGCGCACGTCGTCGCCCGGCTGGTACACGCGCACCTGGTCGAAGTCGACCCCGCGCCCGCGCAGCTTGGAGTGGTGCAGGCCGATCAGCGGGCTGCGCCGCGAGGGCGTGGAGAACAGCTGCACCTCGCGCACGCGGTGGCGGATTTCGATCAGCTCGGCGAGGCTGACCTGCACGCCGGGGACGGCTGCCGGGCTGGTCATGGCGTCAGGCGACGGCGACCACGTCGAGGATGCGTTGCAGCACGCGGTCCTGGTCGATCCCCGCGGCCTCGGCCTCGAAGGTGAGGATCAGGCGATGGCGCAGCGCATCGAAGAGCACCGCCTGGATGTCCTCGGGGCTGACGAAGTCGCGCCCGGCCATCCACGCATGGGCCCGCGCGCAGCGGTCCAGGGCGATGGAGCCGCGCGGGCTGGAACCGTAGGCCAGCCACTCGGCCAGCTCGGCGTCGAACTTGGCCGGGGTGCGCGTGGCCATCACCAGCTGCACCAGGTACTCCTCCACGGCGTCGGCCATGTACAGGCCGAGGATTTCCTTGCGCGCGGCGAAGATCGCCTGCTGGCTGACCTGGTGCTCGGGTCGGGTCTCGCCGTTGAGGGCGACGCCACGGGCCTGCTGAAGGATCTTGCGTTCCACCGAGGCCTCGGGGAAGCCGATCTTCACGTGCATGAGGAAGCGGTCGAGCTGGGCCTCGGGCAGCGGGTAGGTGCCTTCCTGCTCGATGGGGTTCTGGGTCGCCATCACCAGGAACAGCGGCGGCAGGTCGTAGGTGGAACGGCCGATGGACACCTGGCGCTCGGCCATGGCCTCCAGCAGCGCGGATTGCACCTTGGCCGGCGCGCGGTTGATCTCGTCGGCCAGCACCAGGTTGTGGAAGATCGGCCCCTGCTGGAACACGAAGCTGCCGGTCTCCGGGCGGTAGATCTCGGTGCCGGTGATGTCGGCGGGCAGCAGGTCGGGGGTGAACTGGATGCGGTGGAACTCGGCCTCCACGCCTTCGGCGAGGTCCTTGATGGCCTTGGTCTTGGCCAGGCCCGGTGCGCCTTCCACCAGCAGGTGGCCGTCGGCGAGCAGCGCGATCAGCAGCCGGTCGATGAGTTTTTCCTGACCGAGAATCTGGGTGGAAAGGTACTGTCGCAGGGCGACCAGTGCATCGCGGTGTTCCATCGTCGGGCTCGCTCGGGGTGGACGGGGGCAGCCTGGGCCCTCGGAGAAGGCGGGGTACTTTAATCCAAGCAGAGGTCGGCGGCCTAGGCGAGTACGCGAGCGCGCGTCGAAATCGTGACGGGCCGAGCGCTGTGCGCCCGGCCCGTCAGGCCTCAGGCGATCAGTTCGACCTGGCCGCTGGCCAGCCGGTAGACGCCGCCCACCACCTTCAGGCGGCCTTCGGCAACGGCGTCGCGCAGCAGGGTGGAGCGCTCGGTGAGCTGCTTGAGGTTGTCCCGCACGTTCTGCGCGATGGCGTTGTCCAGGGCATTGCCCTCGTGCTTGAGCACCGCCTTCGCCGACGGCGCGATGGCCGCCGCCAGGGCCTGGATGTGGCCGGGGTAGCGGGCGCCGTCGCGGGCCACCTTGAGGCCGGCTTCCACGGCGCCGCAGCCTTCGTGGCCCAGCACCATCAGCAGCGGGATGCCGAGCACGGCCACGCCGTATTCCAGGCTGGCCAGGCCGTCTTCATTGACGATGTTGCCGGCCACGCGCACGGCGAAGAGGTCGCCCCGCGCGGTGTCGAAGGCGTACTCCGGGGCGATGCGCGAATCGGCACAGCTCAGCACCGCCGCGTAGGGGTTCTGGGCCGACACCAGCGCCTCGCGCTCGGTGAGGAAGTCGTGGCGGCGGGTCAGGCCTTCCACGTAGCGCTGGTTGCCCTGCATCAGGCGCTCCAGCGCTGCGTCGGGTGCCAGGCGGTTCTGCGGCTTGGGCGGCGGCGCAGCCGGGTCGGCGGCCAGGGCCGTCTGGCTCAGCAGGGGCACGGCGGCGACGGCCGCGGCGGTCATGCCGGCCAGGCGCAGGAAGCGCCGGCGCTCGGGACGATCAGGGGTGTGGGGTTCGTGGCAGGTGCACATGGCAGGTGCTCCGGTGGGAAAGGGGAGTGGCGAGTCTAGGGGGCACACCGGTCCTGTCGCTGTGGGCGCGCTGTAGGCGCTGCTGAAGCGCTCGTGTCGTCCTCCTTCCGTGAACCCTGTCGGCTTGCTGAAGGCGGCTGTCCGAGATTGACCGAATATGTCGCAGGACTAAAAGCGTCGCACCGGGTGCCGCCCTTAATCTGTCCGCGAGGATGACTGCCCGGTCCCAAGCGGTTCCGGCCCGTCACACTGCCTGAATCTCCTCCTGATCCATCACCGCGCGAATAAGCGTTCTACGCTTAACCCCCAACAACAGAGCCAAGCGGAGCACAACCATGGCGTTCTTCACCGCGGCCAGCAAAGCCGACTTCCAGCATCAACTGCAGGTGGCACTGGCGCAGCACGTCAGCGAGCAGGTCTTGCCACAAGTAACCCTGTTCGCCGATCAGTTCTTCGGCATCATCGCCCTCGACGAACTCACCCAGCGGCGCCTGTCCGACCTGGTGGGCTGCACCCTGTCGTCGTGGCGCCTGCTGGAACGCTTCGACCCCGCCAAGCCCCAGGTCCGCGCGTTCAACCCGGATTACGAGAAGCACGGCTGGCAGTCCACCCACACCGCTGTCGAAGTGCTGCACCCGGACATCCCCTTCCTGGTGGACTCGGTGCGCATGGAGCTGAACCGCCGCGGCTACAACATCCACACCCTGCAGAACAGCGTGCTCAGCGTGCGCCGCGACAAGAAGGGCGCGCTGCAGGAAGTGCTGCCCAAGGGCACCCAGGGCAAGGACGTGCAGCAGGAATCGCTGATGTTCCTGGAGATCGACCGGGTTGCCGCCCCCGCCGCCCTCAAGGCGCTGGAGAAGGCCCTGGAGGAAGTGCTGGGCGAGGTGCGCGTCGCCGTCGCCGACTTCAAGCCCATGACCGCCAAGGCCCGCGAACTGCTGGCCTGGCTGGACAAGGCCAAGCTGAAGGTGGACCCGGCCGAGCTGGCCGAGGTGAAGGTCTTCATGAACTGGCTGGTGGACAACAACTTCACCTTCCTCGGCTACGAGGAGTTCACCGTGGTGGACGAGGGCGAGGCCGGCGGCCACCTGGTCTATGACGAGCAGTCCCTGCTGGGCGTCTCGCGCCTGCGCCGCGCCGGCCTGACCAAGGCCGACCTGCACGTCGAGCGGGAAGCCGTCGACTACCTGCGCGGCCCGGTGCTGCTGTCCTTTGCCAAGGCCGCCGAGCCGAGCCGCGTGCACCGCCCCGCCTACCCGGACTTCGTCTCCATCCGCGAGCTGGACGCCAAGGGCCGGGTGGTCAAGGAATGCCGCTTCATGGGCCTGTACACCTCCGCCGTGTACGCCGACAGCGTCACCCGCATCCCCTACATCCGTGGCAAGGTCGCCGAGATCCAGCGCCGTTCCGGCTTCGACCCCCGTGCCCACCTGGGCAAGGAACTGGGCCAGGTGCTGGAGGTGCTGCCCCGCGACGACCTGTTCCAGACCCCGGTGGACGACCTGTTCGCCACCGCCATGGCCATCGTGCAGATGCAGGAGCGCAACAAGATCCGCCTGTTCCTGCGCCGCGACCCCTACGGCCGCTTCGCCTACGCCCTGGCCTACGTCCCGCGTGACGTCTACTCCACCGAGACCCGGGTGAAGATCCAGCAGATCCTCATGGAGCGCCTGCAGGCGACCGACTGCGAGTTCTGGACCTTCTTCTCCGAATCCGTGCTGGCCCGCGTGCAGTTCATCCTGCGGCTGGACCCGAAGAACAAGGCCGTGGTCGATCCCGTGCGCCTGGAGAAGGAGGTCATCCAGGCCTGCCGTTCCTGGAAGGACGACTACGCCAGCCTGATCAACGAAACCTTCGGCGAGGCCAAGGGCACCCGCGTGCTGGCCGACTTCCCGAAAGGCTTCCCCGCCGGCTACCGCGAGCGCTTCGCCGCGCACTCGGCGGTGGTGGACATGCAGCACCTGTACAGCCTCTCCGAGCAGCGCCAGCTGGTGATGAGCTTCTACCAGCCGCTGACCCAGGGCGAGCAGCTGCTGCACTGCAAGCTCTACCACGCCGACACGCCGCTGCCGCTGTCCGACGTGCTGCCGATCCTGGAGAACCTCGGCCTGCGCGTGCTGGGCGAGTTCCCCTACCGCCTGACCCGCCAGGACGGCCGTGAATTCTGGATCCACGACTTCGCCTTCACCGCCGCTGCCGGCGTCGAGGTGGACATCCAGGAACTCAACGACACCCTGCAGGACGCCTTCGTCCACATCGTCGGCGGCGACGCCGAGAACGACGCCTTCAACCGCCTGGTGCTGACCGCCTCCATGCCCTGGCGCGACGTGGCCCTGCTGCGTGCCTACGCCCGCTACCTGAAGCAGATCCGCCTGGGCTTCGACCTGTCCTACATCGCCAGCACCCTGCTCAACCACACCAACATCGCCAAGGAACTGGTGCGGCTGTTCAAGACCCGCTTCTACCTGGCCCGCAAGCTCTCCGCCGACGACCTGGAAGACAAGCAGCAGAAGCTCGAACAGGCCATCCTCGGCGAGCTGGACAACGTCGCCGTGCTCAACGAGGACCGCATCCTGCGGCGCTACCTCGACCTGATCAAGGCGACCCTGCGCACCAACTTCTACCAGCCCGACGCCAACGGCCAGAACAAGGGCTACTTCAGCTTCAAGCTGAGCCCGCGCCTGATCCCCGACATCCCGCGTCCGGTGCCCAAGTTCGAGATCTTCGTCTACTGCCCGCGTGTCGAGGGCGTGCACCTGCGCTTCGGCGACGTCGCCCGCGGCGGCCTGCGCTGGTCCGACCGCGAGGAAGACTTCCGCACCGAGGTGCTGGGCCTGGTCAAGGCGCAGCAGGTGAAGAACGCCGTCATCGTGCCCATGGGCGCCAAGGGCGGCTTCATCCCCCGGCGCCTGCCGGTGGGCGGCAGCCGTGACGACATCCAGGCCGAGGCCATCGCCTGCTACCGCATCTTCATCAGCGGCCTGCTGGACATCACCGACAACCTCAAGGACGGCCAGGTGGTACCGCCGGCCAACGTGGTGCGCCACGACGCCGACGACCCCTACCTGGTGGTGGCGGCGGACAAGGGCACCGCGACCTTCTCCGACATCGCCAACGGCATCGCCCAGGAATACGGCTTCTGGTTGGGCGACGCCTTCGCCTCCGGCGGCTCCGCCGGCTACGACCACAAGGGCATGGGCATCACCGCCAAGGGCGGCTGGGTCTCGGTGCAGCGGCACTTCCGCGAGCACGGCATCGACGTGCAGAAGGACAACTTCACCGTCATCGGCATCGGCGACATGGCCGGCGACGTGTTCGGCAACGGCATGCTGCTGTCGGACAAGCTGCAGCTGGTGGCCGCCTTCAACCACATGCACATCTTCATCGACCCGAATCCGGACGCGGCCAGCAGCTTCGTCGAGCGCAAGCGCATGTTCGACCTGCCGCGTTCCTCCTGGGCCGACTACGACACCAAGCTGATCTCCGAAGGCGGCGGCATCTTCCTGCGCAGCGCCAAGAGCATCGCCATCAGCCCGCAGATGAAGGCGCGCTTCGACATCCAGGCCGACAAGCTGACCCCCACCGAGCTGCTCAACGCCCTGCTCAAGGCCCCGGTGGACCTGATCTGGAACGGCGGCATCGGCACCTACGTGAAGTCCAGCAAGGAAAGCCACGCCGACGTCGGCGACAAGGCCAACGACGCCCTGCGCGTGGACGGTCGCGAACTGCGTGCCAAGGTGGTGGGCGAGGGCGGCAACCTCGGCATGACCCAGCTCGGCCGTGTGGAATTCGGCCTCAACGGCGGCGCCAGCAACACCGACTTCATCGACAACGCCGGTGGCGTGGACTGCTCCGACCACGAGGTGAACATCAAGATCCTGCTGGGCGAGATCGTCGGCGCCGGCGACATGACCGGCAAGCAGCGCAACACCCTGCTGGCGAAGATGACCGACGCCGTCTCCAACCTGGTGCTCGGCAACAACTACAAGCAGACCCAGGCCCTGTCCCTGGCCCAGCGCCGCGCCCGCGAGCGCATCGGCGAGTACAAGCGCCTGATCGCCGCTCTGGAGGCCGCCGGCAAGCTGGACCGTGCCCTGGAGTTCCTGCCCAGCGACGAGGAACTCAACGAGCGCCTCGCCAACGGCCAGGGGCTGACCCGTCCCGAGCTGTCGGTGCTGATCTCCTACAGCAAGATCGACCTCAAGGAATCGCTGCTCAAATCCCTGGTGCCGGACGACGACTACCTCGCCCGCGAGATGGAGACCGCCTTCCCGCCGCTGCTGGCCGAGAAGTACGGCGAGGCCATGCGCCGCCACCGCCTGAAGCGCGAGATCATCAGCACCCAGATCGCCAACGACCTGGTCAACCACATGGGCATCACCTTCGTGCAGCGCCTGAAGGAGTCCACCGGCATGAGCGCCGCCAACGTCGCCGGCGCCTACGTGGTGGTGCGTGACGTGTTCCGCCTGGCGCACTGGTGGAAGCAGATCGAGGCCCTGGACTACAAGGTGCCCGCCGAGCTGCAGCTGACCTTGATGGACGAGCTGATGCGCCTCGGCCGCCGCGCCACCCGCTGGTTCCTGCGCAGCCGCCGCGAAGACCAGAACGCCGCCCGTGACGTCGGCCACTTCGGCCCCCGCGTCGCCGAACTGGCCGGCCGCCTGGACGAACTGCTGGAAGGCCCGGCCCGCGAGCAGTGGCTGGCCCGCTACCAGGCCTACGTCGAAGCCGGCGCACCGGAGGAACTGGCCCGCGTCGTCGCCGGCACCAGCCACCTGTACACGCTGCTGCCGATCATCGAAGCCGCCGACGTCACCGGCAAGGACGCCGCCGAAGTGGCCGCCGCCTACTTCGCCATCGGCGGCGCGCTGGACCTGTCCTGGTACCTGCAGCAGATCACCGGCCTGCCGGTGGAGAACAACTGGCAGGCGCTGGCCCGCGAAGCCTTCCGCGACGACCTCGACGGTCAGCAGCGGGCGATCACCATCTCCGTGCTGCAGATGGCCGATGCCCCGGCGGACATGGACGAGCGCGTCGCCCTCTGGCTGGAACAGCACCGTCCGCTGGTGGAGCGCTGGAAGGTGATGCTCACCGAACTGCGCGCCGCCACCGGCACGGACTACGCCATGTACGCCGTCGCCAACCGCGAGCTGATGGACCTGGCCCTGAGCGGCCAGCACGGGGTGAACATCCCCTGATGCTCGGCCCTACCTGAGTTGTTGTGCTCTCAGCCCCGCCTGTGTGCGGGGCTTTTTTTCGCCTGTTCCCCATGGCTATCGAGAGCTGCAGCCACTCGCTGATCCGTGAGGCCCGGCGCCCTGCTGTCAGGGGAGATAGGGAAGAGGGGAGCCAATCCGATGGGTACTACGAAGCGGTGCCGGGCTCAGAAGGTGCGGCATCACCTGCCTCGATCCGCCCCTCGAACACCGTCACCTCCCGCACCCCACTCCCTTCCCGGATCAGGAAGATCGCCTCCAGTCCCCGCGCCTGCGCCAGCTTCGGCCCGTGCTCGGGGCCGCTGACCATCAGCGCGGTGGCCCAGGCATCGGCCAGCATGCAACTGGCCGCGATCACGCTGACCGAGGCCAGCGGATTGCGCAGGGGCGCCCCCGTGGCCGGGTCGAAGGTGTGGGCGAGGCGCTCGCCGTCCTGCTCGACCCAGTGGCGGTAGTCACCGGAGGTGGCGATGGCCGCGTCCTGCAATTCCACCACCCCGCGCACCTCGCGGCGGCCGTGCAACGGTTGCTCCAGGGCCACGGCCCAGGGCTGCCCGTCGGGCTTGCGGCCACGGGCGCGCATCTCGCCGTCGATGCCCACCAGGTAGGCCGGTATGCCGAAGCCGTCCAGGGTCTCCGCCAGGCGATCGACCCCATGGCCCTTGGCGATGCCGTTGAGGTCCAGCGCCAGCGGGTGATGCTTGCGCAGCCGGCTGCCGGCGCGGTCCAGCTCCAGGGCGCCGCGCCGGTGCGGGTGCGCGGGGGCTCCTGTCGTGGTCGTGCCGGGCGGGCCGAACCCCCAGGCCTGGACGGGTGCACCGAGGCTGATGTCGAAGGCCCCGGCGGAGAGCAGGCCGACGTTGAGGCCGGCGTCCACCACCCGCAGCAGCGCCGGGGACAGCGGCAGCCAGGTGTCCAGCGGGGCAGCGTTGAGCCGGCTCAGTTCGGAGTCGGGCCGCCACAGCGACATCTGCTGCTCCACGCGCTCCACCGCCTCGGCCAGGGCCTGACGGATGGGCTCCAGGTCGCGTCCCGGCTCGGTGTAGAACAGCGCAGTGAAGCGGCTGCCCATGGTCGGCCCGCTGAGGGTCGCGCGCACCAAGGGCGGGGTATCAGTAGACGTCTTCACGGTAGCGCCCCTGTGCCTTTAGGTGGTTCACGTCCAGGCCCAGCGGGGCCAGCACGCGGTCCAGCGCGTGCATCACGCCCTGGGCCATGTCGCGGCCGCCGCACACCAGCACCTGGGCGCCCTGGGCAAGCAGTTGGCGCAGCACCGGTGCGTCGCCCAGCAGGCGGTCCTGCACGTGCTGGCGCTCGGCGTGTTGGGAGAAGGCCGCGCACAGCCGAGTCAGGCGCTGGTCGGCCAGGTAGCTGCGCAGTTCGTCCTCGTAGAGGAAATCCGACGCCGGGTGGCGACCGCCCCAGTACAGGTGCATCGGGTGCTGCTCGCGGTTGTTGCGGATGAAGCCGGTGAGCGGGCCGATGCCGGTGCCGGCACCGATGAGGATCACCGGGTGACGCCCGCTGGCGGGACGGAACTGCGGGTTCGGCTGGATGAAGGCCTGCACCTGCCCGCCGATGGGCAGCCTGTGCAGCAGGCTGGAGCACAGCCCGTCTTCGTGCCGGCGCACGCAGATCTCCAGCACGCCGTCTTCGGCGCCACTGGCCAGGGAGTAGAAGCGCGGCATCGCGCTGCCGGGCGGGACGATGCCCACCAGGTCGCCGGCCTCGAAGGCGGGCAGGGCGGCGCTGCCGGAAGGTGCGCGGAAGCGCAGCACCTGGGTGGGCGCGTTCACCTGTTCGCCGTAGACCCGGCGCTCCATCAGTTCCAGCGGTTGGCTGGCGGGGGCGCTGGGCTGGTGCTCCAGTTGCAGCGGGTGCCCCAGGGCCTCGCCCAGGGCCAGGCCCCAGCGGTGGAAGGCCTGCGGTGACTGGCGGTCGATGCGCTCCAGCGGCAGCAGCGGTCGGGCGCCTTGGGCCAGCAGCACGGCATCCACCGCCTCGGCGTAGGCGCAGAAGCGCGGGAACTGGCGGTCGCCGAAGCCCAGCACGGCCACCGGCAGGTCGGCCTGCAGCCCATCACGGGCCAGGCGTTCGAGGAAGCGCGAGGCGGATGCCGGCGCCGCGCCGTCGCCGTGGGTGGCGGTCAGCACCAGCAGCTGGCGGGCCAGGGGGTAGTGGGGCGCGAGGTCGTTCATCGGCGCGCAGTGGACGCGGTGCCCGGCGCTCGCCAGGGCCTCGGCCAGGGTGCGGGCGAAGCCCCAGGTGCTGTGGTGCTCGCTGCCCACCAGCACCACGCAGTCGGCGTCTTCGGCCGCGTGGTTGTCGTCCAGCCGCACCCGGTCGCTGCGCCGGCGCCACCACATCTGCACGCCACTCAGGGTCATCAGCGGTACGCCCAGGGCCGCCAGGCTGAGAACGGCGGCCAGCCAGCCGAGCCCTTCGCCGGTGTGCAGGCGCCAGGCCCATTCATAAGCCTGGTGGGCTGTGTTGTAGGGCTGGAAGCCGAGCCACTGGCCGCTGGCCGGGTCGACGTAGCCTTCGCCGTCGCGGGTGCTCAGGCCGTAGGGCTCGCCGGGGTTGTCGGGGCTGGGGAAGGTCAGCTCGCGCAGCTGCGCCAGGGGCAGCGTCTGCAGGGCGCTGAGCTCGGCCACCGGAGCGGGGCGGGCATCGGCCTGCAACTCGGGGTAGGGCGGCTCCGCCCCGCTGCCGTCGTCCACCAGGCCGAAGGTGCCCGCCGCCAGGTACAGCCCGGTGCAGGCGGTGAGCAGCAGCACCGGCAGGGAGGCGCGTGCCACCTGCAGGTGCCAGCGCTGCATCAGGCTGCCCTTGAGCGGGGCGAACAGGCGTCGCCAGCCGCCCATGCGTCGGGCCAGCAGCCAGGCGCCGGAGAGGCTCAGCACCAGCATGGCCAGGGCGCCCAGGGCGGCGCCGGCGTGGCCGGGCGTGCCCAGCAGCAGGGCCCGGTGCAGTTCACGCACCCAGCGCCAGAAGGGCGACGGAGCGTAGGCACCGAGGCTGGCGCCGGTCTGCGGGTCGACCCGTTCGGCCAGGGCTTGCCCGTCGCGGCGGTAATGCACCACCAGCGTGCCGGAGGGCAGCTGGCGCAGCTGTTCGACGTCGGGGAAGCGCTCGCTCACCTGGCCGGCCAGCTGGGCGACGCTCACGGGGGCCTCGGCGCGGGGCACGCTGGCCTGGTCCAGCAACGGGGAGAGGGCCAGCAGGGCGCCGCTGAGGGCCATCAGCATCACCAGCAGGGCGGCGAACAGGCCGGGCAGGGCGTGGGTCTTGCGCAGCATGGGGGTGCCCTCCGGTCAGAGGTCGTAGCGCAGGGATTGCACGTAGCCGTTGCCGCTCACCGGCTTTCCGGCGCCGTCGCGGGTCAGCGGCACCACCACGTCGGCGCGCACGTCACGGTGGTCTTCCACGGCGCTGTCGATGCGGATCTGGTAGCCGGCGTCGATCAGGTTGTCCGCCACCTCGGCGCTGATTTTGAGGGTGCCGCCGCTGCCAACGCTGGCGCCGGTCAGCCCGTCGAACTCGCTGGCCTTGAGCCCGCTGCCGCGTGCCCAGTCGATGAGGTGGCGGTAGTACTTGGCCTTCTTCCCGGCGACCCAGAGGGTCTGCTGGTACTGGCCCTGGGCATTGGTGAGGTAGACCGCGAGGTAGGCGTCGTTACCGCTGTAGTCGGTGAGGTCGGCCTGCAGGGTGACGTCGCGGGCCTGGGCGATGCCCGAGACCAGCAGGGCGCTGGCGAGGCCGGAGGTGGTGAGGAGTCTGTTCATGGCAAGGGTCCGGGTGGCGGGAGATGGACACAGCCTGAACCCCTTGTCTGAAACCTGGCTTAAGCGGCCTGAAAAATGTGTGAAAGGCCGTGCACGCCCCGGGTGGGGCGCGCCTCAGAGGAAGTCGGCGCGAATGCGGTCGAGGTCCAGCGGGTCGATATCGCCGTCGGGCCCGAAGCGCAGGTCGGCCTCGGCGGGGTCGTCCACCTCGCTGCCACGGGCCTCGACGTGCAGCTCGAACAGGGTGTGGAGGTCCGGCGTGGCCAGGTCGCTCATGGCCCGGAGCATCAGGGCGATGCCGCTGAGGTTGTTGGCCACGTTGTTCCAGCGCGGGTAGCCACCCAGGCCGATGTCGGTCCAGATCACCTGCCGTGCCTCCAGGTCGAGGATGAAGGGCAGGCAGGTCTGCTGGTCGCTGGCCAGGTCCAGGCGGTCTTCCACGGTGCGTGCCTCGAAGGGCTCGCCGGAGTTCACCTGGTCACGGGCCATCCAGCCGGCGAAGCACTCCGGCAGGTCGCAATAGGGCTGCCGGGTGTAGCTGTTGATGCAGGTGACCACGAAGCGGATGCCGCGTGTGCGCAGCAGCTCCAGGTCCAGGTCGATGAATTCCGCTGCGCCTTTCGGGGCGTCGACGATGTCGCCGCTGTGGTGCCCGCCGTAGTGGCGCAGGTTGTAGAAGGACACCACGTCGCGGTAGCCGAAGCCGCCGTCGAAGAAGGCTGCCGAGAGGTCGATGTCGGTGCGCTCGCGGCCGTTGGTCCACCAGAGGAACAGGCGGATGAAGCGGGTGTCCGGCAGCGGCAGGCGGCTGCCGCGCACCAGGGTGCGCAGTGCCTTGGCGGCCGAGCGCTGTACCAGCGGCACCTTCAGGTCCGCCAGCGCCGGATCCAGGTAGCAGCGGCCCAGCGGAGGGCGTGTGGCGAAGCGCGCCACCAGGGCCGCGCGCAGGTGCGCGATGACCTGGGTGCGCAGCGTACCCGGCAGCGCCGGGCGTTGCTCCGGCGTGCACCAGGCGCGGGCGGCGTCGCCCTTGGGGAAGAAGGTACGCAGCGCGGCCTGGCCGCGGTGCTGGAAATGTGCCAGGGCCTGCAGCAGCACAGCGGTGGACACCTGTTCGGCCACACGGGCGAAGGTGGCGAGGACGTCCTCGGGTTGGTCGCCGCTGCGCAGCAGGTGGTCCAGCCGACGGGCCAGCTCACCGGGGCGGGTGCGCAGCAGGCGGGTGGCGTCGGCGCTGTGGCCGGCCGCCAGGGCCTGTTCGACGCGGCTGTTGAACCCTTCGAAGGGGCGGTCTTCACGCAGCACCTGGAAGGCGTCCCAGGCCTGGGGGAAGCGCTCGCGCCACTGGCCGGGGTGCAGGGCTTCGCCCAGGCGCTTCCAGCGTTCCTTCCAGCGCAGCATGTCTTCCACCGGCGCCGGGCAGGCTTCCAGCAGCCCCAGCAGCAGGCGCCGCTCGCGCCGTGCAAGGCCCTTGAAGCGGCAGGCCTGGGCCAGGGAGGCATCGCCCTCGCACAGGCACACGGCCAGGCGCAGCACATCGGTGGCGGTGCGCAGCTGGGCCCGGGCAAAGGCCTCGGCGCCATCGAACGGCCCATGGCGCAGCAGCAGCGCGGCGATCAGCGCGAGGTTTTCCTTGAACGGGATGCTTGCCGGCAGCAGCCGCATCACCCCCTCGCCATAGGCGCTGACGAAGGTGCGCAGGTCGTCCCGGTCCTCCACCGACAGCGAGCTGCTGGAGGCGGCCAGGCGGGTGAAGATCGCCTCGCGCTCGGCCACGCTGCCCAGGCGGATCAGCCGGGGCGCGCGGCCGTGCAGCAACGGCACGGGGGCGTCCGGCGTGGCCGGGTGTTCGCGAAGCAGGGTCAGGTAGTGCTGCACCGCGCGCTGGTACAGCGCGTACTCGGGTACCTGGCGCACGCTGCGGGGGAACTCGGGGAACAGGGGCCGGTACTGCCGGTGGGCACCGGTGAGCGCGGCCAGGGTGGTGCGCAGTTCGACCAGCACCTCGGCCAGTTGCGCCGAGGACTGGGTGGCCAGCCGCTCCACCAGGGGTTCGTCGAGCACGAAACCGAGGTTCTCCACCTCCTGCTGCACCATCACCACGTCCCTCGGGCTGGCACCGCCGGCCCCGGGCTCCAGTACGAAACGACGGCTGCGCCGCAGGAAGAGTCCGTTCACATCAGCTCCTGGAAATGAAAAAGCCCACCAGGCGGTGGGCGGTGTGGAAAGCGGGCACCCTAGTTTCAAAGGTAGAAGGAAGGACGCCCATAGCCACGGCGCGATGATAGTGCGGCCCTGGCCGGCAGGAAAACCGCCGAAGTTGCGAAGCTTCGACGCCTTCGCATTTCCAGGGGCGGCGCTCTGGTGGCGCTGCCCGAGCCGCGCCATCATTGCGCGTTTTTTCGCAGGCCCTCAGGAGGGGTGACGGCATGGAGCAGGGCATGGCATGGGAGGCGGCCTCGGGCGCCTGGTTGCACCTCGGGCAGGACGATGCGCCGGCGCGCTGCCTGGCCTTCTGTGGCGAGGTCCCGGCGCTGTGGCTGGTGCTGCTGGGCGGTGCCCGCGAGGTGCCGGCCGTCACCCCGGCCACGGCGGGCTACCAGGTGCCGGTCATTGGCTTGCGAGTACCGCTGGAACAGGCCCTGGCCAACTGGCAGCGGCTGAGCGAGTGGCTGCAGGCACACCCGCAGTTCTACCGCGTGCCCGCCCTGGGCCTGTGCCTGGCGGCGGTGGAGGCGTGGTTGCGGACGGCAGCCGAGGGCCAGGGCCCGGCCTGGCTGCAGGGCGACCTGGATGCCGTTTCCGGGCCGTTCGACCGCAACGCTCCCTCGCGCAGCGGCTTCTGGCGCTGGAATGCCGATGACCGGCTCCAGGCCCTGGCCGATGGCTCGGCGGACCTGCACCGCCTCACCGGCGTGATGGATTTCGAGGAACTGGGCGAGTGGCACCGTGGGTTCGGCTTCGGCACCCTGCGCCACCCCTGGTTCGAGGCCCTGGGGCAACTGGATGGGTTCGCCGCGTTGGAGCACCCCTTCCCGGCGCTGCCGCCCCGCGAGCCGGTGGAACATGACCCCTGGTGGGAGCACAGCTACCGGGCCCACGCCCAGGGCGATCGCTGGGGCCTGGTCAACCAGGCGGATGGCACCTGGCACGAGGCCCCGCGCTGGGACGCCATCCAGCCGGACAGCCACAGCTTCATCCGCGTCTGGGTATGCCAGGGCGCGCTGTGGGGTGTGCTGCAGATCGAACCGGCGGTGGAGCTGCTGCTGGCCCCGCAATTCGACGCGGTGGTGGACAGCGCCTGTGACGACCACATGGTGGCCAGCCAGGGCGGCCTGCTGGGGCTGATGCACATTCCCAGCGGCCAGTGGCGGCTGCCGCCGCGCTTCCACGAGCTGCGCCGGGAGACCGACGAGTTGCTGCGGGCCCGGGAGGGTGCGCACTACGGCTTCCTCGACCTCGACGGTCAGTGGCGGGTGCCGCCCCGTTACCAGGACACACGGCCCTTCGGTGGCACGCTCGCCTTCGATGCCCCGGGCCTGGCCTGGGTGATGGCGGAGGGCCGCTGGGGCCTGCTGGACGAGCAGGGCCAGGAGCGCCTGGCCTGCCGCTACGACCAGGTGGAGTGGCGGAAGGAACACGACCATCGCGGCTGGCGCGTAGGGCGGGACGGCCGCCAGGGCTGGGTCGGCATCGATGGCCGCGAGGCGGTGCCCTGCGAATGGGACGAGGTGGACTGCTACGAACCCTACCGGCACCCCCTGCAGGCCGAGGGCATCTACCGGGTGACCCGCAACGGCCTGCACGGCCTGTTGCCGGCGCTGGGCGACTGGCGCGTGGCCCCGAGCTACACGGAGATCGAACCGCTGGGGCTCGGCCAGGGGGCCGCGCCGTTGCCGGCCGACCCGTGGCGCAGTGCGCCGGAGCCGGACGGCAGCCTGGCGGTGTGGATCGCCGAGGGCGGTGGCGAGCCCGGCGCGCCGCGGCTGTTGATCCGTGTACGCGACCAGCAGGGGTGCGCGGTGATCGACGAATGCGAACGGCAGTGGGTGCCGCCGTCGCCGGGGCTGGTGGAAACCCTGGGCAACGGCAACCAGCGCTGGCTAAAGCGAACCGATGAGCAGGACCGCCAGCAGCTCTGGAGCCTGGTCCGTGGCGAGCCCGCGCTGGCCGGCTGGCACGCCGGGGTCGAGGTGCTGGAGTTGCCGGGCCAGCCGCTGCTGCTGACCTTCGAACGCCTCGACGGCCCCGAGGGTTTCAGCCTGGGCCTGCGCCTGTGGCGGGAAACGGGCGAACCTGCGCTGGAGGGCTGCTTCAGCGCCCTGGCGGGGCAATCGTTCTGGCTGCCACGGCTGGACGAGGACACCCGCGAACAACTGCTCAAGGCCTGGAGCCGTGGGCAGGACGTACCGGCCGAGGCCTGGGAGGCGGGGCAGGCACAGCCCTGTTTCGTCTGCCCCGGCCAGCCCCGGCAGAGTGCCCAGGCGGCCTGGCAGGTGCGCTACCAGGCCGGCGACCTGCAGGCCGCGTTGGCCCTGTCGCGCCTGGCCGCTTCCCCCACGGAGGCCTACGCCTGGGCACGCCGGGCCTGTGCGCTGGACGGCGGCACGGGCACGCCGAGCGCGGGCGCCTGGTTACAGCTGACGCGCCTGGCGCTGCAAGGCGCGGGCGGTGATGACGCCCTGTCGACGGCCCGTGACTGGGTGGCCCGGGTGCGGGCGTCGGAGCCTGAGCTGGACGAAGGCTTCGAGGCCTCGGCCCTGGAGGCGCGCCTGTGGCTGGACCCGGCTGCAGGCCCGGTGGATGGCGCGCGGGCCCTGGCGGCGGCCGATTACCTGGTGGCGGTGACCGGCGCGACCCAGGCGCTGCACCACGAGGGGCGCTACCTGCTGGGGCGCTGCCACCGTGAGGGGCAGGGCACCGCGGTGGACCTGGACGCCGCCCGCGAGCACTGGCGCATCGCGGCCGCCGACGGCCATGGCGCCGCTACCCGGGCGTTGGTGGAGCTGCTGGCCGAGCAGGCCTCGGCCGAGGACGACCAAGCCGCCGCCGAGCGCCTGTGGCTGGAGGCCCGGCAGCACGCCTGGAATTACCTGGAGCACCCCGGCGACGCCGGTGATGCGGCGGTGATCACCGCCTTGCATGGGTTCTGTGGTGAGCTGGAACTGCTCAGCGAGCCCCTCGATTGGGCGGCCGCCGAATACCACCTGTTGCAGGCCGCCGAGGCGGGCCATCTGCCTGCCATGGGCTTGCTGGCGGTGGAGGTCTATCGCCGACGCGGGAGCCCGCTGCGGGACGGTCGCCAGGCCCGTGCCTGGGCGCTGCACCATGCCGAGGCCAGTGGCGCGCTGCCGGCGGAGGCGCCGGCCGCCTGGCGCTGGCTGCTGGGCTGGCTCCTCTGGCTGCGGGGGTGAGGCATGGGCCGCCCCGGAGGGCGGCCCATGGGCATCAGTAGGTGATGCACACCGACTTCAGCTCGGTGAAGCCTTCGATGGCGGCGCGGCCGAACTCGCGGCCGATGCCGGAGTGCTTGTAGCCGCCGAAGGGCAGGTTGGGGTCCACCGGGACGTGGTTGTTGACCCACACGGTGCCGGCCTCGATGCGCGGGATGAGGTCCATCACCCGGCCCAGGTCGTTGCTCCAGATGCTCGCGGCCAGGCCGTAGGGGCTGTCGTTGACCATCTCCACGGCCTGGTCCAGGTCGGTCCAGGGCAGCACCGACAGCACCGGGCCGAAGATTTCCTCACGGGCCGGGGTCATGGACTGGCTGACGTTGGCCAGCACGGTGGGCTCGACGAAGAAGCCCGGCAGGTCCGGCTGGCCGCCGCCGATGCAGATCCGCGCGCCCTGTTCCCGGGCCTGGCCCAGGTGATGCAGGACGTGCTGCTGGTGGCGGCGCGAGACCAGTGCGTTGATCTGCGCCTCCGGGTCCAGGCCGGGGCCGACCTTCATGCCGGCGACACCGGCACAGAGCGCCTCGACGAAGGCGTCGTAGCGGCTGGCATGCACGTACAGGCGCGAGGCCGCCGCGCACACCTGCCCCTGGTTGAGCAGGCCGCCGCCGATGGCGCCGGCCACGGCCTGGTCGATGTCGGCATCGGGCAGCACCAGCATGGGGTTCTTGCCGCCCAGTTCGAGGGTGAAGCGGGTCAGGTTGTCCAGCGCCGCGTGGCCGACCTTGCGGCCGACGGCGGTGGAGCCGGTGAAGGACACCTTGTTCACCAGCGGGTGGGCCACCAGGGCGGCGCCGGCGTCGGCCCCGCCCACCAGCACGTTGAACACTCCGGCCGGTACCCCGGCCTGGAGCGCCAGTTCGGCCAGGCGCAGGGCGGTCAGCGGGGTCTCGTCCGCCGGCTTGATGATGATGGTGCAGCCGCAGGCCAGCGCCGGCACCACCTTCCACAGGGCGATCATCATCGGGAAGTTCCACGGCACGATGCCGGCCACCACCCCGGCCGGCTCGCGGCGGGTGTAGGCGTTGAAGCGCGCGCCGGCGGGTACGGGGATGGACACGTCGAGGGTCTGGCCTTCGATCTTGGTGGCCCAGCCGGCCATGTAGCGCATGTAGTTCACCGAGGCGCCCACTTCCACCGCGCGGGCCAGGTGGATGGACTTGCCCTGGTTGAGGGTTTCCAGCTGGGCCAGTTCCTCGCCGTGGGCCTCCACCAGGTCGGCGAAGCGCAGCAGCACCCGCTCGCGCTCGGCCGGGGCCAGGCGGCTCCAGGCGCCGGAGCGGAAGGCAGCGCGGGCGGATTGCACGGCGGCATCCACCTGGTCCAGGTCGGCCTGGACGGTCTGTGCCAGCACCTCGCCGCTGGCGGGGTTGTGGATCGGCCGCAGGGTGCCCTGGGCGGGTTGCTGCTGGGCGCCGTCGATGAACGAGGCGTGGTGGCGGGCGACGAAGGCGTCGACGGCGGGCAGGGTGGGAATCAGTGCGTGGCTCACGGGCGGCTCCGGGTTCGAGGCAGTTCAGGGAAGGCCCGGAAAGGGCGTTCCCCAGCTTACGAACCCCGCTGCGACCCGGCTTGACTCTGCCTGCCAGGCGCACATGACCCTGCGTGCAGGGGCGGCGCCCCGTCACCCAGCGGCAACAGCACTGGCACGCAGGGTCAAGCCAGTCTGCGGCGGCTGGGCGATAGTGAGCCTGCCGCTCGTGGGCGGCAGGCTTTACTTCATCAGCGCTCCGTTTTTCAGTTTTTGTGCCGCCGTGTTGGTCACCGGCGGCTTTTTTTCGCCTGCGGGTTTGTAGGCACGGTGATGCGGTTCGCCGAGCTCACCGCATCCTACGGGGCGCTCTGCATCGCCTTCTTGAAGCGTCGTCAGGCGCCGCGTAGGTTGGTGGGCCGGACTGATAGCCCCAAGGATGATGATCATGACCCTCGTGCGTGTTGCCCGTTCCGATGATCTGCCGGCCGCGAGTGCGGTTTGCCTGGCGGCGTTCCGTGGCCGGGTGGCGCCGACCCTGGGGGCGGAAGGGGTGGCCACTTTCGAGGCGCTGGCGCAGCCCGAGGCATTCGCGGCGCGGCAGGCCGGGGGTAATCGGTTGTGGGTGGCCGAGCACGCGGGGCGGGTGGTCGGGGTGGTGGAGCTGCGTGAGCAGCGGCACCTGTCGATGCTGTTCGTCGACCCGGGCTGCCAGGGGCAGGGCATCGGCCGGGCGCTGGTGCAGGCCGTGGTGCCGGCGGTGCTGGCCGAGGGGCTGACGGTGAATGCCTCGCTGACCTCGGTGGAGGCTTACCTGCGCTTCGGTTTCACCTGCACGGGCGAGGTGTTCGAGCAGCGTGGCCTGGTGTGCCAGCCGATGGTGCTGGCGCTGGAAGATCGCGCGCCCTGAACGCAGAAAGCCCGGCAGGGCCGGGCTTTCTCGGGGATCAGTTCATGCCGATCCAGTTGGGCAGGACCAGGGAGATCCAGGGGACGTAGGTCACCAGCACGAGGAAGCCGAGCAGGATCAGCAGCCACGGCATGGCGGCGCGGATGGTCTGGGTCAGCGGCATGCCGGTCACCGCGGAGGTGACGAACAGGTTGAGCCCCACTGGTGGTGTCACCAGGCCGATCTCCAGGTTCACCACCATGATGATGCCGAGGTGGATCGGGTCGATGCCCAGCTTCATGGCGATGGGGAACAGGATGGGCGCGAGGATCAGGATGATCGCCGACGGTTCCATGAACGCCCCGGCGATCAGCAGCACGATGTTCACCACCAGCAGGAAGGTCACCGGCGTCAGGCCGGCATCCAGCACCCAGGCAGTGATCTGCTGCGGCAGCTGCTCGGTGGTCAGCACGTGGGCGAAGAGCATGGCGTTGGCGATGATGAACATCAGCATGATCGACAGCTTGCCCGACTCCAGCAGCACCTTCGGCACTTCGCGGAAGGTCATGTCCTTGTAGACGAACAGCGCGATGAACGCCGAGTACACCGCTGCCACGGCGGCCGCTTCGGTGGGGGTGAACATGCCCGAGTAGATGCCGCCGAGGATGATCACCATCAGCAGCAGGCCCCAGATGGCACGACGGGCAGCGGTCAGCCATTCGCGGAAGGTGGCGCGGGGCAGGGCGGGTAGGTTCTTCTTCACCGCGACGATGTAGATGGCGATCATCAGCACCACGCCGAGCATGATGCCGGGCACGACGCCGGCCATGAACAGCTTGCCCACCGAGGTCTCGGTGGCGGCGGCGTAGACCACCATGACGATCGACGGCGGGATGAGGATGCCCAGGGTGCCGGCGTTGCAGACGATGCCGGCGCCGAACGACTGCGGGTAGCCCGAGCGCACCATGCCGGCGATGGCGATGGAGCCCACGGCGGCGACGGTGGCGGGGCTGGAGCCGGAGAGCGCGGCGAACAGCATGCAGGCCATGACGGCGGCGATGGCCAGGCCGCCACGGATGTGGCCGACGCAGGCGTTGGCGAAGTCGATCAGCCGACGTGCGACGCCGCCGGTGGTCATGAAGGCGCCGGCCAGCAGGAAGAACGGGATCGCCAGCAGGGTGTAGTGCTCGGAGGTCTCGAACAGCTTGATGGCCAGCGAGCGCACCGAATCCGGGCTGAACAGCATGATGGTCACGGAGCCGGCCAGGCCCAGGGACACGCCGATGGGCACGCCCATGAACATGAGCAGGAACAGCAGGAAGAACAGGAACAGGACGGTCATTTCGAGTCTTCCTTGTGCGGGCTGTCGTCGTGCTCGGAGAGCTTGACCGCTTCGGCGGCTTCATCCGCGAGGCCGAGGCCGGTCTGGCGGCCCTGCAGGATGCGCACGAGGACTTCGGCAAAGCGGATGAACACCAGGGCGAAGCCCAGGGGCAGGATCAGGCCGATGTGCCATTGCTGGATGCCGTAGTGGCCCAGGTCTTCGGCGCCGATGCCGGCGGTGAACAGGGTCTGCACCCATTCGAAGCTGGCGGTGCCCATCAGCCCGGCATAGGCCAGGCAGCACAGGCAGGCGAGGATGCCGATGATGCGCTGGGCCGGACGGGGGAACAGCTTGACCACGGCGTCCACGCCGATGTGGCCGGCGGTGCGCACGCCGTAGGCGAGGCCGAAGAAGATCAGCCAGGCGAACAGGGCCTTGGTCAGCGAGTTGCTCCAGGTCATGGCCTGGGCCATGGCGAGGATGGAGTCGCCGATGCCGAACAGGGTTTCACTGGCCGACTCCCAACGGTCCGCCAGGTTGTAGAAGAGGGTGTAGAGGTTGTTGAGGATGACGTAGACGAAGGTCACCAGCGTCATGGCCGCCAGGAGGAAGGCGATGAAGGCCTCCTCGAAGTGGTCCCAGACGCGCCGGAGGGCGTTCATGGAGATTCTCCCGATGGCAGGAAGGACGACGGATGCGGGGCCTTGCGGCCCGCACCCGTGGTGGTCTTACGGGGCCTGGTTGGCGGCCTCGGCGGCCTTGATCAGGTCGGGGCCGATCTCGGCTTCGAACTTCTTCCACACCGGCTTCATGGCTTCGCGCCATGCGTTGCGCTGCTCGGGGGTGAGTTCGATGATCTCGCTGGTCTTGGCGTCGATGATGCGCTGCTTGTCGCCCTGGTTGAGGGCTTCGGCCTGCTTGTTCACCTCTTCGGTGACTTCGACGGTGATCTTCTCCAGCTCGCTGCGGACATCAGCCGGCAGGCCGTTCCAGAACTGGGTGTTGGTGATCAGCATGTAGTCCAGCACGCCGTGGTTGGACTCGGTGATGTACTTCTGCACCTCGTGCATCTTCTGCGAGTAGATGTTCGACCAGGGGTTCTCGGCACCATTCACCACGCCGGTCTGCAGGCCCTGGTAGACCTCGGCGAAGCTCATCTTGCGCGGGTTGGCGCGCACGGCCTTGAATTGCTCTTCCAGCACGGCGGAGGCCTGCACGCGGAACTTCAGGCCGCGGGCGTCCTTGGGCTCGCGCAGTGGCTTGTTGGCCGAGAGCTGCTTCATGCCGTTGTGCCAGTAGCCCAGGCCGGTGATGTTCTTGCTCTCCATGGACTTGAGCAGCTTCTGCCCTTCGGGGCTGTGCTGGAAGCGGTCAACGGCCTGGATGTCGTTGAACAGGAAGGGCAGGTCGAACAGCTGCACCTGCTTGGTGTACTGCTCGAACTTGGCCAGGGACGGGGCGATCATCTGCACGTCGCCCAGCAGCAGCGCTTCCATTTCCTTGCCGTCGCCGAACAGCGACGAGTTGGGGTAGACCTCGACCTTCACCTTGCCGGCCAGACGCTCTTCCGCGAGCTTCTTGAACAGCAGCGCACCCTGGCCCTTGGGCGTGTGCTCGGCGACAACGTGGGAGAACTTGATGACGATGGGGTCAGCCGCATGGGCCAGACCGGCGGCGCCCAGTGCGAGCGCACAGGCGAGGGCTTTCAGAGCAGGTTTGAACATCAGATGCATCCTCTTGTTGTTCTGAGCTGGAACGTCCGTTCCATCAATCCATTGGAGACAACAAGAGAGTCTAGGCGCCATCCCCGGGGTTGGAGGTGGTGCAAAGGGCGCGGCTTGACTGTCGTTCTTGTTGGCTCGCGGCCTCAAGTGGAGCAAGGGATGTGCCAGGGGGTGGCGGGACGGGAAGGCGCGGGGGCGCTGGGCTGTGCGTGAGGGGTGGGATGTGCTGTGGCGAAAAACCGCCATATTCGGTCTTCTTGATGGCGGATTCCCGCCATAAAGGGGCGCGGAGCGGCTGGCACGCTCCGCGCCGTTTCCTCAGAACATCACGGCCAGGGTCAGCTGGCTGTAGACGTTGGTGCCGTTGCCGCCGACCTGGTTGCCACCGCTGGTTTCGTCACGGTCGGGGCGGTAGAGGCCGACCAGGGGGCTGATCAGCAGGTGGTCGTTGACCGCCCACTCCAGGTACAGGTCCAGCTCGCGGCCGTCGAGGTTGAGCTGCTCGTGGCGGTCCAGGGTGTTGAAGTCGAAGTACAGGACGCCGAGGGTGAGGTTCTCCAGGGGCTTGGCCTTCAGGCCGACATGGTGGATGCCGGTGTTGCGGTTGAACGGGCCGGCGTAGTTGGAGGCCACTTCGCCCTGGAACCAGGTGCCGTAGCCGCTGGAGAAGCCGTTGAACATCGAGTCCCAGTCCTGGGAGTAGCGGCTGTAGCGGTAGGTGAGCTTGGGCGCCCAGGCGACGTCGGCGAAGGTGTAGCCGGCCTCGGTGTACCAGGCGGTTTCGCGGCCGGCGTCCTTGTCCTGCCAGGCGTATTCGAAGCCGAAGCTGGCGTTCTCGATGCCGGCATCGCCTTCGCCGCGCAGGCTGTAGATGTCCATGCCTTCGCGCTGCTTCTGGAAGTCGCTGGCCCACTGGTCGGTGACGTCGAGGCCGTGGATCCAGGTCAGCCCCAGGGTGCCGGCCTTGCCGGTGTAGTCGAGGGTGCCGGCGGCCAGCTCGGTCTCGGCCTGGGCGCGGTTGTCGGATTTGAGCCAGAGCACGCTGCCGTGCAGGCCGTCCTGGCCGCCCAGGCGCAGCACGGCGGTGCGGTCGAAGGCGTGGCGGGCGGCGATGTAGTAGGCGCCGCCGCGGTCGAGGGCGCCGTCGGCCGGGCCCTGGCCGAGGTTGGGGCCGTCGTCGTTGATGAGGAAGCCGGTGCCCAGCTTGATCACCTGGCGGCCGAAGGAGACGTCGATGCCGTCCTCGCCCAGCACCGGCACCAGGTCGGCGGAGCGCCAGCCCAGGTTGGCGTCTTCGATCTTGGTGGTGCGCTCGCGGCCAAGGGTGTTGCCGCCCGGGTCGCCGTCACCCCAGGTGGCCGAGCTGACCCAGTTGAGGGCGCCGTAGAGGGTGCCGTTGCCGGCCAGGCCCTGGGTGCCGCTGATGCCGTACTTGATGAAGCCCTCGCGCCAGGTGGAGCCGCCGGAGGTGCCGTCGTAGTTCTTGCGGCTGTTCATCATGCCGTAGACGGCCAGCAGGTCGGCGTTCAGGTGGGTGTCCTCATCGGCGTAGAACTCGTAGGCGCGCGCGCCCTGGCTGGCGGCGAGCAGGGCCGCGCCCAGGGCGATGGCCTGTGCCAGCCTGTGCGGTCGGATCGGGTGCCCCATGGTGTGTCTCCCTTGCGTGGTGTTGTGCGTCCGGGGCGTCGGCCCCGTGGTGGGTTGGCATGCCGTGGCGCGGGGCGACGGCGGGGGCATTTGTGCGCCGATGGGGCTGGGCCGTCTTGTCCGTCCCTGCCAGGCGCTTGACCGCGCCGGACGTGGCCTGGCGGATGTCAGCCAGCTACAAGAGGGGCGGCACGCAGGGGCAAGACGCTGGCGCGGGGCGGGGGCAAAGTGACCCGGACCCTGCACCGTTGCGCCGGTTTTGCGCAGCCCGGTGGGGGCGACAGACGGGCCTGGCGATGCGCCGAATGGCTGATAGGGGAACGGGGGTTGCCTTCATGCTCTGGCCAGGCCGGTGTCACGACAAATCAGAACAACAGACTCCGAGGTCCACCCACCATGTCGCTCAATGAACAGCTCAGCGTGCACCTGAGCCGAGGCTCGGTCGGCTTCCCGACGGCCCTGGCCAGTACCATCGGCCTGATCATGGCCAGCCCGGTCATCCTCACCGCCACCATGGGCTTCGGCATCGGCGGCAGCGCCTTCGCCATCGCCATGCTGATCGCCCTGGTGATGATGCTGGCGCAGTCCACCACCTTCGCCGAAGCCGCGTCGATGATCCCCACCACCGGCTCGGTGTACGACTACATCTCCTGCGGCATGGGGCGCTTCTTCGCCATCACCGGCACCATCGCGGCCTACCTGATCGTCCACGTGTTCGCCGGCACCGCCGAAACCATCCTCTCCGGGGTGATGGCGCTGGTGAACTTCGAGCACCTCAACACCCTGGCCGAGTCGGCAGGCGGTTCCTGGCTTTTGGGCGTGGGCTTCGTGGTGGTGTTCGGCATCCTCAATGCCTTCGGTGTCAGCGTGTTCGGCAAGGCCGAGGTGATCCTCACCTTCGGCATGTGGACCACGCTGATGGTGTTCGGCGTGCTCGGGGTGCTGGCCGCGCCGGCGGTCGAGCTGGACGGCTGGTTCGGCGCCTCCCTGGTGGGCACCGATGTGGTCACCGTGCTGTCCCTGGTGGGCATGGCGATGTTCATGTTCGTCGGCTGCGAGTTCGTCACCCCGCTGGCGCCGGACCTGCGCAACTCCGCCCGCACCATGCCCCGTGCCATGGCGCTGGGCCTGTGTGGCGTGGCCTCGTGCATGTTCATCTACGGGGCGGCGATGAAGCGCCAGGTGGAGAACGTGCTGCTGGACGAGGCGACCGGCGTGCACCTGCTGGATACGCCGATGGCCATCCCGCATTTCGCCCAGCAGGTGATGGGCGACATCGGGCCGATCTGGCTGGGCATCGGCTTCCTCTTCGCCGGGGCGGCCACCATCAACACCCTGATGGCCGGCGTGCCGCGCATCCTCTATGGCATGGCGGTGGATGGCGCGCTGCCGAAGGTCTTCGCCTACCTGCACCCGCGCTTCAAGACCCCGGTGCTGTGCATTGCCGTGGCGATGCTGATTCCCTGCGCCCACGCGGCCTACCTGGGTGGCAACGCCGACAACATTGTGCCGCTGATCCTCGCAGCGGTTTGTGCCTGGGGCACGGCCTACCTGCTGGTGACGATCTCGGTGGTGCTGCTGCGCCTGCGTCGGCCGGACCTGCCGCGTGCCTACCGCTCGCCGTTCTTCCCGCTGCCGCAGATCGTCTCCAGCGTCGGCATCCTCATCGGCCTGTGGTTCATCGCCCCGCCAGGCATGAGCCGCAGCGACGTCTACGTGCCCTTTGCCGTGATGCTCAGCCTGACCGCCGCCTACGCGCTGTTCTGGACCCTGGTGGTGCAGCGGGTGAACCCGTTCCGCCCGGTGCCGGTGGAGGAGATCCTGGAGAAGGAATTCAGCCACGAGCCGGGCATTCACCCTGCGGAGTTCCCGGGCCATGTTGCAAAGGCTGTCTGACCGGCTGGGCTGGAACCGCGCACCCTCGGGCTACCGCCCGGGGGTGACCCTGGCCCACCTGCGGCGTGACCTGGCCGGGCTGGACTGCGAGCCGCTGGGCCCCGGCCTGGCGCGCTTCGTGACGGCGGACGGGGTGCCGTTCGAGGCCCGCGAACGCACCCAGTCCGAGCTGTTGATGCACCTGGTGCTGGTGGAGTTCTCCCTCTACGTGCCGTCCCGCGAGGAGGGCCCCGCGCGGTTGGCGCTGCGCCACACCGGCCTGGTACGTCGAGAGGGGCTGGCGATCCGCCGCATGGCGGGCCAGGGCGAGACGCTGGAGGCGCTTGTGCAGGCCTTGGAAAGCGACCTGGCGCTGAAGGCGGCGCTGATGCCGCTGGATTTCAAGCGCCTGGAGCTGGAACGCACGGGCAGCACCTGGCAGGTGCGCCTGGAGCACATGGGCGCCAGCGAGGTGGTCAACCGAATGCCGGCCTTCCGTCGCTACATCCGCCTCGACGGGCCGCAGCGGGCCTTGCTGCTGGATGCCTTGCAGGTACTGGCGCGGCTGCTGGCGCAGCATTGAGGGCCGGCTCAGGTCACCGTAGGGCGCCTCTAAAAACGTAGGCGAGGCAGTCAGCGCAAGGCAAAAACAGGCGAAAAAGCGCAGTTTACGCGTGGTAAATGAGCATTTTGATCGGACTCGCGCCCGAGCCTGTTTTTAACGCCGCGATGGCAACGCAGGTAGTTTTTAGAGGCGCCCTGTAGAGGCCTTCTTCATGCCGGGGATTAGCACCAGCTGGCGCAGGTCCGCCACCTTCAGGTCGATGCTCTTGCCGCTGGGGGACAGCGCCAGCTCGCCCATGGCGAATACGCGGAAGTAGTCCACCTCTTCCCGCAGCAGGCTGTCGAGGTAACCCCGGAAGCGGTAGGCGTCCATCTGCTCCTTGGCGATGTAGAGGAACACCGGCTTGTTGTCGATGCGGTCGTAGAACTTCAGCTTGAAGCCGCTGCCGTAGCGGTCCACCAGCAAGGCACCGCCCTGCAGCACGCGGTTGGCATTGCCCAGCCGGGCGTAGCGGATGGCCTTGAAGTAAGCAGCGAGGGGCATCTCGCCTTCACCTACCACCCGCAGGCGCATGGCCTTGAAGTCCTCGTCGGACAGCTCCAGCCGTGCCTGCCGGTAGCACTCCACCAGGCGCTCCAGGCTGCTGGTGCGCTGGTTGGCGGAGGCGCGCTGGCGGGGCGTGCCGGCGCCTTCCTGCGGCTTGGCAGGGGCGGGGTTCGGTGCGGGTTTGGTGGCTGCAGCAGGCTCCTGGCCGGCCGCGGGGCGCTCGGCCAGGGGCTCGAACACGTCGATGTAGTCGTGCAGCTTGCGTCGCGCCTGGCGCAGCCGGGCCTCGGCTTCGCTCTCGCCGGGCAGGCGGCCTTCGGCGTCCTCCTCCTCGGTGCGCATCCACTCGCAGTCGGGGGCATGGGGCGAGTGGGGGTTCTCGCGGAAGTGGGCGGCCTTGTAGGTCTCGTTCGGCTGCTTGTCGTAGTTGGCCGCCGTCACCTTGGTGCCCAGCGCACGGCAGGCGGGGTTGGAGCAGAGGAAGTCGAAGCGGCTGCGCGGCTCCGGCAGGGAGAAGTACGCCCGCCGGGCTTCGGCGATGGACAGCACTTCGTCCAGTTGGACGCAGTAGGCGCGGGTGATGGGGGCTTTGCTGGGCATCCGAGCGGTTCCCTGGCTGGAGGCAAGAGCGGCGATTATGCCGGCCCCGGCGGTGGCGGCAAACGGTTGGCTGGAGTGGGCGCCGGGTGGGTGCTAGGGTCGTGGCGTTCGTGCATTCAACAAGGAGTGAGTCATGGCATCGCACAAGCTCAAGGGCGGCAGGCCCGTCGGCAGCGCCCGCCCGAAGGGCCGGGGAGGGCAGGCTGTACCCGGCAACCGCCAGGGCCGTGCCCCGCGCAAGACCCGCTCGGGAGTGCCGGCGCTGTTGATCGCCGGCGGGATCGTGCTGCTGGTGATCGGCCTCGCGGTACTGACCCGCTGAGGCTGTCAACGCGATTCAGAAGAGCCCCGGCCATCGTGCCGGGGCTGCATTCAGAGGTCGAGCAGTGACGGCGCGATACCGAGCGCCCTGGCGATTTTCTCGCGGGTGGCCTTGCGCGGCCTGCTGGCTTGCTCCTGCTGCGCGTAGGCCGGTTGGCTGATCCCGATCCGGGCGGCCACTTCTGCCTGGGACAGACCCAGGTGACGGCGCCAGGCCGCAATCGGCGTCAGCCCGTCCTTCACCATGTGGCCCACCACCTCGTTGGGCACCCGGTCGGCTTGCGGGTGGCTGGCGATGTACTGGGCGTAGGGAATGACGACGAAGGCTGGCTTGCCCTCGGCGTCGTTGATGATCTGCACATCAGTAGGTGTGTTCATCGCGCTTCTTGACCTCTTCGATACTCACGATCTGGATGCCGCCGTCCCAGTCGAACAACACCCGGTAGTGGCCGACGCGCAGCCTGTAGCCGTACGCGTGATGGACGAGCGCCTTGACGTTTTGCGCGTCCGGCATGAAAGCCAGTGCCTGGACCGCGTCATAGAGACGCCGCTGGTCGTTGGGGGTGATCTTGCGGAGTTGCTTGACGGCCTTCCGTGTCCACTGGATCTCATTCATCCCGACGTCACTCAATATATAAGCAATATAAGTAACGTAACAGGTGTTTTTTGTCAGGCGAGCCGAAGGCGTTGTAAGGGCGTTCCGGCTTTCCATGGCGCGTCTTCCCAACCGCAGGTGCCGTTCACGCTCCCTCGGCTGGGAGCCCCTGAACGGGCCAACATCGATTGGCGCCAAACCTGCACAGGACGTGGCGTTGAGCCGCTGTTGCGCCTTCATCGATAACATGTTAACTATTCGCCGACAACAACAAGACAGCCACCCCAATGGAGGTGCCTATGAACGCCGCTCTCGCCGCCCAAGACGGTCTGGATGGCTGGAAAGCCGCGCTGCAAGCCATCTGTGGGAAGTTCGAAACCCAGATCGCCTTCAACCGCTCGCTGTTCATCGGCGACATCTCGCTGCGTGATCATTCCGGCCTCACGATGGCGCACCTGCGCACCAATGCCGGGCTCATTGCCCGCTCGTCGAACAAGGCCGACCACGACAACGACCAGCACTGCTTCCTGGTGAGCCAGCGCAGCGGGCATTCGCAGATCAGCCAGGACGGCGTGGCCATCCACCTTGCCCCCGGCGAGATGCTGCTGATGGATTCGGTGGGCTCCTGCGAGATCACCCCCTTCGGCCTTATCGAGCATTGCTCGCTGTCCCTGCCGCGCCGCGAGGTGGAGCAGGTGGTGAAGCAGCGCACCTTCGGCAAGATCCCCTCCGGCTGCTCCAGCGGGAAGATGTTGCACCTGCTGATGGACCAGCTCTGCCGCGAGGGCGAGGGGCCGGGTGAGGCGGGTGAGCGCGAGGCCATGCAGAGTGCCTTCATCTCGCTGCTGGCGCCGGCCATGGCCCAGTCCGACGAGGAGTTGCCGAGCAGCGAGCCCCTGCACGGCGCCAGCCTGCGCAGCTATGTGCAGAAGCTGATCGACGACTCCCTGTCCCAGCCCAACCTCACGCCGCTGGGGTTGGCCAATCGCCTGAACATTTCCGTGCGCCACCTTTACCGGCTGTTCGAGGAGCAGGGCGACAGCGTCTGCCGCTACATCCAGCGTTCGCGCCTGCAGCGCAGTGCCGCCGACCTGGCCAACCCGACCCTGCGCAGCGAGTCCATCACCGCCATCGCCTACAAATGGGGCTTCACCGACTCGGCGCATTTCAGCCGCTCGTTCAAGAAGCACTTCGAGCGTTCGCCGAAGGAGTACCGGGCCAGCGCCCTGATGGGGCACTTCTAAAAACTACCTGCGTTGTCATCGCGGCGTTAAAAACAGGCTCAAAATGCTCATTTACCGCACGTAAACTGCGCTTTTTCGCCTGTTTTTGCCTTGCGCTGACCGCCTCGCCTACGTTTTTAGAAGCGCCCTATAGGGTCGCTAGTCCGCCGCCCCCTGAACGCACAGCGCCGGACGGCCACGAGGACCGCCCGGCGCTTTCGTTTGCAAGCGGTGATCAGGCCAGGCGCGTGGCCAGCGCCTCCACCTGTTGCTCAAGGAACGCGGCGAAGGCCGCGCCCGGCTGCTGCAGGCCGATGAACTCCAGCAACGGGTCCTCCACCGCCGTCCTCACCCCCGCCAGCGTCTCGATGGCCGCCAGCCCGCAGAAGGGCACGTAGGCTTCCGCATACCCCCCTTCGTGGACCAGCACCAGGCGTCCGTCGCAGAGCTGGTCCGCCGCTTCCAGCAGCAGGGCGGTCATCTGCCGGAAGGAGTCGCTGTGCAGCTGCATGCGCGCCAGCGGGTCCACCGCGTTGGCGTCGTAGCCGCAGGCCACCACGATCAGCTGCGGGCGGAAGCGCGTCAGCGCCGGCACCACGATGCGGCGCATGGCGTGCAGGTAGGCGTCGTGCCCGCTGCCGGCCGGCAGCGGGATGTTCAGGTTGAAACCCAGCCCGTCGCCGATGCCCCGGTCCTCCACGCCGCCGTAGCCGGGTGGGAAGCAGTTCTCCTGGTGCAGGGACAGGGTCAGCACATCGTTGCGGGTCTCGTAGATGGACTGGGTGCCGTTGCCGTGGTGCACGTCCCAGTCCACCACCGCCACCCGCTCGATGCCGTGGCGCGCCCGCGCCGCCTCGATGGCGATGGGGATGTTGGCCAGCAGGCAGAAGCCCATGGCCTGGTCCGCCAGGCAGTGGTGGCCCGGCGGACGGGAGAGGGCGTAGGCGTTGTCCGCCTCGCCCCGCAGCACCCGGTCCACCGCCTCGATGGCCAGCCCGGCCGAGCGCAGGGCGATGCCGTAGCTGCCCGGGCCCACCGGGGCTTCCGGGCCCAGCTCGCCGCCACCGGCATCGCTCAACTGGCGGAAGCGCTCCAGGTAGTGCACCGGGTGGATGCGCAGCAGGTCCGCCTCGGTGGCGGGCGCGGCGCTGCCCATCTGCAGGTGCTCGGCAAGCCCGGACACCTCCACCAGGTTCTTCAGCCGGCGCTTGGTCTCGGGGGATTCGGCGAACCCGGCGGCGGCCGGCGGTTGCACCCAGCCGCCCACCGGCAGGGTCAGCGCGCGCATGCCTGCGCTGTGCCAGAAACAGTGTTCATCGGAAAGAAAGGCGGTACGGCGACTCATGAGGTGGCTCCAGTGGGATCGAGAGGGGTGAGCGCGGCGCCGGTGGGGCGACGCGCCAGGTGCAGGGCGAGGAACGACAGCAGCAGGCAGCCGGCGCTGACCGCCAGCATGCCGCTGTAGCCCAGCGGGCTTTCCAGCAGCGGCCCGGCGACGGCGGGGCCCAGGGCCAGGCCGCCGCCGATGACCAGGTTGACGCTGTTCATCAGCCGGCCGCTGCGGTCCAGATCGGCCAGGCAGGCCAGGATCAGCGGCAGGACGAAGGTCCAGGTGTACTTGAACAGCAGCGCCGCCACCGCGAAGCGCAAGGTGCCGGGCAGCCCCAGCAGGAGCAGCACCGACGCCGCCATGGCGGCGTAGCCCAGCACCAGCGGCAGCCCCCGGGGCCAGCGCCCGCCGATCAGGGTGACGGTGGTGGAGCCGGCGATGCCCAGCAGCGAAGCCACCGCCAGCAGGGTGCGGGTGGTGTCCGGGTCGACGCCGGCCCGTTCGGCCAGGGCGCCGATGAAGGTCCACACCCCGCTCAGGCCGATGTAGAAGGCCAGCACCGCGAACAGCCCGCACCAGGCGCGCAGGCGCGAGGGACTGGCGGCGGCCTGCACGCGGGCCTCCGGCGCCTTCATCCCGGCCGGGAAGGCGCGGGTCAGTGGCAGGCACAGCAGCATCATCCCGGCCAGCCCGAGGTACAGCGCGGCCAGGCCAATGTGTGCGAACAGCACCGGCAGCACCCACAACCCCACTGCGCCCAGCACCAGCTGGCCGATCAGCCAGAAGCCATAGACCCGGTCACGCTGGTCGCTGGCCACCGCGCTGGCGATGCACAGCACCATCAAGGTGCCGCCGGCCAGGGCGCTGGTGAAGCGCAGGCCCATCAGCAGGGGCAGGTAGGCCTTGTCGGTGATGAAGGCCGAGGCCAGGTTGACGGCGATGAACAGCAGTGCCGCGACCCGTGCCACCCAGCGCCAGTCCAGGCGCGCCTGCCAGAGGTAGGCGGGCAGGGTGGCCAGGCTCATGGCCGCCAGCTCGATGGAGAACAGCTGGCCGATGGTGGCGGCCCCCAGGCCGAGCTGGTGGGCCAGCTGGGTGGCGATGGCGGGCGCGGCCATCAGCACCAGGGGCACCACGGCGGCGAACAGCACGATGGCGCAGAGACGCTCGCGAGGCAGTCCCGCCGATTCCTGTGTGGTCATGGCGGGGCCCTCAGAAGACGTGGACATAGCGCAGCAGCACGTTGCTCTGCTCGAAGGCGTTGGTGGTGGCGACGTTGCGGGTCACCCCCAGCAGCACCTGGTTCTGCCGGTCCAGCCAGTGGCCCACCTCGAAGCCCACCTGGCTGTAGCGCTGGTGGGTGTCGTCCAGGGTCCGGCCGTTGAGCTCCAGTTCGCCGCCGTCGGCGTGGATCAGGCGCAGGGCGCCGTAGGTGCTGGGGGTGAAGTCGTAGGAGGCGAAGGCCTGCAGGCGATAGAGCGGTTTCTGTTCCAGGTCCTGACCGAAGTAGTCGTCGTTCTTGCCGTAGAGCTGGGTCTCCAGGTTGGCTTCGAGCATCCAGCGTTCGCCGATGCCCTGGGTGTAGTTGTAGTTGAGGTGCAGGGCCCAGCGGTTGGCACCGGGGGAGGCATCGGGGTTGCGCCCGTGGTACTCGCCCAGGGGCACGCTGAGCATGGTCAGCAGGCCGCTGTAGGTGCGGCGCTGCGGGTCGTTGATGAAGAACAGCGTGCCGCCCACCTGGGGATCGCCCAGGCCGCGTTCCGAGCTGCGGCTGGCGCTGCCCGGCGTGCGGATGTCGATGTCGGCGTAGGAGACGATGAACTGCGGCGTGCACAGCGTGCCGCAGAGGTCGGTGAATATCAGTTGACGCCAGGCGAAGGCGTTCACCGCCAGGTCGGCCTTGCCGCTGGAGCCGGGGCCGTGGAATTCGCTGGCGCGGGTCATGGGCAGGTAGCCGACGCCGAGCACGGTGCCGACCGGGGCGGAGACGAAGTCCCGCGCGTTGAGGTCGGCGGCATGGGCCGGGGCGGCCAGCGCCAGGGGCGCGAGGGCGAGCAGGAGCGGAGTACGGCGGGCAAGCATGGGGCGGTCCTCGGATTGTGGTGGGCAAAGGGGCTCCGTCCCGCCGGGCGGGCCGGCAGGTGGAGCAGACAGGGGGAGGGGCGGGCGTCAGCCCGGGGCGCGGTGCAGCAGCTGGCTGATGCCGGCCTTGCCGTTCACGCCGAGCTTGTCGTAGATGCTGCGGATGTGATGGCGCACGGTGTTGGGCGCCACGCCCAGCTCACGGGCGATTTCCTTGTAGGTGCGGCCGCTGCCGAAGCGCTGGGCGATCTCCGCTTCGCGGGCACTGAGGCGGGCCATTGCCGGTGTGCGACGGGCGCTGAGCAGGAACAGGTCGCCGACCTGCTTGGACTGCAGGCACAGGTTGCGCCCGCTGAAGCCCTCGGGCCTGACCTCGTCCGGCAGCTGCGGCCCGTTCCACTGCGGCCACTCCCCCAGCAGCAGGTCGACGAAACCGGGCTCGGCGTAGTGCAGCAGGCCGTGCCGGTCGCCCACCGCCAGCGCCGTGGCGGTGGGGCCTTCGAGGCTTTCCCGGTGGGTGACCAGGCTGCGCAGCTGGTTCAGCCCTTCGGCGGCCACCAGGTGCGGCATGCACAGGTCGAAGAGGAAACGCTCCTGGGCGTTGAACGGCGCAGCCCCCTCGCGGCGGTAGAGCGCCAAGTGCACGCTGAGGCGGCTCTGCGGGTCCATGTGCACCCCGCAGAGCAGCTCGCGGAAGCCGTGGCGCTGGCCCAGCCAGCGCAGGCCGGGGGAGCTGGCGTCGGACTGGGTGTCGATGATCACCGAATGGCCCGGGTCGGCGTGGGTGCGCTGCACGGTCGGGTCCTGGTCGCGGATGGTTTGCCAGTCCGCCAGGTAATGGCTGGGCAGGTTGTAGAGCTGGGTGCTGTGCTCGCAGGGCAGGCCGTCGATCAGGGCGGCACGGCCCCACCAGGCCTTGTCGAAGTCGATCAGCTGGCGCAGGCGCGACAGCACGCCGGCGTGGAAGCGCTGCATGGCGCGTTCCTGGGCCAGGCGGGTGAGGTCCAGCAGCAGGGCGTTGTAGGCGCCGATCTGCCGGGGCGTGATCTGGATATCGGTGAGTGCGGACATGCAAAGCACCTCGCTGCGACTTTGTTGTTCTTGTAGTCATCAGTGGGCGGCCGGTGTCGGGACGACGGGGCAGGGCCATGGCGCCAGTATCCCCAGCGCCGGCAGGCCCCACCATCCTGCAAATGCAGGATGGTGGGGGTGTTCAGACGAACGCGCCGGGGGCTTCCGGCAGGGTGGCGCCGCCGTCCACCACCAGGGTCTGGCCGGTGATGTAGGCGGCCTGCTCGGAGGCCAGGAACAGCATGGCGCCGGCGATGTCGGCCGGCTCCCCCAGGCGCCCGAGCGGTACGCTGCGGGCGATGGCCGCGGCATGGCCGGCGTCCCCCAGGTTGGCCATCGCCGGGGTGCGGATCATCCCCGGCTCCACGCCGTTCACCCGCACCCGGTCGCCCGCCAGTTCTAGGGCTGCGTTGCGGATGAAGCCGTTGACCCCGGCCTTGGACGCGGCGTAGTGGGTCAGCCCCGGGTAGGCGACGCGTGGGCCGGTGACCGAGGAGGTCACCAGCAGGCTGCCGCCCCCGGCCCGGCGCAGCAGCGGGAGGGCGCCCTGGGCGAGCCAGAACAGCGCGCCGAGGTTGACTGCCAGGGTGCGCGCCAGCCGGGCTTCGTCCAGCTGCTCCAGGGGCGTGAGGGGGAAGTAGGCGGCGTTGTGCACCACCACGTCCAGGCGCTCCAGCCCGGCCATCAGCGCCTCGATGGCGCGGCGCTCGGCCAGGTCCACCGCGTAGGCGCGGGCTGCCCGGCCCTGGTCCCGCAACCGGGCGGCCACGGCCTCGGCCGGTGCGGCCTGGAGGTCGACGATCAGCACCTCCGCCCCGGCTGCCGAGAAGGCCTCGACGATGGCCAGGCCGATGCCCTGGGCGCCGCCGGTGACCAGCACCGTCTTGCCGCTGAAGGCGCCGCTCATGACGCACCGCCCAGGCGCTCGAAGGCCAGGGTGGGGACGTCCACCACCGTCGCGCCGCCATCGGCCACCAGGGTCGCGCCGGTGATGATCGAGGCCTCGTCGCTGACCAGGAAGCGGCACAGCGCGGCGATCTCTTCCGGCCAGGCCGGCCGGCGCAGCGGCACGTCCGCCGTGACGCGGGCGTAGGCGCTGTCCAGGTCCTCGCCGTAATGGGCCATTAGCGGCTGCATCTCGGCATCGGCCATGGGCGTGCGCACCCAGCCCGGGCACACGCAGTTCACCCGCACGCCGTGGGGGCCGTAGTCCCGCGCGAGCGAGCGGGTCAGGCCCAGCAGGGCGTGCTTGGCGGTGGTGTAGCCGCACACCTCGGGGCCGGCGGCGAGGGAGGCGATGGAGCCGAGCAGGACGATGCTGCCGCGCCGCTCCAGCAGCAGCGGCAGGCAGGCGCGGGCGCTCTGGAAGGCGCTGCCGAGGTTGCTGTGCAGGGCGCCGTTCCAGGCCTCGTCGTCGGTCTGGGTCGCGCTGCCCAGGCCGTGGCCGCCGGCGCAGGCGATCAGCGCATCGAGCCCGCCGAAGCGCGCCTTTACGCGCTCGACGAAGCCTGCCCAGTCCGCACTGCTGGCGGCATCGCCCACCAGCACCAGGCCGCCGGTGGCCGCGGCGACCCGCTCCAGCGGCTCACGGCGGCGCCCCACCAGCACCAGCTGGGCGCCGTCCTCGGCCAGGCGCCGGGCACAGGCCTCGCCGATGCCGGTGCCGGCCCCGGTGATGAGGACGGTGCGCTCACGCATCGCCGTACACCGTGCGGTTGAGCACGTCGCAGTGGGAGCTCACCGGGAAGTTGGAGAGGGCGGCGAAGTCGGCATCGGCATAGCCGAAGATCTTGCCGTCGCTGCGGTGGGCCTTCAGGTCGATCATCACCAGCCCCAGGGTGGGGACGATCTTCTCCCGCCAGACGAACAGGTAGAGCTCATCGGCGATGCGGTAGTAGTGGCAGCGGTCGGTGTCGCACAGGCCCTGCTCGACGCCGGCCAGGCATTGCCAGGTGTAGAACTGCTCGTTGAGGTAGATGTGCTCGTAGACCTCGGTGGGGCTGTAGCGGTAGCGGTTGCGCAGGCCCACCAGCTCGGCGGTCGGTGCGTGGGGGCAGGCGCCCGGCTCCCAGGGGCGGTCCAGGGTGCCGTGGAGGAACTGCACGGACACGTCGGTGAGGTCGCGCCCTTCCAGCGCCCGGCGGTACAGGCCCTGCTCGGTGGCCTCGCGCTGGGGCAACTGGCCGAGCACCGCGGTGAAGGACCGGCTGAGGGTGTCCAGCACCAGGCTCACCGACCAGGCCTGGCTGTTCTCGTGCTTGATGAAGTCCACCAGGTACAGCCCCGGCCGCACCGACGTGGCGCGGTAGGGCGAGCGCCCGCTGGCGCTGCCGTCGGCCAGCGCCCAGTCCAGCTGGCCCTCGGCGAAGACGTGGTCGATGCGCCAGCCGTTCTCGAACACCAGCTCGAAGCGGCGGCCATCCAGGTCGGCCAGGTTGGGCAGGATGAACGCCCCCGGGGCAAAGCCCTCGGCCAGCGCGCCTACGGTGATCCAGTCGGTTGATGCGGTCATGGGAAGCTCCTTGTTCAATGGAGCCTCCATGGTCCGCGCTGGCGGGCGGGGCGGGTATCAACCGGATGGTTGAGGGCGGTTGACACCGTCCAGTGGCGCGGCCGTACACGGCTATCGGAAGCGCCTGATGGAATCGCCCTTGCCCAACCCGGCAGGCTCCGTCCTCCCAGTTCCAATGGACGGAGCCCCGCATGTTCAACCCCGCCAACCAGGCGCACTTCTTCAAGGTCCTCGCCTTCACCGGCCACGAAGCCCTCAACCAGCCCTTCCGTTTCGACATCGAACTGGTCAGCGAGCGCAGCCGCCTCGACCTCGAAAGCCTCCTGCACAAACCCGCCTTCCTCGCCTTCACCCCCGACGGGCGCGGCGTGCACGGGCAGGTCTTCGGCATCGCCGTCGGCGAGATCGGCAACCGCCTCACCCACTACCACCTGACCCTCGTCCCCCGGCTCGCCTACCTCGCCCTGCGCCACAACCAGCGCATCTTCCAGCACCTGAGCGTCCCGCAGATCATCGGCCAGGTCCTCGAAGACCACGGCATCCTCGCCGACGCCTACAGCTTCCGCCTCGGCCCCAAGGCCCCGCCGCCCCGGGACTACTGCACCCAGTACGACGAAAGCGACCTGCACTTCATCAGCCGCCTCTGCGAAGAAGAGGGCCTGCACTTCCACTTCGAGCACCAGAGCGACAGCCACCTGCTGGTCTTCGGCGAAGACGCCAGCGCCTTCCCCAAACTCGGCCGCCCCGTCGCCTATGTCGCCAACACCGGCCAGGTCGCCGACGAACCCGTCATCAAACGCTTCGGCCTGCGGATGGAAGCCCGCACCCTGCGGGTCACCCGCCGCGACTACTTCTTCGAAAAGCCCAGGCTGCTGATGGAAGCCGCCCACACACCTCAGGACGACCTTCCCCAGCCCGACCTCGAAGACTACGACTACCCCGGCCGCTTCACCGACCGTGATCGTGGCCGCCGCCTCGCCCGCCAGGCCCAGGAACGCCACCGCCGCGACTACCGCCTCGCCGACGGCGACAGCGACGAACCGCGCCTGGTCAGCGGCCACCTGCTCAGCCTCTCCGACCACCCCAAACCGGAATGGAACGACCTCTGGCTGATCACCGCCCTGCACCACGAAGGCAAGCAGCCCCAGGTGCTGGAAGAGTTCGCTAGCCTCGACGGCATGGTGAAAAGCGCCAAAGGCGCCTTGCGCAACCTGGCCAGTAACGCCGCCAGCAAAGCCCTCGGCGTCTCACTGCCCACCGCAAGCGAACCCGCCTCGTCAGACAGCGACTTCAAACAGGGCTACCGCAACCGCTTCCAGGCCATCCCCTGGGACGTCCCCGCCCGGCCCGACCTCAAGCACCCCAAGCCCCGAATCTTGGGCAGCCAGACCGCCGTCGTCACCGGCCCAAAGGGCGAAGAAATCCACTGCGACCGCCACGGCCGCATCAAGGGCCAGTTCCACTGGGACCGCGAAGGCCAGGCCGACGAACACACCAGCTGCTGGCTGCGGGTCGCCAGCAGCTGGGCCGGCAACGCCTACGGCGCCATCGCCATCCCCCGCATCGGCATGGAAGTACTGGTCACCTTCCTCGAAGGCGACCCCGACCAACCTTTGGTCACCGGCTGTCTCTACCACGGCGTCCACCAGCCGCCCTACGAACTGCCCGCCCACAAGACCCGCACCCTGCTCAAGACCGACAGCAGCCCCGGCGGCGGGGGCTACAACGAACTGCGCATCGAAGACCGCAAGGGCCAGGAGCAGATCTACGTCCACGCCCAGCGCGACTGGGACGAAAACATCGAACACGACCAGAAGATCCGCGTCGGGAACCAGCGCCACGACCGCGTCGAAGGCAGCGTCTACAGCGAATTCTTCGGCGAGCAGCACCACACCCTGCACAAGGACCGCAAGACCGAACTGAAGCTGGATGACCACCTCACCGTGGGCAACGAGCAGCACATCCAACTGGGCAGCGGGCAATTCATCGAAGCGGGGCAGGAGATCCACCTGTCATCCGGCCTCAAGGTCGTGATGGACGCCGGCAGCGAAGTGACCTTCCAGGCTGGCGGCAGCTTCGTGAAGCTCGACGGCGGCGGCGTCACCCTCAGCGGACCCAGCATCAAGATCAACTCCGGCGGCGGACCCTCTGCGCCGACGCCCGCCGTCCCGTTACCGCCATTACGCCCTCGCCCTGCCGACACCGCGCCGCCCCCGGACCGCCTGGGCAGGGCCGATGCCAACCCGCTTCAGGAGCGCAAGCAAGGCCCGCAGCAACTGATCGTTGATGTGTGGGGCGACCCCACCCTCGGTGGCCAAGTACAACTGCTCGACCCGGAAGGTGACGCATGAGTGAGCTAAAGGATCAGCCCATCGAACAGGGCACTCGCAAGCGCACGGATTACGACAACGCACGCCGTGCTCGGTTGGCGCTGAATATCGAACGCACCGATGGCGGGATGCTGCAGATACCTGTCGAGCTGGATATGCGCAGCCACCAGGAAGAGCCCGAGATTCAGCAGAATACTTTCCTGGCCGTGGTGCCCATGGCGCGTCTTCCGGGTTACGAAAAAACCCATGAGTCACCCAAAGGTGCATTACCCCGGCCGGGCCATATCTATGTGTTCCAGAACGGCAAGCTGTGGCGCGAGCTGGCCTGCGATGGCCAAGGCAACCTGGCTGATATCGATGTGGCCCATTGGCGCAAGCAAGCAGCGCAAGCCAAGCCAGCTGACAATCGAGCACCAGTAGGCAAGCCCCTGGGGCTGACGCTGGTGCCGATGCTGTTGAAGGGCCGTTTTGTCGGCAATCAATACGCCATGGCCTATAGCGAAATGGCCTGGACCTGGGAATACATCGCTTGGTTGGAAGCCAACAGCGGCCGAGTGAAGAGTCGCTGCCAGACGGTCGGCCCGGCTTGGTCGGCAGCGGTTGTGGGCGGTGAACAATGGCGGCCGACCCAGGCGATGCCGATTGTCGTGATCGACAAGCAGGCCGAGGGGCTCAGGCCACGTGACCTGCATATCGAATGTGCGTTGCGTGACCCGGCGGCTTTCACTCCGGCCATGTCTGCACTTGATCCCCAAGAGCTGATTGTCGAACTGCACAAGCAGCAGCAAGCGCTTGCAGGGCACATGGGGGAGACCGCTCCGGCTGCGCCGCCTGCGTTGCCTGCAGGCAAGGATGTTCTCGCAGAAAAGAACTTGCGCGGTTATCCCAAACTGGTCGGCTTCATGTTGGATGACCCGGTGTTCGAGCTGCGCCATGCGGTAGAGCAGTCGCGCCTGGCAACCGAAGCCTTGCAGACCTACAACGCTCTGGTGCCGTACCAACCTTTTGGTCGTTACGCCGAAGTGCTGCATCACTGGGCGATGCGAAGTAGCGCGCCATTGGCCGACTTGCGTGACCAGGTCGATAGGGCCCCGTTTGAAAAGACCATGCTGCATGCCGAGCGCAAGTCTGCACGCGAGTGCATCCATCGCCAGCTCACGCGCGTGCTGGCTTTATCGCAGAGCAAATTGGTCGCTGTATGGAATGACTGGATCTACAGCAACGATGAACGCTTGCTGGAGCCCTACAGCCTGCTGATCGACATGCTGGAAACGCTCAGTCGCCTGCCCCAGGCCAGCGATGCGCGCAGCACCGAGGTGGAAAGTAGAGAGCTGGCGCAAGCGGTGGAGCGCCTGATCAGGCAAATGGTGCAGGCCAGCCATCCGCTTACCCGTGCAGTCCTGGCTGACCAAAATAAAGCATTGCCCGAGTTGGCCAAGCGCCTGGCCAAGCTGGCTGCAACCAGGCGGGCGATTGATGCGGAAAAACTGGGCATCAGCAGCCTGGCCATGTTCGCCGGACTGGAGAGTCAAGGCGCGGTCAATTACCAGTACGTCGCACAGAACATCGCCCTGGCGGTGGACGAGTGGTTGAACCACGTGAGCCAGTCGGTGGTACACGCACTCAGGCAGTTGCGCACCAGTGCCGCCACCGTCCAGGTCGATATGCAGCGCTCGTTTGCGCCAACACTGGGCCTGCTGGGCGGGCTGCATCGTCAGGCCGCGACGATCCAGTACCTCACCCAGGGTGAAGCCCTGGCCCGGAACATGGTGGTGCTTGGGGTGCATGGCGGTGGTTTCAGCTTTGGCCTGACGCCCAGCGAGCGCACCACCCTGACCCGGGAGAATTACCTGTATGCCAACCTGCAGGCGCGCAGTGGCAGGGTACTGGCCACCACCAGCGCCAAGCTGGCAGAGGCCAACCATTTCGCCAGCAAGGACCTGGGCCACCTTATGGTCGTGGCGGTTTCGGCTGACGATCCGTTGGTGCAGGAGCTGAACAGCTGGCGGCTCGGCGCCGCCAACCTGGGCCGCGCCGGGCAAATGGCCAAGTCGTCGGCCTTGCCGCTCTTCGCCACGCTGATGGCGGCTTACAACCTGCACGTCAATACGCTGGGGGCCAAGGCGTTGGCGGAGAGCGAGTATGTAAGATGGACGGGCGGGGCTCTATCGGCAGCTGCAGATCTTTTCCTCGCCTCAAACAACGTCGCGCTAAAAATCATCGCAGGCTCAGGCGTCCGCTCTCCCTGGTATGCATTCTGGGAAAAGGGTCGCTTCGACGTGTCGCGGGTATCGGAGCGCTGGGCCAGCAACCTCAGCAAGCGCACGGGCGGGAGTACCTGGCTTAACGTCTCGCGGGCAGGCTCATCTGTAGCGATGGGCGTGACGGCCTTGCTATTTGCCTGGGACGCCAAGCGTGCTTTCGACCAAGGCGATAAGGACGTCGCGGCCGCCAATGCCATCGCCGCCTCCGGCGCTGCCATGTGGGCGCTCTACACGCTTGGCGTATTGGGCAGCCCCTGGGTATTGGGCGCGGGGGTTGTGCTATTGCTGGGCGGCGCGGTGGCCGCCGCGCTATTGGCCGATGGCGCCATCGAGCAGGCGATCAAGCACGGCCCATTTGGCAAGGAAAAGCGCCTGCCCCATATGAACGACCCCAGGGTCGCCTATCAGCAACTGCTCGGCGCTATCGGCCAGCCCCAGGTACGCATCGAGCGCTTGGGCAATTGGTATAAAAGCGCCTCCGTAGACGATCAGGCGAAGCTGCGGGCAGCGGCAGCCGAGGGTAAAAGCCACCTTGACCCGCTGGACTGGGCCGTCGAGTTGCAGTCCGGCCTGCTGAGCCACTACCCCAGCGGCCAGGGTTTTATCCTGCTGGCGTCCGAGCTCAAGCTGGAGCGTGGTCACTACAGCGGTTGGCAGCCCAGGCCAGCCAAGGTCATCGCGCAGGAAAAACTCGGGGCCGTGGTACTGGACGGCACTCGGGTGCTCTATGTGCTGCCCTATCAACATCCGCCGGCCTTCAAGCCGTTGGCTGTTAGCCAATACGCCCTCAAGGTGCGCGCCCAGTTTCGCCTCAGCCATCAAGCGTGCCGAGTAGGCGATCCTTTCCCGAGGTATGACGACCTGGTCTTGCCGCAGCCAAGCCCGCGCCAGTGGGCGACCTTCAATCCAGCGCTGCGGCCCAAGGACGATCAAGTGATGGATGACGTGCCCTATTGGCTGATCGAACAGAGTGACTACGAAAAACTATGAACACCCCTGTAATAGAACCAAGCCCTTATACAGCCAGCGCCTACGACTCCAGCGCTATCCCCACCCAGCCGCCGCATAAATGGCGGGAGGATGCCAACCGCAGCAACCTGCGGCGCACCCAGTTGCGCTGGGGCCACTATGCCAACTTGCAACCCTGGCAACTCGTCGATCTCCAATTGCAGGCCAAGGAGCAGACCTTTGTCGAACGCACGGGAGAGACTGAGCTGTATTGCGATCAACAGCGTTGGCGGTTTGAGAATTTCAACAAGCTGCTGATGCTTATTCCAGCATTGAAGTTTGCTGCGCTATTTGTGGCGCCTTGGATGTTTTGGATGTTTACGACCGGGGATTTGTTGCCGAAAATACTGTCGCTTCTTTTTTTGCTGGTGCTGTTTACTCTGTTGATGATCGGCGTTAGTTGCTGGCTCTATTGGGAGAAGAGCCTGAAAGCGTACTTAATTCAAGTCGGTACGGGCTTGGTGACGGCCTTGCTTAGCGCAGTATTTACTTACAGTACGTCCAGCTACGGTACCGATCTGTTTTTGTTTTGCGGAATCATGGCCTTCTCCATCTTCATGGGCGTAGTCGGCTTCGATTTTTTGCTGGATCTGTATTTGCGCCTCTTCAAATACGACGGCAGCGAGTTCAACCGGCAAACGGGCATGGTGACCATCGCCCGGCGTTTTCGTAAGCCGTTCGTGGCGCCTTTCTATGAGTTCGACACCACCATGGAGTTTCGCCCCGGGCCTCATGGCAGTGGTGGCATGGCGCTGTGGTTGCATCACCGTTATGCCGATTGCGAGCTATTCCTCGGCGGCAAGATGCATCCGCTGGGCCTTACCCCGGAAGAGGCGCTGGCCTTCTGGGATTGCCTGCAGCGCTATATGGACATCAGCCAGCCGCTACCTGAACTGCCGGTGCTCGAACAGTTCCGCCACCTCGACCCCACCACAGCCGAGCACGACCGGCAGAGCAAGCGAGAGGCGCGTTACTGGCGCGAGATGCCCTACCGTGCCTGGCAAGGCCGTGGCCAACACGAGACGATGAAGCGCAACCAGAAATACCCCTGGCAACAGCACCCCTGCATCCTCCAGGCCCGGATCGATCCGGCGCTGAGCATCGAAGCCTATTACCGCAGCCAGGAAGCCAAGGGCATCCACGCCACACCCAAGGGTGATGACTTCGACGACATCCACAGGGGTTGAAATGAACGCCTCCATCATAGAACCAAGCCCTTATACGGCCAGCGCCTACGACTCCAGCGCTATCCCCACCCAGCCGCCGCATAAATGGCGGGAGGATGCCAACCGCAGCAACCTGCGCCGCACCCAGTTGCGCTGGGGCCACTATGCCAACTTGCAACCCTGGCAACTGGTCGATCTCCAATTGCAGGCCAAGGAACAGACCTTTGTCGAACGCACGGGAGAGACTGAGCTGTATTGCGATCATCAGCGCTGGCGGTTTGAGAACTTTAATAAGCTACTTATATTGATACCCTTTCTGAAGTATATTTCGTTATTTATGGTGCCTTGGATTTTTTGGGCGTTTGCGACTGGGGGATTACTGCCGAAGACATTGCCGCCAAATATTGTGCACGGAATATTTTCGGTCTTGATGATTGGTGTTAGCGGTTGGCTCTACTGGGAAAAAAGCTTAAAGGCTTATTTGATTCAAGTCGGTACGGGATTCGCTACAGCCCTGCTTGGCGCGGTGCTTACCTACAATACATCCAACTACGGCACTGATGTATTTTGGGTTTGCGGAGTCATGGCCTTCTCCATCTTCATGGGCGTAGTCGGCTTCGATTTTTTGCTGGATCTGTATTTGCGCCTCTTCAAATACGACGGCAGCGAGTTCAACCGGCAAACCGGCATGGTGACCATCGCCCGGCGTTTTCGTAAGCCGTTCGTGGCACCTTTCTATGAGTTCGACACCACCATGGAGTTTCGCCCCGGGCCCCATGGCAGTGGTGGCATGGCGCTGTGGTTGCATCACCGTTATGCCGATTGCGAGCTATTTCTCGGCGGCAAGATGCATCCGCTGGGCCTTACCCCGGAAGAGGCGCTGGCCTTCTGGGATTGCCTGCAGCGCTATATGGACATCAGCCAGCCGCTACCTGAACTACCGGTGCTCGAACAGTTTCGCCACCTCGACCCCACCACCGCTGAGTACGACCGGCAGAGCAAGCGAGAGGCGCGGTACTGGCGCGAGATGCCCTACCGCGCCTGGCAAGGCCGTGGCCAACACGAGACGATGAAGCGCAACCAGAAATACCCCTGGCAACAACACCCCTGCATCCTCCAGGCCCGGATCGATCCGGCGCTGAGCATCGAAGCCTACTACCGCAGCCAGGAAGCCAAGGGCATCCACGCCACGCCCAAGGCCGATGACTTCGACGACATCCACCGCCCCTGAGCCCATCGCCTGGGGCTGGATGCCTTCAGTCCCCCTGCAAGAACAACATCCCCACCAGCTCCGTCCGGTTACGTGCGCCCACCTTGCGGAACAGGTTGAGCAGGTGCGTCTTGACCGTGGGCAGGCCGAGGTCGAGGTGGCGGGCGAGGGCCTTGTTGCCGAGGCCGTCGCGCAGGAGCAGGGCGATCTCCCGTTCGCGGGGGGTGAGTTCGGGCAGGGTGGGGGGAAGGGGGGCGAGGTGTTCGGCGCCGGCCTGCATCAGGCCGTGGAGGGCGCCGAGGCTGGCCAGTTCGGTGGGTTCGAAGGCGGGGAGGCCTTCATGGCGCAGCAGGGAGAGGCCGGCGATGGGGCGGTTGCCGGCGCGGGCGATCACTTCCACCACGTCGATCACCCGGTGCTGGCGCAGGAAGCCGAGGTACTGGCGGTTGTCCGCGTCGCTGCGGTGGGCCTGGCCGGTGCGCAGTGGCACCACGGGCAGGCCGATGGCCTGGCAGGTCTGCGGCTGCAGCGGGTCGAGGTGGCGGTAGTGGTTGAGGTAGTCGGTGTGCATGCCCGGCTGCATGTGCAGCAGGTGGAAGTCGTGGGCCTGCAATTGGTCGTCGATGCGGTAGAAAGCGGCGACGGACGCGGGGACGAAGTGGGTGAAGGTGTTCAGGCAGTGCCGGGCGAAGCCGGCGGGGTCGCGGGGGGCGGTCATGGCGGGTTCCTCGCGCTGGGCGGCCGCTCGCGGGCGAGGGCCGCAGGCCTGCCCCATGGGGCAGGCCGGGTGGTTCAGGCCACGGCGTAGTAGTGCTTGACGAAGCCGTCGCCGGGCACTTCCCAGAGCACCGGGGTGCCCTTGGCGACGAACCAGCTGTCGCCGGCCTTGAAGCGGGTGGTCTGGCCGGTGGATTCGTCGGTGAGGATCACCTCGCCGCTGACCACGGTGGCCTGCTCGTTGAAGGGGTAGGTCATGCGGAACTTGCCGGCGGTGGTGCCGAAGTAGGCGGCGCTGACCGGGTCGGTGGGGGCGCCGGCGGTCATCTTGCCGAAGGCCTTGACCTCGCCTTCGAGGATTTCCGAACCCAGGTCGGCCACGGTGCCCCAGGCATCCAGTTCAGCCAGGGTGATTCCGTTCTTGATGGGGGTGAGGGACATGGCAGTTGCTCCTGCGAGTGATGAAAACGGTGATGGTCGTTTAGTGGGTTCCCGCCTTCGCGGGAATGACGGTATTCGCTTTTCCGCTGCATCGCTTCCGACGCTCAGCCGCGTCGATCACTGTTAGCGGCGGCCGGTCCAGAAGCCGGACACCTGGTGCCAGGACTTGCCGGCGGTGAGCAGCAGCGGGCGCAGCTGGTCCTTGCCGACGATGTTGATGCGCCGCACCGAGCTGATCAGGTCGTAGCGCGCCGAGCCTTCGCTCATGCCCTCGGCCAGCACCTTGCAGATGATGTGGCTGGGGGTGACGCCGAAGCCGGAGTAGCCCTGCACGAAGAAGGCGTTGGGCCGGCCGGGCAGGGTGCCGATCTGGGGGAACAGGTTGGCGCTGCAGGCCATGGGGCCGCCCCAGGCGAGGTCGATCTTCACGTCCTTGAGGTAGGGGAAGATCTTCAGCATCAGGTTGCGGTTCCAGGCCTTCAGGTCGCGCGGGATGTGCTCGACGAAGGGGGTGGCCGCGCCGAACAGCAGGCGGTTCTCGTTGGTCACGCGGTAATAGTCGATGACCGGGCGGATGTCGCTGTACGCCCCGCGGATCGGGCTGATGCGCTGGATGAGCTCGTCGGACAGCGGCTCGGTCATCATCTGGAAGGCGTAGGTGTTGATGGTGGTGCGATGCAGCTCGGGCTCCAGCTTGTTGAGGAAGCTGTCGCAGGCCCACAGCAGCTTGCTGGCCTTCACCGAGCCCTGGCCGGTGCGCACGGTGATGCGCTCGCCGTAGGTCACCTCCAGTGCCGGGCTGTATTCGAAGATCTTCACGCCGTGGCTGGCCAGGGCCTTGGCCTCGCCCAGCAGCAGGTTGAGCGAATGCACGTGGCCGCCGCCCATGTGCAGCAGGGCACTGCTGTAGGCATCGGAGCCGATGATCTGCTTCACCTCCGAGCCGCCGAGGAAGCGGATCTCGTGGGGCGAACCGAGGGATTTGAACTCCTTCTCCCAGGCCCGCAGGGTCTTTTCCTGGCGGGCGTTGAAGCCCATGTAGCCGTAGCCGTGGCAGAAGTCGGCGTCGATGCCGTACTTGGCGATGCGGCCCTTGATGATGTCGGCGCCCATGTCGCTGATCTCGAAGATCTGCCGCAGGCCGTCCTCGCCCACGTCGTGGCGGATCTTCTCCAGGTCGTGGCCGATGCCGGCCATGATCTGCCCGCCGTTGCGGCCGGTCCCGCCGAAGCCCAGGTAGCGGGCCTCCAGCACCACGATGTTGGTGATGCCCTTTTCCGCCAGCTCCAGGGCGGTGTTGATGCCGGAGAAACCTCCGCCGATCACGACGACGTCCGCTTCCAGGTCCTGCTGGAGGGTGGGGAAGCTGAGGTCGTACTTCTTGGTGGCCGTGTAGTAGGTGGGTGTCTCGATGTTGATCATGACTGCAGCCTGGACAGTGGGGGGACGGCTGGCGCCGAAGCGCACCTCTAAAAACTACCTGCGTTGTCATCGCGGCGTTAAAAACAGCCTCGTGCGCGAGTCCGATCAAAGTGCTCATTTACCGCACTTAAACTGCGCTTTTTCGCCTGTTTGACGCGCTGGTACGCGCCCTTCGGGCCAGCCTTCGGCTGTTACTCCCGTTGGTCGTTGCGCCTTGCGCTGACTGCCTCGCCTACGTTTTTAGCGGCGCGCCGAGCGGCCCGTGCCTGACGACGGATATTAGGAGCCGCTGCGGGGGATGGCGTCTTGTTCCTCAGTGCCGGGGTTCTTGTCCAGGTTTGACAAGTACCGGGCAACGCTCTGGGACGCGGCCTGGGCGCAGGCGCTGTCGATGGCTTCGGAGGCGCCGGAGATACCGATGGCGCCGATCACCCTGCCGTCATGCAGGAACGGCTCGCCACCGCCGAACAGCGCCAGGTTCGGCTGCAGGGGCAGGCCCTGGCGTACACCGGGAGAGCAGGCGGCCAGGCGCTGGTCCCAGGCGCGGGTGGCGACGCCGAAACCGGCGGCGGTGATGGCCTTGTGCAGGGCGATGTCGCGGCTGGGCTGGGGGGCGCCGTCCATGTGGGCGGTGTGGATCGGCAGGCCGGAGGCATCCACCACGGCGATGCTGATGCGCACGCCATGCTGTTCGGCGGCCTCCAGGGTGGCGTGCAGGGCCCGCATGGCGAGGGCGAGGCCGAGGTGGGTCTGCTGGTACAGCGGGGCGGGCATGGCGGCGACTCCGGGCTGGGCGGTGCCCGATCATGAATAGGTTAACGAGTGGCGGCAATGCCCGGTCGTGCAGCCGGGCAGGGCGGCAGGCAGGGACAAGCGCCCGTGGCAGGCAGCGACATGACGGGCACCCCGTGCCCCGGCCTAATGGCGCGTCCCGGCGCATCGCCGGTTGCCGCAAGGAGTCGCGCAATGAGAGTGCTGGCCGGCCTGTTGCTGGTGTGGGCCCTGGATGCCCGCGCCGACGAGGTGCTGCGGGTGCTGAACTGGAAGAACTACATCGAGCCCCAGGTGCTCGAGGCCTTCCAGCAGTCGACCGGTATCCGCGTCGACTACCGCACCATGACGGCAGCCGAAGAGCTGGACGCCGCCCTGGCCACCGGCGAGGCGTTCGACGTGGTGGTGCCGTCGCATTTCCAGCTCGCCCGGCTGCTCCGCGAGAAGCGCCTCCAGCCCCTGGATACCGGCGCCCTGAGCCATTACCGCCAGGTCGACCCGGGCCTGCTGGCGATGCTCGCGGGCATCGACGGCGCCAATCGCTACGCCGTGCCCTACCTCTGGGGCTCGGTGGGGTTGGTGATCAACCCGGGGCCGGCCGAAGCGGCCTACGGCGGCGCCCTGCCCAACAGCTGGAGCCTGCTGTTCGACGAGCGCCAGGCCACCCGCCTGGCCACCTGTGGCATCGCCCTGCTGGACGCCCCGGAAGAGACGGCCTCGCTCTGGTTCAACTACCGTGGTCGCAGCCTCGCCCTGCAAGGCCCCCGGCAGATCGAGCGGGGCCTGCAGGCGCTGCCCGACATCGCCCGGCAGGCCCGCTACCTGGACAACGAGGCCTACATCGCCGCCCTGGCGGAAGGCCGGCTGTGTCTGGCCATGGGCTGGGTGGGGCACGCCCTCACCGCATCGGCCCGCAACCCGGCGTTGCAGTACCGCATTCCCGACGAGGGCGCGATGGTCTTCATCGACAGCCTGGCCATCCCCGCCAACGCCCCGCGGCCCGACCTGGCGCTGCGCTTCATCGACTTCCTGCTGGAGCCCCGCAACGCCCTGGCCGATGCGCGCGCCAGCCAGTTCTACTCGCCGCTGCCGGCGGATTCCGCCGAGCAGGCCGAACTGGCCCGTGAACGCCCGATGCAGGTGCTCAAGGCCGAGGAGCGGCGCCGCCTCTATCTGCTCGAACGGCTGACGGCCGAGCAGAAGGCCGCCCTCGACAAGGTCTGGGCCCAGGTCAAGGCCGCCCGCGCGCCGTGACGCCTGAAGGCTTGATCGTTAAACTGTGAACAATTTTTTCGACCCACCAGACCCATGTCCAACACCCGCACATCCCTGACCCTCAGCCTGCTCCAGGCACGCGAAGCCGCCATGCGCTTCTTCCGTCCGCAACTCAACCTCCACGGCCTCACCGAGCAGCAGTGGCGGGTGATCCGCATCCTGCGCCAGAACGGCGAGATGGAGAGCCACCGCCTCGCGCGGCTGGCCTGCATCCTCAAGCCGAGCATGAGTGGCGTGCTGCTGCGCCTGGAGCGCGACGGCATGGTGCGCCGACGCAAGCAGGAGCAGGACCAGCGCCGCGTGCTGGTCAGCCTGGCGCCCAAGGGCGAGCAGTGCTTCGAGTCCATGAGCGTGGAGATGGAGCGCAACTACCAGCGCATCCAGGAACGCCTGGGGCCGGAGAAGCTCGCCGAGCTGCTGGCCCTGCTGCAGGAGCTCAAGGGCATCCGCCCCTGACCCTCGGCTGACCAAAGTAGGAGCGCGACCGGTACCAAGGTAGTAATCGGCTTGCCCGGGGGTACGCCTAGCATGGGCGCATCGGAAAATCCGCTCGAGGATCGGCCATGCGCGTGCTCAAGGCCCTGCTGCTGCCCCTGCTGCTGATCATCACCCTGATCGGCCTGGACCGCGTTCATGGCCCGCAGCCGCCCAGCGCCCAGCCGGAGCGGGCGCGGCCATGAGCACGGCCCTGCGCATCCAGCTCTGGGTCAGCCTCTGCTTCGCCGCCGTGGCGCTGCTCTGCAGCCTGGTGCTGGTGCATCAGGGCGCCCAGTCCCTGGCCGAGGAACTGGCCACCGAGCGGGCCGCTGCCCATTACCTGCGCCAGGCCGCCGAGCAGGACCCGAACGTGCTCGACTCGGCCCTCGCCGCCGGGCTGCGGCACCTGCAGATCGTGCGCCTGCCGATGAATGCTTCGTCGCCCTTGACCCGCAGTGCCCCGAGCTGGCCCTTCCCACCGGCCGAGACGGTGGGCGACCCGCTGCCCCTGGCTGGCGGCGAACAGGCCTGGCTGCTGCTCGACCCCCGTGACGGCATCGACGAGGTACGCAACGGCGTGCTGCAGCTGCTGGTGCTGTTCGCCCTGGCCCTGGCGCTCAGCCTGGCCGCCATCCGCTGGGCCCTGGCCCGCGGGCTGCAGGCGCTGGAGGAGCTGCAGCAGGCCTTCGACGCGGTGGCGGAAGGGCGCCTGGACGTACGCCTGGCAGGGCACCCGCTGGACGAGGCCCAGCGCCTGGTGGGGCACTTCAACGGCATGGTCGGCACCCTGGAGCGGGTGCGCGACGAAAACGCCGCGCTCACCCAGGCCCTGCTGGACCTGCAGGAGCACGAGCGCAAGCACCTGGCGATGGCCCTGCACGACGACATCGGCCAGTACCTGGTGGGCATCCGCGCGCAGTTACTGCTGCTGCGCTCGCTGTCCGGCCAGGCACCGGGCACCGTCACGGTGCTGCAGGACCTGGAGGGCAACTGCCAGCGCATGCAGGCCGCCTTCCGCGCGCTGGTGCGCGACCTCTACCCGACCGCCCTGGAACGCCTGGCCCTGGACGACGCCCTGCGCCTGCTCGCCGAGCAGTGGCAGCAGGCCCAGGGCATTCCCCTGCGCCTGCACCTGGGAACGTCGCTGCCGACCCTCGCGCCGGGCGAGCGCGCGCACCTCTACCGCCTGCTGCAGGAGGCGCTGACCAACGTCGCCCGGCATGCCGGCGCCAGCGCCGTGAGTGTGCGCCTGGAGCGACGCGGGCAGCGGCTGTGCCTGCTGGTGGGGGACAACGGGCGGGGCGCCGAGCGCGCCCCGCAGCCCGGCATCGGTTTGCGCTCCATGTCCGAGCGTGCCCGCTGCCTCGGTGGCCGCCTGCGCCTGCGCACCCGCGCCGGCCGGGGCTGGCTGTTGCGGGTGAGCATGCCGCTGGACGGCCTGGAGGGCCCATGAAGATTCTGTTGGTGGATGACCACTCGGTGGTGCGCCAGGGCTACGCCAGCCTGCTCCGCGCCTTGCTGCCCGAGGTGCAGGTGAGCGAGGCGGCCAGCGGCGAGCAGGCCCTGCAGGCGGTGCAGGAGAGCATTCCCCACCTGGTGGTGATGGACTTCACCCTGCCGGGCATCAGCGGGCTGGAGACCACCCGCCGCCTGCGCCAGCGCCTGCCGCAGCTGCGGGTGCTGTTCTTCAGCATGCACGACGAGTTGCCCCTGGTTCGCCAGGCGCTGGAGGCCGGTGCCTCGGGCTACCTCACCAAGAACGCCTCGCCGGAGGTGCTGGTGGAGGCGGTGCGGCGCATCCTCGCCGGGCACGCCTACATCGAGCAGCCCCTGGCCACCCAGCTCGCCTGCCACCCCAGCCGGGAAGCGGGCGACCCGCGCCTGTCGGGCATGACCCAGCGCGAGCTGGAGATCTTCACCATGCTGGCGCGGGGCATGCCGGTACGGCGCATCGCCGAGCACCTGTGCATCAGCGGCAAGACGGTCTCCAACCACCTGACGATGGTGAAGAACAAGCTGCAGATCGGCTCGCAGGCGGAGCTGGTGCACCTGGCGATCGACACGGGGGTGTTGAGGGTGGGGTGAGGGGCGCCACGGTTCGGAGGGGCTCGGCTGGTCGAGCGAGGCCGAGCTCGATGATCCGCCTGGTCCCGAGCCGGTGATTACCGGCCCATGAAAAACGCCGCCCGGTTCAGGGCGGCGTTTTCAACGCTGGCGGCTCGTCTTACCAGAGCGGAATGACGTAGCTGACGATCAGGCGGTTCTCGTCCAGGTCGTTGCCGAAGTTGGTGGAGCGCACGGTGGCGTTGCGCCATTTCACGCCCAGGTTCTTCAGCGGGCCGTCCTGGAACACGTAGGCGATGTCGGTGTTGCGTTCCCATTCCTTGCCATCCGGCCGGCCGGCGCCCAGGTCGACGTTGTCGCCGGAGAGGTAGCGGGTCATGAAGGTCAGGCCGGGGATGCCCACGGAGGCGAAGTTGAAGTCGTAGCGAGCCTGCCAGGACTTCTCGTCCTTGTTGGCGAAGTCGCCGATCTGCACGAAGTTCACCAGGTACGGGTCGGTGCCGTTGATGTAGGCGTAGCCGGTGTCGCCGCTCATGCTCTGGTAGCCGAGGCCGAAGGCATGGCCGCCGAGGGCGTAGGTGAACATGGCGCCGAAGGCCTTGTTGTCCACGTTGCTGGTGCCTTCGTCGGTGGAGCGGGCGTAGCGGATGTCGCTCTTCAGCGACTGCTTGTCACCCAGCGGCAGCGTGTGCACCAGGGTGAAGATGTGCTGTTTGTAGAGGTCGTCGAGGTTGCCGTAGTTGTAGCCGGTGGTGAGGTTGTCGTTCCACTTGTAGGTGGCCCCGCCGAAGTTGAACGCATCGCTGGTGGTGCCGCTGCGGAAGGTGATGCCGCGCGCGCCGCCGCTGGTGATGGTCATGTCCTCGTAGTCGGAGGAGTCGCGTTGGTTCACCTGGGTCAGGCGGCCGGCGTCGAGGGTCAGGCCGTCGATTTCCAGGGAGTTCAGGTGGCCGCCCTTGAAGGTCTGCGGCAGCAGGCGCGAGTCGTTGTACTGCACGCTGGGCAGTTTGGGCATCAGGGTGCCGACCTTGAGCACGCTCTTGGAGGCGCGCAGCTTGGCGGTCACGCCGAGTTCGCCGTATTCGTCCTGGGCGCGCTTGCTCTCGCGGTCGCGCTTGAGCAGGCCGGTGCCGCTGCGGTCCGGGCTGGAGTCGAGCTTGACCCCCAGCAGGCCGATGGCGTCGACGCCGACCCCGATGGTGCCTTCGGTAAACCCGGACTCGTAGCGCAGCAGGAACCCCTGGGCCCACTCCTCGGCCTTTTTCTGGGAGGCACCCGGCTGGCGGAAGTCACGGTTGAAGTAGAAGTTGCGCAGCTCGACGCTGGCCTTGCTGTCTTTCAGGAATTCGGCCTGGGCGAGGCCGGGCAGGGTGAGGCCGGTGCCGAGAGCCGCCAGGGTGATGGCGGACGCGAGCGAGGTCTTGCTCATTGTTCTTGTCTCCTCGTTGGGGTTGCAGGGCGGTTGGGGCCGCCCTGTTACAACGCGGAAAAATTAAGCACCCGGTAACAATTTCGTCACCTTAGACATTGGTCGCGCACTTATTGGGTCCACTGCGGGTAGTAACCAATACGGTCCTGCACGGCGGCGTCGTGGGCTGGCACCACGGTCAGCGCGGGGTCGGCCTGGATCAGGTCGTGCACCCGCTGGAGCTGGGCCCGCGTGCCTTCGCGGTCGTTGTCGACCATCCGCCGGCTGACCCAGAACTTCTCGTTCGGGCCGGTGAAGCCTTCCAGGCGCCAGCTGGTGTCGCCGGTGAAGAAGAAGCGCCGTCCGTCGGCCAGTGTCAGGAACGCCCCCACCGAGCCCGGTGTATGCCCGGTCAGTGGCACCAGCACCACGCTGCCATCGCCGAACAGGTCGAGGCTCTCGTCGAAGCCCATGTAGGGCGTCGGCTCGAACTCGAAAGGCTGCCAGCGCACGCCATGGGTGAACTGGCTGGGCAGCACGGCGGGCGGGGTGGCTATGTGGCTGAAGTCGATCTCCGCCCAGGGCGCCCACACCGGCACCTCGGGGAAGTCGGCCAGGGCCGAGGCATGGTCCCAGTGCGCATGGGTGAGCAGGATGCGGTCGACGCGGATGCCGTCCCGGTCCAGCTGGTCGCGGGCGGGCGTCACCGTCTGGTACTTGAACAGCGGCTTGTCCCACCAGGGCATGTCCTTCTCGAACTGCGCGTCCACCTGCCGGCCGAGGCCGGTGTCCAGCAGCAGGGTGGCGGCGTGGTGCTGGATGAGCACGGCGGTGTGGTTGACCGGGACGGTCCGGGTCCACTGGCCGCCCTCCACGGTGAAGGCGTCGAGGGTTTCCGCGCCGGAGGTCTTCACCAGGGCGAAGCGCAGGCCTTCGGCCTGGGCGAAGGCGGTGACGAGCAGCAGGGTCAGCAGCAGGGCGAAGCGGGGCATGGTGCGGCGTCCTTGGCAGGGGAGGGGGTGGGCGATCAGCCCGGCAGGCGGGGCGTGTCGATGAAGCCCGGCAGAGCGCGGATGCGCGCCAGCCAGTCGCTCAGGTGGGGATGGGGCGCCAGGTCGAGCCCGCCTTCGCCGGCCATCGCCAGGTAGGGGAAGGCTGCCACGTCGGCCACGCTCGGGGTCTCGCCTTCGGCCAGCCAGCGGTGCCGGGCGAGGTGGGCATCCACCAGGGCCAGCACCTGCTCGCCACGGGCCTGGGCGGCGGCCAGGTCGCCGGGGCGCTTGAACAGCTTGAGCACCCGCGCCTGGGCCGGGCCGTGGTGGATCTCGTTGGCGGTGAAGCTCAGCCAGCTTGCGACCCGCGCCAGGGGCAGGGGGTCCAGCGGCAGCCAGGCGGGGGCGTAGCGGCTGGCCAGGTAGACGAGGATGGCCTGGGAGTCGCCGATGGCCTGGCCGTCATCCTCCAGCAGCGGCACCTGGCCGCGCGGGTTGAGGCCGAGGAATGCCGGCTGTTTCTGCGCGCCGGCCGGCAGGTTGACGAAGACGGTCTCCGCCTCCTGGCCGATCAGCCCGAGGAACAGGCGCACCTTGTAGCAGTTGCCGGAGAGGGGGAAGTCGTGGAGGCGCATGGCAGGTCATCCGTGTGATGGAGGTGGGGTGAAAAATAATAGACAGACCTGTCTGTTTATTTCAATCTTCTTTTCGCCACACCGCGAACCACGCGGTTTGAGCCGCTGCCGGGGGATGCGCATAATGCGCCGTCCAGGAGATTCCAATGGCTTCCAGCAAACGCGACCAGCTCATCGATACCGCCCTTACGCTGTTCTACCGCGATGGGTTCCATGCCACCGGCATCGACCGCATCCTGGCCGAATCCGGCGTGGCGAAGATGACTCTCTACAAGCACTTCAAGTCCAAGGACGAGCTGATCGAGGCCGCCCTGCAGAAGCGCATGGAAGCTCCCCGCGAGCGCATGGCCTGGGCGCTGGAACACCTGCCGCCGCGCACGGCGATCCTGGCGGTGTTCGAGGGGCTGCACGGCCTGCTGCACGAGGCCGAGTACCACGGCTGTGCCTTCGTCAACGCCGCCGCGGAGTTCCATGACCGTGACCACCCCATCCACCGCGTCGCCGCCTCCCACAAGGGCCATACCGAGGCGCATTTCCGCGCGGCGCTGGAGCGCCTGGAGGTGGCCGAGCCGGCGCGGCTGGCGCGCCAGCTGCAGTACCTGCTGGAGGGGGCCATCACCATGGCGCACATCCAGGGGCCGGGTGACCAGGCGCTGGAGGCTGGCGCCGCTGCCGAGGTGCTGCTGTGCGCCGCCGGGGTGCCCGACCCGCAGGCATGAATGCAGCCGACCGTCCATCGGTTGCCCCCTAAATAGTCCTCAAGGTTTTTCTGTAGTCGCCGTCAAAAAATTCTGTACATCCGCTCAGACGGGGCTGCCACCATGAACTCGCTCGATTCCCTGGCTTCGGCCACCAGCCGCCCGAACTACCTGACCCGTAGCGACAGCGCCAACCGCAACGCCACCAACGCTCAGAACGTCCTGGCCAACCGTGTCGCCCAGCGACTCGGCGTCGACCCCGCGACCCTCGCCGGCAAGACCCAGGACGACTACACCCCCGACAAGGTTGCCGGGCGCATCCTCGATTTCGTCGGCGGCCGCATCCAGGCCGAAGCGGCCAATGGCGCCGACCCCGAGAAGCTGCAGAAGATGCTCGACCAGGCCCGCCAGGGCGTGGAGAAGGGCTTCGCCGAAGCCAAGAAGATCCTCCAGGGCATGGGTGTGCTGGGCGGCAAGATCGCCAGCGACATCGAAGACACCTTCCAGCGCGTGCAGGACGGCCTGGCCAAGATCGGCAGCACCTATGGCCTGGGCAACGCCCCGGCTGGCGACACCTCCAGCGTCTCCCGCACGGCGGCCAGCGCCAGTACCAGCACCCTGGTGGCCCGCTCCAGCACCTTCGACATGGAGGTGACCACCCGCGAAGGCGACAAGCTGAAGATCTCCATCGCCCAGGCCTCGGCCAACTGGTCCAGCACCTCGGCCAGCGCCAGCAGCACCCGCACCTCGGGCAACGGCGGCACTTCCACCAGCACCAGTGCCCAGGCCAGCGCCTCCAGCGGCAGCCTGCAGATCGGTGGCTGGTCGGTGCAGATCGAAGGCAACCTCAACGACGACGAGAAGGCCGCACTCACCGACCTGCTCGGCCAGGTGCAGGACATCTCCAGCAAGTTCTACTCGGGCGACCTGTCCGGCGCCTTCGACCGCGCCCTGGCCCTGAACATGAACGGCGACCAGCTCGCCTCCATGTCCCTCAACCTGTCCCAGACCACCTACGCCCAGGCCACCAGCACCTACGGCGCGGTGTCGGAGGAGGGCGGCCAGCCCGCCAGCGCGGTGAACACCTCCCTGCGCGACTACGCCCGTGGCCTGCTGGATGCGATGAAGAGCGCGGCGGGCGTCAGCGACGACGCCAAGGGCACCCTGCAGCAGTTGCTCGACGGCGGCTTCTCCCTCAACCAGAACCTCAGCGAAGGCCAGCTGGAGAAGGCCAAGACCCTCAACGCTCGGCTGCTGGAAGGCCTGGCACCGCTGCTGCAGGGCACTGCCGGCACACCGGCCGAGAAGAGCCCGGTCGACGCCAGCGCGCCCAAGGCCAGTTGATGCCTGGCGGGGGCTGGCACCGTGCCGGCCCCCGTCTGTCCCGCCCGGCAGAAGGGCCGGGAGGCCGTGATAAACTGCGCGCCCTTCCCCTTGCGCGAGCCCTGTGATGCTTCCTGAATGCAGCCTGTTCGGCACCCTCGGATGCCACCTGTGCGAAATGGCCGAGAGCGTGCTCATGCCCTTCGTCGAGCACGGCCTGCTGGTGGAGGTGCTGGACATCACCGATCAGCCCCAGTGGGTGGATGCCTACGCCCTGCGCATTCCCGTCCTGCGCCGCAACGACACTGGTGCCGAGCTGAACTGGCCGTTCGACGCGGCCCAGGTCGCCGCCTTCCTCGAACCCTGACCGTCGGTCGGGCGGATGGCTGCCCGGCGTCCCGCGTTTCATCCCCGCCGCGAGGCCCTGAATCGGGGCTTCCGCTGATCAATCCGTTTGCGGCGGAACGGATTGTCGCGCAAACGCAACAGTGACTGTCTTGCCAAATGTGTCTTCAGGCGTAACATCGCTGCATCGATAGCTGCCTAGGCAGATATTAGGAAATGAAGCACTACAGCCCCTCCGATTACCCCTTCAACGGCTCCATCGGCCAGTACCTCGGTCGATCGGCGCTGCTCAAGGACCGCCTGCTGGACCTCCACCTGGCCCCGCTGGACATCACCGCCGCGCAGTTCAAGGTGCTGGTGTTCATCTTCATGGGCCGCGCCAGCACCCCGGCCGACCTGTGCCGCCAACTGGCCGTGGACAGCGGCTCCATGACCCGCATGCTAGACCGCCTGGAGAAGAAGGGCCTGCTGCTGCGCCAGCGCTGCGAAGAGGACCGCCGCAGCGTGCGCCTGCACCTCAGCGAGCAGGGCCTGGCCCTGAGCCGGGAGACCCCGCGCATCGTCGCTGACGCCATGAACGAGCTGACCAGCCCCTTGACCGCCGAGGAGCTCGGCACCCTGCTCGGGCTGCTGGGCAAGATCCTCCAGGGGCGCGACCCCTTCCTCTCTGCCGGAGACCCGAACCATGAATGAACGCCGTCCCGCCCTGCGTCTGGGGCTGGTGCTCGGTGCCAGCCTGGCCCTGGGCGCCTGCGCCAGCTACAGCGGCCTGGAGCCCGCCGGCCAGCGCCTCGACCCGGCCGGCCTGGCCGCTGGGGACAGCCTCGCCGGCCACGCCGTGGGGCCTGCCGCCTGGCCGCGCCAGGACTGGTGGACCCGACTGGGTGACGCCCAGCTCGACGGGCTGATCGGCGAAGCCCTGGCCGGCTCGCCCGACCTGGCGGCCGCTGCGGCCCGTACCCGCAAGGCCCTGGCCGATGCCCAGGTGCGCGATGCCGATCGCCAGCCCGGCGTCAACGCCAGTGCCGGCTACTCCGGCGCCAGCGCCCCGGAAAGCGTGGTGCCGGCGCCCATCGGCGGGCACTACGCCGGCATCAAGTACCTGTCCCTCAGCTTCAACTACGACCTCGACCTCTGGGGCGGCCGGCGCGCCGCCTGGGAAGCGGCCCTGGGCAAGGCCCGCGCCGCCGAGGTGGACCAGCAGGCCGCGCGCTTGACGCTGTCCGCTGACATTGCCCGGGCCTACAACCAGCTGGCCTATGCCTTCGTTGCGCGGGACCTGGCTGCCGAGGAAGTGAAGCGCGCCGAGCAGCTCTACACCCTCAGCCGCCAGCGCATGGCCGCCGGCCTGGACAGCAAGGTGCAGCTGCAGCAGAGCGAATCCCAGCGCGCCACCGCCCGCCAGCAACTGCTGGCCGCCGAGCAGCAGATCGACAGTGATCGCACCACCCTGGCGGTACTGCTCGGCCAGGGGCCGGACCGCGGCCGCGCCATCCAGCGTCCGCAGGTGCTGCAGCCGGCGGCCCTGGCGCTGCCCTCGGAACTGCCGGCCGAGCTGCTGGGCCGTCGCCCCGACGTGGTCGCCGCGCGCTGGCGGGTGGAAGCCGCCAGCCGGGGCATCGACTCGGCGAAGACCGGCTTCTACCCCAACCTCAACCTCAGCGCCATGCTCGGCCTCGCCGCCCTGGGCGGGGATGGCCTGTTCAAGGGCGACAGCCGCTTCTACCAGGTGGCCCCGGCGCTGTCCCTGCCGGTGTTCGACGGCGGCCGCCTGCGCGCCGAGCTCGACGGCGTCGACGCCGACTACGACCTGGCGGTGGCCCAGTACAACAAGGCCCTGGTGGGCGCCCTGGGGGATGTCAGCGAAGACCTCAGCCAGCTCGACTCCCTGGCCCGGCAGATCGAGGCCCAGCGCGAGGCCCGCGACATCGCCCGCTCCAACTACGACCTGGCCATGCGCCGCTACGGCGAAGGCATCGGCAACTACCTCGACGCCCTCAGCGTCGAGCAGCAGCTGCTGGTTGCCGAGCGCCAGCTGGCCAGCCTGGACGCCCAGCGCATCGACGCCTCCGTGCGCCTGGTGCAGGCCCTGGGCGGCGGCTTCCAACCCGACAGCACCCCGCTGGCCCAGGCAGGCCAGCCGACTGCCACCGAATGAACGAGGCACCGACCATGAGCACCGAAACCCAAGACACCCCCGAACAGGGCAACCCCCGCCGCAAACGCCTGCTGCTGGGCCTGCTGGCCGTGATCGTCATCGGCGGCGGCGCCAGCTTCGCCTGGCAGCAGCTGGTCGGCCAGTGGAGCGAAGGCACCGACGACGCCTACATCGGCGGCAACGTGGTGCAGATCACCCCGCAGACGGTGGGCACCGTCACCCGCATCGGCGCCGACGACGGCGACCTGGTGCAGGAAGGCCAGGAGCTGGTGAGCTTCGACCCGGCCGACGCCGAAGTGGGCCTGCAGCGCGCTGAGGCCAACCTGGCCCACACCGTGCGCCAGGTGCGTGGCCTCTACAACAGCGTGGACGGCTACCGTGCCGAGGTGGCCGCCCGCGAGGTGGCGATGGAGAAGGCCCGCGCCGACTTCGCCCGCCGTCGCAACCTGGCCAAGGACGGGGCCATTTCCCAGGAGGAGCTGGCCCACGCCCGTGACGCCCTGGAGTCGGCCCGCAGCGCCCTGACCAGCGCCCAGCAGCAGCTCAAGTCCAGCAGCGCGCTGGTGGACGACACCGTGATCGCCTCCCACCCCGAGGTGAAGGCCGCCGCCGCGCAACTGCGCCAGGCCTACCTGGAGAAGGCCCGCACCACCCTGGTGGCGCCGGTCACCGGCTACGTCGCCAAGCGCACCGTGCAGCTCGGCCAGCGTGTGCAGCCGGGCACCGCGCTGATGGCGGTGATCCCCCTGGACCAGGTGTGGATCGACGCCAACTTCAAGGAAACCCAGTTGAAGAAGATGCGCATCGGCCAGCCGGTGGAGATCGAGTCCGACCTCTACGGCGGCGACGTGAAGTACAGCGGCACCGTGGACAGCCTCGGCGTCGGCACCGGCAGCGCCTTCTCCCTGCTGCCGGCGCAGAACGCCACCGGCAACTGGATCAAGATCGTCCAGCGGGTGCCGGTGCGCATCCGCATCAACGCCGACCAGCTCAAGGAGCACCCGCTGCGCATCGGCCTGTCGATGAACGTCAAGGTCGACCTGCACGACCAGAGCGGCCCGGCCCTGGCCCAGCAGCCGCCCAAGCAGGCGCTGTTCGCCACCGACGTGTACCAGCGCCAGCTGGCCGAGGCCGACCACATGATCGAGCAGCTGATCCACGCCAACGGCCCGGATGCCGCCCGCCGCACCGCCCTGCGCTGAGGCCGCGACCATGAGCGAGAACGCCGCCGCCAGCTTCACCCCGCCGAACCTGGTCCTGGCCACGGTGGGCCTGTCCCTGGCCACCTTCATGCAGGTGCTGGACACCACCATCGCCAACGTCGCCCTGCCCACCATCGCCGGCAACCTGGGGGTGAGTTCGGAGCAGGGCACCTGGGTCATCACCTCCTTTGCGGTGAGCAACGCCATCGCCCTCCCGCTCACCGGCTGGATGAGCCGGCGGGTGGGGGAGGTGCGCCTGTTCATCGCCGCCGCGCTGCTGTTCGTGCTGGCGTCGTTCCTCTGCGGGGTGGCCCAGTCGATGAACAGCCTGGTGGCCTTCCGCGCCCTGCAGGGCTTCGTCGCCGGGCCGCTGTACCCCATCACCCAGACCCTGCTGCTGTCCATCTACCCGCCGGCCAAGCGCGGCATGGCCCTGGCGCTATTGGCGATGGTCACGGTGGTGGCGCCCATCGCCGGGCCGATCCTCGGCGGCTGGATCACCGATGACTTCAGCTGGCCGTGGATCTTCTTCATCAACCTGCCCATCGGCCTGTTCGCCGCCTTCGTGGTCTACCAGCAGCTGCGCAAGCGGCCGGTCGCCCTCAAGCGCGAGCCCATGGACTGGGTCGGCCTGGCGACCCTGGTGATCGGCGTCGGCGCGTTGCAGATCGTGCTGGACAAGGGCAACGACCTGGACTGGTTCGAGTCGAGCTTCATCGTCACCGGCAGCGTGATCGCCGCCATCGCCCTGGCCGTGTTCGTCATCTGGGAGTTCACCGACCGCCACCCCATCGTCAACCTGAGGCTGTTCCGCCACCGCAACTTCAGTGCCGGCACCCTGGCGCTGGTGGGCGGCTACGCGGCGTTCTTCGGCATCAACCTGCTGCTGCCGCAGTGGCTGCAGACCCAGCTCGGCTACACCGCCACCTGGGCCGGCCTGGCGGCGGCGCCCATCGGCCTGCTGCCGGTGATCATGTCGCCCTTCGTCGGGCGCTACGCGCAGAACTTCGACCTGCGGGTGCTGGCCAGCCTGGCGTTCTTCGCCATCGGCGCCAGCTGCTTCATGCGCGCGTCCTTCACCACCGAGGTGGACTACACCCACATCGCCCTGGTGCAGCTGTTCATGGGCTTCGGCGTGGCGCTGTTCTTCATGCCGATCCTCAGCATCCTGCTGTCGGACCTGCCCCAGCACGAGATCGCCGACGGCTCGGGCCTCGCCACCTTCCTGCGGACCCTGGGTGGCAGCTTCGCGGCGTCCCTCACCACCTGGATCTGGATTCGCCGCGCCGACCAGCACCATGCGTACCTCACCGAGCACATCAGCACCTACGAGCCGGGCACCCGGCAGATGCTGGAGCAGATGGGTGGTGTCACCCAGCAGAACGCGGCAGCGCTGGACCGCATCGTCACCGGGCAGGCCTACATGATGTCGACCATCGACTACTTCACGATGATCGGCTGGGGCTGCATGGGCCTGATCCTGCTGATCTGGCTGGCCAAGCCGCCCTTCGGCGCCAAGGCGGGGGCGGCGGCAAACGCGCATTGATGTGCGCTGACGGCCTCGCCTGGGCGGTTCCACGGGCTGTTGCGACAGTCCGTGGAATTCCTTTTTTCGCTGTGTGGTTTTGTATATAGCGACTGGTGTAGAGTCTCCACCCGCTCACCGCTTCGCCCTTCCCGCACAAGAACAAAGGAGTGCTTCCCATGCTTCAGCTGTCCCGCGTGTTCGTCGCCCTGGCCGCCAGTGCCGCCGCCCACCTGGCCCTGGCCCAGGACGTCCAGGTGGCCGTCGCCGCCAACTTCACCGCGCCGATCCAGGCCATCGCCAAGGACTTCGAGCAGGACACCGGCCACAAGCTGGTGATCGCCACCGGTGCCACCGGCCAGTTCTATGCGCAGATCCAGAACGGCGCGCCGTTCGAGGTGTTCCTCTCCGCCGACGACAGCACCCCGGCCAAGCTGGAGCAGGAGGGCGCCACCGTGCCCGGCTCGCGCTTCACCTACGCCATCGGCACCCTGGCCCTGTGGTCGGCCAAGCCCGGCTACGTGGACGCCCAGGGCGAGGTGCTGAAGAAGAACGACTACCAGCACCTCTCCATCGCCAACCCCAAGGCCGCCCCCTACGGCCTGGCCGCCACCCAGGTGCTGGAGAAGCTGGGCCTGACCGCCCAGGTCAAGGGCAAGCTGGTGGAAGGCCAGAACATCACCCAGGCCCACCAGTTCATCGCCACCGGCAATGCCGAGCTGGGCTTCGTGGCGTTGTCGCAGATCTACAAGGATGGCAAGGTGACCGGCGGCTCCGCCTGGATCGTCCCGGCGGCCCTGCATGACCCGATCAAGCAGGACGCGGTGATCCTCGCCAAGGGCAAGGACAACCCCGCCGCCCAGGCCCTGGTGGACTACCTCAAGGGCGAGAAGGCGGCCACGGTGATCAAGTCCTTCGGCTACCAGATCGAGAAACCCTGACGCGGCGGCCGCCCGCTGCGTGCCCTGATTCAAGGAACCCTGCATGCCCCTGAGCGGTGACGACTGGGCGGCCATCCGGCTGACCCTGGAACTGGCGACCCTGACCACGGCCCTGCTGCTGGTGCTGGGCACGCCCATCGCCTGGTGGCTGTCGCGGACCGACTCCTGGCTCAAGGGCCCGGTGGGCGCGGTGGTGGCGCTGCCGCTGGTGCTGCCGCCCACGGTCATCGGCTTCTACCTGCTGGTGAGCATGGGGCCCCACGGCTTCGTCGGGCAGTTCACCCAGGCCCTGGGGCTCGGCACGCTGCCGTTCACCTTCGCCGGGCTGGTGGTGGGCTCGGTGTTCTACTCGATGCCCTTCGTGGTGCAGCCGCTGCAGAACGCCTTCGACGCCATCGGCCCGCGCCCGCTGGAGGTGGCCGCCACCCTGCGGGCCGGCCCCTGGGACACCTTCTTCCACGTGGTGCTGCCGCTGGCCCGGCCCGGCTTCATCACCGCGTCCATCCTCGGCTTCGCCCACACGGTGGGGGAGTTCGGCGTGGTGCTGATGATCGGCGGCAACATCCCGGAGAAGACCCGCGTGGTGTCGGTGCAGATCTTCGACCACGTCGAGGCCATGGAGTACGCCCAGGCCCATTGGCTGGCGGGCGGCATGGTGGTGTTCTCCTTCCTCATCCTGCTGGCGCTGTATTCCAGCCGCCGGCTCAAGCCGGGCTGGAGCTGAGATGAGCACCGACGACCGTATCCGTGCCCGCCTGCGCCTGGCCTGGCCGGGCTTCGAGCTGGACACCGACCTGGACCTGCCGGGGCGCGGGGTGACTGCGCTGTTCGGCCACTCCGGCTCCGGCAAGACCAGCGTGCTGCGCTGCCTGGCCGGGCTGGAGCGGGCCGAGGGCCGCGTGGAGGTCAACGGCGAGGTCTGGCAGGACAGCGCCCGTGGCCTGTTCGTGCCCACCCATCGGCGCGCCCTGGGCTACGTGTTCCAGGAGGCGAGCCTGTTCGAGCACCTGTCGGTGCGGCGCAACCTGGCGTTCGGTGAGCGGCGCATCCCGGCGGCCCAGCGCCGCGTGCCCTTCGACCAGGCGGTGGCGCTGCTGGGCATCGAGCACCTGCTGGAGCGCATGCCGGCGCGGCTGTCCGGCGGCGAGCGGCAGCGCGTGGGCATGGCCCGGGCGCTGCTCACCAGCCCCCGGCTGCTGCTGATGGACGAACCCCTGGCGGCCCTGGACGGCAAGCGCAAGGCGGAGATCCTGCCGTACCTGGAACGCCTGCACGACGAACTGGACATCCCCGTGCTCTACGTCAGCCATTCCCCGGAAGAGGTGGCGCGCCTGGCGGATCACCTGGTGCTGCTGGAGGCCGGCCGCGTGCTGGCCAGCGGTCCCCTGGGCGAGACCCTGGCACGGCTGGACCTGCCCACGGCCCTGGACGACGACGCCGGCGTGGTGGTGGAGGGGCGGGTGGTGGCCCACGACGCCGCTTACCAGCTGCTGACCCTCGGCCTGCCGGATAGCGGCCTCAGCGTGCGGGTGGCCCATGCGCCCGCCGAGGCGGGGCGGCGGGTGCGCTTCACGGTGCGCGCGCGTGACGTCAGCCTGAGCCTGCAGCGGCAGGCGGACAGCAGCATCCTCAACCTGCTGCCGGCCACGGTGCGCGACAGCATCCCGGCGGACAACGCCGCCCACGTGCTGGTGCGCCTGGATGTGGAAGGCACGCCGTTGCTGGCGCGCATCACCCGCTACTCCCACGACCAGCTCGGGCTGCACCCGGGCCAGGCGGTCTGGGCGCAGATCAAGTCGGTGGCGCTGCTGGCCTGAGCGGCCTCAGCGCCAGGCCAGGATCGGCCAGCCGGCCTGCTCGGCGTGGGCGCGCAGCACCGGGTCGGGGTTGACCACGCGGGGGTTGTCCACCATGCCCAGCAGCGGCAGGTCGTTGCGCGAGTCGGAATAGAAATAGGCACCGTCCAGGCGCTCGCCGTGTTCGGCCAGCCAGGCGTTCAGGCGGGTCACCTTGCCGTCGCGGTAGGTCAGCACGCCCCGGGTCTTGCCGCTGTAGTGGCCGTGTTCTTCGGCCAGGTCGATGGCCAGGACTTCCTCCACCCCCAGCCGCTCGCCGATGGCGCTCACCAGGAAGTGCGCCGAGGCGGAGATGATCAGTAGCCGGTCGCCGGCCTGGCGGTGCCCGGCCAGGCAGCGCATGGCGTCGCTGTGGATGATCGGCTCGATCACGTCCTCGACGAAGGGCTCCACCACCGAGGCGACTTCCTCGGCGGTGCGGCCCACCAGGGGCGAGAGGCTGAAGGCCATGTAGTCCTCCATGGCCAGCTTGCCCTCGGCGTAGAGGGTCATCAGCTCGTGGTCCCTGGCCAGGAAGGAGTCGCGGTCGACCCAGCCGAGGTCGGCCATGTGCGCGCTCCACAGGCTGGCGCAGTCGCCGTCGATCAGGGTGTCGTCGAGGTCGAAGATCGCCAGGGCCATCACGCCACCTCCCGGACAGCGTCCGCGTCGATGCGCAGGCCGATGCGCCGGCCCACCGGGTGCAGGTCGTCGGCGGAGCGGTTGAGCACGTCCACCAGCAGCTCCACGCCCTGGGCCTGGACCCGGTAGCGGATGACGTTGCCCAGCAGGCTGTGGCTGCGCACTTCGGCCTCGATGCCGCCTTCGCCCAGGGCGATGGCCTCCGGGCGGATCGCCACGCGGGCGCTGACCGGCCGTTGCAGCAGGCGGCTGGCGGCTTCGGCCTCCAGCAGGTTGTAGTTGCCGATGAAGCCGGCGGCGAAGGCGTCCACCGGGGCGGTGTAGAGGGTTTCGGCATCGCCGCTCTGGACGATGCGCCCGGCGTTCATCAGGAAGATGCGGTCGGACAGGGTCAGCGCCTCCTCCTGGTCGTGAGTGACGAAGATGGTGGTCAGCCCCAGCTCCTGCTGGATGCTGCGGATCTGCTCACGCAGGTGCTTGCGGATGCGTGCGTCGAGGGCCGAGAGCGGCTCGTCCAGCAGCAGCAGGCGCGGGCGGGTCACCAGGGAGCGGGCCAGGGCCACGCGCTGGCACTGGCCGCCGGAAAGCTGGTGGGGGTAGCGCTCGGCGTGCTGGTCCAGCTCCACCATGGCCAGGGCTTCCTGCACGCGGCGGGCGCTGTCGTCCTTGCCGACCTTCTGCATGCGCAGGCCGAAGGCGACGTTCTGCGCAGCGGTCATGTTGGGGAACAGGGCGTAGCTCTGGAACACCATGCCGATGCCGCGCTTCTGCGGTGACAGCGGCACCAGGTCCTGGCCGTCCAGCAGGATCTGTCCGCCGTCCACCTCGGTGAGGCCGGCGATGCAGCGCAGCAGGGTCGACTTGCCGCAGCCCGAGGGGCCGAGCAGGGTGACGAACTCGCCCTTGCCGATCTCGCAATCGATGTCGGTGAAGATGGTGGTCTGGCCGTAGCGTTTGTGCAGGCCGCGGATCGAGAGAAAGCTCATGCCTTGTCCTTGTTCAGACGGTTGGCTGCCCAGGTGCCCAGCAGCACGAAGAGGAAGTAGGAGATCACCAGGGCGCTGTTGAAGTGGCCACTGCTGTTGCGCATGTTGTTCAGGTACACCTGCAGGGTCTCGTAGCGGGTGCCCACCAGCAGGTTGGCGAAGACGAACTCGCCGAAGAGGAAGGAGAACGACAGGAACAGCGACACCATCAGGCCCTTGCGCAGGTTCGGCAGCACCACCAGGAAGGCGGCCTTCCAGGTGCTGGCGCCGAGCAGATGGGCGGCGTCCATCAGGTCGCGCAGGCTGATCGCCTGGAGGTTGTTGGTGATGGCCCGGTACATGAAGGGCAGGGCCACGGTGAAGTAGCAGCCGATGAGGATCCACGGCGTGCCGATCATCGCCAGCGGGCCGGAGCCGTAGAGCTGCAGCAGGCCCACCGAGGACACCACCGGCGGCACCGCGAAGGGCAGCAGGATGAGGATGTTCATCAGCGCGTCCAGCTTCGGGAAGTGGTAGTGCACCACGAACAGCAGCGGCAGGATCAGCACCACCGACAGCGCCAGGGCGCCGAAGCACACCAGCAGCGACTGGCCGAAGGCGGCGAGGAAGCGGGCGTCGCTCCACAGCGCCAGGTACCACTTGAAGGTCAGCCCGTCCGGCAGGATGGTCGCCGACCAGCTGGTGGACAGCGAATAGAGCAGGGTGCCGGCCAGCGGCAGCAGCAGGATCAGGAACAGCACCCAGACCACCAGGCGGTGGTACAGGCCGGCGGCCCGGGTTTCAGCGCGCGACATGGTAGCTCCTCTTCAACAGCCACTGGTGGACGACGGTGATCAGCGCCATCAGCCCCACCAGCACCATGGCCAGGGCGCTGGCCAGGGTCGGGTTGAGGGCGATGTCGCCGGCCACCATGGCGGCGATGCGGATCGGCAGCACGTTGAAGTTGCCGGTGGTCAGCGCGTACACCGTGGCGTAGGCGCCCAGGGCGTTGGCCAGCAGGATGATGAAGGTGCCCAGCAGCGCCGGGGTCAGCACCGGCAGGCCGATGTAGCGCCAGAAGTGCCAGGTGCCGGCGCCCAGCAGTGCCGCCGACTCGCGCCAGTCCTGGCGCAGGGCGTCGAAGGCGGGGTAGAGCAGCAGCACCCCCAGGGGAATCTGGAAGTAGGTGTAGAGCACGATCAGGCCGGTCTTGGAGTAGAGGTTGAAATCCTCGATCAGCCCGCTCTGCTTGAGCAGCAGGGTCAGCGCGCCGTTGAAGCCCAGCAGGATGATGAAGGCGAACGCCAGCGGCACCCCGGCGAAGTTGCTGGTCATGTTGGAGAAGGCCATGACGAAGTCGCGCAGGCGGCTGTCCACCTGGCGCAGCGAGTAGCTGCCGAGCACGGCGATGACGATGCCGAACAGGCTCGACCAGAAGGCGATCTCCAGGCTGTGCCTGATGGCCTGCAGGTAGAACTTGGAGCTGAACACCTTGGCGTAGTTGCCCAGGCCCCAGCCTTCGGGGCTGTTCAGGCTGTTGATGGCCACCCAGGCCAGCGGGGCGATCTGGAAGACCACGAAGAAGACGGCGAAGGGCAGCAGGCACAGGAGGGCCAGCCATTTGCCGCGGTTGGCTGAATTCACTTCAACAGCTCCCGGCAGAAGGGTTTGTCGTGGGGGATGCCCAGCAGCTCGCAGAGGGTGCCGCAGAGTTCGGTCTGCAGCGGGCGGGCGGTCGGGTCGAGGCTGAAGGCGTCGCCGATGACGAACAGCGGCACTTCGCGTTCCTCCGGCAGGGTGCCGTTGTGGGAGCGGTCGACGTTCATGCCGTGGTCGGCGGTGACCATCACCTGGTAGCCGGCATCCACCCAGCGCTGCAGGTACTCGGCGAGGATGACGTCGGCCATGCGCGCGGCGTTGCGGTACTGGGCGCTGTCCAGGCCGTGCTTGTGGCCGGCGTCGTCGATGTTCATCGGGTGCACCAGCAGCACGTCGGGGCTGTGGCGCAGGCGCAGGTGCTCGGCGTCGGCGAACAGGTGCGCGTCGGGGTAGTGGTCGGCCCAGTAGAAGTGCCCGTACTGGATGGGCAGCTCGGGGGCCTCGGTGTGGCGGTCGCGGGCCGGGTCGAAGGGCGAGCGGTTGTACAGCTCGCTGAACCAGTGGTAGGCCGCGGCCGCGGTGCTGAGCCCGGCGTCGCGGGCGATGTGGAACAGGCTGCGCTCGCGGGACAGCCGCGAGACGTCGTTGTGGACGATGCCGCTGTCGATGGGCGGCACGCCGGTGAGGATGCATTCGTAGAGCGGGCGCGACAGCGCCGGCAGCTCGCAATCCAGGCGGTACAGCGCGGCACGGTCGGCGGCGCACCAGGCGAGCAGGTGGCCCATGGCGTGGCTGGCCACCGGGTGGTTCAGCCCGTCGAGCAGGACGAGGACGGCTTTTCTCTTCATTCTGACTGCCTCAAGCGGGGGCTCGCCCCGGCGCGCGTGGCGCACCGGGGCGGGCGACCGGGCTTATTCCATCTCGATGATGACCTGCTCCTGCCATTGCTGCGGCAGGGCCTTCGAGGTGGCTTCCCAGGCCTTGGCATCCTTGATCGGCTGGACCTTGGCGTACTGCTCGTTGGGCAGCAGCTTGGCCTGCACCTCGGCCGGCAGGGTCAGGTGCTCGGCGCGGATCGGGCGGGCGTTGCCCTTGGCCAGGTTGATCTGGCCGGCGTCGCTGAAGATGTACTCGCGGGCCAGCTTCGCGGCGTTCGGGTTCTTGGCGTACTTGTTGATGATGGTGGTGTAGCCGGAGATCACCGAGCCGTCGGAGGGGATCAGCACCTCGAAGCGGCTGGGGTCGATCTGGTCACGGTAGGAGAGGCCGTTGAAGTCCCAGACGATGCCCACTTCCACCTCGCCCTTCTCCAGGGTCTGGATGGTCGGGTTGGACAGCGACAGGCGCTTCTGCTTGGCGATCTCGGCGAAGAATTCCAGGCCCGGCTGGATGTTCTTCTCGTCACCGCCGTTGGCGATGGCGGCGGCCAGCACGCCGTTCACCGCCTGGGCGGCGGCGCTGACGTCACCGATGGCGACCTTGTACTTGCCTTTCTTCAGGTCTGCCCAGGACTTGGGCACTTCCTTGACCAGCTGCTTGTTGACGATGAAGGCGATGGAGCCGGTGTAGGCGAGGGCCCAGTGGCCGTCGGCATCCTTGGCCCAGGCGGGGACCTGCTCCCAGGTGCTGGGCTTGTAGGGTTGGGTAACACCCTGCTCCTTGGCGATGGGGCCGAAGGCGGCGCCGACGTCACCGATGTCGGCGGTGGCGTTGTCCTTCTCGGCGGCGAACTTGGCGATTTCCTGCGCCGAGCTCATGTCGGTGTCCATGTGCTTGAGGCCGAACTTCTTCTCCAGGTCGACCCAGGTGTCCTTCCAGTTGGCCCAGCTGTCGGGCATGCCCACGCTGTTCACGGCGCCTTCCTTGCGGGCGGCTTCTTCGAGGGTCTTCAGGGCAGCGTCGTCAGCCATGGCCAGGTTGCTCATGGCCAGGGTCGTTCCAATCAGTGAAGCCAGCAGCAGGCGTTTCATATGAAGCTCCTTAGCGGGGTTGTGTTGTTGGTCTAGATCAGCAAGACCCAGGCCAATCTAATGGCCCTGGATGACGGTTTTATTTCACGGCACGCCGCGACCTCGCCTGCGGTCGCGGCGAGAGCAAGCGTAGACCATGGCTATAAGGTGGATGGCGCGTGGGCTGGGGCTATGCTCCTGGCATGGGCCATGCAGGCGCGGGGTGGTGTCACGGAACGGTCATGCAGGCTGCCTAGGATGGCGACGACCCCGCCGGCACCGCACTTTTATGGTGCTGGTCTATTCCAGATTGGAGTCTTTCGATGCGCGATGAGGCGCCCCGTACCGTAACCGCCATCTGCCATGCACTGCAGGCGCAGATCGAGCACGGCCTGCTGCCCCTGGGCGGCAAGCTGCCGGCCGAGCGCCGGCTCAGCGAGCTGTTCGACACCACCCGCATCACCCTGCGCGAGGCGCTGGGGCAACTGGAGGCCCAGGGGCTGATCTACCGCGAGGAGCGTCGTGGCTGGTTCGTCTCGCCGCCGCGGCTGGCCTACAACCCGCTGGTGCGCAGCCACTTCCACGCGATGGTGGCCGAGCAGGGGCGGGTGCCGGGGACGGAGGTGCTGGGGGCGCGGCTGATCCCGGCCAGCGTGGAGATCTGCGAGCTGCTGGAGCTGCCGGCACTGTCCAGCGTCTACCAGATCCGCCGGGCCCGGCGGGTGGATGGGCGGCTGGTGCTGTACGTGGAGCACTACCTGAACCCGGCGTACTTCCCCGGCATCATCGAGTTCGACCTGACCCGCTCGCTCACCGAGCTGTACGCCAGCGAATACGCCATCCGCTACGGGCGGGTGCGCTTCGACATGGTGCCCACCGCGCTGCACCCGGAGGCCGCCACCCACCTGAAGGTGACCGCCGGCAGCCCGGCGCTGAAGATCACCCGCATCAACCGCGACCAGCACGGTCGGCTGATCGACTGCGACCTGGAGTTCTGGCGCCACGACGCCATCCACGTCAGCGTGGAGGTGCCGGAGTAAGGCATCTTGTGAGCCTCCAAAAGGCTGTGTCCCGAAAGCGTGTTGCTGACTATCGAGTGCTGCTGATGTCACCTGTTTCGCCTTGCCTGGCGAGTTTCTTTTTTCAGTCGCCAAAAAAGAAACCAAAAAGGCTCGCCCCTGCATCCGGGTCCCGCTTCGCGGGACTTCCCTCGCTCCGTCATTGCTCCGGGGGCCGGCGCGATGGGCCATCCATGGCCTGGCGCGCCTCTCGCGGCATCCATGCCGCTCGTCCCCCTGCGCAACGACTGCGCTCTGCCTCCTGAAGGGGCAGATTCCCTGCCTCAATCTCTGAGTCCGGCATGGCTCCACAGCGCGCTTCGGGTTTGCTCCCTTCTCCCTTCCGGGAGAGGGCCAGGGCACCCGGTGGATACAGGAATGGAGAGTCGCTCTGACCGCCTAGGCGATGACGATACGGGGTGTTTTTTAGACGCGCCCTTCAGAAGCTCAGGCTGGCGCCGGCATAGATGACGCGGCCGGGGCCGGGCTCGAAGTAGCGGGCGTTGCCGTCGTTGATGCGGATGTTGTCGTAGTAGTCCCGGCCGAACAGGTTGTCGATGCCCAGGTAGGGCTCCAGGGCCTGGCCGTTCCATTCCAGGCGGGTGCCGAGGCGGGCGTTGACCAGGGTGTAGCCGCCGACCCGCACGTTGTTGGCGTTCTCGGCGTAGAGCCGGTCCTGGGTGACGCTGTTGAGGCGGGCGTAGCCGCCGTCCCATTCGTAGGCCACTTCGGCGAACAGCGACTGGCGCGGGATGCCGGGGATGGCGTTGTGGCCGTAGTCGGCGTTGCCGCTCTTGAACTCGATGAAGCGGTAGTCGTTGTAGCTGTAGGCGGCGGCCAGGCGCCAGTGCGGGTCGAGGCGCCAGTCCAGGCTCAGTTCCAGGCCGTCGCGTCGGGACTTGCCGGCGTTGGCGTAGTAGGTGATGCCGCTGCCGTAGGGCACCAGTTCGTCGTCCAGGTCGATGCGGTAGAGCGCCGCTTCGTAGCGCAGGTCGTTCCATTCGCCTTTCAGGCCCACTTCGCGGTTGGTGGCCTGGGCCGGGCCGAGTGCGGGGTTGAAGCCGCCGCCGGCCGGGTTGGCCAGTTCGTTGGCGGTGGGCGTTTCGAAGGAGGTGGCGTAGCGCGCGTAGAGCACGTGGTGTGCGTCCAGCCGGTAGCTCAAGCCCAGGCTGCGGTTCCAGTCGCTGTAGGTGCGGGCACTGGAGTCGTCGCCGTTGCTGAGGAAGCGGTCGTCCACCTCCAGTTTCACGCTGTCGCGGCGCAGCCCGAGGGTGGCTTGCCAGCGTTCGCCGAGCTGGATCGCGTCTTCCAGGAACAGGCCCTGGCTGCGCGCCTGTTCCCGTTGCTCCAGGGTCAGGGCGCCGGTGCGGCCGTCGAGGTTGTTGTGGCGGTCGCGGTCGTCGCGCTGGGCTTCCAGGTCGAGGCCGCCGGTGAGCCGCTGGGGCAGGCCGAACCACTCGGCGTGGTGGGTGTACTGGGCGCCAAGGCCGCTGAACAGGCGGTCGTAACGGGTCTGGCCGTTGTTCTGCAGGGGCAGGCGGTTGCCGAACTGGCGGCTGCCGACCCAGCTGCGCAGCAGGTAGCTGTCGTCGCCGGCGGCCTGGCCTTCCCAGGTCAGCGCCAGGCGTTGCTGGCGGATGCGCTCGTCGGAGTTGAAGCGCAGGCTCTGGGCCCGCGCCTGGCTGCGGTCGGCGCGGACTTCGGCGCGGGTCAGGGCGCCGGGGTCTTCGGAGCGGTTGTCCAGGGCGCTGAGGCTGAGTCCGAGGCGGCCGGCCTCGGCCTGCCAGGCGAGCTTGCCGGTGAAGCTGTTGGCTTCGGCGCGGCCATGGTCGCGGTAGCCGTCCAGCTGGGTGCTGTTGAAGGCCAGCAGGCCGCCGAGGTTGTCGACGCTGCCGCTGGTCTCGGCGCGCACGCGGTGGTAGCCGAGGCCGCCGGCGCTGACATCCACTTGGCTGAAGGGCGTTTCCCCCGGCTCGCGGGTGCGGATGGCCAGCACGCCGCCGGCGGCGTTGCCGTAGCTGCTGGCGGCCGGGCCGCGGATCACTTCGAGGCTTTCCACCAGGGCGGTGTCGACGCCGTCCATTTCGGTCTGGCCGTCGGGCATGGTCAGCGGCACGCCGTCCACCAGCACCCGCACGCCGCGCACGCCGAAGCTGGAACGGGCGCCGAAGCCTCGGATGGCGATGCGCATGCCCTGGGCGAAGTTGTAGCGGCTCTGCACGTAGGTGCCGGGCACCTGGGCGAGCTGGGTGTCGAGGGTCAGGCCCTGCTCACCGGGGCGGTTGGCGGTCTCCACGGCGCTGACGGCGACCGGGGCCGTGAGCCAGTCGGTGCGGGTGCGCGAGGCGGTGATCTCCAGCGGGTCCAGTTCGGCGACTTCCTCGGCCAGCAGCGGGCTGGAGGCGGCGAGCAGGGACAGGGTCAGGGCGGCGGGCTTCATGGCGTGTCGTTCTTATGGCTGGCTCGGGCTGTGCCGATCATAGGGGCCCGTGCCGGGGGATGCACGGCACGGGCCCTGGGCCTTTGGTAGGAGGCGGTGGGGGTCAATAGAAGTAGGCGAGGCGGAATTGCAGGGAGTTGTCGATCTTCACGCCCTCGCGCACCTGGGTGTCGTGCATCACCTGGCCCATCAGCTGCAGCTGCTTGCTGACCATGGTGGCCAGGGAGACGCCCACGGTGCCGTTGTCGCGGCTGGTGGCCAGGGTCTGGCCGTCGAGGGTTTCGCGGCCGCCCCAGTTGTGCCGGTAGGTGAGGGCGGCGTAGGTGTCGGGGGTGAAGTTGTAGCGCAGGTGGTTGTGCAGCTGGATCAGCGGGTCCTTCCTGGCATCGGTGCTGCGCTGGTCGCCGTAGAACTCGGTTTCGGCGATGACGTCCCAACTGATGCGCTCGGTGAGGCCCTTGATGTAGCCGACCTGGAAGTCCACCGCCCAGCGGTTGTTGCTGAGGGCGAAGCCGTCGTTCTTGTCGCTGCCGGTGGGGGCGGTGACGAACACCGACCAGCCCAGGTGCTCGTTGCGCGCCAGGTCGCCAATGGTCCACAGGGTGCCGCCGAAGGTGATGTCGCCGAGGCCCGAGGTGCGGGTGTCGCTGGCGCCCACCTCCTGGGTGCCGAAGGGGATGACGATCTGCGGGTCCCAGGTGTAGCCGGTGCCGAAGAAGTCGGTGAAGTGGATCAGCCTGAGCACGCCGACGGTCATGTCCAGGTCGAGGTTGTCGGCCACCTTGTGGCCGCCGGAGTAGACCTCGTCGCCCCGTGGGTTCTGCTGGTAGAGCACCACCACGTCGGTGCCCTTGGGCAGGGCGGTGTAGTCGCCGGCATCGGGCTTGACGTCGGCCTGGGCGAGGGGGGCGGCCAGCAGCAGGCCGGTGGCGAGGGTAAGGGCGTGGCGTGTGGGCATGGCGGGGCTCTCTTGTTGTTTTTCGGGCATGGCTGCGCCCGGACGGCGCCCGGGTGGGCGTCGCCTGGGAACAGCGGTGGGGTCAGCGGGGGGCGTCGGCCTGTTTCAGCTCGGCCTGGAGGTCATGGGTGCGCTTGACCAGGTACTGGCGGATCAGCTCCATGTCCTCGGGCTTGAGGATGTCGGAGAAGTTGGGCATGCCGCGCCGCATCAGCGCGCCGCTGAGGTAGGCGGGGAAGGCGGCGTGCTTGTCGGCGGTGAGGTAGCGCAGGTCCGGGACTTCGCCACCGCTGATGGCGTTGAGGCCGTGGCAGCCGGCGCACAGACCGTTGAACAGGTCGCGGGCCTGGGCCAGTTGCGTGGGCGTGGCGTTCAGCGGCAGGTCGGCGTTGGGGAACACCGGGGCTTCGCGCGGCGGCGGCAGTTCGCCCTTGGCACCCAGCTTGAAGGCGATGACCCGGGCTTCGGCGCGCACCTTGCCCTTGTTGGTCAGCGGGCCGGTGAGGCGCGGGATGATGCCGCCCCAGCCCACGGAGAAGGCGACGTACTGCTCGCCGTTGACGCTGTAGGTGACCGGGCCGGCCATGACGCCGGAGTTGGCGCGGTGCTCCCAGAGGGTGTCGCCCTTGTCGGCGCTGTAGGCCACCACGCGGCCATCGGCGGTGCCCTGGAACACCAGGTTGCCGGCGGTGCTGAGGGTGCCGCCGTTACCCGCGCCGGCGTAGGGGTGGGACCAGGCCGGGGCCTGGCGCACCGGGTCCCAGGCGATCAGCTCGCCGGTCCAGGCGTTGCGGATCTGCTCCAGCACCTTGGGGTCTTCCGGCAGGCTGGGCACGTCGAGGCCGAAGTTCACCACCGATTTGTTGGGCAGGAACATCGGCTCCTTGGCCGCCTTCAGCTCGGCCAGGGTGTGCTGGGCGGGGATGTAGACGTAGCCGGTGACGGGGTTGTAGGACATGGGGTGCCAGTTGTGCCCGCCGAGGAAGCTGGGCTGCACCACCTTGGGTTCCTTGGCGTAGTCGGCGGCGCCGGTGAGGATGGGCCGGCCGGTGGCGAGGTCGATGCCGCTGGCCCAGTTCACCGGGACGTAGTTGCGGGCAGAGAGCAGCTTGCCGTTGGTGCGGTCGAGCACATAGAAGAAGCCGTTCTTCGGCGCCTGCATCAGCACCTTGCGCAGCTGCCCGTCGATCTTCAGGTCGGCGAGGATCATGTGCTGGGTGGCGGTGTAGTCCCAGCGGTCCTGGGGGGTGACCTGGTAGTGCCAGACGTACTCGCCGCTGTCCGGGCGCAGGGCGACGATGGAGGAGACGAACAGGTTGTCGCCCTTGCCGTTGCTGCGGAACTGGTAGTTCCACGGCGAGCCGTTGCCGGTGCCGATGTAGAGCAGGTCCAGCTCGGGGTCGTAGGCCATGGAGTCCCACACGGTGCCGCCGCCGCCCCACTTGACCCAGCCGTCGCCGTCCCAGGTCTTCAGCGCCATGGCCATGGCCTTGTTCTCGGGGGGCAGCTTGGGGTCGCCGGGGACGGTGTAGAAGCGCCAGGCCTCCTGGCCGGTCTCGGCGTCGTAGGCGGTGACGTAGCCGCGCACGCCGAACTCGGCGCCGCCGTTGCCGATCAGCACCTTGCCCTTGACGATGCGCGGGGCGCCGGTGATGGAGTAGCTCTTGCTGCGGTCGAGGATGGTGTCGACGCTCCACACCGGCTTGCCGGTGGCGGCGTCGAGGGCGATCAGCCGGCCGTCGAAGCTGCCGACGTAGACCTTGCCGTTCCACACCGCCACGCCCCGGTTGACCGGGCCGCAACAGCCCTGGCCGAGGTTCTCCGGCGGGACCTGGGGGTCGTACTTCCACAGCACGGCGCCGCTGGTGGCGTCGAGGGCGTAGACCACGCTGAAGGCGCTGGTGGTGTACATCACGCCGTCGACCACGATGGGGGTGGCTTCGACGCCGAAGTCCAGCTCCAGCTTGGTGGTCCAGGCCAGGCCGAGCTGGCCGACGTTGCCGGCGTTGACCTGGTCCAGCGGGCTGAAGCGCTGTTCGTCGTAGGTGCGGCCGTGGCTCATCCAGTTGCCCGGCTCGCGGTCGGCCTGGACCAGGCGCTGGGCGTCGACACGGGCGGGGCCGGTGGCATCGGCGGCGACGCCCGGCAGGCTGGTAAGCAGAAGGGGTAGCCCTATCAGCAGCGGAAGGGTCTTCACGGTCGTGGTACTCCGACTCAGGGTTTCTTGTTATGGGGGCCCGCTCGCGGCGGACTACAGGGTGGCAGCGGCACGGGTGCCTGGGGGTATTAGAGGGTTGGCCCCGGCCGGTCGCTTGACCCTGGCTGCCATTCTTTCTTGGCATTCCTTGCCAGGCCGGGGCGGAGGGTCAGGCGCAATGGGCCCGTGCGCGGTAGTCCCGGGGCGACAGCTCGAACTGGCGCTTGAAGGCGCGGCTGAAGTGGGCGGCGTCGAAGAAGCCCCATTTGAAGGCGATCTGGGTGATGGACTCGTGGCGCAGCACCTGGGCGCTGAGGTCCTGGGCGACCTTGTCCAGGCGCGCGCGCTGGATGTAGCGGCAGACGCTCTCGCCCTGGTCCTCGAACAGCCTGTACAGCCGCCGCACCGAGATGTGCAGGCGCTCGGCGAGCAGGGCGGGGGACAGTTCGGCGTCCTGCAGGGATTCGCCGATCAGTTGCAGCGCCACGCCGTAGAGCTCGCCGGTGTGCTCGGGCAGCGCCTCGACACGTTCGGCCAGGGCCGGCACCAGCAGGGCCAGCAGGGCGTCCTGCAGGGCCTGGCCGTCGGCGCTGGGGTCGAGGGTGCCGGCGCTGTCGCCGATGGAGCCCACCAGCGCGCGGATCATCCGGCTCGACAGGCTGTTGCGGGCCAGGCGGCCGAAGGGCTGCTGGCCCTGGAAGTGCTCCATGACCCGTTGCCGGGCCAGGTGCACCGAGACGTTTTCGATCAGGCCCTGGGGGCGGATCTCGAAGGGCAGGGCGGAATCCACCAGGGCGAAGTCCCCGGCGTGCAGCTCCAGTTCCACCCCGCGCTGGCGGATGCACTGGCGCCCGCTGCGCTGGAAGATCAGGAAGCAGTGGCGGTCGTCCTCGCCGTCCACACCCACCCGTTCCCGGGCGATCAGCCCGGCGTTGGTGCGGATGTGTGCCGTTTCCAGCGGGCCGATGCAATGCGCGTGGATGTCGCCGATGAACTGGTTGTGCTGGGTGGATGGGCGGGTCTCGAAATTGCCGCAGACCGCGCGCAGGGACTGGCTGAAGGTGTCGAACGCGGCAAGGGTGCGAGTCGGAAAGGCCATGGCCGTCTCCTGTTCTTGTTTTTCGTTAACATATTATCGATGCCGGCATGGAGCAAGGAAAAAGCGCGACGAAGGGGAGGGCGTCAGGGCATGAACGAGGCGCCCCGTCACCGGGGCGCAATGGGGACACCGTCAGAAAACCCGGTGGGTGCTGGCGGTGCCGGGGGCGGGATCAGTCCTTCCAGGGCGCCGGCGCACCCACCAGGCGGCCCATGGCGCCGAGGATGCCGAGGGCCTTGAGCGCCTCCAGTTCGCCGGCGCTCTCCACCATTTCGGCGATCAGCGGCAGGTCGATGCTGTTGGTGGCGCGGTACACGGCTTCGATGAACACCCGCTTGTCCTGCTCCACGTCCAGGTGGCGGATGTAGGCGCCGTCCACTTTCAGGTAGGCGAGGCCAAGGTGGGTGAGGTTGCCGATCAGGCTGAAGCGCCCGCCGAAGTGCTGCAGGCCGATGTTGAAGCCGGCGTCGCGCACCCGCTGGCTGAAGGCTTCCAGCTCGGCGGGCGGGGGCAGGTGGCGTTCGTCCACCTCCAGGGTCATCAGGGTGCTGTGTTGCGGGTGGGCCTTGAGCACGGCCAGCAGGCGGTCCTGGGTGGCGGCATCGCGCAGGGTGGCGGCGGAAAGGCTGAGGGCCAGCGGGGCGGGGTGCAGGTCGAGGTGGTCGAGGGTGTGCTCGAGCATCGCCAGGTCAAAGCGGGTGGCCCAGCCCAGGCGTTCGATCCAGGGCAGGAAGCGGCCGGCGGCGACGGCCTCGCCCTGGGGGTCGAGCAGGCGCGCGAGCACCTTGTGGTGCAGCAGGCGGCCGGTGTCGGCGCACTCCACCACGGGTTGGAAGTAGAGCTGCAGCTTGCCTTCGTTGAGGGCCTGGTCGATCCAGCCGCGCCAGTCGTGCAGGCCCTGGCCGGCGTTGGCCTGGAAGTCGTCGAGGCGCTCCCAGTGACGCGAGGGGTTGCTCTGGGCCTGGGCCAGGGCCTGGTCGGCACGGGCGAGGACGTCGGCCGGGGTCTCCCCGGGGCGGAAGGCGGCGATGCCCAGGTGGGCGACCGGGGTGCAGTCGCTGGCGCCGGTGGCGCGCAGGTTCTCCAGGGCGGCAGTGAGCACCTCGGCGAGGCGGTCGGCGCCGTCGCCTTCAAGGCCGGGGGCCAGCAGGGTGAACTCGCCACCGCGGTTGCGCGAGGCGAACCAGTCGGGCGTGCCGCTTTCGGCCAGGGCATGGCCGAGCACTTCGCCGACATCGCGGATCAGCGCGTCGGTACGCTGGCCGCCCAGGCGCTGGTTGAGCCCGCCGAGGTCGTTGACCCGCAGCAGCACCAGGTAGCCGTCGGCGTTCTGCTCGGACGGGTCGAGCTGGTTGGCCAGGCGGGCGTCGAACTGGCGGCGGTTGGCCAAGCCGGTGAGGGTGTCCTGGTAGGCCTCTTCGCGCAGCTTCTCGCTGCGGGCGGCCTCTTCGGCGAACAGGGTCTTGAGCTTGTCGACCATCTGGTTCATGGCCAGCACCACGCGCTTGAGCTCGGGGGTGCGCGGTACGCGGGGCAGGGTGAGGAATTCGCGGCGGCTGATGGCTTGGGCCTGCTGGACCATGTTGTCCAGCGGGCGCAACTGGGTGCGCAGGAGGAAGCCGCCGAGCACGGCGCTGACCAGCCCGCACACCAGCAGCCAGGCGAGCATGCCCAGGGCGCTGTCCCACAGCTTGGCCAGGGCGAACTGCGGGTGGCTGACCACCTCGACCCGCGCGGCCTGCTCCCAGCCGCGCATGATCAGCGCATCGCCGCCCTGGGGACGGAGGTCGACGATGCGGGCGAACCACTGCGGGACGGTGCCGGTGACGGTGTCGGTCTGGCGCTCCACCTGCACCTCGCCGTCGCTGATGCGTACCACGCGGATGCGGGCGAAATAGCCGCTGTCGAAGATGGAGCTGACCATCAGCTCCAACATGGCCGGGTCGTCCACGTGGGGCGTCATGGACAGCGCCAGGGCGGTGGCGGCGTCCTGGGCGTGGGAGCGCAGCTGGCTGCGCAGCTGCTCGCGGGAGCTTTCCACGCCGGCCAGGAAGCTCCCGGTGAAGGCCACCACCAGGAACAGGCAGATCGCCAGAAACAGCTGCTTGAGTAACGACATCGTCTATCCCTCTCCGATCGGGAAGCCTTCGGCGCGCATCTTCTGCAGGATGTCCTGCCAGCGCGAGAGCTTCTTGCTGTCACCACTGCGCTTGCCCCCGGTGTAGAGCCCCTCGGCGTTGAAGGCGTAGACCGGCAGCAGGTCCTTGCGCTGGGAGGCGGGGCGGATGTCGCTGATCAGGTTGTCCAGGACCAGCGGATCCGCCGTGGGGGTGGCGTAGAAGGTGAGCACCATGTGCGCCTGGTTGTAGTTCAGCGCCTTGACGTAGGTGATGCGCAGCTTCTCGGCGGGAATGCCGAGGCGGCGCAGGGTGAAGTACTTGGCGATGGAGTAGTCCTCGCAGTCGCCGGCGCCCTTGACCAGGGCCTCGATGGGGGTGGCCCAGTAGTCGTTCTGGCCCCAGTTGCGCTGGTCGTCGACGAAACGCAGCTTGGCGTTGAAGAAGCGGTTGACGGCGGTGAGCTTGTCCTTCTCCGGCAGCTCGCCGCTGCGCTGGATCAGGTCGCTCCAGTCGAGGATGCGCTGGCGCGCCGGGCCGAGGTTGCCGTAGCGCTTCTCGGCGTTCTTGAGGATCACCTCGAAGTCCCAGTCGGCCAGGGCGAGCAGGCTGAGCAGGGCACAGGCGACCAGCAGCAGCCACGCCATGCGCGGTCCGGCTGTGCGGGAGTGCTGGTGGTGCCCTAGCTGCATCGTCAGGGTCTCCGCCCCTTGGGTTCATGCAGTCTAGGCAGGCACCTGGCCTTTTGCCTTGCAGGGCGGTCGGAAAGTTCGGGAGGGCGTCGGGGCCGCGTCAGTCGCGGTGCAGGGTCTTCTGCCGAAGGATGTAGACGCTGACCAGCACCGCGCTGGTGAGCATGAAGCCCTGGGCCCAGGGACGCGGTACCAGGTAGCAGGAGAACAGGATGCTCGCCCACATCAGCACCAGGGCGTAGACCTTGCCGCGCAGGGGAATGCCGTTGCCTTCGAGGTAGTCACGGATCCACGGGCCCAGGTGGGGGTGGTCCACCAGCCAGTGGTAGAAGCGCTCGGAGCTGCGCACGAAGCAGGCCGCCGCCAGCAGCAGGAAGGGGGTGGTGGGCAGCACTGGCAGGAAGATGCCGATGACCCCCAGGGCGACGCTCAGCCAGCCGATGCACAGCAGTCCGTAGCGGACCGCTGCGCTGCGGGCGCGAGGGATGTCGCCGTGGGCCATCGCGTGACTCAGTGGCGCGGCTTGAGCAGGGCGGGCTTTTCTTCGGGGGCGTGGCAGAGCAGGAACAGGGCGGTCAGCAGTTCGGGGATCTGCTCGATCATCTCGTCGACCAGGTTGCGATCGGCGGCGATGTCGGCGAATTCCGGCTGTTCGTCGAACAGGCCCGAGCCCACCATGATCGGCAGCAGCAGTTCGCTGACTTCCTCTTCGGCGTGTTCGAACCAGGCGGCTTCACGCAGGAACACGCCTTCCATGAAGCCGATGCACCAGCCGCGCAGGTCGGAGTCGTCGGGCTCTTCGCCCAGGTCCAGGTCGCAGGGCAGTTCGAGGTCTTCGTCGCTGGCCAGTTGGCGGGCGATGTGGGCCTTGAGTTGGAGGAGGGCTTCTTCGATGGCTTCGTGCTCGGCGGCGTCGCGGTAGTGCGGCGGCTCGGCGAACAGGGCGTCGATCCACTCGCGGTCCGGCACCGGCTCGGGGGAAATGTTCAGGGCCGTCAGGTAGCCGTGGGCTGCCACGTAGTCCAGGGCTTCCTCGTGCAGGTCGTCGGCATCGAGAAAGGCTTGCAGGCGGGACAGTTGCTCAGCGAAGGACATCGGGGGGACTACCTTGAGGGGATAAATGAGCGTGGATTCTAGTCCAGTGCGCCGCAGGCGGCAAAAGCCGCGGCGATGGGCGAGGGCATCGCGACGGGCGGGCTGACGTATAATGCGCGGCTTGTTTCGGAGACCCCCATGCTCGACCACGCGCTGCGCATCCTCAAAGACGTATTCGGCTACGACGCCTTCCGCGGCAACCAGGCCGCCATCATCGAGCGCGTGGCCCGTGGCGGCGATGCCCTGGTGCTGATGCCCACCGGGGGCGGCAAGTCCCTCTGCTACCAGGTGCCGGCGCTGATGCGCGAGGGCCTGGCGGTGGTGGTTTCGCCGCTGATCGCGCTGATGGACGACCAGGTGGCGACCCTGGAGGAGCTGGGCGTGGCGGCGGTGGCGCTGAACTCCACCCTCGGCGCGGACGAGCAGCGGGAAATCGCCGACCGCATCCGCCGGGGCGAGATCAAGCTGCTCTACCTGGCCCCCGAACGGCTGGTGCAGCCGCGCATGCTGGCGTTCCTGGAGCGCCTGGACATCGCCCTGTTCGCCATCGACGAGGCTCACTGCGTGTCCCAGTGGGGCCACGACTTCCGTCCCGAATACCTGCAACTGGGCCAGTTGGCCGAGCTGTTCCCCGGCGTGCCGCGCATCGCGCTCACCGCCACCGCCGACCGCCGCACCCGCGAGGAGATCGTCCAGCGCCTGCACCTGCAGGAGGCGGAGCGCTTCCTGTCGAGCTTCGACCGGCCGAACATCTTTTACCGCATCGTGCCCAAGGACAATCCGCGCAAGCAGTTGCTGGGCTTCCTCGCCGAGCGCAAGGGCGATGCCGGCATCGTCTACTGCCTGTCGCGCAAGAAGGTGGAGGAGGTGGCGGCCTTCCTGTCCGAGCAGGGCTTCCCGGCGCTGCCCTACCACGCGGGCCTGGAGAACGAGCTGCGGGCCTACCACCAGCGGCGCTTCCTCAACGAGGAGGGGCTGATCATGGTGGCGACCATTGCCTTCGGCATGGGCATCGACAAGCCCAACGTGCGCTTCGTGGCCCACATGGACCTGCCGAAATCCCTGGAGGCTTACTACCAGGAGACCGGCCGCGCCGGGCGTGACGGCCTGCCGGCGGACGCCTGGATGGCCTATGGGCTGCAGGACGTGATCTTCCTCAAGCAGATGCTCAACAACTCCGAGGGCGACGAGCGGCACAAGCGCATCGAGCAGCACAAGCTGGAGGCAATGCTGGCGCTCTGCGAGGAGACCCGCTGCCGCCGCCAGGCGCTGCTGGCGTACTTCGATGAGGAGCTGCCGCAGCCCTGCGGGCACTGCGACATCTGCGTCGACGGGGTGCAGACCTGGGACGCCACCGAACCGGCCCGCCAGGCCCTGTCGGCGGTCTACCGCAGCGGCCAGCGCTACGGCGTCGGGCACCTGGTGGACATCCTCCTCGGGCGCGACAACGAGAAGGTGCGCGCCGCAGGCCACCAGCACCTGTCGGTGTTCGGCGTGGGCAAGGCCTTTTCCGAGACGGAGTGGCGCACGCTGTTCCGCCAGCTGGTGGCGCGTGGCCTGGCCGACATCGACCTCGAAGGCTTCGGCGGGCTGCGTCTGAGCGAGGCGTGCCGGCCGCTGCTGCGCGGCGAGGTGACCCTGCAGCTGCGCCGCGACCTGTCCACCAAGGCGCCCAAGCCGGCCGCCAGTGCGGCCAGCCAGCTGGTGCGTGCCGACGAGCGCGAGCAGTGGGAGGCGCTGCGTACGCTGCGCCGCAAGCTGGCGGAGGAGCACAGCGTGCCGCCCTACGTCATCTTCCCCGACGCGACCCTTCTGGAGATGCTGCGCAGCCGGCCGTCGAGCCTGTCGGACATGGCGCGGGTCAGCGGCGTGGGCGCACGCAAGCTGGAGCGCTACGGCCAGGCCTTCCTCGAGGTGCTCAATGGCGCCGAAGCCGAGGCGCCCCGCGCCGTGGCGGACCTGCGCCACGAGTTGGTCAGCCTGGCCCGCGCCGGCATGACCCCAGCGCAGATCGCCCGCCAGCTGCAATGCACCGAGAAGAACGTCTATGCGCTGCTGGCCGAAGCAATCGCCGCGCAACAGCTCAGCCTGGAGCAGGCGCTGGACCTGCCCGAGGACACCCTCGGCGAGGTGCAGGACGCCTTCCTCGACGGCGAAGGCGAGCTGCCACCGGTGGCCGAAGTGGCCCAACTGCTGGGCGGCCGGGTGCCGGAAGGCGTGCTGTATTGCGTGCGTGCGGCGCTGCAGGCGGAGTTCGAGGCCTGACGCCAGGCGCTCACTTGTAGGCCATCCCGCCGGCTACTAATGTGCAACGTGGCGTGCGCGCAGCCGTCGAGGCGCGCGCAGTCTTCGTCATCCATGTGAGGTGGATGCCCGGAGCGCGCCGACGCTGCATGGCCGGGCGCAGCAGTAGGTCCCGGCCCCATAACAAGAGGTGGCCGTGACCACACCCCATGCCTGGCTGGACGATGTGCGTCCGAATCCCTATGCCGACCAGCTCGCCGTCGGCTTCCGCAAGCTGCGTTTCGTGCGCCCTCTGGAGCACGAGTACCGGCAGTTCTTCCTGGAACAGTCCTTCGACCTCAAGCGCATCGTGCTGCTGCTGTCGCTGCCCATGTGGCTGGCCTTCGCTGTGCTGGATTTCCAGCTGGTGAGCACGGCGGAGCGCTGGTGGATGCTGGCGGTGCGGGTGGTGGTGCTGGTGCTGCTGGTGATCTGTGGCGGCCTGGTGCTGCAGCGGCGTCATGTGCACCTGCTGGCGCCCCTCAGCCAGGCGTGCGTTGCCGCGCTGGGGCTGGGGGCGGCAGCGGTGGTGGCCATCGCCCATCGGGTCGATCCGTCTTTTCCCTATGAAGGCTTGCTGCTGGTGTGCATGGCGGCCTACTTCGTGGTGGGCCTGCGCCTGGGGGAGGCGCTGCTGGTGGCGGTGTTGGTGCTCTCGGTCTACGTGGCGCTGGAGCTGTGGGCGGGCCTGCCGCCGGCGCGGCTGGCGAACAACCTGCTGTTCCTGGTCTGCGGCAACCTGCTGGGTGCGGTGGGCGGCTACCTGGTGGAGTACAAGTCCCGCGAGCATTTCCTGGTGAGCCGGCTGATGCGGGTGCTGGCCGACCACGACAGCCTCACCGGCCTGCACAACCGCCGCAGCTTCAACCGGCAGCTGGAGCGGGTCTGGCGGCAGGCTCAGCGGGAGTCGAGGCCGCTGGCGTTGCTGCTGTGCGACGTGGACCACTTCAAGGCCTACAACGACCTCTACGGCCACCAGCGCGGTGACGTGGCGCTGCAGCGGGTGGCCGGGGTGCTGGAGGATGCGGCGCGGCGCCCCCTGGACATGGCCGTGCGCCTGGGGGGCGAGGAGTTCGCCGTGCTGCTCTACGGCACCCCGGAAGAGGAGGCGCGCCAGCATGCCGAGCGCATCCGCGCTGCGGTGCAGGCCCTGGCGGTGCCCCACGAGGGCTCCAGCACCGGCGCGGTGCTGACCCTGTCCATCGGCCTGGCCTGCCTGGCCCCCGAGGCCGACAGCCCCATCGCCCACCTCTACGCCCTCTACGAACATGCCGACCGGGCGCTGTACCAGGCCAAGGCGTTCGGCCGCAACCAGGTGGTGGCGTGAGACTGGCGTAGATGGTCGCTCCGGCTGGCGCCATGGGTGACTGTGCCGCGGGGAGGGCGGTGCTAGCATCCCTCGCCCCTGAACCGGAGAGCCCGACCCATGGACATGCTGATCGGCCCGGACGGCCAGCCCCGCTACGGCCAGTTCGACACCACCCCGACCCTCATCAACTACCGGGATTTCGACTTCCGCTCGCCCATGGGGCGTCGCCGTGGCGCGTTGGCCAAGTGGCGGCGTTTCCACCAGTTCCAGTACTTCGGGATCATCAGCAACGAGCTGATCGGCGGCTGCGCGCTGGCCAACCTGAGCCTGCTCGGGGTCGGCTTCGTCTACCTGTTCCACCCGGCCAGTGGGCGCATGATCGAGCGCCAGTTCAAGCTGCCGCTGGGTTGGGGCACACGCTTCTCCCAGTCACCCGACAGCGGCACCTGCGAGCTGCGCGCCGGCCACAACCTGCTGCGACTGGAGAACCAGGCCGAGCGCCGGGAAAAGCGCCTGCGCGTGGAGCTGGACGACGGCACCCGCATCGATGCGCTGTTCGCCGAGCAGGACTTCCAGCCCATGGGGTTGTGTACCCCGGCCGGGGCGGACGGCTGGGTCTATGCGCGCAAGGTGGCCGGTGTGCCCTGCCAGGGGCGGATCGAGAGCGCGCTGGGGCAGTTCGACCTTGGCACGCTGGGGGCCTACGCCCACCACGACTGGTCGGCCGGCTACATGCGCCCGGAAACGGTGTGGAACTGGGCCTGCCTGTCCGGCGAGGCGGCGGGGATTCGCCTCGGCCTGAACCTGTCCTGCGGGGTCAACGAGACCAGCTTCACCGAGAACTGCTTCTGGCTGGACGGCGAGCTGGTCAAGGTCGACACCGTGCGCTTCGCCTTCGATCGCCAGCAGCCGCTGGAGCCCTGGCACATCACCTCCCATGACGGGCAGGTGGACCTGCGCTTCCGTGGCGAGGGGTTGCACAAGGAACGCCTCAACGCCGGCTTCCTGGCCAGCAACTTCAAGCAGGTCTTCGGCCGTTTCGACGGCGTTCTCCGCCCCCACGGCCGTCCAGCGATCCCGGTGGAGGGGTTATGGGGCTTTGTCGAAGATCAATATGTGAAGTGGTAGTTACAGTCTGCGGCTTGCTCCGGATCGCCGCCTATGGTTAGCTCGCTAATTATTAGTTTTGGCTGTCAGAGTCCGTTTCATGTCCCACACCGATCAACACCGCTTCGCCATGCAGCTTGCGCAGATGTCGCGGGCCTGGCGAGCGGAGATGGACCGTCGTCTGGTCGACCTAGGCCTTTCCCAAGCTCGCTGGCTGGTGCTGCTGCACCTGGCCCGCTTCGAAGAGCTTCCCACCCAGCGCGAGCTGGCCAAGAGCGTCGGCGTCGAAGGCCCGACACTGGCGCGCCTGCTCGATAGCCTCGAAGCCCAGGAACTGGTCCAGCGCCTGGCCGTGGCCGAGGACCGCCGGGCGAAGAAGATCACCCTCTGCCCCAAGGCCAGGCCGCTGATCGAGAAGATCGAGTCGATCTCCAGCCAGCTGCGCCGTGAGGTCTTCACCGGCATCGACGAGGACGAGCTGCGTCGTTGCCAGCAGGTGCACGCGAAGATCCTGGCCAACCTGGAACGGCGCTGATGTCGCAGGACCTCGAGGCCCTGCACACCCGCTACGGTTCCCGTTATCCCCACTGGCTGCTGGCGCTGCTGATGGTCGGTAGCATGGCGATGATCCTCGCCTCCACCAGCATCAACGTGGCCTTGCCGACCCTGATGGCGGAGTTCGCCATCGGTCGGCCCATGGCCCAGTGGCTGGCCACGGGCTTTCTCGCTGCGATGACCGCCGGGCTCCTGCTCTCGGCCTGGGCCCAGGCCCGGCTGGGCGCGCGGCGTACTGTCCAGCTCGGCATCGGGCTGTTCATCCTCGCCTCGCTGCTCGCGTTGCTGGCCCAGGCGGCCTGGCAACTCATCGCACTGCGCATTGTCCAGGGCGCCTGTGCCGGGGTGATCCAGCCCCTGGCGATGGTGCTGATCTTCCGCGTGTTCGCTGATGGCGGGCGCGGCATGGCCCTGGGCAGCTACGGCCTGGGGGTGATGGTGGCGCCGACCCTCGGCCCCACCATCGGTGGCTACCTGATCGACCAGTTCGGCTGGCAGGCCGTGTTCTGGCTGCCGCTGCCCATGTGCGTGGCGGCGCTGGTTGGCGCGCAATGGCTGATGCCCAGCGACCGCAACCGGCAGACGCCGGGCGTGGACCTGCTGGCCTTCGGCTTCCTTTGTGTGGCGCTGTTCGCCCTGCTCGGCGCCCTGGCCGAAGCCCAGCGCTTCGGCTGGCTGGCACCGTCGTGCTGGGTACCCGGGCTGCTGGGGATCGCGGCAGTCGGCGGATTTGCCTGGCGCAGCCGGGTGTCGACCCGGCCGCTGTTGCCGATGCGCCTGTGGCGTCATGTCGCGTTCCGCAAGGCCAGCTGGGTGGCCCTGGCATTGGGCCTCGGGCTGTACGGCTCCACCTACCTGATCCCGCTCTACCTGCAGACCGTCGATGGCTACAGCGCCGGGCGTGCCGGGCTGCTCCTGTTGCCCACCGGGGTGGTGCTGGGGCTCGCGTCGTTCGCCGGTGGCTGGCTGAGTGATCGGCTGTCGGCCGCCGCGTTGCTGGTGGGCGGCCTGCTGGTGTTCGCCCTGTCCTGCTTCGGCCTGGGGCTGGTGGGGGAGGGAGCGAGCTTCCTGGTGCTGTGCTTCTGGGCCTGCGTCGGCCGTCTCGGCCTCGGCCTGCTGCTGCCGGCCCTGAGCACCGGCTCGCTGGACGTGCTGAGCGCCGAGGAACTGGCCCAGGGCGCCGGCGCCATCACCTTCGTGCGCCAGCTGGGCGGCGCATTCGGGGTCAACCTGGTGACCTTCTTCCTCGAGTGGCGGCACCTGGCAGGCGGCGGTGATCACGCGGCCAATGCCTGGGCCTTCCAGCAGACCTTTTGGCTGGTAACGCTGCTTTTCCTGCTGGCGATCTGGCCCGCCCTGGGCGTGCGCGCGACAAAAGCCTGACGAAGCCGCTATAACCGCCCAGCGGTTGTGTGAATTCCGTCACTTTCATGACGAAAATCCAGTAAGATTCGTCCGTAATGGCCCGATGCCTTTACTTAGGGCGTTTCGGGAAATTGCATCCATACTAGTTTCAGCCGGGTTACACAGGGATCGGCCCGACATCACATCGTTCAATGCCAACGCCCGCTTTGGCCATTCCATGGATCGTGGAGTCGTCGTGGCGTTCGAGCCGGCATGACCGGGGGAGGGCTCATGGCTCGAGTCAACAAGTTCCTGGTGGCGCTCGCCTCGGGACCGCTGCTTTATTCAGGCCTGGCGTCGGCGCTGGGCCTGGGCGACATCACCCTGCATTCCGCGCTCAACCAGCCGCTGGAGGCGGACATCGAGCTGCTGGACCTGGGCGACCTGGGGGAAAGCGACATCAAGGTCAGCCTGGCGCCGAACGAGGTGTTCGAGCGCTCGGGGGTCGAGCGCTTCATCTTCCTCAACGACCTGCGTTTCAGCCCGATGATCCGTGGCAGCCGGGGCCATATCCGCGTGGCGTCGAGCAAGCCGGTGCGCGAGCCCTACCTGAATTTCATCGTCGAAGTGGCGCGTCCCAACGGCCGCCTGCTGCGCGAGTACACCCTGCTGCTGGACCCGCCGGAGTCCTCGGCCTACCGACCGGTGGCTGCGCCCCTGGCGGATGCCCGTACCGCCAGCGCCCGGCCGACCCAGGCAGTGCCGGCCGCGCCCCGCGAGGCGCCCCCGGCCACCCAGGGCAAGCGCTACACCGTGGCCCGTGGCGACAGCCTCTGGGGCATCGCCCAGCGCCTGAGCGCCGGCAGCGGCATGAGCACGGCGCAGATGATGAACGGCATCCACGCTCTCAACGCCGCGGCCTTCGCCAATGGTGATCCGAACCGCCTGAGCGTCGGCCAGAGCCTGCTGCTGCCGGATGCCGCGCGTGCCGAGCCGGCTGCGCCGGTGGCCCCGATGTCCGCCCCCGACAGCCTGCGCCTGTCCGAGCCCGATGCCCCGGTCGCGCCCAATGCCCCGGCTCCCCACGAGCTGCCGCAGCAACTGGCCGAGGTGCAGCGTCGCGTCGACACCGAACTGGCCAACAGCGAGAGCGAGCGCCTGCAGCTGCGCCAGGACATCGCCGACCTGCAGCTGAAGCTGGAATCGCTGCAGCAGCTGATGGCGGAAAAGGATGCCCAGCTGGCGAGCCTGAAAGGGGCCCTCCAGCAGGGCGCCACTGTGCAGCCTCCGGCCGAGCCGGCCGCACCCGCTGCCACCACCGATACGCCCCCCGCCGAGCAACCGGCTGCACAGCCCCAGGCCGAAGCGGCTCCGGCGCCGGCCCAGCCGAGCGCAGTTCCCAGCGTCGAGCCCGAGGACACCGGCCTGTTCACCTGGCCCAACAACCTGCTGTTCCTCGGCGTGCCGGCCATCCTGCTGGCGCTTCTGCTGCTGGTCGCGCGTCGGCGCAAGCCCGCGCCTGACGACACGCCGGCCGAGCCGGTGATCGTCCCGGCAACGGAGCAGCAGCGTCCCCGCGCCACCGTCACTCCGCTGGTGCGCCCGGCCGCGCCTGCTGCCGTCGCCACCCCGGTGGAGGCCCCCGTCGCCCCGGCGGCCCGGGTCGAAGCCCCGCTGTCGGCACCCCGCCCGTCCAGCGATTCCCTGGACGGCGCGAACATCTACATCGCCTACGGGCGTTTCCGCGATGCCGAGTCGGCGCTGCGCACCGCCATCGTCCAGGAGCCGCGTCGCACCGACCTGCGCCTGCGCCTGCTGGAGGTGCTGGGCGAGCTGGGCGAGTCCGCCGCGTTCGCCAGCGAGGCGCACACCCTGGCCGAGATGGGCATGGAGCCGGCGCGCATCGATGCGATCAAGGCGCGCTACCCCGCTGTCGATGTGCCGTCCGAGGCGGCGCCGATGCTGGAGGAGACTACCTTCATCCTCAACGAGACGCCCCTGGTCGACGAAGCGCCCAGCGCCCCGCGCAACGGCCTGGACGACGAGTTCACCGACGAGTTCCAGCTCAACCTCGCCGACCTGCCCCTGGATGCCGATTGGGACAGCCTCAGCCCGTTCAAGCCCGATGCGCCCAAGGGCCGTGCGGCGCGTGATGCCGAAAGCTCGGCGAAGGCACCGGAGCCGGTGGTGGACCCGTCGTTCAAGAGCAACCTCCACGAGCTGCCCGAAGTGTTCGAGCTGGACCACTTGGGCGAACCGGAAGAAGCCGAGCCGCTGCCCCTGGCCGAGGCCGACGAGGAACTGGTGTTCGACCTGGGCGACGACGACCTGGATCACCTGGCCGCGCGCCAGGAGAACATCATGCGGCTCAACCTGGCCCTGGCCTACATCGACCAGGGCGATATGGAAAGCGCCTGCAACATCCTCAACGAGGTCATCGACCAGGGCGACGAGGAGCAGAAACAGGAAGCCCGCGAGCTGCTCGCGCGGATCGCCTGATCACGCCCCCACCTCCAACCGGCGCCCCAGGGCGCCGGTTTTCTTTGCGCTGTCGTCAGCCCTGGCTCAGAACGTCCGCCCCAGGTTGAGGTAGAGCGCCCGCTCGGCGGCATCGTTGAGGCCGTAGCTGAAGTCCAGTGGGCCCAGGGGCGTGTCGAAGCTGACGAACAGGCTGCCGGCGTTGATGTAGCCGCTGTCGAAGCTGTTGTCCCGGTTCCACGCACGGCCGCGCTCCAGACTGGCGCCCACGTAGAAGGGGAAGTCCAGCGGCAGGAACGAGCGCTGGGTCATGCGCCGGTAGTAGATCGCCCGCGCCAGGCTGATGTTCTGCCCGGCCACCGAGTTCTCGCGGAAGCCCGACAGCTGGCGCGCACCGCCCAGCTGGAAGCTGGAGAGCACCACCTCGGTGCTGTCCAGGGTGCGCCCGTAGCGGCCGCCCAGCACCAGGGTGTCGGGGCCCCGGGTGAAGGCCTTGTCCAGGCTGAGTTCCCACTGCCGGTAGCGGTCGTCGGCGCCCAGGCTGGGGTCGAACTGGCGCACGGTGAGCTTGATGTCCTCTCCGCTGTGGGGGTAGTCGACGTTGTCCAGGGTGTCGAAGGAGTACTTCGCCTCGTAGTAGCCGTTGCTGAAGCTGAAGCTGGGCAGGCGCCGGTCACCGATGCGCACGTCGGCCTCGCCCCATTCCTGGCCGATGCCGAGGCGCAGTTCGCCGTTGTTGGCGATCTGCCGGCCCAGGTTGAAGCCGTAGCCGTAGCGCTGCAGGCGGTATTCGGCGATGGGGTCGTTGTCCAGCGCGGCTTCGATGTTCTGCGCCGATGCCGCCAGGTAGGGCGCGACGAAGTAGCGCGAGCCGTAGTCCAGCGGCTGGTAGAACTCGCTGTAGAGCACCTGCTCGCTGCCGATCTGGGCCCGGGTCAGCCATTCGGCGCCCAGGTCATTGAGGCCGTTCACCCGGTAGCTGGCGCCGAGGTTGTAGGTACCGCCGCCGCGCATGTCGTCGGAGAGGTTCAGGCCCAGGCGCAGGTAGTCGGTGCCGTTGCGCTTGCCCCGGGCGCTGATCACCAGGGTGTTGCCGTCCTTGTGCTTGACCACGCGGTAATGCACCTGCTCGAAGTAGTCGAGGCCGTAGAGGGTGCCCATGTCGGCCTGCAGGCGCGCGAGGTCCAGGGGCTCGCCGAGCTCCTGGCGGATCTGCCGGCGGATCACTTCGTCGCCCACCTTGGAGTCGTTCTCCACCTGGATGCGGGTGATCACCGGGCGTCGTTCTCCCGGTTGGCGCGCCTGCACCAGTTCCGCGTCCTGGCCGGGGCGGGTATCCCGGCGCAGCGTCGCCAGGCGGGCCTGGAGGATGGTGGCGGCTCGGTAGCCGGCGTCGATCACTTCGCGGGCGTGGCTGAAGTCGGTGGCGCTGTAGCCGGCCAGGGGCGGCTGCACGAGGATGTCGTCGGGGCCGAGGGTGGCGAGCTGCGCCTCGGAGTTGCGCCGGGTCATTAGCGTCACCGACTGGTTGAGCACGTCCACCACGGTGGTCAGCTCCTTGCGGCTGCGCAGGGGCGTGCCGATGTCGACGGTGATCACCCGGTCCACGCCCATCTCCCGCGCCACGTCCACCGGGATGTTGTCCACCATGCCGCCGTCCACCAGCAGGCGCCCGTCCACTTCCACCGGGGCGAACACCGCCGGGATCGACATGCTGGCGCGGATGGCCTGGGGCAGGTGGCCCTTGCGGAACACCACTTTCTCGCCGGTGGAGATGTCGGTGGCCACGGCGCGGAAGGGGATCCCCAGGCGGTCGAAGTCCCGGGTGTCGCTGGTGTGCACCAGCAGGCTCTCCAGCAGCAGCGCGAGGTTCTGGCCCTGGATCACGCCGAGCGGTAGGCCCAGGCTGCCGTCGTCGCGGAAGCTGAGCTTCTGCTTCACCAGGAAGTCGCGGTCGTCCTGCTTGCGGCGGAACGGCACGTCCTCCCGCGCGGGGGCGTCGGAGAGGGCCTGGCGCCAGTCCAGGGTCAGCGCCAGCTTTTCCAGCTCCTCCACGCTGTAGCCGGAGGCATAGAGCCCGCCGATCACCGCGCCCATGCTGGTGCCGGCGATGGCATCGATGTGGATGCCCTGCTCCTCCAGCGCCTTGAGCACGCCGATGTGGGCCAGCCCACGGGCGGCGCCGCCGGAAAGCACCAGGCCGACGCGGGGCCGTGCGGCATCGGCCACGGCGCAGCAGGTGGTGAGCAGGAGGGTGAGGGCGAGGAGCACGCGGCGCATAACGCTTCCCTGGTCAGGCGGGGGAAAAAGGTCGCTATTATAGGCGCCCGCCCGACTGCCCCGAGCCTGAAATGAGCGCTGCCAAGCCCGAGATCGTCATCACCTATTGCACCCAGTGCCAGTGGCTGCTGCGTGCCGCCTGGCTGGCCCAGGAGCTGCTCAGCACCTTCTCCGACGACCTCGGCCGGGTGGCGCTGGAGCCTGGCACCGGTGGCGTGTTCCGCATCACCTGCGATGGCGTGGAGATCTGGGAGCGCAAGGCCGACGGCGGCTTCCCCGAGGCCAAGGTGCTCAAGCAGCGGGTCCGCGACCGCATCGACCCGGCCCGTGACCTGGGCCACAACGACCGCCCCTGAGCAGCGTGTATCAGAACGTTTACCGCCCCTTTACACAGCACTGACCGCGTATCGACCGGGCGCGGCGAATAATTCGCCCGTGGCCGCCGTATGCGGCTGTCCTGCGATGAGGTGAGCGATGTCGGTGAAACGAACCCTGGTCCTGGCGCTCGTGGCGCTGGGTCTGTCCACCCAGGTGCTGGCCGGTCCGCCCGGCCCGGGCGGTCCCGGTGGGCCGGGGCCTGGCGGCCATGGCTGGGGCAACTGGGGGCCAGGCCCGGGAGGCGGCCATGGCCACGGGCTGCCGGACGGAGCCCGCGAACTGTGGATCGGCAGCATGCTGTACTTCGTTGCCGCCGGTTCCTACTACCTGTGGAACAGCACGGCACAACGCTACGAGGTGGTCGCCCCGCCCCCCACGGTGCAGGGCAACAGCGTGGCCAGCTACGAAGTGATCGCCTACCCGGCCAACGGCCAGAGCGTCGACCAGCAGGGCCGTGATCGCTACGAGTGCCACGGCTGGGCCGTCGGCCAGAGTGGCTTCGACCCCGCCACCGCGACGCGCCCGGTGGGCGCCGAGGCCACCGAGCGCTACCGCCGGGCCCTGGGCGCTTGCCTGGCCGGGCGCGGCTACAGCGTCAACTGACCTGGCGTTGCCCGGCTGCGCCGTCCACCGGCGGTGCAGCCCGAGCGGGCAGGGCGATGGCGGCGATGATCAGCACGCCGCCCACCAGCATCCGCAGGGACGGCTCCTCACTGAACAGCCACCAGGCGAAGGCGATGCCGTAGACCGGCTCCAGGGCGAAGATCACCGCCGTGGTCCGTGCCTTGAGCACCTTCAGGCTGGCCACGAACAGGCTGTGGGCGAGGCCGGTGCAGAGTACGCCGAGCAGGGCGATCCACAGCCAGTCCAGCGCGCGGGGCTCGGCGAGGCTCGGCCACACCGGCAACACCAGCAGCCCGACGATGGTGAGGTTCTGCCAGAGCGCGGCGTGCACCGGGTCCAGCCCCCGGGTGGTGGCGCGGTTGAGCAGCGACAGCAGGGCGAACAGCAAGCCGGAGAGCACGGCGGCGATCAGCCCCTGGGTGGCATCGCTGGCCAGGTCGAACTCCGGCGTCACCAGCACCAGGCCGACGCTCACCAGGGCCACCACCAGCACTTCGCGCAGGTGGATGCGTTCGCGGAACAGCAGCGCCTCCAGCAACAGGGTGAAGGCCGGGAAGCTGGCGAAGCCGAGGGTGGCGATGGCCACGCCGCCGACCTTCACCGCCTGGAAGAACAGCACCCAGTGCCCGCCCAGCAGCAGGCCGCCCAGCAGCAGCGCGGGCAGCTGGCGCCGCCCCGGCCGTGCGCCACGGTCACCGCCGACGAAGCGGGCGAACAGCGCCAGGGCGATGACGGCGAATGCCGCGCGACCCAAGGTGATCACCGTCGGCGAGGTTTCCGCCAGCTTGCCGAAGATGCCGGAGAGGCCGAACAGCAGCGCGCCCAAGTGGATGGCGAGCAGGGCGTTGCGCGGCGTCATGCCAGGCGTGCGCCGTTGGGCAGGGGCTTGTCGAAGCTGGCCAGCACCACCTTCCCCTCGGCGTCATAGACGCCGGTGACCAGCACCTCGGAGCGGACGCCGGCGACGCGCTTGGGGGCGAAGTTGCAGACGCACAGCACCTGCCGGCCCACCAGGTCTTCGGCGGAATAGTGGGCGGTGAGCTGGGCGCTGGAGGTCTTCAGGCCCAGTTCGCCCAGGTCCACTTCCAGCACGTAGGCGGGCTTGATGGCCTTGGGATTGGGTTGGGCGGAGCGGATGGTGCCGACGCGGAGGTCGACGTTCAGGAAGTCTTCCCATTCGATGGTGGTGGTCATGCTGATCCCCAGTGGAGCGATGGCGGCAGTCTAGAGGCTCGTGCCGCCGATGTCTGTCGCGGGGCTCGCGGGCTTTGTCGCGCTACTCGCGCTGGCGGCGCAGGGCGCGGGGCGTGGTGCCCAGGCCGCGGGAGAGGGCCGCGGTGAAAGCGCTCTGGGAGCTGTAGCCGACCCGCGCGGCGATCTCGCCCACCGGCAGGTTGCTCTCCAGCAGCAGGCGGCGCCCCTGCAGCAGGCGACGGGTGCGCAGGTAGTCCATGGGCGTCTGCCCGGTGGCATCGAGGAAGCGGCGGTGGAAGCGCGCCACCGAGAGCCCGCAGAGGCGCGCCAGGTCGGCGACTTGCAGCGGGCGGTCGAGGTGGCTGTCGAGGTGAGCATCCAGGGCAGCGAGGGGCAACTCGCCAGGGGCCTCGCATGCGCCGTTGGGTGCCACCAGGCTGGCCAGCAGCAGGCCGACGCCCTGGTTGGCGATCACCGCGTCGTTGATCGGGCTGGCCGCCAGCCAGCCCACCAGCTGGCTCTGGTTCGGGTCCAGGCGCAGGGCGCCGGGGCGCTCCAGCAGGCGCCGGCCGGCGTCGTAGTGATGACCGAGGGTGTGTTTCAGCCAGGCATCGTCGGGCACGTCCAGCACCAGGCACAGGCTGCCGCGCGGGCTGCCGCAGGCGTGGTGCTCGCCAGGCGGAACCACCGCCAGCTGCTGGCGCTCGACGCGGGTGCCCAGGCTGCCCACTTCGAAATCCAGGCTGCCGCTGAGGCCGAACACCAGCTGGGCGTGGTCGTGGCTGTGGGCGAGCAGGTCGTGGGTGTAGCGGCGCAGGCTCAGCATGGGCTTCATGGGGCGGTCCTCGGCGAGGCGGCCAGTCTACCTGCTGGCGCTGGCGGCCGCAGTGTCATCGTTTTGCAGCCTGCCGGTCACCTGCACTTCACCACCCCCGCGCAAGATCCGGGAAAAGCCGCTGGAGGCCACACGATGAGCAGTGTCGAACGCCTGGAGCCGGTTGACCCGGCGCGTCCCCGCAAGCAGCGGGTGAGAACCCTGTGGATCTCCGACGTGCACCTGGGCACGCGGGACTGCCAGGCCGAGCACCTGGCGCGCTTCCTCAAGCGCCATCACGCCGACCGCATCTACCTGGTGGGCGACATCATCGATGGCTGGAAGCTGCGTGGCGGCATCTATTGGCCCCAGGCGCACACCAACGTGATCCGCCGGCTGCTGACCATGAGCAAGCGCGGCACCGAGGTGATCTATGTCACCGGCAACCACGACGAGTTCCTGCGCCGCTACTCCAGCCTGATGCTCGGCAACATCCAGCTGGTGGACGAGGCGATCCACGAGACCGCCGACGGCCGCCGCCTGCTGGTGATCCACGGTGACCAGTTCGACGTCATCACCCGCTACCACAAGTGGCTGGCCTTCCTCGGCGACTCGGCCTACGAGTTCACCCTGACCCTCAACCGCTGGCTCAACCACTGGCGCGAGCGCTGGGGCTACGGCTACTGGTCGCTGTCGGCCTTCCTCAAGCACAAGGTGAAGAGCGCGGTGAACTTCATCAGCGACTTCGAGGAGTCCATCGCCCACGAGTGCGTCAAGCGCGGGCTGGACGGTGCGGTGTGTGGCCACATCCACCACGCCGAGATCCGTCGGGTGGGGGAGGTGGAGTACATGAACTGCGGTGACTGGGTGGAGTCCTGCACGGCGCTGATCGAGCACTGGGACGGCACCATCGAGCTCTACCGCCTGGCCGAGGACCAGGCGCGCCAGGCTGAGGCCCGGGCGCCGGCCCTCGAGTCCGCTGCATGAGGATCCTCATCGTCAGCGATGCCTGGGCACCCCAGGTCAATGGAGTGGTCACCAGCCTGCAGGCATTGGTGGCCGAACTGCGCGGGCTCGGCCACCTGGTCAAGCTGCTGTCGCCGCGGGACTTCCGCGCCGTGCCCTGTCCCACCTACCCGGAGATTCCGCTGGTGTGGGACCTGTGGCGGGTGGGGACGGCGATCCGTGACTTCCGCCCGGACTGCGTGCACCTCGCCACCGAGGGGCCGTTGGGGTGGGCGGCACGGCGCTGGCTGGTGAAGCGCGGCCTGGCTTTTTCCAGCGCGGTGCATACGCGCTTTCCCGAGTACGTCCACACCCGCTGGCGGCAGGTGCCGCTGGCCTGGGGCTACGCGGTGCTGCGGGCCTTCCACCGACCGAGCCAGACGGTGCTGGTGACCACCGAGCGTTTGCGCGAGGAGCTGGGCGGCCACGGGCTGACGCGGCTTTCGCTGTGGCGCAAGGGCGTGGACACGGCACGTTTCCATCCCCGGCCGGAGATGCCCAGGCCGCTGCGCCCGGTGTTCCTCTACGTCGGGCGCATTGCCCCGGAGAAGAACCTGCGGGCCTTCCTCGACCTGGACCTGCCCGGCGAGAAGTGGCTGGTGGGGGATGGCCCCCAGCGTGCCGAGCTGGAGGCGGCCTATCCCCAGGCGCGCTTCCTCGGCTACCGCCATGGCGAGGCGCTGGCCGAGGCCTATGCGTCGGCCAGCGTGCTGGTGTTCCCCTCGCGTACCGACACCTATGGGCTGGTGATGCTGGAGGCGCTGGCCTGCGGCACTCCGGTGGCGGCCTTCCCCGTGCCGGGACCGCTGGACGTGCTGGAGGCGGGCGTCACCGGGGTGATGGACGAGGACCTGGAAGGCGCGTGCCTGCGCGCCCTGGAGCTGGACCGTGGCGTCTGCGCCGAGCGAGCGGCGCGGCTGTCCTGGCGGGCGTCGGCGCTGGAGTTCCTGGCCCGGCAGCCGTTGCTGGACGGGGAACTGTGCGGCGAGGCCGGGGCGCAGCCCGGGGTTCAGGGCGCGTCGTAGCGGGGCGTGTGCTGTGCTGGCGAGGGTTGATCGCGAATGAATCCGCTCCCACCGGGTGTTGCCAGGTGGGTTGGGACAATCCCGGCCGCTACGTACGGGGCATTGATGCGGTTCGCTGAGCTCACCGCATCCTACGGACCGGGCCTGTGTGCTTTGGCCGCTGGATGCGTGGGAGTGGTTGCTACCGTGAATCCCCGCGCGATGGTTGATCGCGAGCGAATTGGCCGGGCGGCGTCATGAAAAAAGCCGCCCTGGGGCGGCCTTCGGGTGACTGTTTCGGTCAGAGGATGACCTTGTCGCGCAACTTCTCGGCGGCGGCCTGGAGGGCCTGGATGACCTTTTCCTTGTCGTAGTTCTGGATGCCGTTGGTGTCCAGGTACATGGAGAAACCCGGCAGCTCGTGCTCGACGTAGCTGGAGGTGGCGCCCAGGTCGCGGCGGAAGTCGACCACCTGGTAGATCTGCACCGGGCGGGCGAAGCCCTTGACGCTGATCTGGCCCTTGTCGCGGCACATGATCACGTCCTTCACCAGCGAGTAGGTCTCGTGGGAGATGAGGATCTCGCCGGCTTCGGAGGCGCTTTCCAGGCGGCTGGCGAGGTTCACGTCGCGGCCGATGATGGTGTAGTCCATGCGCGTGTCGGCGCCGAAGTTGCCCACGGTGCAGTAGCCGGTGTTCAGGCCCATGCGGATTTCCAGGGGTTTGGTGATGCCCTGGGCCCGCCACTGCTGGCGCAGCACCTTCATGTGCTTGCGCATGGCGATGGCCATGGACACGGCGGCCACGGCGTCCTTCTTGGCGCCCTGGGTGGTGGGGTCGCCGAAGAACACCATGACGCAGTCGCCGACGAACTTGTCGATGGTGCCGCCGTACTTGAGGGCGATCTTCGACATTTCGTTGAGGTAGTTGTTGAGCAGGTCGGTCAGGGCCTCGGCTTCCAGCTCCTCGGACAGCTCGGTGAAGCCCTTGATGTCGGAGAAGAACACGGTGAGCTTCTTGCGCTGGGTCTCCAGGCGCACGTGGCGCTTGCCGCTGAAGATCATTTCCCAGACCTGCGGTGACAGGTATTTGGCGAGGTTGCGGGCCAGGCGCGCGGCCTTTTCCTGCTCCTGCTTGATCTCGCTGCGCGCCAGCGCCAGGCGCAGGCCCTGCTGGTGCACGAAGAAGGCGGTGATGCAGACGTAGAGCGTGGTGAAGCAGATGCTGACGAAGGCCACCAGCGTGGGGGTGCCGGTCTTCAGGTCGGGGTGGGCGACCACGGTGGTCAGCACCGTGCCGCTGGCGGCTACCAGCAGCGCCAGGCCGAGGTGGCGCAGGCCGCCGACGATCAGCGCGCTGAAGGCGAGCGTCAGCATGAACATCAGGCTGGGCACGGTGGAGAACCCCAGCAAGGCAGCGCCGGAGCCTGCGTGCAGGGCGTCGAGGAACAGCAGCACCAGGTGCGTCTTCTCCGGGTGCTCGCGCTTGAAGCGCAGGCTCAGGTGGTGGGCCAGGTGCGGGTAGAGCAGGGCGTAGGGGACCATCCACAGCACGTCGAAGCCGAAGTGCTGGGTGTAGCTGCCGGCGGCGATGGTGGCAGCGGTGGCGATGTACGCCAGGACCCGGGAGTAGTACTCGCGCAGGGGCAACGTCGGAAGACTGCTAGGCCGATCGGTGGAGGCTGACTTCATTGTTGCGACGATCCCTGATGGTTTTCTGGCACTCGCTGGAGTGCCCGCCAGCCTGCAAGACCTGAGCCAGCATGGCGGGTGCGGATCATAACCAAGTGCCAGCATGGCGGCCAAGCGGGGCCGCCGAACGGCGGGGGGATCGGGGTGGTCGGCAGCCTAGAAGCGGATGCGGCCGGTGAAGGCGTCCTTGAGCATCACCCAGTCGCCCATCAGGCTGTACAGCGGGTACTTGAAGGTGGCCGGGCGGTTCTTTTCGAAGACGAAGTGGCCGACCCAGGCGAAGCCGTAGCCGGCCAGTGGCATGGCCAGCAGCCAAAGCCACTGCTGGGTGGCCAGGGCGTAACCGAGGATGGCCAGTACCAGCAGGCTGCCGACGTAGTGCAGGCGGCGGCAGACGTCGTTGCTGTGCTCTCGCAGGTAGTAGGGGTAGAACTCGGCGAAGCTGTTGAAACGCTCGGCGGGCAGGCTGCTCATGGCGGGCTCCTTCTTGTTGTGTGCCGGGGAGTGTAGGTGGGGCGGCTCCCCCGGCCAGTGACAATGAGTGCCAGTTTAGTATCCCGTTGCGCCCACCTGGCCGCGCCTCGCCGGATCAGGCGCGGGCGGCGTCCCGGCTGTAGTGCAGGTAGGAGCCCCTGAACCGTTCGCCATTGGCCAGCAGGCAGTCCGCCTGGGAGATGACCATGTCGTAGCCGAGCTCGGCCATCTCGTCATGGAAGGGCTGGGTGTCCTGCCGGTTGGGGTCCACCAGCAGCACTTCGACCGAGCGTGCCGAATGGCGGTCGATGAAGTCGGCCAGGTCTTCCTGGTTGTCGTCGTCGTACAGCAGGTCGCTGCCGATGATCAGGTCGAACTGGCCGAAGCTGTCGGCGCCGGCCCAGTCGCAGGTTTCGTAGCGCATGGGGGGCAGGTCGTTGAGGCGCAGGTTCTCGGCGAGGAAGGTGGGGATCAGCGGGTGGATGTCGCTGGCGGTCATGTCGCCGCCCCGCTGGTGGCCCACCAGGCTGGCCAGACCCAGGCCGGCGCCCACTTCCAGTACCCGCAGCCCGGTGAGGTCGCGTCGCGCAACCATCTGCGCAAGGACTTCGCCCGCCGGCCACACCTGCCCGAACAGTGCCCAGGTGCTCTCGGTGATGCCGAGGCTGGCGGCTTCGCCTGCGGGGTCATGAAACTGTTCGGCGTCCAGCAGCGACTGCATGTGGAAGTCGCGGCCGCCCACCCGGAAGGTGGTGGTCTTGATCAGATAGCCCGGCATGTCGGTGTGCTCGCTGGAAAATGGGGAGGCAAAAAAAAGCCCCGGAAAACCGGGGCTTTCTTCGAGAGGGGGTCTTAGACCACCTGGACCTGCTCGGCCTGCAGGCCTTTCGGGCCTTTGGCGACCAGGAAGCTCACCTTCTGACCTTCAGCGAGGGACTTGAAGCCGGTGCTTTCGATCGAACGGTAGTGAACGAAGACGTCCGGACCTTCCTGGGGGGTGATGAAGCCGAAGCCTTTTTCATCGTTGAACCATTTGACGGTGCCGAGTTGACGATTGGACATGATGTATCTCCAGGGAAATAAAAGGGGCATCGACGCCGGATTGTCCGGGCCGAGACTGAGAACGAAAGCGAAGTAAGCCGAGGAGATGGAAAGATGGGAATCGTTACATCAGGTCAGAAATCGCAATGACACGTTGCATCCAGTGGCGACACCATACACCCATTGTGGAAATAACCCAGGTTTATTTTGTGGAATCACTCGCCAGGGTGTCGCTGGAATGCCTGGAGGCCCCGTCTGGCAAGGCTTTCAGGGCATCCTGCTTTTTGTCGATTGGTAGCCCGGAAAGCCGGGCGTGCCGAACCTGACAAACCCGGGCCGGGGTGAGTATCCTTCCCCGCCGGGCCCTGTCGGGCCTTTCTCCCACCCGAACAAGAAGGCGCCATGAGCGAACGTACCACTTCCTCCAGCTGGGCCCTGGGGATCGTGCAAGCCCTGGAAATGGGCGGGGTCGATTGCCGCCGCCTGTTCCCCGAGCTGGGGCTCGACTACGACGCGCTCTCCGACCCGGACGCGCGCTTCCCCCAGGACGGCATGACGCGCCTGTGGCTGAGGGCGGTGGAGCTGTCGGGCAACCCGGCCATCGGGTTGAACATGGCCAAGGTGGTACGGCCGGCCTCTTTCCATGTGGTGGGTTACGCGCTGATGTCCAGCCGCACGCTGAACGAAGGCTTCGCCCGCCTGGTGCGTTACCAGCGGATAATCGCCGAGGGGGCGGACCTGAGTTTCCGGCCGACCCCGGAGGGCTACGAATTGCGCCTGGCGATCCACGGTGATCGGCTGCCCCCGGCGCGGCAGAGTGCGGAAGCGTCGATGGCCTACTGCCTGGCCTTCTGCCGCTGGATGACCGGGCGCGCCATCAACCCGCTCGAGATCCGCTTCCAGGGGCCGGCCCCGGCGGACGTGGAGCCCTATCGGCAGGTGTTCCAGGCGCCCCTGCGCTTCGGCGCCGAGCACTATGCGCTGCGCTTCAGCCGGGCCGACATGGACACGCCGCTGCCCACCGCCAACGAATCACTCGCGCAGCTGCATGACCGCTTTGCCGGGGAGTACCTGGCGCGCTTCACCGGCAGCCGGGTCACCCACCTGGCCCGCCAGGTGCTCTGCCGCCTGCTGCCCCAGGGCGAACCCAAGCGCGAGGTGGTGGCCAGCGCTTTGCACCTGTCCCAGCGCACCCTGCAGCGGCGCTTGCAGGAGGAGGGCACCAGCTTCCAGCAACTGCTCGACGACACCCGCCGCGAGCTGGCCGAGCAATATCTGGCGCAGCCGAACCTGACCCTGCTGGAGATCGCCTACCTGCTGGGTTTTGCCGATCCGAGCAATTTCTTCCGCGCCTTCCGCCGCTGGTTCGACGCCACGCCAGGCGAGTACCGCGCCCGCCTGCCATGACGCTCAAGGGCTGCGGGAGCGCGTAGGGGAGCCTTCAGTCGCCCACAGCTCCCTCGCACCGCCTCAATGCCTCCAGAAGTACGGCGTGCAGATCACCAGCACGGTGATGATCTCCAGCCGCCCCAGCAGCATGCCCAGCGACAGCAGCCACTTGGAGCCGTCGGGCAGGGTGGAGAAGTTGCCCGCCGGGCCGATCACCTCGCCCAGGCCCGGGCCGACACCGGAGACGGTGCTGGCCGCGCCGGTGAGGGCGGTGATCCAGTCCAGCCCCTGCAGCGACAGGCCCAGGGCGATCACGCAGATGGTGATGGTGAAGAAGAACGAGAAGGTGAGGATCGAGCGCACGATCTCCTCGTCCAGGCGGTGGCCGTTGTACTTCTGCTTGATCACCGCGCGGGGGTGGATGAGCTGGTACAGGTTGGCCTTGAGCAGGATGTAGGCCACCTGGAAGCGGAAGATCTTCACCCCGCCGGCGGTGGAGCCGGAGCAGCCGCCGATGAAGCCCAGGTAGAAGAACAGCATCAGCGAGAAGTTGCCCCACAGGCTGTAGTCGCCGAGGGCGAAGCCGGTGGTGGTGAGGATCGAGGTGGTGTTCACCGCCACGTGGCGCAGGGCGTCCAGCCAGTGCAGGTCGGTGGTGGCCCAGTACCAGGTGCCCAGCACCAGCCAGATCACCAGCAGCAAGCCGATGAAACCGCGCACCTGGGCATCGCGGAACAGCGCCTTGCGGTTGCCCCGCAGGGTGGCGACGTAGAGGGCGAAGGGCAGGCTGCCGAGGATCATCACCACCACCGCCACCCAGTGCACCGCCGGCTGCTGCCACTTGGCCAGGGACTGGTCGGAGGTGGAGAAACCGCCGGTGGAAATGGCCGACATGGCGTGGTTGACCGCATCGAAGGCGCTCATCCCGGCCAGCCAGAACGCCAGGGTGCCCAGCAGGGTGAAGCCGACGTACACCGCGACGATGTACTTGGCCACCATGTGCGAGCGCGGCATGACTTTCTCCGAGCGGTCGGAGGATTCGGTCTGGAACAGGCGCATGCCGCCGATGCGCAGCAGCGGCAGGATCGCCACCGCCATGCCGATGAAGCCGATGCCGCCGAGCCAGTGCAGCAGCGAACGCCAGATGAGGATGCCCTGGGACATGCTGTCCAGCCCGCTGAGCACCGTGGCGCCGGTGGCGGTGATGCCGGACATGCTCTCGAAGAAGGCATCGGTGTAGCTGATGTGCTGGGTGAGCAGGAAGGGCAGGGCGGCGAAGATGCCCACCACCACCCAGCTGGAAACCGTCAGCAGGTACATGTCCCGGGGACGCAGGTGCGCCTGCTCCGGGCGCCCGGGAATCACCAGGCCGAGGCCGGTGATGAAGGTGGCCAGGCTCGACCAGACGAAGGCGTGGATGTCCTGCGGGCGGTCATAGGCGATCACGGTCATGACCGGGATGACCATGCTGATCGCCAGGGTGATCAGGAAGATGCCGATGATGAAGCCGATCAGGCGCAGGGTCGGCAAAGCCATGGGGCGTGCTCGGTCCGGGTGAATGAGGGCGCCATTCTAGCGACGTGCCGCTGCCTGTCCACGGGCGCCTGATTCAGGTGTAGTCGATCCGTGCTCAGTGTTTCCAGAAACCCCGGGTGAACAGCACCAGCACGGTGAGGATCTCCAGGCGGCCCAGCAGCATGCCGATGGTCAGCAGCCACTTGGCCGCGTCCGGCAGGGTGGAGAAGTTGCCCACCGGGCCGATGATCGGCCCCAGGCCCGGCCCCACGTTGCACACGGCAGTGGCGGCGCCGGTGAGGGCGGTGGTCCAGTCGACGCCGATCAGGCACAGGCCGAGGGCGATCACGCCGATGGTGACGGTGAAGAAGAAGGAGAAGGTGATCAGCGAGCGGACGATTTCCTCGTCGATGTTGTGCCCGTTGTACTTCTGCCGGATCACCGCGCGGGGGTGCACCAGTTGCTTGAGGTTGGTGCGCAGCATCACCAGCGCCACCTGGAAGCGGAAGATCTTCAGCCCGCCGGCGGTGGAGCCGGAGCAGCCGCCGACGAAGGTCAGGTAGAAGAACAGCATCACCGAGAAGCTGCCCCACAGCGTGTAGTCGCCCAGGGCGACGCCGGTGGTGGTGACCACCGAGGTGACGTTGACCGCGACGATGCGGAAGGCGTCCGGCCAGCTGTAGTCCGAGTTCAGCCACAGCCAGGTGCCGAAGAACAGCCAGGTCGCTACCAGGAAGCCGACGAAGCCGCGCACCTGGTGGTCCTTCACCAGCGCCTTGCGGTGGCCCCGCAGAGTGGCGACGTAGAGGGTGAAGGGCAGGCTGCCGGCCATCATCACCACCACCGCGACCCAGTGCACGGCCGGCTGCTTCCAGTTGGCGATGGAGTTGTCCGAGGTGGAGAAGCCGCCGGTGGAGATCAGCGACATGGCGTGGTTGACCGCCTCGAAGGGGGTCATGCCGGCGAGCCAGAAGGCCAGGGTGCCGAGCAGGGTGAGGGCGACGTACACCACCAGGATGTACTTGGCCACCATGTGCGAACGCGGCATGACCTTCTCGCCCCAGTCCGAGGACTCCGTCTGGAACAGGCGCATGCCGCCGATGCGCAGCAGCGGCAGGATCGCCACCGCCATGCCGATGAAGCCGATACCGCCCAGCCAGTGCAGCATCGAACGCCACAGCAGCAGGCCCGGCGAGGCATGGTCGAGCCCGGTGATGACGGTGGAGCCGGTGGTGGTGATGCCCGACATGGTCTCGAAGAAGGCGTCGGTGTAGCTGATGTGCTGGATCAGCACCATCGGCAGCGCGGCGAAGATGCACACCACCACCCAGCTGGCGGTGGTGAGCATGTACATGTCCCGTGGGCGCATGTGCAGGTGTTCCGGGCGCCCCGGTGCCACCAGGGCCAGGCCGACGATGAAGGTGATCAGGCTAGACCAGCTGAATGCGCCGATGTCATCGGTCCGGTCGAACGCCAGCACGGCCAGCATCGGCACCACCATGCTCACGGCCAGCGTGATGAGGAAAAGGCCGATGATGAAGCCGATGGTGCGCAGCGTGGACAGGGCCATGGGGGATCCGGGCGAGAACGGGAGCGCGGCATTCTACTGGGCTGTTTCACCGCTGTGAAACGCTCCGCACCAGCGGCTTTCACAGGGCACCGCGGCGTTCACGCGCTGCCCTTGGGTGGCCGGGGTTATCGGCTAGAATGCCGGCTTCCCGAAATCAGGAGGTGGCCGATGGAGGCTCTCGACGCTCTGCTCAACCGTGTATCCCTGGCCCGGCTGCAGGAGCCCGCACCGGATGCGGCCCAGCGTGACTACCTGTTCCGCGCCGCCCTGCGTTCGCCGGACCATGGCTACCTGCGCCCCTGGCGCTTCCTCACCATCGAGGGCGGCGCCCGCGAGAAGCTCGGCGAGCTGTTCGCCTCTGCCTTGCTGGCCAAGGACCCGGCGGCCCCCGAGGCGGCGCTGACCAAGGCCCGGGGCATGCCGCTGCGTGCGCCCTTGCTGGTGGTGGTGGTGGCGCGCCTGCAGGCCGGCCACAAGGTGCCCGAGTCGGAGCAGTTGCTGTCGGCCGGCTGTGCGGCCCACGGCATCCTGCTGGCGGCCCATGCGCAGGGCCTGGGCGCCATCTGGCGTACCGGCGACATGGCCTACGACCGCACCGTGGCCCAGGGGCTGGGCCTGGCGGACAACGAACAGGTGGTCGGCTTCCTCTACCTCGGCAGTGTCGAGGGCGAGCGCCGCGCAGCGCCGGACCTGGCGCCGGCGGACTTCGTCAGCACCTGGGGCTGATCAGCCGCCCGTTGAAAACGTGGCAGCCGATCAGGCGGTCGGCAGCGACAGGGTGGCGATGAAGCCGCCCTGTGGGTGATTGGCCAGGGTCAGGCTGCCGCCGTGGCGCTCCACGGCGCGACGGGCGATGGCCAGGCCCAGGCCATGCCCGGCGCCACTCTGGTTCGGCGCACGGAAGAAGGGCTCGCCCAGTTGGGCCAGGTGATCGGCGGCGACCCCGGGGCCTTGGTCGCGCACGCTGATCGTCACGTGCTGTGGTAATGCCTTCACCTCGATGTCCACCGGTTGCCCGGCCGGGCTGAAGCGCAGCGCGTTGCGCAGCAGGTTGTCCAGCGCACGTTCCAGCATGTCCGGCCAGCCCTGCAGGTGCGGTTCGCCTTCGCAGCGGATGCGCACCTCCTGCTCGGGCGCCAGCAGCCGGGCGTCTTCCCTGAGCTTTTCCAGTATCGGCCGCAGGACGATGGGGTGGCGTGCGCCCGGCTCGGCGTCGAGGCGGGCAAGGGCGAGGATCTCGCTGATCAGCGCCTCCAGCCGGTCGCATTCCTGGGCCAGCCGTGGCCAGAGCCCTTCACGCTCCGCCGACGGCGCCCGCTCGGCCAGGGCCAGGGCCACCCGCAGGCGGGCCAGGGGCGAGCGCAGTTCGTGGGAAACATCGCGCAGCAGCTGCCGCTGGCTGCCGATGAGCCCCTGGAGGCGCTGGCCCATGCGGTTGAAGTCACCGGCCAGCACGCCCAGTTCGTCCCGCCGCCGTGCCAGCCGGGCCAGGCTGTCCTGCTGGTAGGCGGTCTGCCCCAGGTCGTGCACGGCGCTGCGCAGGCGGCCAAGGGGGCGGGTAATGGAGAGGGTCAGCATCAGGCTGAACAGCGTCAGCACCACCAGGGCGATGCCCAGGGCGCTGAGGGGCCAGAGCAGGCTGCCACGGTGCCAGGCCTCCAGTTCCGGGAAGGGGATGCGGTAGATCAGCAGGAAGTTCTCGCCACTGCGGGGGCTGGTGTATTCCTCGGTGATGCGTCGCCACGGCAGGTGGCCGTCGTGCTGGCGTGCTTCGAACGCGGCGGCGCGGGGCGGGAAGGTGCCGCGCACCACGGGCTGGCCGTTGTCGTTGAGGATCTGCACGTCGATGCGGGCGCGGCGCTTGAACTGTTCGAGGAAGCGCTGGGCCTCGCCACGGCCGTTGACCTCGTAGCGCTGCACCAGGCTTTCCGCCAGGCCCTGCAGGGCCGGGTGGCGGCTGAGGATCCAGGCGTCCTGGTTCAGCGCACGGCCGAGCAGCAGGGAAAGGCCGGCGACCAGGGCCAGGGCCAGCCAGAAGGCGCCGAGGATGCGCCAGAACAGTGAACGCACGGGGTACTCCTTTCAACGACGAAACCCACCCGGTGGAAGCCGGGTGGGTTCGATGACTTTTTCAGATCGGTTACTGGGCCTTCTGGGCGCGCTGGGCTTTCCAGGCCTCGAATTCGGCGCGCTCGGCGCGGCGTTCGTCCATCTTCTTCACTTCGGCGTCGAAATCCTTCTGCTGCTCCGGGGTCAGCAGGGCGCGGATGTCGGTGCGGTTCTTGTCTTCGCTGGCCTTGATCTCGGCCTCCATGGCCTTGCGTTCGGCCTCGGGCAGCTTGTCCAGGTACTTGCGGGTGATGTCCTGGCGGGCCTTCATGCTTTCGCCCATCAGCTTGCCGACCTTCTGGCGCTGCTCGCGGGTCAGGTCCAGTTCCTTGAACAGGTGCGGGCCACCGTGGCCACCAGGGCCGCCGAAGCCCGGCTCGCCACGCGGGCCGCCTTCGGGCATGGCCATGGCGACGGTGGGCAGGGCGGCTGCGAACAGCAGGGCGGCGATAGTCTTGCGCATGGTCTGTCTCCTTGTCTCTTGAACCGGCCGGTTGCCGGATGAGCCCAGTCTAGGGAGCGCAAGGTCAAGGGCGGTCAGCCCTGGGTAAAGCTTCGGTAAAGGATCGTGCAGGCGGGCGCAGGTCAGACGGCGTAGTAGTAGCCCCGGCTGCGCAGGGCGACGATGCGCGGGCGGCCGTCGGCGTGGGGGCCGAGCTTCTTGCGCAGGTTGCTGACGTGCATGTCCAGGCTGCGGTCGTACAGGGTCAGCTTGCGGCCCAGGGCCAATTGCGCCAGCTCCTGCTTGTCCAGCGGTTCGCCAGGCTGACGCAGCAGAGCTTCCAGCAGACGGCCTTCGGAGAGGGTGAGGCTGACCTCGTGCCCGCCCACGCTGACCACACCGCGAATCGGGCTGTAGCACAGGTCACCCAGCTCCAGCTGGCTGGACTGCGAGGGCCCCTGGCTGCGCCGCAGCACGGCGCGCAGGCGGGCGGTCAGCTCGCGGGGGTCGCAGGGCTTGGCCAGGTAGTCGTCGGCGCCCAGCTCCAGGCCGAGGATGCGGTCCAGGGGTTCGCCCCGGGCCGACAGCATCACCACGGGCAGCTCGGGGTGGTCGCTGCGCAGTTGCTTGAGCAGCTCCAGCCCGCTGCCGTCGGGCAGCATCACGTCCAGCACTACGGCGGCGGGGGTGTGGCCTGCCAGCGCGGCGCGGGCGGAGATGCCGTCGTGGCACGCCCGGGCGCTGAAGCCTTCCTGGGAGAGCCAGCTGATCAGCAGCTCGCAGAGCTCCTGGTCATCATCGATAAGCAGCAGTTCGCTCATGTCGCGGGGGTCGTCTTCAGTTGATCCATTGGCGCGGCTGGCGGCGGCCGCCACGCAGCAGGGCGCCGGCGAGCAAGGAGAACAGGCAGGCACCGCCGCCCACCGCGAACCACATCTGTTCCTCGCTGACGAGGGGCGGATTGCGGTTGGCCTGGGCTTCACGCAGCTGCAGCTTGAGGCGCTGGTTTTCCTGGCGCAGGCGAGTCAGTTGCGCGCCATCCTGCTCGCTGGCGTTGCCACGGTCGGCCAACTGGGCGGCCAGGGCCTCCCGTTGCCGCTCGCTCTCGGCCAGACGCTGGGTCAGTTGGGCAAGCTCCGCCGCCAGCGGGTTCACCGAGGGCGCCGGCTCCACTGCCGGAGCAAGCGGTGGAGTGGAGGGCACAGGCTCTTCGGCATGGGCCAGGGCGGCGGACAGGGCGAAGGCGAACAGCAGGGGCAGCGGAACCTGGCGCATGAGCGGATTCCTTGGGGCTAGCGGCAGCGCCGCGATCAGGGGAATACCTGCTTGAACGGCTTGACCACCACCTGGCCGTAGACGCCGGCGAGGCGGAAGGGATCGGCCTCGGCCCAGGTCTGGGCGGCGCTCAGGGATTCGAACTCGGCGACCACCAGGCTGCCGGTGAAGCCGGCGCTGCCCGGGTCGTTGCTGTCCACCGCCGGGTGGGGGCCGGCCAGCACCAGGCGGCCTTCCGCCTTGAGCTGCTCCAGGCGGGCGAGGTGGGCGGGGCGGGAAGCCATGCGCTTCTCCAGGGAGTCGGCAACGTCGGTGGAAATGATCGCGTAGAGCATGGGAGTCCTTATTCTTGCGGTTTGTCCGGTTCGGAATCATGCATGTGGCGAGCCAGGAAGATGCCCTGGCCCACCAGGAACAATAGCGTCATGCCCAGGCTGCCGAAGACCTTGAAGTCCACCCAGATGGACTGGAAGGTGAAGGCCACGAACAGGTTGGCGAAGCCACAGACCAGGAAGAACACGATCCAGGCCAGGTTCAGGCGCACCCAGATCGGCTGCGGCAGGCTCACGGCATGGCCCATGATCCGCTGGATCAGCGGGCGGTCGCCGATGAAGTGGCTGGCAGCGAAGCCCAGGGCGAACAGCCAGTTGACCACCGGTGCCTTCCACTTGAGGAAGGTTTCGCTGTGGAAGGCCAGGGTCAGGCCGCCGAACACCAGGCAGGCCACCAGGGTCAGCCACTGGCCTTTCTCCAGGCGGCGCTGGCTGATGAACAGTGCGCCGTAGACCACCACGGAAGTGGCGATGAGCACGGCGGTGGCGCTGAAGATGCCGCCCAGCATGACGCTGTGGCCGGCGAGTTCGATGGCGCGGGGTTCGAGCTTGTAGACGATGAAGAAGAGAACGAGGGGGATGAAGTCGATGAATTGTTTCACGGCGGCAGCCAGAAGCGGGATGTGGCGGCATAATAACAAACCATTTCTCCAGCGAAAGCGCGCCTCATGCACATCGATCTGCACTGCCACAGCACAGCCTCCGACGGCGCCCTGGCGCCCGCCGCGCTGGTGGCGCGCGCCCACGAACGGGGCGTCCGGGTGCTGGCGCTGACCGATCACGACACCCTCGAAGGGCTGCCGGAGGCTCGCGCGGCCGCCGCTCGTCTGGGCATGCAGCTGATCAACGGCGTGGAGCTGTCCTGCACCTGGGGTGGGGCGACCATCCATGTGCTTGGCTACGGCTTCCGCGACGATGCGCCAGCGCTTGCCGCCGCCATCGCGGACCTGCACCACGGGCGCTGGGCCCGCGCCGAGGAGATCGACCGGCGGCTGGCAGCCAAGGGCATGCCGGGCGCCCTGGAGGGGGCTCGGGCCATCCAGCGCGAGCTGGGCGACAGCGGCAATGCGCCGGCCCGCCCGCACTTCGCCGAGTTCCTGGTGCGCGCCGGACATGTCCGCGACCGTGCCGAAGCGTTTCGCAAGTGGCTGGGGGCCGGCAAACTCGGCGATGTGAAGCAGCACTGGCCGAGCCTGGCGGACGCGGTCTCGACCCTGCGGGCTGCCGGGGCGTGGATCAGCCTGGCGCATCCCTACCACTACGACTTCACTAGAACCAAGCGACGCAAGCTGGTTGCGGATTTCATCGGTGCTGGCGGCCACGCCATCGAAGTGGTCAACGGCATGCAACCGGCGGATCAGGTGGGGACGCTGACCATCCTGGCCCGCGAGTTCGGGCTGCTGGTTTCCGCCGGCAGCGACTTCCACGCTCCAGGCGACTGGTCGGAGCTGGGCATGTACCGACCGATTCCAGAGGACCTGCCGCCCCTCGCGGCACGTTTTGACCATGCACCCAGCCTCGGCAGCCTCAGCACGGCACATTGAACAGGGAGCCAACGTGAGCCAGTTCTTCCAGGTCCACCCGGAAAATCCGCAGGTCCGCCTGATCAAGCAGGCGGTGGAGATCGTCCGGGGCGGCGGCGTGATCGTCTACCCGACCGACTCCTCCTACGCCATCGGCTGTGCCATCGGCGAGAAGTCGGCGGTGGAGCGCATCCGTCGCCTGCGCCGACTGGACGACAAGCACAACTTCACCCTGGTCTGTCGCGACCTCTCCGAGCTCGGGCTGTTCGCCAAGGTCGACACGGCGGCGTTCCGCCTGCTCAAGGCCCACACACCCGGCCCCTACACCTTCATCCTCAACGCCACCCGCGAGGTGCCGAGGATGCTGATGCACCCGAAACGCCGCACCATCGGCCTGAGGGTGCCGGACCACCCCATCGCCCTGGCATTGCTGGCCGAACTGGGTGCGCCGCTGATGAGCGCGTCGCTCATCCTCCCCGGTGAGGCCCAGCCCATGAGCGACCCCTACGAGATGCGCCAGATGCTGGAGCACCACGTGGACCTGATCATCGACGGCGGCTACGGCGGCGTCGAAGCGTCCACCGTGGTGGACCTGTCCGAAGGCGAGCCGAGCATCTTCCGCGTCGGCTGTGGCGACCCCACTCCGTTCCTGGCGGACGCCGGCGCGTGAGCGGCGAGCCGACGGGCGTCGACCCTCAGGCCGGCGCCCAGCAGGAGCTGCCGTTCGCGCTGGTGTATGGCCAGGCGGTCACTGAGCTTCCCGTCGACCTCTATATCCCGCCGGATGCCCTGGAAGTGTTCCTCGAAGCCTTCGAGGGCCCGCTGGACCTGCTGCTCTACCTCATCCGCAAGCAGAACATCGACATCCTCGACATTCCCGTGGCGGAGATCACCCGCCAGTACATGGGCTACGTCGAGCTGATGAAGTCGGTGCGCCTGGAGCTGGCGGCCGAGTACCTGGTGATGGCCGCGATGCTGGCCGAGATCAAGTCGCGCATGCTGTTGCCGCGTTCCGGCGAGAGCGAGGAGGAAGAGGAAGACCCCCGCGCCGAGCTGATCCGCCGCCTGCAGGAGTATGAGCGCTTCAAGCAGGCTGCCGAAGGCCTGGACACCCTGCCTCGGGTGGGGCGCGACCTCATCGTGCCGCGGGTGGATGCGCCCGAGGCGCGGGCCCGCAAGCTGCTGCCCGATGTGAGCCTGGAGGAAGTGCTGCTCTCCATGGCCGAGGTGCTGCGCCGGGCCGACATGTTCGAAAGCCACCAGGTCACTCGCGAGGCGCTGTCCACCCGCGAGCGCATGAGCGAGGTGCTGGAGCGGCTCAAGGGCGGCGGCTTCGTGCCCTTCGTCCAGCTGTTCGCGCTGGAAGAGGGGCGCCTGGGGGTGGTGGTCACCTTCATGGCCGTGCTCGAACTGATCAAGGAACAACTGGTTGAACTGGTGCAGAATGAGCCCTTCGCGCCCATCCATGTCCGTGCCCGAGCCGAGTGACCGATGAACCTCAACGACACCAAGGAGCTGGCTTCCCTGCTCGAAGCCTTTCTGCTGGCCGCCGGCAAGCCCCTGTCGCTGGAGCGGATCGCTGAGCTTTTCGAGGAAGCCGAACGCCCGGAGCTGTCGAAGATCCGCGACGCCCTCGCCGTGCTGGCCAAGTCCTGCAACGGCCGCGCCTTCGAGCTGAAGGAGGTGGCCTCGGGCTACCGCCTCCAGGTGCGCGAGCGCTTCGCCCCCTGGGTCGGACGCCTCTGGGAGGAGCGGCCGCAGCGCTATTCCCGGGCGCTGCTGGAGACCCTGGCGCTGATCGCCTACCGGCAACCCATCACCCGGGGCGAGATCGAGGACATCCGTGGCGTCACGGTGAACAGCCAGATCGTCAAGACGTTGATGGAGCGGGAGTGGATCCGTGTTGTGGGCTACCGCGACGTGCCGGGCAAGCCGGCGATGTTCGCCACCACCAAGGCCTTCCTCGACCACTTCAACCTGCGCAACCTCGACGAACTGCCGCCCCTGGCTGCCTTGCGCGAACTGGAGCCGGAACCCGAGCTGGCCCTGGATGACGACGCGCCGGTGCCGGCCGACCTGCAGGCCCGCGCGGACGCGGCACTGGGCGAGGAGCCTGCCGGCGAGCCCCGCGAGGAGGTCAGCTTCCGCAGCCTGCTGGCCGAGCTGGACACCATGGAGGAGGGGCTCAAGACCGACTTCGACGACCTGCTGCCGCCTGACGACGAGCCCGCCCTGGCCGATGAGGCGGAGGATGAGGACACCCCGCTCGCCGACGAAGGCGAGACCCTGCACTGAGGTGACCTGATGAAGGACCCCTGCATCGGCGTGTGCCAGTTTTCCGACGATGTCTGCCGGGGCTGCGGCCGCACCCGCCGCGAGATCAAGGCCTGGAAGAAGCTGGGCAAGGGCGAGCGCCTGGTGGTGCTGGCTGAAGCCGACCTGCGTCTGCTGGCGCTGCAGGCGACCGGCCGGCGCAAAGGCTGACGGCCCGGCCAGGTCTGGCTAGCCTCAGTGACTACCGCCGCGTATGATGCGCGACCTTTTTCGAGCGATACACCGGGAGGTGCCCAGATGAACGAAGACGATTACAGCCCCGCAGGGGAAAAGCTGCAGAAGGTCCTGGCCCGCATGGGGCTGGCCTCGCGCCGCGACATCGAGGCCTGGATCACCGAAGGCCGCGTCAAGGTCAACGGCGCTGCTGCCACCCTCGGCCAGCGGGTCGACAGCCATGACGCCATCAGCGTCGACGGCCGCCTGCTCAAGCGCGAGGAAGAGGCCGAGAGCGTTCGCCGCGTGCTGATCTACAACAAGCCCGAAGGCGAAGTCTGCACCCGCGACGACCCGGAAGGCCGTCCCACCGTTTTCGAGCGCCTGCCCCGCCTGCGTTCCGGCCGCTGGATCAACGTCGGCCGCCTGGACATCAACACCACCGGCCTGCTGCTGTTCACCACCGACGGTGAACTGGCGAACCGGCTGATGCACCCCTCCTACGAGATGGACCGCGAGTACGCCGTGCGTGTGCGCGGTGAGGTCACCGAGGAGATGCTGGAGAACCTGAAGAACGGCGTGATGCTGGAAGACGGCCCGGCCAAGTTCACCGACATCCAGGAAGCTCCGGGCGGTGAAGGCTTCAACCACTGGTACCACTGCGTGGTGATGGAAGGCCGCAACCGCGAAGTGCGTCGCCTGTGGGAGTCCCAGGGCCTGGTGGTGAGCCGTCTGAAGCGTGTGCGCTTCGGCCCGGTGTTCATCACCTCCGACCTGACCATGGGACGCTGGCGCGAGATGGGCCAGCAGGAAGTGGACATCCTCAGCGAGGAAGTCGGCCTGCGCCCGGTGGCTCTGCCGGCCATGAAGGCCAAGTCCCGCGAGAAGCTGGAGCGCATGCAGCGCAAGTCCGCCAAGCCTGTGGCACCGCGCTCGCGTCCTGCCCGCAGCGAGGGGGACGAGCGTCCTGCTCGTGCGCCCCGTGGCGAGAAAGCCGAGCGTCCGAGCCGTCCCCGTGGCGAAGGTGCGGAGCGCCCGGTGCGTTCGCCGCGTCCGGCCCGTGGTGAGGGTGATGAGCGTCCGGTACGCGCCCCGCGTGGCGAGAAGGCCGAGCGCCCGAGCCGTCCGCGTGGTGAAGGGGCTGAGCGTCCGGCTCGCGCGCCCCGTCCGGCTGGGCGTGGTGAGCCGCGTGGTACACCGATCGCCGAGCGTCCGAAGGACTCCGGTCGCAAGCCGCAGCGCCCGGCCCGCCCCCAGGGTGATGCCGTGGAAGTGGCCGAGCGCCCGCAGCGCAAGCCCAAGCCGCAGCGTCCGGTGAGCCGCCGCAGCAATCCGCCGGCCGGCGAAGGCCAGCGCCCGGGCTTCGGTCGCAAGCGCTGAGGCCGGGTTACAGGCAATGAAAAAGGGGCTCGATGAGCCCCTTTTTCATGTCCGTCGCCTGGATCAGCCCGCCATGGACAGGCGGTTGCGTCCGTCGCGCTTGGCGACATAGAGGGCGTTGTCGGCGCGGCGCAGCAGGCTCTGCACCGACTCGGCCGGCAGCAGCGTGGCGCAGCCCAGGCTGACGGACAGCTCGATCGGCCGGCTGGCCACCAGGTGCTGGATCTCCATCACGCTCAGGCGCAGGCGCTCGCCCACCATGGCAGCGGCCTCGCGGCAGGTGTTGGAGAGGAGGATGAGGAATTCTTCGCCGCCGTAGCGGAACACCATGTCGACATTGCGCAGGCGGCCTTTCAGGGTGGTGGCCACGGCCTTGAGCACTTCGTCGCCGGTGCCGTGGCCGTACTGATCGTTGATGCGCTTGAAGTGGTCGATGTCCAGCATCAGCACCGACAGCGGCTGCTGGTTGCGGCGCGACAGGTCGACCTCGCGCTGCAGGGCCTGGTCCATGGCGATGCGGTTGCCGGTCTCGGTCAGCGGGTCGCGCAGGGCGGACTGCACGGCGGTGCGGTACAGCAGCGCGTTGCGCAGCGGGAACAGCAGGCAGGCCAGCAGGGATTCGAGCTGCGCCAGTTCGGTCTCTTCGAAGCGCTGGCGGCGGCGGAACACCAGCTCGCCCAGGTACTCGCCCTCGTGGGTCAGGCGATAGCCGGCGGAGTGGGCGGCGCGCTCGCCGAACTCCAGGCGCAGGTCGCTGCCCTGGTGCGCGTAGGCCAGCGCGTCCAGCGGTACCAGGCGCTGTACCTCGCGGAAGAAGCTGCCGAGGATGCGGTCCACTTCCAGGCTGGTCTGCAGTTGCAGGGTCAGCTGGCGGCGCAGCTCCAGCAGGGTGACCTGGCGCGGCGGCTGCAGCGGGGTGGGCGTGTTGTAGCCCAGGCGCTGGAGCTTGGCGGCATCGAAATCAATGGTGTTGGTGGGCGTGTGGGGAGCCATTTGGCGAAACCTCTGACGCTTCGAGCGACGACATCCGACCTAAGGCTATTTCCGTGCCAGGTTTCACATTCCCCGGTAAACCCCTTTTCTATCAGTCGCTTATGCGTATCTGGGGCGGCGGGGTGGCAAGGCGTTGCCGGTTGTCTGACGGGCGAGATGGCAATTTGATGCCTGTTGCGGAGGGGCGCGCCGGTTTAATGGCAGGGCGATGGCGGCGGCCGGGCGGCCGCCGCCGGAAGGTCTTACTGTGCGTCGAATGCCTGGCCGTTGATGCCGGTGCTGTCCGCCCCCATGAGGTAGAGGTAGACCGGCATGATGGCCTCGGGTTCCGGGTTCTTGGCGGGGTTCTCGCCGGGGTAGGCGAGGGCGCGCATGCTGGTGCGGGTGGCACCCGGGTTGACGCTGTTGGCGCGGACGTTGGCGATGCCGTCCAACTCGTCGGCCAGGACCTGCATCAGGCCCTCGGTGGCGAACTTGGAGACGGCGTAGGCGCCCCAGTAGGCGCGACCCTTGCGTCCCACGCTGCTGGAGGTGAACACCACCGAGGCGTCGCTGGAGAGCTTGAGCACGGGCAGGAGGGTGCTGGTGAGCATGAACATGGCGTTGACGTTCACCTGCATGACGCGCATGAAGTTCTCGCCGGACAGCTGCTCGATGGGCGTGCGCGGGCCGAGGATGGAGGCGTTGTGCAGCAGCCCGTCGAGGCGGCCGAATTCACGCTCCACCAGGGCGGCCAGTTCGTCGAACTGGTGCGGCTGGGCGGTCTCCAGGTTGAAGGGGATGACGCCCGGCTGCGGGTGGCCGGCGGCTTCGATGGCGTCGTACACCTCGTTGAGGTGGGATTCGGTCTTGCCCAGCAGCAGGACGGTGGCGCCATGGGCGGCAAAGGTCTTGGCGGCGGCGGCTCCGATGCCGCGTCCGGCGCCGGTCACGAGGATGACGCGGTCCTTCAGCAGGTCGGGGCGGGCGGAATACTGGAACATCGGGAACTCCTTCGAAGCGCTGTGGAGGCTCGCTTCAGGCAATGGGTAGGCGGTACATGGGGGCGCTGCGTGGCAGGCCCCCGCCGGTCAGCAGCTGCAGAGCGCGCGGTCGAGAACGGCGCGCAGCTCGAGCGGATGGTCGACCACCACGTCGGCTCCCCAGTGATGGGGGTTGTCGTCGGGGTGGATGTAGCCGTAGGTCACGGCGGCGGTGCGCGTCCCGGCGGCGCGACCGGATTCGATGTCGCGCAGGTCGTCGCCGATGAACAGCACGCTGGCCGGCTCCAGTCCCAGCTGGCTGCAGGCGAGGTGGAGCATCTCCGGGTCGGGCTTGCTGTTGGTGACGTGGTCCGGGCAGATGAGCACGGCCGAGCGCTGGGCCAGGCCAAGCTGCTGCATGATCGGTTCGGCGAAGCGCACTGGCTTGTTGGTCACCACGCCCCAGATGAGCTTGGCGGCCTCGATGTCGGCCAGCAGCGGCTCGATGCCGTCGAATGGACGGGTGAGCACGGCGCAGTGTTGCTGGTAGCGCTCGAGGAACTCCAGGCGCAGGGCTTCGAAGCCCGGGGCTTCGGGGTTCATTTCGAAGGTGGCGGCAACCATGGCGCGGGCGCCGCCGGAGACCACGTCACGGATCGATTTCTCGTCCTGTGGCGGCAGGCCGCGCTCGGTGCGCATGGCCTGGCAGATGGCGATGAAGTCCGGCGCCGAGTCGAGGAGGGTGCCGTCCATGTCGAAGAGAACCGCTCGCAGTCGCATGGTCGTCACTCCTCGCGCAGGGTCTGGACCATGTAGTTGACGTCGACGTCGTTGGCCAGCTTGTAGTGCTTGGTGAGCGGGTTGTAGGTCAGGCCGATGATGTCCTTCACGGCCAGGCCGGCGGCACGGCTCCAGGCGCCCAGCTCGGACGGGCGGATGAACTTCTTGAAGTCATGGGTGCCGCGCGGCAGCAGCTTCATGATGTATTCCGCGCCGACGATGGCGAACAGGTACGCCTTGGGGTTGCGGTTGATGGTGGAGAAGAACACCTGGCCGCCGGGCTTGACCAGGGTGTGGCAGGCGCGGATCACCGAGGCGGGGTCCGGCACGTGCTCGAGCATCTCCAGGCAGGTGACGACGTCGAACTGGCCGGGTATCTCGGCTGCCAGCTCTTCGGCGGTGATGCGGCGGTATTCCACCGGGACGCCGGATTCCAGTTGGTGCAGTTGGGCCACCGCCAGAGGCGCTTCGCCCATGTCGATGCCGGTGACGGTGGCGCCACGCTGGGCCATGGCTTCGCTGAGGATGCCGCCGCCGCAGCCGACGTCCAGTACGCGCTTGCCGGCGAGGTGGACGCGCTCGTCGATCCAGTTGACCCGCAGGGGGTTGATGTCGTGCAGGGGCTTGAACTCGCTTTCGCGGTCCCACCAGCGGTGGGCGAGGGCCTCGAACTTGGCGATTTCGGCGTGATCGACGTTGCTCATGGTGAACACCTTTATCAAACGTAATTCAGTGACCGGCGATGCGCTGGCCCCATTGGCGGGCGGTGGCGATCAGGCGGTCTTCGTCCTGACGGGTGAGGCGGCCGTCTTCCAGCAGCGGCTTGCCGTCCACCCACAGGTACCGGACGCGATCGCGCCCGGTGGCATAGATAAGTTGCGATACCGGGTCGTAGACCGGCTGCTGGGCCAGCCCGCTGAGGTCGACGGCGATCATGTCGGCGGCCTTGCCCAGTTCCAGGGAGCCTGTGTCCGCTTCCATGCCCAGCGCGCGGGCGCCGTTGAGGGTGGCCATGCGCAGGGCGCGGTGGGCGTCCAGGGCGGTGGCGGAGCCGGCGACGGCCTTGGCGAGCAGGGCGGCGGTACGGGTTTCCCCCAGGAGGTCGAGGTCATTGTTGCTGGCGGCGCCGTCGGTGCCGATGGCGACGTTGACGCCCGCGAGCCAGAGCCGCTCCACCGGGCAGAAACCGCTGGCCAGCTTGAGGTTGGATTCGGGGCAGTGGATGACGCTGGTGTTGCTTTCTACCAGCAGGGCCAGGTCGTCATCGCTGATCTGGGTCATGTGCACGGCCTGGAAGCGCGGGCCGAGCAGACCGAGGCGGGCCAGGCGGGCCATGGGGCGCTCGCCGCGCTGCTCGAGGCTCTGCTGCACCTCGAAGGCGGTTTCCTGCACGTGCATGTGGATGCCGGCATCCAGCTCCTCGGCCAGCACCCGGATGTTCTCCAGCTTGTCGTCGCTGACGGTGTAGGGGGCGTGGGGGCCGAAGGCGACCTTCAGGCGGGGGTGGTGCTTGAGGTCGCTGAACAGCTCCAGGCCACGGCGCACGGCTTCGCTGGCGTCGTGGGCGCCGGGGATGGGGAAGTCCAGCACCGGGATGGTGATCTGCGCCTTGATGCCGGCGCCGTGCATGGCTTCGCTGGCCACCGAGGGGAAGAAGTACATGTCGGAGAAGCAGGTGATGCCGCCCTTGATCTGCTCGGCGATGGCCAGCTCGGTGCCGTCGCGGACGAAGTCCTCGTCGACCCAGCGGGCCTCGGCCGGCCAGATGTGCTTCTCCAGCCAGGTCATCAGCGGCAGGTCGTCGGCGATGCCGCGGAACAGCGACATGGCGGCGTGGCCGTGGGCATTCACCAGGCCGGGAGCCAGCAGCATGCCGGGCAGCTCGATGACCTCGCGGGCCGGATGAGCCAGGGCTTCCTCGCGCTTGGCGATCAGGGCGATGCGGCCGTCGCGCACCCCGAGGGCGTGGTGGGAAAGCACGACGCCGGCGGGCTCCACCGGGACGATCCAGGTGGGCAGCAGGAGCAGGTCGAGGGGGAGGTGGGCGTGGGGCATGGTGGCGCGTCCTGGGCGCGGAAAATATCGCGGGAGTATACCCGAATAGCCAAGCCAGACCGCCCCTGCATCGCTATAATCCGCGGTTTTTCGCGAAGTTGACTGGGGTGAGGTGTGGCATGCGTGAGCGACTGTTGGCGGCCGAGAAGGTCACGGCCATCGAGTGGCGGGACGGCGTCCTGCAGCTGATCGATCAACGGCTCCTGCCGCGCGAGGAAACCTGGCTGTCCTACGACTCCGCTGCGGGTGTGGCCCAGGCCATTCGTGACATGGTGGTGCGCGGTGCGCCGGCCATTGGCATCAGTGCAGCCTACGGTGTGGTGCTGGGTGCGCGTCAGCGGTTGGCGGCCGGTGGTGACTGGCGCCAGGCGCTGGAGGAAGACTTTGCGCTTCTGGCGGGCTCCCGCCCTACGGCGGTCAATCTGTTCTGGGCGCTGAACCGCATGCGCGATCGCCTCGAGCGCCTGAAGGATGCGGAGGATCCGCTGGTGGTGCTGGAGGCCGAGGCCGTGGCGATCCATGAGAGTGATCGCGAGGCCAACCTGACCATGGCCCAGTTGGGCATGGAGGTGATCCGGCGTCACCAGGGTGCGCCCCAGGCCCTTCTCACCCACTGCAATGCCGGCGCCTTGGCGACCGGTGGTTTCGGTACGGCTCTCGGGGTTATTCGAGCGGCTCACCTGGAAGGGCTGGTGGAGCGGGTCTACGCCGATGAGACCCGTCCCTGGTTGCAGGGCGCCCGCCTGACGGCCTGGGAGCTGGTGAACGAGGGCGTGCCGGTGCGCCTGAACGCCGATTCGGCGGCCGCGCACCTGATGAAGGTGGGTGGCATCACCTGGGTGATCGTCGGGGCGGATCGCATCACGGCCAATGGTGATGTGGCCAACAAGATCGGCACCTACCAGCTGGCTGTGTGTGCGATGCACCACGGCGTGCGTTTCATGGTGGTGGCGCCCAGTTCCACCATCGACATGGGGCTGGAAAGCGGCGAGGACATCCCGATCGAGGAGCGTGCCGGCAGCGAGCTGCTGGAAGTGGGCGGTGCGCGAATCGCGGCGGATGTCGAGGCCGTCAATCCGGTATTTGACGTGACGCCGGCCGACCTGATCGATGTCATCGTGACCGAGCGCGGCATCGTCGAGCGTCCCGATGCCGAGAAAATGGCCCAGCTGATGTGCCGCAAGCGCCTGCACTGAGGCGTTTTGCCCACGCCCGGCGGGGCTGCCTGCCGGGTGGGGATTGTGGTAATCTCCGCCAGTTCTAGCGCTTCCCTTCGCCGGGGCGGCCGCATCCACGCGACCCCGGCGTAACTCTTTGATTTTTCGTGTCGTCCTGGTGCTGGCCGGGCGGCGGATCCCGCCTCGTCCAGGATGGATGGCGCGGGGTTTCATCAGAAAAAGGAATCAGGCTTCTCATGGGTGAACTGGCCAAAGAAATCCTCCCGGTCAATATCGAAGACGAGCTGAAACAGTCCTACCTCGATTACGCGATGAGCGTGATCGTCGGTCGCGCCCTGCCGGACGCGCGTGACGGGTTGAAGCCGGTCCACCGTCGCGTCCTCTTTGCCATGAGCGAGCTGGGCAACGACTGGAACAAGCCCTACAAGAAGTCGGCCCGTGTGGTCGGCGACGTGATCGGTAAGTACCACCCCCACGGTGATACCGCCGTGTACGACACCATCGTGCGCATGGCCCAGCCTTTCTCACTGCGCTACATGCTGGTGGACGGCCAGGGCAACTTCGGTTCGGTGGACGGCGATAACGCGGCCGCCATGCGTTACACCGAAGTGCGCATGGCCAAGCTGGCCCACGAGCTGCTGGCCGACCTGGACAAGGAAACCGTGGACTGGGTGCCCAACTACGACGGCACCGAGCAGATCCCGGCGGTCATGCCCACCAAGATCCCGAACCTGCTGGTCAACGGTTCCAGCGGTATCGCCGTGGGCATGGCGACCAACATCCCGCCCCACAACCTGGGCGAGGTCATCGACGGCTGCCTGGCGCTGATGGAGAACCCGGAGCTCTCCGTCGACGATCTGATGAAGTACATCCCGGGTCCCGACTTCCCCACCGCCGGCATCATCAACGGCCGTGCCGGGATCATCGAGGCCTACCGCACCGGTCGTGGCCGTATCTACATCCGTGCCCGCGCCGAGATCGAGGACATGGAGAAGGGTGGCGGTCGCCAGCAGATCGTCGTCACCGAGCTGCCTTACCAGCTGAACAAGGCGCGTCTGATCGAGAAGATCGCCGAGCTGGTCAAGGAGAAGAAGATCGAGGGCATCACCGAGCTGCGTGACGAGTCCGACAAGGACGGCATGCGCGTGGTGATCGAGCTGCGTCGTGGCGAAGTGGGCGAGGTGGTGCTGAACAACCTCTACGCCCAGACCCAGATGCAGAGCGTCTTCGGCATCAACGCCGTGGCGCTGGTGGATGGCCAGCCGCGCACGATGAACCTCAAGGACATGCTCGAGGTCTTCATCCGTCACCGCCGTGAAGTGGTGACCCGCCGTACCGTCTACGAGCTGCGCAAGGCGCGTGAGCGTGGGCACATCCTCGAAGGCCAGGCTGTTGCGCTGTCCAACATCGATCCGGTGATCGAGTTGATCAAGGCCTCGCCGACCCCGGCCGAAGCCAAGGAACGCCTGATCGCCACCGCCTGGGAATCCAGCGCCGTGGAAGCCATGGTCGAGCGTGCCGGTGCCGATGCCTGCCGCCCCGAGGACCTGGAGCCGCAATACGGCCTGCGCGATGGCAAGTACTACCTGTCCCCCGAGCAGGCCCAGGCCATTCTCGAGCTGCGCCTGCACCGCCTGACCGGCCTGGAGCACGAGAAGCTCCTGTCCGAGTACCAGGAAATCCTCAACCTGATCGGCGAGCTGATCCGCATCCTCACCAACCCCGAGCGCCTGATGGAAGTCATCCGCGAAGAGCTGGAGAAGGTGAAGGCCGAGTTCGGCGATGCCCGTCGCACCCAGATCGTTGCCTCCCAGGTCGACCTGACCATCGCTGACCTGATCACCGAGGAAGAGCGCGTCGTCACCATTTCCCATGGCGGCTACGCGAAGTCCCAGCCGCTGGCCGTCTACCAGGCCCAGCGCCGTGGCGGCAAGGGCAAGTCCGCCACGGGCGTGAAGGACGAGGACTACATCGAGCACCTGCTGGTCGCCAACAGCCATGCGACCCTGCTGCTGTTCTCCAGCAAGGGCAAGGTTTACTGGCTGCGCACCTTCGAGATTCCCGAGGCGTCCCGTACTGCGCGTGGTCGCCCGCTGGTGAACCTGCTGCCGCTGGATGAAGGCGAGCGAATCACCGCGATGCTCCAGATCGACCTGGAAGCGCTGCAGCAGAGCGGCAGCGACGAGGACCTGGACGAAGCCGATGGCGTGGTGATCGAGGGCGAAGTGGTCGAGCCGGAAGCCGCCAGTGAAGGCGCTGACGATGGCGAGACCGAGCTGGCCAACGACGAGCCCACCGGCGCCTACATCTTCATGGCCACCGCATTCGGCACCGTGAAGAAGACCCCGCTGGTGCAATTCAGTCGTCCGCGCAGTGCGGGTCTGATCGCGCTGAAGCTGGAAGAGGGTGACACCCTGATCGCTGCGGCCATTACCGACGGCGCCAAGGAAGTCATGCTGTTCTCCGATGGTGGCAAGGTCATCCGCTTCAAGGAAAAACTCGTGCGCATCATGGGTCGCAATGCCCGTGGCGTGCGCGGCATGCGCCTGCCGGAAGGCCAGCGCCTGATCTCCATGCTGATCCCGGAAGCCAATGCGCAGATCCTGACCGCCTCCGAGCGCGGGTACGGCAAGCGCACTCGTCTGGGTGAGTTCCCCCGCCGTGGGCGTGGTGGCCAGGGCGTCATCGCCATGGTTTCCAACGAGCGCAACGGCAAGCTGGTCGGCGCCATCCAGGTGCAGGACGGCGAGGAAATCATGCTGATCTCCGACCAGGGCACCCTGGTACGTACCCGCGTCGACGAAGTCTCCAGCTCCGGGCGTAACACCCAGGGCGTGACCCTGATCAAGCTCGCCAAGGATGAGACGCTGGTTGGGCTCGAGCGTGTCCAGGAGCCTTCCGACGATGGCGAGGATGACGTGATCGAAGGCCACGATGAAGAGGCTGTGGCCGCGGTTGAGGGCGTCGAGGGCGACGCCGAGCAGGTCGCTGACGAGTAAGTGTGGCAAGGGCGGGCCTTCGCCGGCCCGTCCGTTCGGTAGAAGAAAAACCTGCGAGGGCGCTTATGCCCTCGCGCTACCCAGTGAGAATGGATGTGAGCAAGCGAGCCTATAACTTCTGCGCCGGCCCCGCCGCGCTTCCGGACGCTGTACTGCAACGTGCCCAGGCCGAACTCCTCGATTGGCAGGGCAAGGGCCTGTCCGTGATGGAGATGAGCCATCGCAGCGATGACTACGTGGCCATTGCCGAGAAGGCCGAGCAGGATCTTCGCGACCTCCTGTCCATTCCCTCCAATTACAAGGTGCTGTTCCTCCAGGGCGGCGCCAGCCAGCAGTTCGCCGAGATTCCGCTGAACCTGCTGCCCGAGAACGGCGTGGCCGACTACGTCGAGACCGGCATCTGGTCGAAGAAGAGCATTGAAGAGGCCAGCCGCTTCGGTCGCGTCAACGTCGCGGCCAGCGCCAAGGGCTACGACTATTTCGCCATTCCTGGCCAGAACGAGTGGCAGCTGTCCAAGGATGCGGCCTACCTGCACTACGCCTCCAACGAAACCATCGGCGGTCTGCAGTTCGACTGGATCCCGGAGGTTGGCGACGTACCGCTGGTGGTGGACATGTCGTCCGACATTCTTTCCCGCCCGATGGACGTTTCCCGTTTCGGTCTGATCTACGCCGGCGCGCAGAAGAACATCGGTCCCAGCGGCCTGGTGGTGGTGATCGTGCGCGAGGACCTGCTGGGCCGTGCCCGTTCGTCCTGCCCGACCATGCTCAACTACAAGATCGCGGCCGATAACGGCTCCATGTACAACACGCCGGCGACTTTCTCCTGGTACCTCTCGGGCCTGGTGTTCGAGTGGTTGAAAGAGCAGGGTGGCGTCCAGGCCATGGAGGCACGCAACAAGGCCAAGAAGGACCTGCTCTACGGTTACATCGACAAGAGCGACTTCTACACCAACCCCATCGCGCACAATGCTCGCTCCTGGATGAACGTGCCGTTCCGCCTGGCTGACGAGCGCCTGGACAAGGACTTCCTCGCCGGCGCCGATGCCCGTGGCCTGCTCAACCTCAAGGGCCATCGCTCCGTAGGCGGCATGCGTGCCTCCATCTACAACGCCGTGGGCCTGGATGCGGTCGAGGCTCTGGTGGCCTACATGGCGGAGTTCGAGAAGGAGCGCGCGTGATGTCCGACCAGGAACTGAAGGCCCTGCGTCTGCGCATCGACAGCCTTGACGAGAAGATCCTCGAGCTGATCAGCGAGCGCGCCCGCTGCGCCCAGGATGTGGCGCGGGTGAAGATGGCGTCCCTGCCGGAGGGCGAGAAGCCGGTCTTCTACCGCCCCGAGCGCGAAGCCTGGGTGCTCAAGCACATCATGGAGCGCAACCAGGGGCCGCTGGACAACGAGGAAATGGCGCGGCTGTTCCGCGAGATCATGTCCTCCTGCCTGGCCCTGGAGCAGCCCCTCAAGGTGGCGTACCTGGGGCCGGAAGGCACCTTCACCCAGGCGGCTGCCCTCAAGCATTTCGGCCATGCGGTGATCAGCTCGCCGATGGCCGCCATCGACGAGGTGTTCCGCGAGGTGGCTGCAGGTGCAGTCAACTTCGGTGTCGTGCCGGTGGAGAACTCCACCGAGGGTGCGGTCAACCACACCCTGGACAGCTTCCTCGAGCACGACATGGTGATCTGCGGTGAAGTTGAGCTGCGCATCCACCATCACCTGCTGGTGGGGGAGAACACCAAGACCGACAACATCACCCGCATCTACTCCCACGCCCAGTCCCTGGCGCAGTGCCGCAAGTGGCTGGATGCTCATTACCCCAACGTCGAGCGCGTGGCGGTTTCGAGCAATGCCGATGCGGCCAAGCGGGTGAAGAGCGAGTGGAACTCCGCCGCCATCGCCGGCGACATGGCGGCCAGTCTCTACGGCCTGACCAAGCTGTGCGAGAAGATCGAGGACCGCCCGGACAATTCCACGCGTTTCCTCATCATCGGTAACCAGGAAGTGCCGCCCACCGGCGACGACAAGACCTCGGTCATCGTCTCCATGCGCAACAAGCCGGGGGCGCTCCACGAGCTGCTGGTGCCGTTCCACAACAACGGCATCGACCTGACCCGCATCGAGACCCGCCCGTCCCGCAGTGGCAAGTGGACCTACGTTTTCTTCATCGACTTCGTGGGCCACCATCGTGATCCGCTGATCAAGGACGTGCTGGAGAAGATCAACCAGGAGGCCGTGGCACTGAAGGTGCTCGGTTCCTATCCCAAAGCGGTTCTCTGAATCGACGGTCACAGGCCGCAAGCCTCTTGCTGAACAGATCCGGCGCGTGGCTTCCGGCTTGTGGTCCAAAGCTTGAGGCGTGCAGCTATGTCCTGTGACTTCCTTGCCCTTGCCCAGCCGGGCGTGCAGAAACTTTCACCCTATGTGCCCGGCAAGCCGGTGGATGAGTTGGCCCGTGAGCTCGACCTCGATCCGTCCGGCATCGTCAAGCTGGCCAGTAACGAGAATCCGCTCGGCCCGAGCCCCAAGGCTCTCGAGGCCATTCGTGCCGAGCTGGCCGAGCTGACCCGCTACCCCGATGGCAACGGCTTCGAGCTGAAGCGCCGCCTGGCCGAACGCTGCGGCGTCACGCCGGCCCAGGTGACCCTCGGCAATGGCTCCAACGACATTCTCGATCTCGTGGCCCGGGCATACCTGGCGCCTGGCTTGAATGCGGTGTTCAGCGAGTACGCTTTTGCCGTCTATCCCATCGCCACCCAGGCCGTGGGTGCTGTCGGCAAGGTGGTTCCGGCCCGGGATTTTGGTCATGACCTGCCGGCCATGCTGGCGGCCATCGACGCCAATACCCGCGTCGTCTTCATCGCTAACCCCAACAATCCCACCGGTACCTGGTTCGGCCCTGCCGCCCTGGAGAGCTTCCTTGCCCAGGTGCCGGAAAACGTTCTGGTGGTGTTGGACGAGGCCTATATCGAGTACGCCGAGGGCGACGAGTTGCCCGATGGTCTCGATTACCTGGCGCGCTACCCGAACCTGCTGGTCTCGCGGACGTTCTCCAAGGCCTATGGCCTGGCGTCCCTGCGGGTCGGCTACGGTCTTTCCAGCGCCCAGGTGGCCGATGTGCTGAACCGCGTGCGCCAGCCCTTCAACGTCAACAGCCTGGCCCTGGCTGCGGCCTGCGCAGCGCTGGACGATGCTGATTACCTTGCTGAAAGCCGCCGGATCAACGATGCCGGCATGCTTCAGTTGGAAGAGGGGTTCCGCGCCCTGGGTCTGACGTGGATTCCTTCCAAAGGCAACTTCATCGCTGTCGACTTCGGTCGTGACGCTGCCCCCATCAATGCCGCCTTGCTGCGCGAGGGTGTGATCCTTCGTCCGGTGGGTGGCTATGGCATGCCCACCTTCTTGCGTGTCTCCATCGGCCTGCCGGCGGAAAACGCCCGTTGCCTGGAGGCGCTGGCCAAGGTGCTCGCCCGTGCCTGATGTCATGACCCTGCAACGGGGTGGCCCTATCTTCGGGCGCCTGGTGGTGATTGGGCTCGGTCTCATTGGCGGGTCTTTCGCCAAGGGTTTGCGCGAGAAGGGTGTGTTCGCCGAGGTGGTGGGTGTGGACAAGGATCCGGAGTCCTGCCGCATCGCCGTCGAGACGGGGGTGGTGGATCGCTGCGAGAGCGATCTGGATGCCGCCTGTCGCGGGGCTGAGGTGATCCAGTTGGCGGTGCCGATACTGGCCATGGAGAAGCTGCTGGGGCAGTTGGCCGCGCTTGACCTTGGAAAGGCCGTGCTGACCGATGTGGGAAGTGCCAAGGGCAATGTGGTGCGCGCTGCACGCGTGGCGTTCGGCCAGATGCCGGCGCGTTTCGTCCCCTGTCACCCCATCGCGGGTTCGGAGAAGAGCGGGGTGGAAGCGGCCAACGCGGGTCTGTTCCGTCGTCACAAGGTGATCCTCACGCCGGCAGAGAATACCGACCCGGCAGCCCTGGAGCAGGTCGACCAGCTTTGGCGGGCCTTGGGTGCCGATGTCGAGCACATGGATGTCGAGCACCACGACGAGGTGCTCGCTGCGACCAGCCATCTGCCGCACCTGCTGGCGTTTGGCCTGGTCGATTCGCTCGGCAAGCGCAGCGAGAACCTGGAGATTTTCCGTTACGCCGCTGGTGGCTTCCGTGATTTCACGCGGATCGCCGGCAGTGATCCGGTGATGTGGCACGACATCTTCCTCGCCAATCGCGAGGCTGTGCTGCGGATCCTGGACGTATTTCGCGCCGACCTCGACGCGCTGCGCGCTGCGGTCGACGCTGGGGATGGGCATGAGTTGCTGGGCGTGTTCACCCGCGCCCGCTTCGCCCGCGAGCATTTCAGCAAAATCCTGGCCCGCAGGGCCTATGTGGACGCCATGCACAATAACGATCTGATCTACCTTGCCCAGCCCGGTGGCCAAATTTCCGGCCGTATTCGCGTTCCTGGCGACAAATCCATCTCCCATCGGTCGATCATGCTCGGCTCCCTGGCCGAAGGAACCACCGAGGTGGAAGGCTTCCTCGAAGGTGAGGACGCCCTGGCGACGCTGCAGACCTTCCGTGACATGGGCGTCGTCATCGAAGGCCCTCACCATGGTCGTGTGACCATCCATGGTGTTGGCCTCCATGGCCTCAAGCCGCCGCCTGGTCCCCTCTACCTGGGCAACTCTGGCACTTCCATGCGACTGCTCAGCGGTCTGCTGGCTGCCCAGCCGTTCGACACCACCTTGACCGGTGATGCCTCTCTCTCCAAGCGCCCGATGAATCGCGTGGCCAAGCCGCTCCGCGAAATGGGGGCGGTGATCGAAACCGGCCCTGAGGGGCGTCCGCCGCTGACCATCCGCGGTGGCCAGCGCCTGACCGGGATGAGCTACGACATGCCCATGGCCAGCGCCCAGGTGAAGTCCTGCCTGCTGCTTGCCGGCCTGTATGCCGCCGGGGAGACCGCCGTTACCGAGCCGGCTCCTACCCGTGATCACACCGAACGCATGCTCCAGGGCTTTGGCTACCCGGTGAAGGTGGAGGGCAATACCGCGAGCGTCGAGAGTGGTCACAAGCTCACGGCTTGCAAGATCGAGGTGCCTGCCGATATTTCCTCCGCTGCCTTCTTCCTGGTGGCGGCGAGCATCGCCGAAGGTTCCGAGCTGCTGCTCGAGCATGTCGGCATCAACCCGACCCGTACCGGGGTGATCGATATTCTCAAGCTGATGGGCGGCGACATCACCCTAGAGAACCAGCGTGTAGTAGGCGGCGAACCGGTTGCCGACATCCGCGTTCGGGCAGCCAAGCTCAAGGGCATTGATATCCCCGAAGACCTGGTGCCCCTGGCCATCGATGAGTTTCCGGTGCTCTTCGTCGCGGCTGCCTGCGCCGAGGGGCGTACCGTGCTACGTGGTGCGGAAGAGTTGCGGGTCAAGGAGTCCGACCGTATCCAGGTCATGGCCGATGGCCTGCAGACCCTGGGCGTGAAAGCGGAGCCGACCCCGGACGGCATCGTTATCGAAGGTGGCCCGATGGGCGGTGGTGAAGTCTGGGCGCATGGCGACCACCGTATCGCCATGTCCTTCACGGTGGCGTCGCTCCGCGCCGGGGCTCCGATCCGAATCCATGACTGCGCGAACGTGGCGACCTCCTTCCCGAACTTCCTGGGGTTGGCTTCGCAGGTCGGAATCCGCGTAGCGGAAGAGGGCAAGTGATGAGTGGCGTACCTGTGATAACCGTCGACGGACCGGGGGGATCCGGCAAAGGCACTCTGTGTGGCTTGCTGGCCAGGCGCCTGGGCTGGAACCTGCTCGATTCGGGCGCGCTCTACCGCCTCTTGGCATTTGCCGCGCGCAACCACGGTGTCGACCTCACCAATGAGGAAGCGCTGACGGTTCTGGCAGCTCATCTGGACGTGCAGTTCCTTTCCGCAGCGGATGGCAGTGAGCGCATCGTGCTCGAAGGCGAGGATGTGTCCAATGTGATCCGAACCGAGGTGGTAGGGGCGGGCGCTTCCCAGGTGGCTGCCTTGCCGGCGGTTCGCGATGCGCTACTGGAACGCCAGCGTGCGTTCCGTGAGTCTCCCGGCCTTGTTGCGGACGGGCGTGATATGGGAACCGTCGTATTTCCCGATGCGCCACTCAAGATATTCCTGACCGCAAGCGCCGAGGAGCGGGCGCGACGCCGTTATCTCCAGTTGAAGGGCAAAGGCGAGGATGTTAATCTGCCGAGTCTACTTGACGAGATAATCGCACGTGACGAGCGTGATACGCAGCGTGCGGTGGCTCCGCTTAAGCCGGCGCCCGATGCGATCCTGCTGGATTCCACCGATCTCTCGATCGAGCAGGTGCTGGAACGTATTCTCAGTGAGGTCGCAATTCGCGATCTCGCCGGGTAACCCAGAGAGGCATGCGGGAAGGCCAGTCTAAAGCCCCGCAAGACTCTTTTTATATGAACAAACCCACATTGTCTGGAGTGTGGCTTTGGGCGAATCCTCGCCCTTGATCAACAGGAATCAACATGAGCGAAAGCTTTGCAGAACTTTTTGAAGAAAGCCTGAAATCCCTCGACATGCAGCCCGGTGCGATCATCACCGGCATCGTGGTCGACATCGATGGTGACTGGGTCACTGTCCATGCCGGCCTGAAGTCCGAGGGTGTCATCCCGGTCGAGCAGTTCTACAACGAGCAGGGCGAGCTGACCATCAAGGTCGGTGACGAAGTGCACGTTGCGCTCGATGCTGTGGAAGACGGCTTCGGCGAAACCAAGCTGTCCCGCGAGAAAGCCAAGCGCGCCGAGTCTTGGATTGTTCTGGAAGCGGCTTTCGCTGCCGAAGAAGTGGTCAAGGGCGTTATCAACGGCAAGGTCAAAGGTGGTTTCACTGTCGACGTCAATGGCATCCGCGCATTCCTGCCCGGCTCCCTGGTCGACGTGCGTCCGGTGCGTGATACCACTCACCTGGAAGGCAAAGAGCTCGAGTTCAAGGTCATCAAGCTGGACCAGAAGCGCAACAACGTTGTCGTTTCCCGTCGCAGCGTCCTCGAAGCCGAGAACAGCGCCGAGCGCGAAGCGCTGCTGGAATCCTTGCAGGAAGGCCAGCAAGTCAAGGGCATCGTCAAGAACCTCACCGATTACGGTGCGTTCGTTGACCTGGGCGGCGTAGATGGCCTGCTGCACATCACCGACATGGCGTGGAAGCGCATCAAGCATCCGTCCGAGATCGTCAACGTTGGTGACGAGATCGACGTCAAGGTCCTGAAGTTCGACCGCGAGCGCAACCGCGTTTCCCTGGGTCTGAAGCAACTGGGCGAAGATCCGTGGGTTGCCATCAAGGCTCGTTACCCGGAAGGCACCCGCGTCATGGCTCGCGTCACCAACCTGACCGACTACGGCTGCTTTGCCGAGCTGGAAGAGGGCGTGGAAGGCCTGGTGCACGTGTCCGAGATGGATTGGACCAACAAGAACATCCACCCGTCCAAGGTCGTTCAGGTCGGCGACGAAGTGGAAGTTCAGGTCCTGGATATCGACGAAGAGCGTCGTCGTATTTCCCTGGGTATCAAGCAGTGCAAGTCCAACCCGTGGGAAGACTTCTCCAGTCGCTTCAACAAGGGCGACAAGATTTCCGGCACCATCAAGTCGATCACCGATTTCGGTATCTTCATCGGCCTGGAGGGTGGTATCGACGGTCTGGTTCATCTCTCCGACATCTCCTGGAACGAAGTGGGCGAAGAAGCCGTACGCCGCTTCAAGAAGGGCGACGAACTGGAAACCGTTATCCTCTCCGTTGATCCGGAGCGCGAGCGCATCTCTCTGGGCATCAAGCAGCTGGAAGACGATCCGTTCTCCAACTACGCATCCCTGAACGAGAAGGGCAGCATCGTGCGTGGCACCGTCAAGGAAGTTGACGCCAAAGGCGCTGTGATCTCCCTTGGCAACGATATCGAAGGCATCCTGAAAGCCTCCGAAATCAGCCGCGATCGCGTTGAAGATGCTCGCAACGTGCTGAAGGAAGGCGAAGAAGTCGAAGCCAAGATCATCAGCATCGACCGTAAGAGCCGCGTCATCAGCCTGTCCATCAAGTCGAAGGACGTGGACGACGAGAAAGACGCAATGAAGGAACTGCGTAAGCAGGAATCCGAAAGCACTGGTCCGACCACTATTGGTGATCTGATTCGTGCTCAGATGGAGAATCAGGGCTAAGTCCTGATTCCTTCATCGGAAAGGGCGGCCTGGGTCGCCCTTTTTGTTGTCTGAGTTTTACCCTCGGATGTTAGGGCTGTTCAAAGCTCCGTGGCCATGCTAAAACCGCGTAGAGCTGATCTAGCCGCTTGATATAGAAGGGAAAACCATGACCAAGTCGGAGTTGATCGAACGAATCGTTACCCACCAGGGCCAGCTTTCCTCGAAAGATGTGGAGCTTGCCATCAAGACTATGCTCGAGCAGATGTCCCAGGCACTGGCCACGGGGGATCGTATCGAGATACGTGGCTTCGGTAGTTTCTCTCTGCACTTCCGTGCACCTCGCACAGGACGCAACCCTAAGACTGGTGAGTCGGTTCGTTTGGATGGGAAGTTTGTGCCCCACTTCAAGCCAGGTAAGGAGTTGCGGGATCGGGTTAACGAGGAAGAGTAGATTTTAGCTTGAAGTAATTGAGCAGTGGGGCTGGCTGTGAGCGACCGTCTTGAACGCTTCCTGCTTGCGAGATAGTAGGAAGCAGACAGAATGTGGCTCTAGTTGCTTAGTTAGGGCAAGGCTACCTCTCTATTCTCTAGCGTAATAGTAGCTAAGCTAGTAACCGCACCTAGGGCTGAGTCCCTCTGATTTCGTTATCGTTCGGGGATTTACTTGTGCGGTACTCCTCGATTCTTCCTATGGGTATGCTCTCGGTGCTGACCGATACTGGCTTAAGTCGCAGATTTTCTTTCGATGGAGCAAATTTTCTAAATCTTAACCTATATACAGCTGAGCTCTTCGGTCGGACCGCAGCTTGGCTCCAACCTTCTCAGGAGAGGGTGTTGTAGATGCAGGTGTGAGGAGTTTTAAATATGCGATGTGAGTGGTAAGTCGACAGTTGGTGGGGCTTTGGTGTCAATTTATTTATCTAAACTGTAATAAAGGTATAAAAGAACTCAGCACGAACACTCCAGATTTAATTGTTAAATCTCGCTAATCGCTTATCTGTTTTTCTTTTTTAGGTGTATAAGACTAAAAGTGTTTCTGGTTTAATGTTTTAATTTTTATGGGTGGCTGAGGTTTAATGTATGGTCTTTTTTTTCGATCGTAGTGTGTTGCATGCAGGAGTTTCTTGGTGAAGCTCTTCATGATAACCAATTGCCCGGATTTGGCAGAGTTTGCTATTGCCAGTGGCGTGGATCGTATTTTTGTAGATACTGAGATTCTTGGTAAGGATGCGCGTCAAGGGCACCTTAACACTGTGATTAGCAGGCACACATTGGAAGATGTCCGTCGGATTAGGCCTGTAGTACCAAAGGGACGCTTGTTAGTTCGCGTCAACCCAGTTCATGAGGGAAGCAAGGTTGAGATTGATCTCGCGATTGAGGCGGGTGCCGATGTGCTCATGCTTCCAATGTTTCATTGCGCAGAAGAAGTTGAGCTATTTATAGCGGCAGTAGATGGGCGTGCACGCTGCAGTCTTCTCGTCGAGACGGTCTCTGCTGCTGCTAATTTGAAAGCGTGTGTCGAGGTGCCAGGTGTTGATGAGGTGCATATCGGTCTAAATGATCTTCATCTAGAGCTTGGACTCGATTTTATGTTTGAGCCTTTAGCCTGTGGAATGGTCGACAGTATGGCTACAATACTGCGCGATAGTGGTAAAAATTTTGGTATAGGTGGTATCGCTCGCGTAGGCGAGGGGTTGTTACCAGCAGAGCTATTACTCGCCGAGCATGTTCGTCTAGGGTCAAGCGCCGCTATTTTGTCTAGAACGTTTCACCGCCAAGCCTCGTCTGTTGCCGAAATTAAAAAGCAAATGGATTTTTCCGCCGAAATTAGCAAGCTTAAGAGCGCATATCAGAAAAGCAAAGGGTATGATTCGGACGTTTTGAAAGCTAAACATCAGGATGTTCAAGAGAAGGTAAAAATTATAGTTGAGTCGATAAAGGCCCATAGGTTGAAGTGATGGCGCAGGCGCAGCGAAACTTGCTTGGTGCTGGACTCTTCTTGGGACTGGCATTAATGAGTGGGCGACTTGCAGGTTTCGGTCGGGAAGTTTTAATCGCGTCTTCATTTGGCTTGTCCGCTGAGGCAGACATTGCAATTATTCTGCTTTCGATCCCTGATCTTCTTGTCAATCTCCTCTTGTCTGGAGGTATCAGTGTCGCGCTAGTTCCTGCATTGAGATCGGCAGACTCAGATAAAGCTGCGGCGCTCTTTCTCCAGGCTACCATTGTTGTGGGTGGTGGGTTCGCTGCACTAGCGGTGATATTCGCGGTGGCGCCGACTGTTTGGTTTTACTTACTTGCTCCAGGCGCGCTCAGTCCGTTGCGCTGGCTGGACAATTGGATGATCTATGCCATTGCGGCCGCTATTCCTCTAACTGCGATATCTGGTGTTAGCTCGGCGGCTTTGAATTCAAGAGACCGCTTTTTTGTGGCAGGCTGTGGCACGTTGATATTCAATCTCTGCATTATTGGTGGGCTTTTCTATGCGTTGGCTGTTGGCGAGCGGTATCTATCTTGGTTATGTGTCGGAATTTTACTTGGTGCTTTAGTTCGCTGGGTTGTTCAGCTTCTAGCACTTCGAGTCAGACTTCTGCCTAATAGGTGCGGAGCATCTTGTGGATGGGTTCTGGATCAAAAGTTATTGCTTGGCTTTTTCGCGGGACTTACTTCGGCCTCTCTACTGGTGATAGTGCCTCTACTCCTGCGAGCAGGGGCATCATGGCTTGGAGAGGGTGAGTTAGCAGCGTTTAATTATGCCATTAAACTGATCGAATTACCGCTTGGTATACTTATTACCACTCTTGCTACTGTGGCTTTTCCTAGATTAAGTGAGGCTCATGAACGACAGCATATCACTGCTTTCAACGAGATTTTGCGTGTCTCGTTACAGCGGTCAGTGCTACTGTCCATCGTTATCGTAATGTGTGGGCTTGCATTCATCGACGCTGCGATATCTATACTGTTCGGTGCTGGGCAGATAGGTATTGCCGATTTGCATCATATTACAACTCTCACGCAGGTCGCATTGCTAAGCGTACCGTTCGTTGGAATTTCAAGTCTCGCTGCGGCCGCTGTAAACGCGCAAAGGCGGCCCGGGCAGGTTCTACGCCGTACGGCTGCAGTCATGTTGCTCCTACCTTTGCTTTGTATTCCCGGTCTTTGGTTGAAGGAGCCTATTGTTCTGATGTTAGCTCTACCGATTTTTCATATGATGCTCGCTATTAATCTTGCGCGGGCTGCTGGAGAGTCTGTGCTTAAGGTAGGACTAGGGGAAACATACACTTTTCCGCTCGGAGTGTTAGTCGCTGTTGTTGTCTCAGTTGCAATATTGATAGATTTCATGTTTTTGAAACCTGCCGAGTCATGGTTGGTTGGACCGTTAGCAATCTGGCGCTTAGGGCTGGCGGGAATAGCATTCGGTATCAGTACTGTCGCGATACTCTACGTGATGCGATTACAAGAAAGAGTGATATGTAATGAAACGGACATTTGATTTTTTTTGCTCTCTTGTGGCGATCGTCATTCTCTTGCCCCTCATGATCGGAGTTGCAGCCGCTATTTACTTTTCTGACTTCGGCCCTGTGCTGTACAAACAGAAGCGTATTGGTCAGAGGGGGCATGAATTCTTTATCTATAAATTTCGCAGTATGGTAATAGATGCTGATAAGCTGGGGGGCTACTCCACAGCAGATAGTGACCCGCGTATCACCAAAGTGGGAAGGTTTATCAGGCGAACTAGCCTTGATGAACTTCCGCAATTGCTGAATGTGCTCTCAGGGTCAATGAGTATTGTGGGGCCACGACCAGATGTGCCTGCGCAGCGGTCGCTGTACACTGACGTGGAATGGGCTCTACGCCTCAGTGTCCGTCCGGGCATCACTGGTCTTGCTCAGGCAACGTTGCGTTCGGCGGCTACAGAGGCTCAGCGTAAAGAGTTGGATTTGCAATATGCTCGACAGGTCTCCCTGCTCAAGGATATTCAAATTATCTTGCTGACATTCAAACAAGTTTTTGGAAAGGGCGGCAACTGAAATGTGCGGCATTTTTGGCTATTTCCACCGGGGGGTACGCTCCCTTTCCCCTGAGAAGTTGAGTGCCATGGGAATGGCAATTCAGCATCGCGGTCCTGACGATCAGGGGATTTTCAGCGCTCCCGGCCTCGCGTTGGGCAACCAGCGACTTTCGATAATTGATCTTGCAGGTGGCCATCAACCATTTTTTTCAGATGACGGGAAAATCGTTGTCGTGCAAAACGGGGAAATATTTAACCACGTAGAACTCGCCGCCGATTTAGCCAGAACAGGATATCCATGCCGCACTCACTCGGATACGGAGGTGCTACTGCGCTTGTATGAGCGTGAGGGAATTTCTTTTGTCAGTAAGCTAAATGGAATGTTTGCCATTGCCATTTATGATGCCCGTGAGGAATCCGTCTATTTAGTCAGGGATCGGATTGGCGTTAAGCCTCTCTATGTGCACGACGATGGGCTTCAGTTGACTTTTGGTTCCGAAATAAAGTCACTGCTCCGTGCTGGGATGCCTCGTCCTGCAATGAATGAGGAGGCCTTGCATCATTACTTGACTTTTAACTATGTACCCGCTCCGCTCACCTTATATCAGGGGGTTCATCATTTATTGCCGGGACATGTGATGAAGATTAATCGGGCGGGCAGTTCGACATCACGATGGTGGGACTTGGCTTCCGTTGAACCGGTATATGGCCGATCCGAGGCTAATTGGATGGAAGAGTTCAACTACATCCTTGATGATGCAGTACGGCTCCGCTTGAGAAGTGATGTGCCCTTTGGCGCTTTTTTGTCGGGTGGGGTGGATTCCAGTACTGTGGTAGGTTTAATGGCCAGGCATATGAGTGAGCCGGTGAAAACGTTCTGTATTGGCTTTGATGATCCCCTTTATGATGAGTCGATATTCGCTCAAGAGGCCGCCAGTCGATTTGGCACTCAGCACATTATGGAGCGCGTCGCGCCTGATATGCTCGAGCTTTGGCCCATGGCGACTTATCATTGCGATCAACCCCATGGAGATGTGTCGTTTCTTCCTACCTATCGTGTTTCTGCACTAGCAGCTAAACATGTCAAGGTGGTGCTAACCGGTGATGGTGGTGATGAGTTGTTTGCCGGTTATGACAAGCACAAAAACTTCTTCTCCAACCCTGATATTGAAAAGCTTACAGATAGCGAATTTCAGCGTCGCTATTTTAATAGTATTTCCCTATTCACCGACCATGATAAGTCTGCTCTTTATAAGCCAGACATGGCTGCCCGTCTGCACGGTATTGAGTCCTTCAATATTGCTGCTCCGTATTTTAAAGCGGTTTCTCATCAGGATAGGATTAATCAGGCTCTATTTCTAGATATGCAGTTGCTGCTCAGTGGCAACAATCTAGTGAAGCCTGATCGAATGGGAATGGCTGTTTCTCTTGAGGCGCGTACTCCGTTTCTCGATTACCGTATGATGGAGTTTGCCTTCCGTATGCCGGGTAAATTAAAACTTAAGGATGGTGTGACCAAGTATATTTATAAAAAAGCTGTGGTACCGCTTATTGGGGAGCGCCTCGCCTACCGGAAAAAGCAGATGTTTACAGTTCCCGTAGGGGAGTGGTTCAAAACTACCAAGAGAGAGTATTGTCTATCCAATATCCCCAAGGATTTTTTCTTAAATAGTGAATTAAATAAAATTTGTGAAGACCATTTTTCAAGCAGGCAAAATCGGACCAGAGAGTTGCGCGCTCTTATTGCGTTAAAACACTGGACTGAAATGCTCTGAATCGTGCACGGCTTGCCATTGCTCGCTAGATTAAAAGAGAGAAAGATGCAAGAGTCAGTCAATAATTTTTTTTTCAAAATTCTATTTTGTTTTTCTCTCTTCTTATGTTGGGTTAAAGTCTCCCTAAGTGGTAAAGGCTTTTTGCCAGTGGTAAGTGCGGGGGGAGGGATTGATGGATACACTTCGCAAGTTCTCTATGTGCGCGAGATTCTTGAGTTTGGCGGCGATCTTTTCGATCAGCCCCCGCTTATCTGGATACACTTGATAAGATCCAGTTTGTTTTATTATTTTGATTTCTTGAATTATATAGGTGGAGCGGCGCTGGTGTCTTTCGGTGTTGCGCTTTTTTTTATTCCCATTATGCGGCTCTTTGTCTGCGCGAGATTTTCATACTTTTCTATCTTGCTGCCTATTTTGATGGTATTGATTAGTTATCGTGCGGTATTTGTTGCATTGTCTGTTGGCTATGTTTTTTTGTATTTTCTCTGTGCTCGACGGACGATTTATCTAATATTTTCTTTTGTGTTTTTAAATTTGAGCTCTGCATCTGTATTGATAGGTGTCTTGGTTGTGTGTGTTTACGCTTTTAGGTTTTCGGTGTGGAACTGGCGCTTGGGTGTATTTCTTGTAAGTCTGCTCGTCTCCTTTATGGTTTCATTGCAGGATAAAATTGTTGGGTTCGTATCAGCCAGTGCTGGCTATCAACCAACCGTTCCGATAGAAGGGAGTGGGCTGTTAGGGGTACTGACTAGGAGTACTATTTTTACCTCGTTCTATGAAGGTGACTACATTAGAGGTGGAATATATCTTGTGCTTTTATTTGCTGTCCTTTTGATTGTGCTGTCGTCTCTATGTGTTCCAAAATTAAGAGGGTATGGTTTTTTGTTCTTTGCGAGTCTTCCCGTTTTCTTTCTTGAAGGGCTAGGTGTTGTTGCATTGATTGTTCCTATATTTATGTTTGTCTGCCAGGTCCCACTTTCTATTAACGAGGGACATTACCTGTTAACTCGGAAATGGTACAAGGAGAGGTATGAGCAGCATTCAGGATAAGATTCTATTTGTATGCTATGGAGGCGGGCATTCCGCTGCGTTGCTACCTGTAATAAAGCGACTCGAAATTCGGAATATGGATCTAGCAGTTCTTGGGTTGACAACAGCAAAGCATGCTATGGAGCGCGCGGAAGTCAGTACGCTAGACTTTAGTGCTCTCATTGGACGGGTTAGAACCTACAGGCGTGCTCCCCTTGTCGGCTCAATACTGGCCATGGCTCATGCTTCCCATCCTGTTGTTAGCCTCCGGGATACAGCCGCCTATCTCGGTGTGGGATTTCATGCGCTGGCGAGAGATTACGGCTTGGTAAAGGCCAAAGAAATGTACGCCCTCTCTGGCAGGCAGATATTTCTACCCACTGATTTCTTTATTGAACTTTTTAAAAAGGAACGGCCACGTCTGGTCGTTTCTACCAACTCTCCAAGGTCAGAGCGTGCGGCACTCGAGGCTGCACGCGAACTGGGTATTCCCTCCGTTTGCTTGGTCGATCTGTATGCATACTATGAAATTGAATGGTGCGCGTCAGATCGCTACGCAAGTAAGGTCTGCGTCCTGAACCAGCAGGTTTGCGAGCGCTTCGAGAGAGCGGGTTTGCATTTGTCTCGAATCAGTGTCACGGGTAATCCTGCATTTGATCGATTGGCTCACATTGACCGCTCTCAGTGTAGGCGTATGTTCCGTCATCGATTAGGCATTGAGGAATCTCAATCGCTAGTTGTATGGATCTCGCAGCCAGAGCCAAGTCGGCATCCTTTTTCTGGCGTCCTTGGTGACGAAAACTATCCTGTTAATGTCGAAAAATACCTCTTTGAGGCATTTGGCGATGATCCTGATGTGCACCTGATCATGCGCTTGCATCCCAGTGAGTCTCGCCCCCCGGCAATTGTGGCAGATCGTGTTCATTACAGTGATTCATCTGAGGCGCTGGACCATTTGCTCTGCGCTGCGGACTGTATTGTCACCGCAAGCTCGACTGTCGGGCTGGAGGCAGCTTACCTAGGCCTGCCAGTCATCCAGTGCATGGATTCTATTTTTTCTCACGATTTACCGCTTGCAGAGCTTGGCGTAGCCAGAGCGGTAGAGACTCATAGAGATCTGGGGGGGGAAATTCGCGACGTTCTCGACCGTCCTCTTGAGCTTCAGCGGCCTCACCTTTTTGACGGAGGTGCTGCTGCGAGAGTGGAGGCGGTGATTCTGGAGCTGCTGGAAGGTGGAGTGTGAGCTTCAGGGTCTGCATGGGTGCCGCGCGATGCGTTTCCTGAATAAATCTTGTAATATGCTGAAGGCCAAGTGTCGCGCTGATACTGGAAGGCTTCAGTTTAAAGGGCACCTTATTTTATTGCCTCATGGCAATTAAAGGTAAAGTGCTGATGATACGGGTATTGGTTAGTTGTAGTGTGTTGACTAGCTGATAGAGCGTTAAAATATTTATTGATGGATAGTGGTTTCTTATGAACAAAATTCCGTACCCTTCGAAAATTGATAAGGCTGCATTTTCAGTTTCGGCAGATACTTCCGAAGCTAAATATGGCTTGCCTAGCGAAGTGCAATATTGCGTGCGCTGTGTCATTTCCAATCAGCGACCAAACTCGGCAGTTGAATACTCCCACACTAAGGCAACCAAAAAGAAGACCATTCACTTTGATGAGCACGGCGTGTGTGATGCCTGCCGGTTCGCGGAGAGGAAGCATGCCAGTATCAACTGGGATGATCGCGAGCGTCAGTTGCGTGAGTTGTGCGACCAGCACCGTAGTAAGGACGGTAGCTACGACTGTATTGTTCCCGGCTCTGGTGGTAAAGATAGCTTTTACGCATCCCATATATTGAGAACCAAGTATGGTATGCACCCGCTAACTGTGACGTGGGCACCACACGTATACACAGAGTGGGGGTGGCGTAATTTCCAAAGTTGGATTCATGCAGGTCATGACAACCTCCTGATGACACCCAATGGTCGAGTTCATCGCCTATTAACTCGCCTCGCGGTAGATAATCTATTTCATCCTTTCCAAGCTTTTATGTTTGGGCAAAAGGCACTTGCGCCCAAAATGGCGCTTCTGCATAAAATACCATTGGTTTTTTTTGGTGAAAACGAAGCTGAATATGGTAACCCAATTGGGGATACTGAATCTGCCAAACGAGATTGGTCATATTTTACTTCCGACGATCAGTCGAAGGTCAGTCTAGGTGGCGTGTCTGTACCTGATTTAAAGAAATTCTTCGATGTAGAGCAGCAAGACTTGCTGCCTTATCTGCCCGCTGATCCGCACCAGATTGAAGAGCAGAAGGTCGAAGTCCATTATCTGGGCTATTACTTGAAATGGCATCCGCAGAGTTGCTATTACTATGCCGTTGAGCATGGCGGTTTTGAGGCTTCACCAGAAAGAACGCCAGGCACTTACAGTAAGTACAATAGCATTGATGACAGGATTGATGACTTCCACTACTACACGACAGGCGTGAAATTTGGCCTGGGTCGAGCCAGTTACGATGCTGCGCAGGAAATTCGATCGGGCGACATCACTCGCGAGGAAGGGGCAGCGCTTGTAAAACGGTTTGATCACGAGTTTCCGGAGCGGTTTGCTGAGGAGATTTTCCGCTACCTGAGTATCACGCCTGAAGAGTTTCCTCGTGCTAGCCAGATGTTTGAAGAGCCTATTATGTCGCGCGAATACTTCACTACCTTGGCTGACACTTTCCGCAGTCCACATCTTTGGGCGTGGGACAATGGTGAGTGGAAGCTGCGCCATGCGGTATGGCACGAACAGCACAAGAAGTAATGGGCTGGACTTTTAAATGAGCAATTTGCGATTAATACCGCGCTTAGATATCAAGGGGCCCAATCTCATCAAGGGCATTCACCTTGAGGGGTTGCGTGTTGTTGGTGACCCTCAGGAATATGCAGTCCGCTATGCCGAGGCGGGCGCTGATGAGTTGCTTTATGTTGACATCGTTGCGAGCCTCTATGGTCGAAATAATCTAAGCGATATCATTCGCCGTGCTGCTGATAGGGTATTTGTCCCTATTACCGTGGCGGGTGGGATACGCAGTATTGATGATGCGAGGCACATCTTGCGTTCTGGGGCGGATAAAGTTGCCATAAATACGGCCGCAGTATTGAGACCGGAGCTGATTCGTGAGGTTTCAAGGCGTTTTGGCTCTCAGGCGATGGTTTTGTCTATCGAGGCAAAAGAGCAAGCGCTAGGTAAGTGGGAAGCCTATACAGATAATGGTAGGGAGCGCACAGGGCTGGATGTTGTCGAGTGGGCTGTAAGAGGTGTCGAGTTAGGTGCTGGTGAGGTGCTCGTCACCTCAGTGGACCGAGAGGGTACTCGGAAAGGATTTGACATTGACTTGATTCGCCAGATAAGTGAAGCGGTTTCGGTACCTGTTATCGCTAGCGGTGGTATGGGTAAAGTCGAGCATATGGTGGATGCGGCCAAGTTAGGTAAGGCAGATGCCATCGCAATGGCTGATGTATTGCATTATAACCGACTGACTATTGATGACATTCGTAGTGCGGCACTAGCGGCTGATTTGCCTGTTAGGAAGGTGACCTTTGGTAAATAGAAATATCACGTTACTTGACTACGGTATGGCGAATTTACTGAATGTCGCCAGGGCATTCGAATATTGCGGCGCGACTGTTCGCATTATTGAGGATCCTAAAGACGTTTTTTCTGCGGATCGTCTCGTAGTGCCAGGTGTTGGGGCTTTTGCAGATGTAATTAGAGAGCTCGCGGAGCGCGGGCTCGATGAAGCCATTCGCCGATTCTCGGAAACCGAGAGACCACTATTCGGCATCTGCGTTGGAATGCAGATGCTTTTCGATGGGAGTGAGGAATTTGGTGACCACAATGGCCTGGGGATACTTCCAGGCCAAGTAAAAGCGGTGCCGGCCAAGACAGTTGAGGGTGATGCGCAGCGTGTACCTCATATTGGCTGGAGTCATCTTGTGGTTCCGCATTCCCAGCCTTCATGGGCAGGAACGCCTCTGGATGGGTGGGAGAATGAACAGCCTGCATTTTATTTCGTGCATTCATACTCCGCCCACCCCGACCGCGATGAAGATAAGCTGGCCGAGTGCATGTACGGTGGGCATCGGATATGCGCGGCGGTTCGTCGCAATAACATTTTTGCAACTCAATTTCATCCGGAGCGCAGTGGTACTGCCGGACTTGAATTGATTAAGAAATTCTTAGGCTAGGGGAAATCTGGTCCCTTTGTTGTCTGCATAAACGACGCCGCGAAGATGGTGGCTTTTCAGGATCCAGCGAATGCGAGTTTTAGTAATCGGTACCGGATCAATTGGCAGAAGGCATATGCGAACCATCCAAGCGCTTCGTCCAGACGTGCGCTTCGATGTTTTGCGAGAGCGACCCCCGAGATCGAACCTGGTTGAAGAGGGCGTTTTTTTTACAGTGTCTTCTAGCCTGACTGAAGCCATTAGTAAGCGACCTCAGTTGATGGTAATCGCCAATCCCAGTGCTTTGCACCTGCCGTTATTGGAGGTCGCTATCGGAGAAGGCATTCCTTTTTACGCTGAAAAGCCTGTTGTGTCTTCGGCTGAAGACTTGGACGCACTCAAGAGTTGCATTGATGAGCATGAAATACTGCCGCCGAACATCGTCGGTTGTAATCTTCGATTTCTGCCTTCTCTACAAGCGCTAAGGAAACTGGTTGAGAGTGGTGACTTAGGGAGCATTGTTCACGCTAGCTTCGAGGCTGGACAATGGCTGCCAGACTGGCGGCCCGACATTGACTACAGGACCTCTTACAGTGCGAGAAGAAATTTAGGTGGCGGAGTTGCTCTAGACCTTATTCATGAGCTTGATTCTGCGCGCTGGATACTGGGTGAGTTGTACGACATACAAGCCATTTTCGCGAAAGCTTCAGCGCTTGAGATCGATGTTGAAGACTCAGCTTCTTTTTTGATGAAGTCTCGCTTGGGTGCGCTCGTCTCTGTACATGTCAATTATGTAAGTCGCTCACCATTTAGGCGTTATCGAATCGTTGGCGACCAAGGCACCGCTGAGTGGGACTTGCCCAGTCGAACGCTTCGCGTGACAACGGATAAGGGATCCACTGCAGAAGCGCTGGGGCCAGATGCATTCGATATTTCTCAGACCTATGTAGCAGCGATGTCCGAGCTTCTGCGGGCAATCGATGAGCAAGCTGTGACATCGCAAGGTATTGAAGATGGTATTTCAGCCTTGGAGCTGATTTTTAGCTCTAATTCAACTCGTTTATCACGGTATGGCGTATGAGAACTATCGCTACCATTTGTGCTCGAGGCGGCTCTGTGGGCGTGCCGAGAAAGAATATTGCACTTCTCAAAGGCAAGCCGCTTATCGCTTACACCATTGAGCAGGCGCTATCGGTACACCAAATCGAATCTGTTTATGTGTCAACAGACTGCCCTGAAATCGCCGAAGTAGCCCGTGCTTATGGGGCAATTGTCCCGTTTCTCCGTCCAGCCGAGTTGGCGACAAGTACCGCCGCTAAAATTCCTGTAATTCAGCATTTATGCGATTGGGTTCTCGAAAATGTAGGGCCTTTTGATCGCATTGTTGACCTTGATCCTACTTCTCCTTTAAGGCTTATTTCTGATATCGAGGCTTGCATAAGCCTGTTGGATAATAAAACCGACGCGGTCATAACAGCATTCGAGTCAGAGAAGAATCCATATTTCAATATGGTAGAGTACAAAGAATCAGGGCTTTTAGGGCTGGTTTGCGATACCACGGGTGGAGTCGTTGCTCGTCAGCTAGCACCTTCAGTTTATTCGATGAATGCCTCTATTTATGTTTGGCATCGTGAGACGCTCGCCAAGGGGCTTTGGAATGGAGCGCTTAAGCTTCATGTGATGCCGAGGGAGCGATCAATCGATATTGATAGTCCGCTGGATTTCAAGATAGTCGAGATGCTTCTGTCTGCACGTGATGCGGAGGTGAATAATGGATAGATTCTCCCTTGAAGGGAAAGTTATTGTCGTAACCGGTGCGGCAGGCATACTTGGTAGCAGATTTTGCGATGCGTTAATTGAGTATGGCGCCCAGGTGATTGGGCTTGACTCCAATAGTCAAGCATTGACAGAGCTTACGAAGCGGCAACTGTCGATGCGCCTGACTACTTACTGCGTTGATATTAGAGACAGAGAAGCGCTGCGCTTGGTCCATGATGCGGTATTTGAGCAGTTTGGTCGTATAGATGGGCTGCTCAATAATGCTGCGACTAAAAGTGAGAATTTCTTCGAGCCGTTTGAGACTTTCCCGCTGGAGGATTGGGATCATGTCATGTCCGTTAATCTACAGGGGGCGTTCGTTTGCTGTCAGGAGTTTGGAGGCCGCATGGCGCTCCAGGGCTATGGCAGTATCGTCAATGTTCTTTCTATATACGGTATTGTTGCGCCTGATCAGCGAATATACGAAGGCTCTGAGTATCTCGGGCGAGCGATCAATACCCCTGCGGTCTATAGTGCGAGCAAGGCGGGGTTATGGGGGCTGACCAGTTATTTATCCTCCTACTGGGGGAGTCGCCACGTTCGCGTCAATGCGCTTACACCTGGCGGCATTCAAAGCGGCCAGAATCAAGTGTTCGTTGATCGTTATTCCCAGCGGGTTCCATTCGGCTGTATGGGACAAGCAGATGATTTGGTTGGTGCTCTTATTTATCTGCTGTCAGATGCGGCTGGATATGTAACAGGGCAAAATATAGTGGTTGACGGCGGCTTAACGGTCTGGTGAGCATGAGCAGTACTTTCGTTATCGCTGAGGCTGGTGTCAATCATAATGGTTCGCCAGAGCTGGCTATTAAGCTTGTTGAGACCGCTGCCCGCTGCGGTGCTGATGCGGTAAAATTTCAAACTTTTACTGCTGAAAAGCTTGTTCGACGTGGCGCAGAGAAAGCGGCTTATCAAAAGAGCGCTACGGGTGAAGGTGACCAGTTTGACATGCTCAAGCAGTTGGAGATGTCTCCAGAGTTACACGATGCTTTAATCTTGCGTTGCTCGGAGCTCGGGATCGAATTCATGTCGACCCCTTTTGATGAAGAGGCTGCTGATTTCTTACTCGCTTCCGGCATGCGGCGAATCAAGATACCTTCTGGCGAAATAACCAATTTGCCCTTTCTACGCTTTTTGGCAAAAAAGAACGTTCCCCTGATTCTTTCAACTGGAATGGCATCTCTTGATGAAGTTTTGGAAGCTGTAGCGGTGATTGCAGAAGCTCGGACGAGTGCTGGCCTGACGGAGGCGCTGTCCAGTGTCTTGTGCGTTCTGCATTGCACCTCCAATTATCCAGCGCTTGCGCGGGATGTGAACCTTCGGGCAATGAATACGATCGCCGAGGCAACTGGTCTGCCGGTCGGTTACTCGGACCATACGCTAGGGTTGGCGGTTTCAACCGCAGCGGTAGCGCTTGGCGCTACGGTAATCGAGAAGCATTTTACATTGGATAAATCGCTGCCTGGCCCAGACCATCAAGCTTCGCTTGATCCTAATGAGTTTGCACAGTTGGTGGTGCAGATTCGTGTGGCCGAGCAGGCTTTAGGTTCCAGCATCAAAGCCCCAGCAGCATCTGAACTACCTGTTCGAGCATTGGTGCGACGCAGCGTTTCATTGGCGCGCGATGTTAAGGCTGGGGAGACTTTGAGTGCTCAGGATTTATGCCTGTTACGCCCAGGTAACGGAATCCCGCCTGCTGCCCTGGATCAGGTAATAGGTCAAACCCTTGGTGAGTCCATGGTTAGCGGAACGACTCTCCAATGGGAAATGCTAAGCTAATGCGCCGTATCTTATATGTCACTGGAACTCGTGCTGACTTTGGTCTCATGCGTTCTTCCTTGCTCATGATTCATGGCCGTCCAGGCTTGGAGCTTGGAATCCTGGTGACGGGTATGCATCTGGACTCGCAGTACGGAGATACTATCCGCGAAGTCGAGTCCTGCGGTATTTCGATAGTTGCCCGTGTGCCTGTAGAGCTTCGTTCCGATAGCGGTTCCACCATGGCAAAGGCCATTGGCGTGGAGATCCTTGGGATGGTCGAGGCGTTCGAGCAGTGGAGACCCGATGTGGTTATGCTGCTGGGCGACCGAGGTGAGATGCTGGCGGGAGCAATTGCCGCACTTCATCTGAATATCCCAATTGTTCATATTCATGGAGGAGAGCGCTCGGGTACTGTCGATGAGCCTATACGCCACGCTATATCTAAGCTCGCACACTACCACTTCACTGCGACAGTTGATGCGCGTGAGCGACTGGTTCGGATGGGGGAGCGAGAGGAGAATATTTTCGTTACAGGGGCGCCCGGGCTCGACGGTCTTGTTGATATTCAGCCACCTGTGCGTGATGAGATGGCGCTGGGGTATGGGTTTGATCCCTTGCGCCCTATTGCGTTGGTTATCTTTCACCCGGTAGTGCAGCACGCAGAGCTTGCTGATCGGCAGATGCGAACGTTGCTCGAAGGCATTCGGCGGGTGGACGGCCTTCAGGCATTGGTGCTGATGCCCAACGCGGATGCTGGTGGGGAAGCTATTCGCGCGGTCTTAGCAGATCCAGCTATCGGTGTGCGAGTGGTTAATCATTTGCAGCGAGACGACTTCTGTCGTTGGATGTCGGTTGTTGACGTAATGGTGGGGAACTCCAGCAGCGGTATCATCGAGGCAGCCAGCTTTCATACACCAGTGGTAAATGTAGGTAATCGTCAACTAGGGCGGGAGCGAAGTGATAACGTGGTGGATGTCGAGGTCGATGTAATCGCAATACAATGCGCGCTGGTCCAAGTCTTGGCCAAAGGGAGGATTGCCGTAAGAAATGTTTATGGGGATGGCGCTGCCGGTTTGCGTATTACTGAACTGCTCGAAAGACTTCCCCTGAATCGCGACTTGTTGCTCAAGTGCAATGCATACTGAGTACTTTATTCTTGGAGCCGGCGGGCATGGCAAAGTCGTGCTGGATGCTTGTGTTCGGAACGGGCGTACTGTCCGTTTGTTCGATAATAATTCTTCTCGAGTGGGTGAGATACTGCTCGGTCATGCAATTGAGTTGCAGCCTGTTCTGACTGGCTCTTCGTTCTACGGTCATTTAGCCATTGGGGAGAATTTAACTCGGCGACGACTGCTGGCGACGTTTGATAACCAAGTCCTAGGTTGGTTTACTGTTATACATCCCCACTCAAGCGTTGCAGTAAGCGCCCAAGTCGCCGATGGCTGTTTCGTTGCTGCGTATGCTGTTATTGGGCCAGATGCAATTGTTGGTCGATCTACAATTATCAATCATGGCGCAATAGTTGATCATGATTGCAGGGTTGGTGAATGTTGCCATATCGCTCCAAATTCAACATTGGGTGGGGGCGTTACGCTTGGCAATGAAGTTCTCATAGGCAGTGGGGCGGTAATCTTGCCTGGTATCTGCATTGGAGATGGCGTGCGTGTTGGTGCCGGGGCGGTGGTTACACGCAACGCACCTGCAGGCGCTGTTTTGGTTGGTGTTCCTGCTAGGATTTCTTTGTGATGATTGAGTTACAGCGCGTCATTATTCACCAAGGGCTTTCTTTGAGGGAGCTGCTTGCTCGCATGGATCAGGGCGGTGCAGAAATCCTGCTATTGGTAGATGGAAGTGGCCGCTTGGTTCGGACCATTACCGATGGTGATCTTCGTCGCTTGTTGCTGGCTGGTACCGCATTGGAGGAGGTGCATTTCGAGCTTCCAGAGAAGACGCCGATTACGGTGCAAGATGGGACGGACCGAGAGTTGGCTCTCGATCTGATGAAGCAAAATGACGTTAACCATATCCCCGTGCTTGATGACTCTGGGCGCCCAATAGACCTGCTGCGTGCTCGTGACCTTGAGTCGCCTATTCTTTTGTCGACGCCGCATATGGGGGATCAGGAACTCTCCTTTATCAACCAGGCTTTCGATACTAACTGGATTGCTCCTCTTGGTCCCAACGTAGACGCTTTCGAGCGAGAGCTGGCTGAGAAGGTTGGCGTTGGTCATGCGGCGGCGTTGAGTTCGGGGACTGCCGCTATCCATCTTGCACTCATCCTTCTGGGGGTAAAGGAAGGGGATAGAGTGTTCTGTTCCAGTCTGACTTTTGTTGCCAGTGCCAATCCTATTCTCTATCAAAAAGCTGTCCCGGTATTCATCGACTCCGAGCTCGAGACATGGAATATGTCGCCTGCGGCGTTGCAGCGTGGCCTTGAGCAGGCTGCTCGTGATGGATGTCTTCCGAAGGCTGTGATTGTTGTTAATTTATATGGGCAGAGCTCGGATCTCGATCCTATCGTTACGATTTGTGAAAAATTCGATGTCCCATTGATTGAGGATGCTGCTGAGTCACTAGGTGCCAGTTACAAGGGCCGAGCCAGTGGTACTTTCGGCAAGCTTGGTGTCTACTCGTTCAATGGCAACAAGATCATCACTACCTCCGGGGGGGGGATGTTGGTGTCGGATGATCGAGCCTTGATTGAGAGAGCTCGCTTTTTTGCGACGCAAGCGAGGGATTCGGCGCCGTGGTATCAGCACACGAGCGTCGGTTTCAATTACCGTATGAGTAATGTCTTGGCCGGTATAGGTCGTGGACAGCTGCGCGTTCTTGAGGAGCGAGTTGGCCAGCGACGCGCGGTGTTCGAACGATATCGCGACAGTGGCATTGGTGGGGAGAGCTTTCAGTGGATGCCTGAGGCCTCTTTTGGTCGCTCGACACGTTGGCTTAGTTGCGGCATGTTTGATTCTGATAGCCGTGTTGATGTTCAACGCTTTATTGAGCGACTGGCGGACCACCGCATTGAGGCACGAAGGATATGGAAACCGTTGCACCTACAGCCACTTTTCGAAGGGTGTGCCTATTTTCCTCATGATGAGAAGTATTCCGTCAGCGATCATATATTCGCTCATGGCGTCTGCCTGCCCTCTGGATCCAATATGACAGAGCGGGAGCAGGATCGTGTAATAGACACCGCTAAGAAGATTGTTGCGGAGTTTTGATGAGGTGACGAGAGAGGGCTGTGTTTCTCTTTTGAGTGATACTGGTTCTGCCTGTAGGAAGTGGAGGGTGGCTGGTTGGTGGCGCGTCATCTTGGTTGTCTGCTTCCGCCCTTCCCCAACAACAAATCATGTGGTTAGGTTGAAGTCTGCGTAGCTTCAAGCCACAGGGTTGCGTTATGCACGAAAGTGCACGTGTCTGGCGAGAGCAGTCACTTTCCAAGAGCGGACAGATGATTCGTTGTCGGTTGCGGGCGGTACGATGGTATGAAAACGTATGCGTTGCGGTTGATGAGATCACTTCAGCTGTAGGGCTTTGCTTGGTGCTGCTAGCGCAGAACCACGCTTTTTGAAAGGTATGGTGTCTTTTTTGTGTTGAGACTAGCTGACAAACTCAGAGAGCGCATGTTGCGCTTACCGCGTCGCTACAAACGATCAATCCAGATCTTCATGGATGTTGTGTTGCTGTGGGTCGCCTTGTGGTTGGCATTCGTGATACGCCTCGGTGACGTGGACAATATATTTCCATTCAGCGGGCACTTATGGCTGTTCTTGGCTGCGCCATTGGTATCCATACCGTTGTTCATTCGTTTTGGTATGTACCGAGTAGTCACACGCTACCTCGGGAATGACGCGCTTCTCGCGATTGTCAAGGCGGTGAGTCTATCTGCCTTGATCTTGGCGCTTGCGGTGTATTGGTATCGAGATGCTCCCGCAATGATTCCCCGCTCCATGGTGCTGAATTATTGGTGGTTAAGCATCATGTTGGTTGGTGGTTTGCGGCTATGCATGCGTCACTATTTCTTGGGCAACTGGTTCTCGCCCGAGCAGCCGTCCAGATTCGGCGGATTTGATAGCCGACTTTCTCGAGTTGCAATCTATGGCGCAGGAGCTGCTGGAAATCAATTAGCTGCAGCCCTCCGCATGGGGCGTGCCATGCGGCCTGTTGCTTTCATTGATGACGATCACAATATCTGTAATCGTGTAATAGCAGGTCTTCGCGTATACTCACCTGCTCACATTCAGCAGATGATTGACGAAACAGGTGCGGTAGAAATTCTTTTGGCGGTGCCATCTGCAAGTCGCACTCGCAGACGGCAAGTACTGGAAACATTGGAGCAGTATCCGCTGCATGTTAGAACTGTGCCGGGCTTCATGGACTTGGCGAGCGGTCGTGTAAAGGTAGAGGATGTTCAGGAAGTAGACATCGCCGATCTTCTTGGGCGCGACGCAGTGCCACCACAACAGGAGTTGTTTGAACGTTGCATTCGAGGCCAAGTGGTCATGGTGACGGGGGCGGGTGGTTCCATTGGCTCGGAGTTGTGCCGGCAGATTCTTTCTACCGACGCAAAGATATTACTGTTGTTCGAGCACAGCGAATTTAATCTCTACAGTATTCATACGGAATTGGAGCAACGTATTCGCAGGGAATCTCTCAGCGTGCGGTTGTTCCCAGTTCTCGGTTCAGTTCGTAATCAGGATCGTCTATACGAGCTGATGCGAGTATGGGCGGTTAACACCGTTTATCATGCGGCAGCTTATAAGCATGTGCCGATGGTTGAGCACAATATTGCCGAAGGAGTCATGAATAATGTGCTGGGGTCATTGTATACGGCTCAGGCAGCACTGCGCGCCGGGGTTGAGCACTTCGTGCTGATCTCCACTGACAAGGCGGTGCGCCCTACAAATGTCATGGGTAGCACAAAGCGATTAGCTGAAATGGTCTTGCAGGCGCTGAGTCAAGAATCTGCTCCGGTATTGTTCGGTTATGAAGAGCAGCTACATCAAGAGAACAAGACACGCTTCACTATGGTGCGCTTTGGCAATGTGCTGGGTTCTTCGGGCTCGGTGATTCCACGCTTTTACGATCAGATTCGTAAGGGAGGGCCTGTGACGGTCACTCATCCGAATATAACCCGGTACTTCATGACCATTCCCGAGGCCGCACAATTGGTGATTCAAGCCGGCTCAATGGGGCAGGGTGGTGATGTATTCGTTCTAGATATGGGGCAGCCTGTGAAGATTGCCGAGTTAGCCGAGAAGATGATTCATTTAACGGGGCTAAGTGTTTGCTCCGAGACTAATCCCCATGGAGACATCTCAATTGAGTTCACAGGCTTGCGCCCTGGTGAGAAGCTTTATGAGGAGCTCTTGATCGGTGATAACGTAAGTCCTACTGATCACCCGATGATTATGCGAGCTAATGAAGAGTATCTACCGTGGGAAGCTTTCAAGGAGGTCATTATAAATCTGATCGATGCGGTCGAGCAGGATGATTATGATCGCGTGCGTCAGTTGCTGCGTGAGGCAGTTTCTGGTTATGCTCCAGAGGGTGAAATAGTCGACTGGATGCACTCGAAGCGTACATCGAACTGAGTTTATTTTAGGAATTAGGCTATTCCTTTGGGGTCTAGGCTTTCGGTTTAATTTTTTAATATCATGCGAGTAGCAGCTGTCATCTCTTAATTTTTTTTGATGCGCTGGGTATGGCGCAAATCGCGCTAATGAAGAGTTCGCATTCTTTTAAGGGGGCGGATTGAAGTATTTTTGGCTTTCCTTGTTTTTTCTTCTGGGTTGTTACTCTTTGAGTGAGTCTAGAAACGGCCGATTATTTTTGTTTCCAGGAGTTCCGGCTAAGCATGACTCTATGATTATGACTGGTAGTGCTGGAGAACCTATCGCGTACGATGAGCTTGAGCCGGTTCTTTCGAATTCGCCTGCTGCGGAGAGCGCTAGCCAAGTTAGGTATGTCTATAAAGTAGACTCTTCGAAAATTCCTTCTACGGCGACTCATGTATTAGTATTGGTCAAGATGAAGGCCTATATACCTATCGATGCGGCTAGTGGTGGAATGAACTATGCGCAGATTTTTGCCAGAACTCCCGGTAATAACCACTTTATTCATTGTGAGGCTTGGGGTGGAGGTATCGACTGGCAGGAAGAGCGCCGGCGTGTAACTTTTTCCAGTGTCTATCTGCCCATTGTTGACGGACAGGTTACTGTTGATGTGGGGCGGGAAATAAGGCGTCGTGGAACTGTCGAGTTCGCTATCTATTTAGAAGGGTATTTAGATGGTGGCTATGACGCCGTTGATGCCTTGGCGGCGTTTTTTCAAAGATTTTAGAGGTGTTTTTTCGATATTTATTGAGTTTTTTGATTTGGATCAGTTTGGCGGGGAAAATTTTTAGTTGTGATGGCTTGCTTTCTTGATTTTCAATTTTTCAAGAAAAGCTAGGGAAAGTCTGAAGAAGACTTCCCGAATCTGGTGAAATACACCGATCCCGTTGCCTAAGTTCTCCGATGAAGCAGATGACCTTCGCCGACGCCGAGTACGCCGGTAAGCGCAAGCAGACCCGCAAGGAGCTGTTCCTGATC